>NZ_JBEZFW010000024.1:0-172963 GCF_040649695.1 Nonomuraea sp. NPDC048901 | reverse complement strand
CTCGGCGCTGCAGAACGCCGCTTCCATCGCGGCGCTCTTCCTCACCACCGAGGCGGTCATCGCCGAGAAGCCCGAGAAGACCCCTGCCGCCCCCGCCGGCATGCCCGGCGGCGGAGACATGGACTTCTAGGTCTCCTCACCAGAGACTTCCAGGTCTCTTCTCACCAGACCGGCTCGGACGCACGTTGTCCGGGCCGGTCTGTTGTTGTGCGAAGAGCCGTACATATGATCATTTAAGGGGCTTGACCCAGCGAGACCACGTGGGCTGGCGTGCGTAGCCGGCGGCGGACCACGCCCCATGGGCGGAGACGTTGTCGTCCAGCACCATGGCGTCGGCGCGGAAGGCGCCGAAGGCGGCGAAGCGGGACTCGGCCGCGGCCAGGAGCGTGGTGGCGATGCCCTTACGGCGGTGGGACGGGTGGACGGCGAGGCGATAGAGGTGCGCGCGCCAGCCGTCCCAGCCCGCGATGAGCGTGCCCACCAGCTCCCCGTCGAGCTCGGCGAGGAGCAGGGCCTCCGGGTCGCGCTCGATCAGCGCCACCACCTTGTCGGGCGAGTCGCGCCGGTCGGTGCCCTCGGCGGCCAGGAGCCAGAAGTCGAGCACGGCGGGCACGTCGCCGAGCCCGCCGTGTCGTGTCTTCACCCCCGAAGCGGCTCCTGAATCGGCCGCCATCAGACGCCGAAGTGGGCGACGATGTGGCCGCGCGCGAGCGTGTTGGCGGTGATGTTGAAGCCGACCACCGCCGGGCTGGCGTCACTGTCGACGCCCAGCTCCGCAACACCCAGCGCGTGCACCGTGAAGACGTAGCGGTGCGGGTCGCCGGGCGGGGGAGCGGCGCCGCCGTAGTCCTTGCTGTTGTAGTCGTTGCGCGCGTGCGTGGCCCCCGCGGGCAGGCCCTTGAACTCAGGTGCGGTGCCGGCGCCGGTGGGCAGCTCGGAGACGGAGGCCGGAAGGTCGAAGAGCACCCAGTGCCAGAACCCGCTGCCCGTGGGCGCGTCGGGGTCGTAGCAGGTCACGGCGTAGCTCTGCGTCTCGGCCGGGGCGCCGGACCACTGGAGGTGGGGTGACAGGTTCTGGCCGGTCATGCCCCAGTCGTTGAAGACGTGCAGGTCCCCCAGCCTCTCCCCGTCCGCGATGTCGTCGCTCTGGACTGTGAGTGCGGGGACCGACGGCAGGTGTTCGTGTGGCAGCGGTGCGGGCACGGCGTCCTCCTTGGTAGAGATCCTCCACTACTCCAGCCATCCTAGGAGTGCGCCGGTTTCGGGAGACGACGTGCCCGCTCGCGGGTCCTTCAGGTGGTCAGGCGGACAGCTGGGCGGGCAGTGCCTTTCCGTGCAGGACGGTGAGCGAGGTGACCGCACGGGTGAGCACCACGTACAGCCTGGCCAGGCCGCGGGGCTCGGCCGCCACGATGTCGGCCGGCTCGACGACGATCACGTGGTCGTACTCCAGGCCCTTGGCCAGCGTCGCCGGGACGATCAGCAGCCGGTGCTCTTCGGTCGTGTCGGGGTCGAGCACGGCGTGGGCCAGCCCGTCGAGCTGCCCTGACACCTCCGCCACCAGGGCGTCGGGCACGATCACGCCGATCGAGCCCTCCCGGGCCATGGCCTCGCGCGCGGCGTCGGCGACCGCGCCGCCGGGGCGTACGCTCAGCGAGCCCACGCCGGGACGCAGCGACCGCGGCGGGGCCAGCGCCGGGGCGATCGACGGCAGCAGGCGGGCGGCGTAGTCGAGCACCTCGCGCGGCACGCGGAAGCCCAGCGTCAGCTCGGTGACCTCGCCCTCGTCCTGGCCCAGGTGCTTGAGGACGGTCTCCCACGAGCTGGTGGACCACGGCGTGGTGCCCTGGGCGAGGTCTCCGAGTACGGTCGCCGAGCCGTTGCGGCAGCGCCGGCCGAGCGCGCGCAGCTGCATCTCCGACAGGTCCTGCGCCTCGTCGACGACCAGGTGGCCGAGCGAGGGCGTGCGTTCGATCAGGTCGCCGAGCTCGTCGAGCAGCGCGGCGTCGGCCGCCGACCACTTGGCGGACTTCCAGCCTCGGTACGGTTTCTGCCATAGCAACATTTGCTGCTCGTCAGGCGACAAATCGGTTTTGGCGGCTTTTGCCAGGAACTCTGGGTCCGAGAGGAGCTTGAACAGGACCTGCTGCGGCACCAGTTTGGGCCAGACCACGTCGACGAGCTGCTTGACCGGCTTGGACCTGGCCACGGCGTCCTGCACCCGGTCGTCGGGCGACTCCCCGCGCTGCTCCATGCGTACCAGCACCATGTGCGCGAGCCGCTGGGCCAGTGCCGCCCGGCCGGGCCCGTAGCGGGTGGTGCCGCGTAGCGAGGCGACGATCTCGCGTACCTCGTAGTCGGCCACCCGGAAGCGGTAGGCGCCCTTGCTGTAGACGACGCCCTCCTCCGGCTTCACGATGTGCAGCCACAACGCCCGCTCCAGCACGGCGGCCATGCGGGCGTCGCCCTTCAGCGCCGACACCATCGGATCCTCCGGCGTGGCGTGCTCGCCGAGCAGGCCCGCCACCGTGGTCTGGTCGACCTTGACCTCGCCGAGCGCGGGGAGCACGGAGGAGATGTAGGACAGGAACGCGCGGTTGGGGCCGACGATCATGACGCCCGACCTGGCCAGCCGCTCGCGGTGGGTGAACAGCAGGTACGCGGCCCGGTGCAGGCCGACGGCGGTCTTCCCGGTGCCCGGCGCACCCTGTACGCAGACGGTCTGGGTGAGCGTGGCGCGGACGATCTCGTCCTGGTCCGGCTGGATCGTGGCGACGATGTCCCGCATCGGGCCGGTGCGCGGGCGCTCGATCTCCTCGGTCAGGATCTTCGACGGCCCGATGTCGCCGCCCTCGCCGAGCGGCTCGTCCTCGAACGCGGTCAGCATGCCGCCGTGATAGCCGAACCGGCGCCGCCGCGCGACGCTCATCGGATCGGCGGGGCTGGCCTGGTAGAACGCGCGGGACACCGGCGCGCGCCAGTCGATCACCAGCGGGCGGCTGCTGCCGTCGTGCACGTGGCGGCGGCCGACGTAGATCGTGGGGGGCAGGTCGTCGTCCGCCGAGCGGTCGAGGCGGCCGAAGAACAGCGGGGTGTCGGGGTGGTCGGCCAGCGCAGCCACCCGCTTGTCGAGCAGCGACTGCAGGATCTGCTGGGACACCCAGTCGCCGGCCGCGTCGGCCGACAGCGATTGGGCGTGCAGCCGCATGGCCTGGAGCGCGGCTCTCGACTCGGCCAGATGGGACTGCTCGGCCGCGAGCACGTCGGCGGGTATGTCGGGGGCCAGCTGGTGTGCGGGCATGCGAAAGTGCCTCCCTGGTCGAAGTAACGGAGGTGGTGTAGGTAGCGAATCGACCAGTTTAGTGGGGCGTCCGGCAGGCTTCCAAAGCATTTAGCCGGGGTAGAGAGGGACCGTGGCCCGCGTACGGTTTGTTTTCTCCCCGATCATCCCGACAGTGGCGAGTTTCCTGCTGGCGGCGCTGTGGGCATTGTCGGTGTTCGCGGGGTGGGGGCTGGAGGCGTTCTGCGCGGGGGGTGAGTCCGCGGCGGGCTGCTCGCAGCGGCTCGGCTCGGTCTCGACGCTGTCAGGGTTGTTCGCCGTGGTCGCCGCCTGCTGCACGGCCGGTGCCTGGCTGGTCCCTTCCGCAAGGAGCGACCCCCGCGTGTTCAGCCGGTTCATGGGCGTGGGTGTGGCCGCCTGGATCGCCGCCGAAGGGGTGCTCTTCCTGGGCGGCCTGCTCGCCAGATAACGACAACCTGCCAATAACCGAGAATTCGGGCATATCAGGTGCATTTGCCGGATCATGGGGGTATGTCGCTGGCTGATTGAGGGCGCACAGCGGCGTAGCACGCTGGTGAGGGGGGTGGTTCGATTGTCGACAGCCCGCGGAGTCTCGTGGACGTAACGACGTCGATGCCTGGCCGCTCGGAGGGTGAGCGGCCGGGCCTCGCCTCCTGGTGCTACACCCCGCCGTGCACGTCGTCGGCGTCGATGATCTGGTACGCGTAACCCTGCTCGGCCAGGAACCGCTGGCGGTGCGCCGCGAACTCCTGGTCGACCGTGTCCCTGCTGACCACCGTGTAGAAGCGGGCGCCGCCGCCGTCGGCCTTGGGCCGCAGCACCCGGCCGAGCCGCTGCGCCTCCTCCTGGCGTGACCCGAATGTGCCGGACACCTGGATGGCCACGGCCGCCTCGGGCAGGTCGATGGAGAAGTTCGCCACCTTGGACACGACCAGGACCTGGATCTCCTTGTCGCGGAAGGCCTGGTAGAGCCGCTCGCGCTCCTTGACCCTGGTCTCGCCCTTGATCACCGGAGCGTTGAGGTGCTCGCCCAGCTCGTCCAGCTGGTCGATGTACTGGCCGATGACCAGCACCTGCTCGCCCAGGTGCCGGCGGACCAGCGCCTCGGTCACGTGGGTCTTGGACGGCGTGGTGGCGCAGAAGCGGTAGCGCTCCTCGGACTCGGCCATCGCGTACGCCAGCCGCTCCTCGTCCGTCAGCGTGACCCGGACCTCCACGCAGTCGGCGGGGGCGATCCAGCCCTGGTTCTCCATCTCCTTCCAGGGCGCGTCGTAGCGCTTGGGACCGATCAGCGAGAACACGTCGCCCTCGCGGCCGTCCTCGCGCACCAGCGTCGCGGTCAGCCCGACGCGCCTGCGGGCCTGCAGGTCGGCGGTCATCCGGAAGATCGGCGCGGGCAGCAGGTGCACCTCGTCGTAGACGACCAGGCCCCAGTCGCGCGCGTCGAACAGCTCCAGGTGGCTGTAGACGCCCTTTCGCCGGGTGGTCATCACCTGGTAGGTGGCGATGGTGACCGGGCGGATCTCCTTCTTGCTGCCGGAGTATTCGCCGATCTCGTCCTCGGTCAGCGTGGTGCGCTTGAGCAGCTCCTGCTTCCACTGGTGCGCGCTCACCGTGTTGGTGACCAGGATCAGCGTGGTGGCCTGGGCGTGCGCCATCGCGGCCGCGCCGACGATGGTCTTGCCGGCGCCACAGGGCAGCACGACCACGCCGGAGCCGCCGTGCCAGAAGGCGTCGGCCGCGTCCTGCTGGTAGGGCCGCAGGCTCCAGCCGTCCTGCAACAGCTCGATCTTGTGGTGCTCGCCGTCGACGTAGCCCGCGAGGTCTTCAGCGGGCCAGCCCAGCTTGAGCAGCGCCTGCTTGACGTTGCCGCGGTCGCTCGGGTGCACGGCCACGGAGTCGTCGCTGAGCCGTTCGCCCAGCATGGGCTGGATCTTCTTGGACCGCAGCACCTCTTCGAGCACGGCCCGGTCGGTGGAGGTCAGGATCAGCCCGTTGGTCGGGTCCTTCTCCAGCTTGAGCCGGCCGTATCTGGCCATGGTCTCGGCGATGTCCACGAGCAGCGCGTGGGGCACCGGATAGCGGCTGAAACTGATCAGCGCGTCGATGACCTGCTCGGCGTCGTGCCCGGCCGCGCGCGCGTTCCACAGCGCCAGCGGGGTGACGCGGTAGGTGTGCACGTGTTCGGGGGCGCGCTCGAGCTCGGCGAACGGCGCGATGGCCTTGCGGCACTCGCCCGCGTTCTCATGATCGACTTCGAGGAGCAGCGTCTTGTCCGACTGGACGATGAGCGGGCCGTCGTTCACGGACATCCCTTCTACGGTTGACGCCTATCCAACACATCAGACGGCAAGAACAGTCCCCGAACAGGTAATCAGTCGTCGAGGTAGCCGTTGAGGCCGAGGAAGAGGAAGATGCCGAGGTTCAGCGCGAGGCCCACCCCGAACAGTGTCCAGCACCATACGAGCAGGCTCTTGGCACTGGCGGGCTGCGTGCTCGACCGGCCGAGCGCCATGCCCGCCAGAATGGCGCCAGGGATCGCGAAGATGTTGCAACAGCCGACGATCGAGAGCAGATTGAGCACCAGCGCGACGATGGCGGTGGCCTTCGGCCCCTCGGACGGCCGAGGTGGCGGGGGATAGCCGTAGCCATAACCGTGCTGTGGCGGCGGCTGCTGGCCGTAGGGTGCGCCGTAGGGCTGGTACGGATATTCGCCCGATGGGCCTTCTTGGCTCATGCCACCTCCTGACAGGTCAACATTTATCACGGAATGGCCACGCGCCCTGCCGGGTCTGCTGTCTCGCCATAGATCTGGACCCTCTCACACGTCTTTAGAGATCGAGACCCAGAGCAGGGAGGCGAGTTGCACCCGGACGACCTACGAGTCTTCACGGCGTTCGTCACGACGCGATCGGACAGCCTCATGCGCCTGGCGTACGTGCTCACCGGCGACCAGCACGCCGCGGAGGATCTACTCCAGAGCGCGCTGGCCAGAACCGCGGACCGATGGCGGAGCATCAGGGGCGATCCGGAGGCGTACGTCCGCCGGGTCATGTACCACGAGCAGGTCGGCCGGTGGCGTAGCCCGCGCTGGGGGCGCGAGCGCGTGGTCGAGACGCTGCCCGAGCGGATCGCGGGCGACGGCACCGCGCGGGTCGACGACCGGCTCACGCTCGAACAGGCCCTGCGCCGGCTGCCCGCCAAGAAGCGGGCCGTGCTGGTCCTGCGCTACTTCGAGGATCTGCCGGAGTCCGACGTCGCCAGGATCATGGGGTGCTCGATCGGCACCGTACGCAGCCAGACCCACCAGGCCGTGAAGCGGCTGCGCGAACTGGTGGGCGAGACAGTCCGTCTGGAGGCCTGAGATGACAGTCGACGAACGCGCGGTCACCGAGGCCCTGAGCAGGCTGGCCGACCGGGCACGGCCCGTGGATCCCGAGCTGCTTCTGTCACGTGCCCTACGGAGGCGGGCACGGCTGAAGTGGCCGAGATGGGGGCTGGCCCTGGCGGCGGCGGCCTGTGTGGTGGCCATCGGGGTGGTGGCGCTGCAAGCGCGCGAAAAGCTGGCGATCTCCCCCGCGAGCCCACCGACGGCGAGCACACAACCCACGGCCGACATGGTGCCCACGGCGAGTTCGACGCGGTCCACGACGGACCCGCCCGCCACCGCGTACGTCCGGGACATCCCCGGCCTGCCACGGAACACGATCGCGCAGTTCGCGACCGTGGAGGACTGCATGCCCAAGGGCAGCCCGGTGCACAACATGGACGGCGACCGGCGGCTGCCCAAGTACGGGACCGTCAAGGATTACCGCTGGCTCGTGGAGGCAAAGGACAAACTGGGCGTGACGCGGCTGGTCGGCAGCCGCAAGGGATTCGTGCTGTGCACGCCGGCCATCCGGCTGGTCAGCTACCCGACGGACCCGATCTTCTCCTACTGGGGTGCCGACCCGCCCGGCAAGCTGGCCCTGCGCGGGGCGCTCAGCGTCGACGCCTACAGCATCCAGATGCAGTCGGAGATCAACCCGGGCCTGGACCGCGACCCGTCCTTCCTGGTGGTGGCCGGCCGGGTCGCTCCGGCGGTGACCCGGGTGGAGGTCGAGTGGCCGGATGGGCGGAAGATGACGGCCAACGTACGGAACGGCTTCTACATCGGCCGATCGCGGGTGTACGCCGACAAGAAGGGTTCCATCCGCCCGGCCGCGCTGAGCAAGGTGACCGCCTATGACTCCGGCGGACAGGCGCTGGGCGAGCTCAAGAACATCAAGTGGGGGCCCCTGGGAGCCATCGACGAGGACGACTAGCCGAGCCTCGACCGCAGCGCCTTGCGGTCGAGCTTGAGCACGCTCGTGACCGGGATCGAGTCGACGAATCGCACCTCCCGGGGGTACTTCACCCGGCCGACCCGGTCACGAGCCCAGGTCATCAGCTCCTCGGCGGTGGCCGTGCCGCCCGGCTTGAGCTGGACGAAGGCCACGACCTCCTCGCCGACCCGCGGGTCCGGACGGCCCACGACGCCGGACATCACCACGTCGGGGTGCTCGTTGAGCGCGTCCTCGACGTCGCGCGGGAAGACGTTGAACCCGCCGCGGATGATGAGGTCCTTCTTCCGGTCGACGATGTACAGATAGCCGTCGTCGTCCACGCAGCCGATGTCGCCGGTACGCAGCTCACCTTCGACCAGCGCGGTGCCCGTGGGGTCCGCGGGGTGCTCGCCCCAGTAGCCGAGCATCAGCGAGTCGCCGCTGACGCAGATCTCCCCGACGTCGCCCGGCTCGGCCTGGTCGCCGGAGGAGTCGCGGATCGTGATCGTGTAGCCGGCCAGCGGCAGCCCCACGCTGCCGATCCGGCGCCGCCCCGGCGGGTTGAATGTGGTCACGGCGCTGGTCTCGGTCATCCCGTAGCCTTCGAGGACCTGCACACCGGGCATCCGGCGCTCGAACTCCTCCAGCGTCTCCCGGCCGAGCGGCGCCGCGCCACAGGTGAGGAAGGCCAGGTCGGGCAGGGGGTGGGCCTCCAGCGGCTCGGCCAGGAGCATCTGGAGCATGGCGGGCACGACCGTTCCGTACTGGGCGCGCTGCGCGGCGGCCAACTCGAGGAAGGCTTTCGGGTCGAACCAGCGCATCAGCACCGCCTGCTGCGGCTCCGTGGCGTGCATCCCGGCGACCGTGATGATCAGCCCGTACGAGTGGGAGAGGGGCACCGGCACTATTGCGCGATTTTTCCCGTCTTGGTGGGACATTTCGTAGGCGTCCTTGGCCACCTGCCAGAGCCCGCGATGGCTCAGCATGACGCCCTTGGCCATGCCGGTCGTGCCTCCGGTGTACATGAGAGCCGCCAGATCGGTGGCGTCCCGCCCGACAGGTCCCCGCTCGGTCGCCCGCTCCAGCTCCCCCGTGTCCACAAATATCGGGATCTTGGGCTCGGCGGCCTGGACCGTCTCCACCAGCTCGGGCGAGGTGATGAGGGCGGTGGCGCCGCTGTCGTCCAGGATGTGCCGCAACTCCGCCGGTCCCACCAGGAACACCACGGGCGTCACCACCGCACCGGCCGCCCAGATCGCCTCGTAGATCAGACCGACCTCGGGTGAGTTCGCCATCATCACCACGACCCGGTCGCCGGGGCGTACCCCCGCCTCGACCAGCCCGCCGCAGACCTTGCGAGCCCGCTCGGCCAGCGCGTGGGCGCGGTGCCAGACCCCCTCGTAGTGGACCGCGTCGAAGTCGTCGAACCTGCTCCAAGACTCCTCGGCCAACCGGCCCAACGTCAGCTCGCTCACGGTCCCAACCTCGCCTGATCATCGCCGGGCGTCAAGACAGGTCGGAGACCCCGGTTATGCGATGGAGCGCGAAGCGGTGGACGGCCGCCCTGGTCTCGTCGTACGCCGTGAGGTAACCGCCCTCCATCCGCGCCGGCTCCAGGATGCGCGAGGTGGCGTTGCCCTGGGAGTCGAGGTAGCCGATCCACACGCGTACGCCCTGCCTGATGGCCTCCTGCAGCGCGGAGATCGTGGCGGTCGCCGGGCCGCGCGGGATCTGGCCGCTGGGGGCGTCGGCGGGCTCGCGCCGCGTCAGATGGGCCGCGTCGCCCGCTCGCAGCGCGCGTACGGCGGCGGCCGTGACCTCGGGGTCGAGGCCGTTGGGCGAGGGTACGGACCGGGCTGGCGGCAGGCCCTCGGTGCGCCTCCTGTCGAGCTCGGAGATGATCACGTCGCCGTCGAGCGACTCGGCCACCGGGGCGTACCCCATCGCACGCAGCGCGTCGACCAGCGCGGCCCGCGAGGAGCGGGAGGCGATGACCGTGGGAGCCAGCCGGCGCAGGCGCAGCGCGGCGGCGCGCCGGTCGGCCGTGATCTGGTCGAGCAGGGCCGGGTCGTCGCAGCGGATGTAGGCACTGGCGGTACCGACCCTGATGCGCCCGTGCCGGCGGGCCACGTCGGCGATCAGGTAGGACAGCGCCTGCGGGACCGGCGTCGCCGAATGACGCTCCAGCATGGCCAGGAGCTCCTCGGCCCCCTGGCCCGCGTCGAGCGCGCGGCGGACCGAGCCCTCGCCGAACCGGTAGACGGTCGCGCCCCCCTTGGACTCGATGTCGGCGGCCAGCGTCATCCAGCGGTTCAGCTCGCTGGTGAGCGGTCCTGGCGCGACGGCGGTCAGGTCCGCTTGGAGCAGCACATGATCGACCGGCTCGGGCAGTAGCGGGGCCAGCACCGAGGCGGTGTCCTCGCCGGACAGCAGCGCCCGGCCGTGCCCCGACAGCACGCCGAGCCCGGTGACGCCGACCTGCTCGGCCTCCCGCAGCGCGAACTCCGTCAGCTGCTCACGCAGCGGCCCCCGGCGGCGCGGCTGCTCCCACGCCAGCCGGTCGAACACGGACTCGCGCGTGGGCGCCAGGCCGGGCGCCGACGCGAGCACGCCCAGCGCCGCCGACCGCACACCCGGCGCGGACGAGCGGCGTAGCTCGGTGTGCAGCGCGTTGAGCGGCCGGTCCCGGTCGTCACGCTCGCCGACCAGGCCGGGGACGCGATCGGTGTGCAGCCAGGTGACCGCCAGCGCGGCCCACCGGTCGGCGGTCGGCCGGACTCGCCACAGGTCGTAGCCGGTGGTGGGCAGCCACTCGCCGTCGACGTTGCCGCCCGCCGCGATCAGCCCGGCCGCGTGCGCGACCTCCACGGTCAGCGCGGCGGCCCACTCGGGCACGTCCAGCTCGGTCGCGGTGCGCTTCAGATCCCGTACGCCCAGGCCGCCGGTACGCAGCACGCCCGGTGGTTCGGCGCTCCACCGCTCGCACAGCTCCTCGACCGTCCGCACGAACGTGAACGCCTGCCCCGCCGCCGTCCGGTCGGCCAGCTTCTGGTCCCGCGCGGCACCCTCCAGAGCCGGGGGTACGGCGTACAGATCCCGGTGTACGAGGCCGTTACGCAGATAGAGGCCCACCTCCCGAGGCAGGGCCACGGTCTCCTCACCCGTCGCCGCCAGCAGGCCGCGGGCGAGCAGCTGATCGATGGGCGATCGGGCGGAGGCGACCCGCACCTCACGTCTGGCGTTGGGCACCCGGCCCGTCGCAGGCCCCCAGGTCAGCTGGTCGAGCGCGGCCCTGGCCTCGGGCGAGACCTCCTCGATCAGCTTTCCGGGCCGGGCCAGGGCGGCGGCCAGGCGTTCCTTGCCCGAGCCCGTGGTGCCCGGCGCGATGTCGTCGGCCATCTCGGCCAGCTGCTCGGGCGCGTGGTGCCGGAACGCCTCCACCGCCGGGGGACCGAGCCCCGCCGGGTCGTCGAGCACCTTCCGCACGCCGGGGGCCAGGGCGAGGGCGCTGTCGGGGCCGTAGACGAGGGCCAGGTCGCGCAGGTGGTCGATCGCCGCCGACAGCGCGGGCTCCGGCTTGCCCGCCGCCAGCGCCCCGCCGACGAGCGTGCGCAGGGCCGCCTTCGTGCTGGGCTCCGGTCGTACGGCCAGCGTTTCGAGCACGGAGAGCGTGAAGCGGTCGAGCCGGTCGAGCGCACGGCCGATCGCCGAAGGGCTGCCCGCGCGTACGGCGAGGCCTTCCAGATGTGCGGGCACCGGAGTGATCAGCTCGGGGCGCGCCGAGACGAGCGCCCGCAGCTGTTCGTCGGTGCGCCCCCTGATCCACTCCGTGAACTCCATCGTTGCCATGGTATGTCCACCCTGATTGGGGCAGCATGGCTCACGTGATTGAGCGAGCGGACCAGCTCATACTCAACTACGTCAGCGCGGCCGCCGACGCGGCTCATGGCGTGCTCAGATCCGACCAGCGGCTCGACTTCGCCAAGCGGCTGCGGGCCAGGATCGAGGTCGAACGGCAGGGCAGCCAGAACCCACGCCAGGTGGTCAAGGTGCTCGCCCGGTTCGGCGACCCGGTGGCGCTGGTCGAACGCGAGGCCCGCAGGCTGGCCGAGGCGGGGCCGGACGGCGCGCCCGGTGCCCCGGCCGGACCCCGGCCCGGAACGGCGCCCACCGCCGCGCCCGGGGCCGCACGGGGAACCGTGACGCCGGGTGCCGTGGCCAAGGCGGAACGGGTCGCGGGGGCGGGCGGGGCGACGCCGTTCTTCCCCAAGATCGTCGACGACGTGGCGCCTGCGGGAGCCCAGCTGGGCCGGCGCCTCGCGGAGGACCATCTGGCCCCGCGGCCCCTGCGCGGGTTGCCGTTCGCGCGGCTGCGGCAGGCGGCCATGTCCAGTGCGAACCCGATGGCCACCCGTGGACGGGACGCCGGCACCATCGTCAAGGAGTACCCGCGTGAGACCGCGGCGATGGTGGTCCTGGTGCTGGCCGCGCTGCTCGTCCCGGTCGGCCTGCCGGCCGTCGCGATCTTCCGGGTGCCGGTGCTGGTGTGGGCGTTGGGGGCGCTGCTGGTGGCGTTCTCGGAGGGCTGGGTGCTGCGTGACCGGCTGATCGGGATCGGTGCGCCCCTGGTCGGCTACACGCTCGGCGGGGCGCTCGTCGGTGGTCTGCGGGTGGGCGCGGAGCCGGGGGTGCAGGCGTTCGTGGTGCAGTTCTTCGACGTCAGCGGTGTGATGTTCATGATCGGCACGGCGCTGGGCGTGGTCTGGCTGGCTTACCGGCTGGTGGAGGTCAACTGACGGGGGCGGGGCTCGGTAGGAGGCCCACGGCCAGGCGTACCCAGGCGGTGACGAACTGGTCCTTCTCCGCGTGCCCCGGCGACTCGCCGACCGTCTCCTGGAACAGCCGGTAGTGCACCACGGAGCCGCCGAGCACCGCCGCGATGCCGTTCCAGTCGACCTTGGCGTCCTCGTATTCGGGCTGGGCGCGGAACCAGGTCGTGATGGCGTCGAACATGGGCTGCAGCAGCCCTTCGCGCACCACCGCCACCAGTTCGGGGAACTGGCTCAGGTCCCGGAAGAACACCCGGGTCAGCTCCGACTCCTCGCGTACCTTGGCCAGCCCCGCGCGGCACAGGTGCGACAGCCGCATCTCCAGGTCGGCCGAGGTCTCCATGTCGCCCAGCTGGGCCAGGCTCTCGGCCACCTGCGTACGGGTACGCGCGGCATGTTCGTTGATCGCCGCGGCGAGCACCTCATACTTCGACTTGAAGTGCCGATAGAGCCCTCCGGCGCCCGGGGAGAGCCCTGAGGCGGCCTCGATCTCGGCCACCGAAGTGGCGGAGTAGCCCCGCTCCGCGAAGAGCCGCAGGGCCTCGTCGATGATCCGCTCACGCGTCGATCTGGTCATTCTGTCCTGATACCTCCGTGATGGAGCGTAGCCGTCACGGCGCGGCGCGCCGGATCAACCCCGCGACGACCGAGCCGACGATCAGCCAGACCAGCGCCGCGAGCCCGTAGTTGACCAGCGTCGTCCACCGTACGTCGGCGAGCTGGAACAGGTTGGCCAGGCCCACCGACAGCGGCGAGGCGAGCGATTCGACGAACTGGTACCAAATGTTGGCCGGGTTGGCCCGGAACACCGTGAAGATCGCGTACAGCACCAGGATCAGCGCGGCCAGCCGGGACGCCAGCCGGACGGCCGCGGCCAGGAACGCCACCACGCCCCGCCACACCCTGACCGGTCCGGTCACCGGCTGGGGCAGCGCGGGTCGGTGCGGCCGGGGCGAGATGTTCCGGGTGGGCTGTTCGGGCGGGCTGGGCCGGTTGGCGGCGGCGACCAGCCGGTCTCCCGCTTCCGGCGGTTTGGGGGGCTCGGTCACGGCCACTCCTCCCGATAAGTAATTCCTTTCTTCCCACTCTCACGGTCCCACAACAAGGGCCGTTACCCGTAATGCGGACGCGTTTGGCATCCTTCATCTTGTGCGGACATCGGTGGGTTTCGACCTGGACATGACATTGGCGGACACACGGTCGGGGATCGCGGCCGTCTACGACGAGCTTTCGGCGCGCCTCGGCGTGGTCATCGACAGCAAGGCGATCATCACCAGGCTCGGCCCGCCGCTCGAGCAGGAGTTGGCGAACTGGCTGCCGCTGGAGGCGATCCCGGAAGCCGTGATCCTGTTCAGGGAGATCTATCCGGAGCTGGGTGTGCCCGTGCACACGGCCATGGCCGGAGCGATGGAGGCCGTCGAGGCCGTACGCGCGCAAGGGGGCAGGATCATCGTCGTGACCGGCAAGAACCCGCGCGACGCGGCCAGCACCGTGAAGGCGCTCGGGCTCGCCGTGGACGAGGTGGTCGGGTCAGTCTTCGGGGCGGCCAAGGGTACGGCACTCGCGCGCTTCGGCGCCGGAGCCTATGTTGGTGACCATGTGGCGGACATCGAGGCCGCGCGGGCCGGGGGAGCCGTCAGCGTGACGGTCGCGACCGGCCCTTACACGCTGGACGAACTACGTGATCACGGAGCCGATGTGGCGCTTGGCGACCTGACGGAATTCGCCGACTGGTTCGCCGGATGGCGTTCGAGTGGGCAACTCCGGTAAATGCCGGGAATTTTCCTGGTCGCCCCGGAGCCTCGCGGGGCATAACCTACATCCATTCGCCTTTTACGACTGTTTGAACGAGGTTCCTCCTGTGCCGAGTGGCAAGGTCAAGTGGTACGACGCCGACAAGGGTTTCGGCTTCCTCACCCGCGACGACGGTGGTGAGGTCTTCGTGCATTCCTCCGCGCTACCCACAGGTGCCGGCCCGCTCAAGCCCGGCCAGAAGGTCGAGTTCGGCGTGGCCGAGGGACGACGCGGCCAGCAGGCCCTGTCGGTGCGGATCCTCGAGCAGCCGCCGACGCTGGCCAAGACGAAGCCCAAGGCCAAGCGTAAGAAGCCGGACGAACTCGTCGTCATCGTGGAGGACCTGATCAAGCTCCTCGACGACGTCTCGACCTCCTACCAGCGGGGCAAGCACCCTGACGCGGCGCACGCGAAGAAGATCGCGCAGGTGCTCAGAGCGGTGGCGGACGACCTCGACGCCTAGCCGTTGGGGTTCGTCAGCGGCTTGGTCGTGTCGAGGTTGTCGACGCGCTGATCCTGCGCGACCTGGGGTCCGCGTGTCGTGGCGCGGATCCGCTTGCGGCGGCGCACGATCAGCCAGCCGAACGTGCCGGTCAGCGCCACGGCCAGCGTGATCAGCCCGGCCGCGCTGCTCTCGGCCAGCGACAGCAGCAGCCCGATCAGCCCGCCGAACACCCAGGCGAGCTGCAACACCGCCTCGACCACCCCGAACGTGGACGAGCGCACCTCCTCGCCGATCTCCCGCTGCACGATCGCGTCGAGGGCGAGCTTGCCGAGCTCCTGCGCGAACGCGGTGACGAGCGAGATCGCGACCGCGGTCCAGAGGCCGAAGAACACCGCCGTGGCGATCGTGGTCGCGCCGGTCACGGCCAGCGTCAACAGCGTGATGAGGTGCGGCGAGTGGTTGCGGGTCCAGTTCGCGACCACCGCGCCGACCAGGCCGCCCAGCCCGGCCGCGGCCGCGAGCAGCGCGATCGTCTTCGGGATGTCGAAGAACGGGTCGGGTGCGGCCAGCCACGGCACGCCCTTGTCCTGCACCAGGAACAGCATGAAGAACAGCAGGAAGCCGGAGAACAGGCGGATGGCCACGTTCGCCCAGACCGCCTCGGCCACCGTCGGGCCCACGTTCAGGAGGGTCCGCCAGCGGAGCGGCCTGCCCTCCTCCTCTTCCAGCTCGGGCGAGTCGACGTGGCGCGGCAGCCGTACGGCGAGGACACCGATCAGGAGGAAGGCGACCATCGCCGTACGCAGCACCGCGGCGCTGCCCAGCCACGCGGTCAGGCCCGCGGCGACCGGCACCATCACGCCCGCTGAGATCAGCGAGAACAGCGCCACCCTGGCGTTGGCCGAGACCAGCGTGATGTCGGCGGGCAGCACGCTCGGCATGATCGCCGCGCGTGACACGTTGTACGCCTTGGACAGCACCAGCACGCCCAACGCCCCGACGAACAACGTCGGCAGATCGCCGGGCCCCACGGCGGCGGCCATCGCGAAGCACAGCAGGCCGCGGCCGAACAGCGTGCCCGCCATGACATAGCGGCGGCCCGACCTGAACCGGTCGAGGATCGGCCCCACGAACGGCGCCAGCAGGGCGAACGGCAGCATCGTGATGACCAGGTAGAGCGCCACGGGCCCACGGGCCTCGCCGACTGGCACACCGAAGAAGACGGTGCTCGCCAGCGCGACCGTGACCAGCGCGTCGCCGCCGCTGTGACCGGCGGTGAGCTCGATCAGGCGGCCCAGCCCGGTGCGGTCGGCGCCGTTGGCGTGGGTGAGACGGCGGGTCGCCTTCCCGACCTTCTGCGCGCCCCTGCCGACCTTCTGCGCCCCTCTGGCCGTGGCCTTGCCCGCCCGCGCCGTGCCGCCCGCGGTCGCCTTCCCCGCCCGCAGGGTGGCCCGGCCCGCGCGCGCGGTGGCGCGGCCCGCGCCGGCGACGCCTCGCCCCACGCGCCGCGTGACCTCACGAGCCGTGTCCCAGCCTCCTTGCACGCTTACCAGTCTTACCCGATCCCCGCTCACAAACGGCGACGGATCGCCCGGGGATGGACCCAACACTGTGTCGCCAGTTGATCGGGGAGGGGCGGTGTGGGCCTCTTAAGGTCCGGTGCCAGTGGGTCCGGTGTGGGCGGTGTGGGCTCCTTCAGGTCCGGTGCGCGTTCTCCCCGATCGTCGGCCGCCCACGGCGGTGGGTTTGTTCGGGGTCGGGTCTGGTGGTGTGTCGTGAGGGGTCCGGGATTGGGGTGTGGCACGTCTTCAGGTTCGGTGCCAGTGGGTCCGGGATGGGCGGTGTGGGCACCTTCAGGTCCGGTCATGGGTGAGAATGAAAGTGTGAGCGAACAGCACCTTGCGGCGGAGGCGGACAGATGACCCGCACCCGGACCCGCGTCTCCCCGCCCGACCAGGCGTGCGTCGCCGCGGTGGACTTGGCGCGCGCCGCCGCGGAGGAGCTCGCGCGGCCGGGCGAGCCGGGTGAGCACCTCGGTTACGAGGGCGAGGGCGACCGCATCGTCACCCATTACTTCGCCTGTCTCGACCGGGCCTACCGCGGCTGGCGCTGGGCCGTCACCGTGACCCGCGCCTCACGGGCCAAGAACGTCACGGTGAGCGAAGCCGTCCTGCTGCCGGGCTCGGGGGCGTTGCTCGCGCCCGAGTGGCTGCCCTGGAGCGAGCGTCTGCGCCCCGGCGATCTGGGCGTCGGTGACCTGTTGCCGACCTCGGAGGACGACGACCGGCTGGAGCCAGGTTTCGTCAAGACCGACGACGAGACCGACCATCAGACGATTTTCGAGTACGGCCTGGGCCGGGCCCGTGTGCTCTCGGCCATCGGCAAGGACCGCGCTGCCAGACGCTGGCACTCGGGCGAGCACGGGCCGCATACGCCGATCGCACACGCCGCTCCCGCGCAGTGCTCCACCTGTGGTTTCTACTGGCCACTCGCGGGTGGGCTCCGGCAGGTGTTCGGGGTCTGCGCCAATGAGTACGCCCCCGACGACGGCAAGGTGGTCGCCGCCGACCACGGCTGCGGGGCTCACTCGGAGGCCGCGGTCATGCCGCCGTCCGCCGAGCAGGCCATGCCCATCCTCGACGACATGGGCTTCGACCTGATGGAAGAGGAGGCCGGATCCGTCGACGGCACGGCCACCGAGGAGCTCGGCCACTCCTGACCGCGAATGTCGGTGAGGGCCGCTAGCCTACGGTGGCCCCCCTCGGCGGACCCCGGACATGTGCCGGAGCCCGCCCCACCAGCGACCAGGATCGTGACAGATGACCGACACCTTTGGCACCGACCGGACGCGGGCCGCAGTGCTCGCCGCGTGGACGGCCTCGACCGCCCGATTCCGCGAGGACGCCAACGCCGAGGAAGACTTCGCCCTCGGCGGCTACCGCGACCGGCTCATCGTGGAGCTCGCCCAGAACGCCGCCGACGCGGCGCTGCGCGCGGGCGTGCCAGGGGTGCTCCGGCTGACGTTGCGCGACGACGTCCTGACCGCCGCCAACACGGGCGCCCCGCTCGACGCGACCGGCGTCGAGGGTCTGTCGACGCTGCGTGTCTCCGGCAAGCGGGACGAAGCGGGTGCCGCCGGCCGGTTCGGCGTCGGGTTCGCCGCGGTCGTGTCTGTCTGTGATGAGCCGTCGATCGGCTCGCGCGAGACGGGCGCCGCCCGCTGGTCGCGCGCTGAGACGGCCGCCGTGGTGGCCTCGGTGCCGGAGCTCGCCGCCGAGCTCGGCTCGCGCGGCGGCCATGTCCCGCTGCTGCGCCTGCCGTTCGAGGCCGAGCCGCTTGACGTGCCGCAGGGCTTCGACACGCTCGTACGCCTGCCGCTGCGTGACGCCGCCTCGGTCGCGGCGGTCCGGCGCATGCTGGCCGAGACCAGCCCCGCGCTGCTGCTCGGCATGCCCGCGCTGACGAGCATCGAGATCGACCTCGACGGCTCGGAGCGCCGGGTGACGGCCGACGGGTGGCACCTGGTGTCGGAGTCGGGTGAGTTCGCTCCCGACGAGGTGGCGGCCCTGTTCGCCGACCGGCCCACCGAAGAGCGTGCCCGCCCTTACTGGTCGCTGCGCTGGGCCGTGCGCGTCGCCGACACGGAGCCCGCCCCGCTGCCCGCCGGGGTGCCGCCGGTGGTGCACGCGCCGACGCCGAGCGACGAGCCGCTCGACCTGCCGGCCCTGCTCATCGCGTCGTTCCCGATGGCCACCGACCGGCGGCACGTGGCCAAGGGGCCGCTGACCGATTTCCTGGTCGAGCGGGCCGCCGACGCCTATGTCAGGCTGCTCGGCGAGCTGCCGCGTACCCCCAAGCTCCTCGACCTCGTCCCCGCCCTGATGGGCAAGGGCGAGCTCGACGCCCGCATCCGGCGGGCCATTCTGCAGCGCCTGCCAGCCACTCCGCTGCTCCCGGCCCTGTCCGCGCCCGCTCCGGCCGTGCAGACGCCGTCGTTCGCCGAGGCCGAGGTCTATGAGCCCGACGCCGAGTGGCAGGTCGAGCACCCGGCCAGGGAGCCGCACGAGGACGGCTGGCTCGTCGCCGGCCAGGAGGCGGCCGTGGTCGCCGGGTCGGGTGACCTGCTGGCGGCGATCGCCGACTTCGTCCCCGGCCTGCTGCCCGCCGGGTGGCCTGCCCGGCACCCGGCGATGGCCTCGCTCGGTGTGCGCCGGGTCGAGCTGGCCGAGGTCGTCGACCTGCTGTCCGGTGAGGCGGTCGAGGCGCGGGAGCCGTCGTGGTGGCGCTCGCTGTATGAGGTGCTGCCGGCCGATGACCCCGAGTCGCTGGGCGCGCTGCCGGTGCCGCTGGCCGACGGTCGGCTGGTCCGTGGCCCGCGCGGCACCCTCATCCTCGACCTGGGCGGCACCCGCCTGGCCTCGGCTCGGGACGGGCTCGACCTGACGCCTCTGGGGCTGCGGATCGTGCACCCGGACGCGGCGCACGCGGCGCTGCTGCGGCTCGGCGCCGCCGAGGCCACGCCACGGACGATCCTCGAAGACCCGATCACCAAGGCCGCCGTCGCCCAGTCCCTCGACAGCGCCGACTCCGAGCCCGTGGCGAAGGCCGTGCTCTCCCTGGTGGAGGCCGCCTCGCTGGTGCCGGGCGAGGCGCCGTGGCTGGCCGAGCTGGCGCTGCGCGGCAGCGATGGCGATCTTTACGCGGCGGGCGAGCTGATGCTGGCCGACGGCGCGCTGGCCGGCCTGCTGGAGCCTGACACGCACCTCGGGGTGGTCGCGCCGGAGCTGGTGGAGACCTACGGCTCCCGGGTGCTCGAAGCCGTGGGCGTGCTCGATGGGTTCGCCGTGGCGCACGACTCCGACGTGCTGCTCGATCACGACGACTGCGACCACGACCTCGACGGCGAGGACGACTGGCTCGACCACGTGCTCGACCTGCTGCCTGATCTGGACCTGCCGCCCGTGGTGCCGGACTTCGCCGCGGTGCGTGACCTGGAGCTGGTCGCCGACTGGCCCGCCGCGCTGGCGTTGCTGACCAGACCGCCGCTGCGGGCCGCGCTGCATCCGCTGCGGGTAGAGGGCGTCGAGGTGCCGTCCTACACGGCGTGGTGGCTGGCCAACCACCCCGTGCTGGACGGGCGACGGCCACGGGAGCTGCGGCTGCCCGGTGCCGATCCGCTGCTCCAGGGCCTCTATGGTGACGCGCCCGGCGGGCTCGACCCGGTGGCGCTGGGGATGCTCGGCGTACGCACCACGCTGGCCGAGCTGCTGGCCGGCCACGGCGGTCCCGAAGAGCTGCTCGACCTGATGGCCGACGAGTCCATCGAGGTCGACCGGGCCCAGTTGCGGGCCCTGTGGATCGCGCTGGCGGCCGTCGAGCCGGCGCGGGTGGCCCCACCTTCGCGGGTGCGGGCCGTGCTCGGTGGCGACATCGTGGTGGCCGCGGCCGACGACGCTGTCGTGGTGGAGGCCCCCGACCTGCTCCAGCTCGTCACCGACCGGCCTCTGGTGCTGGCCCCCTACGACCTGGCCGAGTCGCTGTCCGAGCTGCTCGACCTGCCGCTGGCCGGCGAGCTGGCCCAGGGCGAGGTCACGTCCGAGGGCGAGACCCGCCCCGTGCCGCCAGAGGTGCGCTCTCTGCTCCCGACGGCTCCCGAGACCTACGTCGAGCACGAGAAGCTGCTGGTCGACGGCGTCGCCTGCACGTGGCGCTTCTTCGAGGGCTCCGTGCACTGCACCGGTCTCGACGGCCTGGCACGCGGCCTGGCCTGGGCGACGGGCCAGTGGAACGACCGGCTCGCGGTGGCCGCACTGCTGCACGACCCCACGGCCGTGCCGCTCCTGCTGGCCGAAGCCGACCTGTCGTAGGTTCACGCCGCCGGGCAGGTGGCGTTCGCGCCGGGGGACTTGCCGGTGAGGAAGTAGGCGTCGACCAGGCGGCTGACGCAGCTGCTGCCGCTCAGGTAGGCGCCGTGCCCCTCGCCCTCGTACGTGACCAGGACCCCGGTCTTGAGCTGGGCGGCGAGCTTGGGCGCCCACGCGTACGGTGTGGCGGGGTCGCCCTTGCCGCCGATCACGAGGATGGGGGCGGAGCCGGTGGCGTCGATCTTCTTGGACTCGTCGCTGCCGGGCGCCGGCCAGTGCGCGCAGATCGCGCCGAGACCCCCGGAGCGCATGAGCGGGAAGATCTTGGCGGTCTCGCGTTCGACCTGGTCGATCTCGGCGGGGCTCGGCCGTTCGGCGCTGTCCACGCAGTCGATCGCCAGGACGCTGGTCATCAGCGTCGAGTACGTCCCGTCGGCCTTGCGGCCGTTATAGGAGTCGGCCAGGGCGAGCAGCTGCGTGCCGTCTCCCTTGGTCGCGGCGGTGGCCGCCTGCTCCAGCATCGGCCAGCTGAGCTTGGCGTAGAGGGCGGCCAGGACGCCGGTGGTCGCCAGGCCCTTCGTGAGCTCCCGGTCGGCCACCTTGAGGGGCTTGTCGCGCAGGCCGGACAGCAGCGTCTCGACGCTCTTCCGTACGGCCGCGGGGTCGGCGCCCAGGTCGCAGCCCTGCTTCACGCAGTCGGCGGCGAACGCCTCGAACGCCTGCTTGAAGCCGGCCGTCTGCGTCTTCGCGCGCTCGGCGAAGCTGACGGTCGGGTCGAGGGCGCCGTCGAGGACGAACCGGCCGACATTCTTGGGGTACTGGGTGGCGTACACGGCGCCGAGGTGGGTGCCGTACGACATGCCGAAGTAGTTGAGCCGTTCGTCGCCCAGCGCGGCGCGGATGCGGTCGAGGTCCCGCGCGGCGTTCACGGTGCCGACGTGGGGCAGGAGCTTGCCGGAGTCCTTGGCGCAGGAGGCCCCGAACTCCTTGGCGGCCTGGTCCATCTCGTCGCTCGCGGGGTCCAGGGAGACCCACTTCTCGACGCTGCCGCACTTGACGGGCGCGCTGCGCTCGACGCCGCGCGGGTCGAAGCTGACCAGGTCATAGCTCGCGCCCAGGCCGGCGAAGATCTTGGCGGTCATGGGCAACAGATCGACTCCCGAGCCGCCGGGGCCGCCGAAGTTGAACACCAGCGAGCCGAGCCGGTCGCCGGAGGCCTTGACGCGGATCAGCGCCAGGTCGATCTGCTCGCCGTCCTGCTTGGCGTAGTCGAGCGGCACCGCGAGCTTGCCGCACTCGACGGCCGGGTCGGGCTCGGCGGGTTTGCCGTCGGGGCCGGTCAGGTCGGTGCACGGGCTCCAGGCGACGCTGCCGGAGCCCTTCGCCGTCTGGGCAGGCTTCGTGGCGGTGCTCGTCGTCGGCTGCTCCGCCGACCCGCTGGTGGGCTTGGCGGCGGAGCAGCCCGCGAGGGTGGCGCTCGCGAGGGTCACCGCGCACAAGAGCGAGGGAAATGACGTCTTCTTCATGCCTCAAGCATGATCAGCCGGCTTTTTCCCAGGTAGTGGGGTAAAACAGCACTTTCCAATGACTTCGGGGATCGGCCGGAGGTGACGAATGTCAGCTCCGGGACGCTCGCCTGTGCACGTACCAGAGGCCGAGCAGCCCGAGCCCGACCCCGGCGACGCAGGTCCAGATCCACCACGACTGCTCGGCGGCCGGGCGGAAGATCAGTAGCGCGACCAGCGCGAGCGCCCACGCGACCGTGCCCACGGCGACCGCCGCGACGTCGTTGGTCTCGATCGGCTCCGGGTCGGGACGCCATTCCTGCTTCACGGGATCCAGCCTAGCTTCCAATCGGGTCTCGATCCGATCACCGCCACTTTTCGCAGATGACGCAAACTGTCACTGTTCGCCCGTGAGTGACACAAGTAGCGGTATCGACAGGTTCTTCGCAATCTCCGCACGAGGCTCGACGATCTCCCGTGAGATCCGCGGCGGGCTGGCCACGTTCTTCACGATGGCCTACATCGTCGTGCTGAACCCGATCATCATCGCCAACGGCAAGGATGTCCAGGAGCAGTTCATCGGCGACGGCTCGTCGCCCAACCTGCCCCTCGTGGCGGCGGGCACGGCGTTCGTGGCGGGCGTGCTGACCATCCTCATGGGGGTGATCGGCCGGGTGCCCTTCGCCATGGCGGCCGGGTTGGGGCTCAACGCCTTCGTGACCTTCAACATCGCCTCGGTGATGAGCTGGGAAGAGGCCATGGGGCTGGTCTTCCTGGAGGGCGTCATCATCGGCATCCTGGTGTTGACCGGTTTCCGGGTGGCGGTGTTCAACGCCATCCCGGCCCAGATCAAGACCGCCATCAGCGTCGGCATCGGGTTGTTCATCGCGCTGATCGGCTTCGTGGACGCCGGCTTCGTGCGCCGGGTGCCCGCGGGGCCGCCGCTGGAGATGGGCATCCACAACACCCTGACCTCCTGGCCGATCTTCGTCTTCGTCGTCGGGTTGCTCGTGACGGCGGCACTGGTGGCCCGCAAGGTCAAGGGCGCGATCCTGATCGGCATCATAGGCACCACGGTGCTGGCGATCATCGTGGAGTCGATCGCGAAGGCCGGCCAGGTCTCCGACAAGAACCCCGGCGGCTGGATGCTGAACGTGCCCACACTGCCGGACCAGATCATCGGCTTCCACAACCCGCTGGTGCTGTTCAAGGAGTTCGACCCGTTCGGCGCGTTCAGCCGGGTCTCGGTGATCCTGGCGGTGCTGTTCGTCTTCACGCTGCTCATCACCGACTTCTTCGACACGATGGGCACGATCGTCGGGGTCGGCCGCCAGGCCGGTCTGGTCGACGCCAGCGGGATGCTGCCGCGCACCCGGGAGATCCTGCTCGTCGACTCGCTCGGCGCGGCGGCCGGTGGCGCGGGCTCGGTCTCGTCGAACACCACCTACATCGAGTCGGCCGCGGGGGTCGGCGAGGGCGCGCGGACGGGCCTGGCCAGCGTGGTCACCGGCCTGCTCTTCCTGGTGGCGATCTTCTTCGCGCCGCTGGTCACGGTCGTGCCGTACGAGGCGGCCGCGCCCGCGCTGATCGTGGTGGGCTTCCTGATGATGACCTCGATCCGTGAGATCGATTTCACGGACTACGAGATCGCCATCCCGGCGTTCCTCACCATCGTGGTCATGCCGTTCACGTACTCGATCTCGAACGGCATCGGCGCCGGCTTCATCAGCTACGTGCTGATCAAGATCGTCCGTGGCAAGGTACGGGAGATCCACCCTCTGCTGTGGGTAGTCATGGGCCTGTTCGTGATCTACTTCGCGCTCGGCCCGATCAGGGTACTTTTCGGGGTCTGATGCCTGGTGAGGCCGTCTGCGCATGGGAGGCGGCCTCCGGGTATCAAGGAGTGAGACGAGAAGTGAGGTAGGGAAATAACGTGGAATGCCCTATAGTTAGCAAAGGTAATGACTCATGCTAACCAAGAACCAGTCCCAGATAAACCTGCGCAGCGACGCAGGCCTGGCCACAGCCCTGCGCGTGTCGCTGGCGCGGCTGACCAGGCGGCTACGACGACAAGCGGCGGCGCACTCGCTGACTCCCACGCAGTTCGCGACCCTCGCCGCGGTGGAACGGCATTCCGCGATAACCCCCGGCGAATTGGCCGAGCTCGAGAAGGTGCAACCCCCCTCGATGACTCGCGTGATCGCCGCGCTAGAGGAACGCGGTCTGGTGTCGCGCACACCGCACCCGACCGACCGGCGACAGGTGACCGTGACCGTGACCGAGGCCGCGCAGAAACTGCTGAAGGAGGAACGACGTCTCAAGGAAGCGTGGCTGAGCCAGCGCTTGAGGGATCTGACCGCGGAGGAGCGGGCGATCCTCAGGCAGGCGGCGCCGATTCTGGAGAAACTCAGCAGGATCTAGAGCCTGAAGAACCCAAGACCGGGATGTTCCGGTCTCTCAGGGTACGTAACTACCGCATGTTCGCAGCCGGTGGCGCGGTGTCCAACGTCGGCGGCTGGCTGCAACGCACCGCCCAAGACTGGCTGGTGCTCGATCTGACCCATGGCAGCGCGGCGGCCCTAGGCACGGCGACCGCGCTGCAGTTCCTGCCGATGCTGCTGTTCGGGCTCTTCGGTGGCGTGCTGGCCGACCGCTACCCCAAACGGCCGATCCTCATCGTGGCGCAGTCGCTCATGGCCGTGCTCGCCCTGGTCATCGGCGTACTGACGGTGACGGGCAGCGCCCAGGTGTGGCACGTCTACGTGATGGCGTTCACGCTGGGTGTGATCTCCTGCGTCGAGGTGCCGACCAGGCAGGCGTTCGTGGTCGAGATGGTGGGCCGCCGGGATCTGTCCAACGCGATCGCGCTCAACAGCTCCATCTTCAACCTGGCCCGCGTCGTGGGACCGGCGATCGCCGGTGTGCTGATCTTCCTGTTCGGGGGCACGGGACCGCTCTTCCTGATCAACGCGGTCACGTTCGCCGCGGTGATCTCCAGCCTGATCTTCATGCGGAAGTCCGAGCTGAACCTCTCCGTACCGGTGCCGAGAGCCAAGGGCCAGCTCCGCGAAGGGCTGAGCTATGTGCTGCATCGCGAAGAGCTGCTGATGCCGGTGCTGCTGATCGGGTTCGTGTCGATGTTCTCCCAGTCGTTCTCGATGTCGATCGCGCTCATGGCCCGCGAGGTCTTCAAGGCCGGCGCCTCGTCGTTCGGCCTGGCCTCCAGCATGTTCGCCGTCGGCGCGCTGGGCGGGGCGCTGCTCGCCGCCCGCCGGGCCCGGCCGTCACGCCGCATGCTGATCGCCGGAGCCATCGGGTTCGGACTGTTCCAGATCGCCACCGGGCTGGCCCCGGTCTACCCGGTGTACCTGCTGCTGCTGATCCCCACCGGCATCGCGCTGATCACGATCAACACGGCCGCGAACGCGAGCGTCCAGCTCGCCACCGCACCGGACATGCGCGGCCGCGTCATGGGCATCTACATGCTCGTCTTCACCGGTGGCGCGCCCGTCGGCGCCCCGCTGGTCGGCTGGCTGTCGGAGCTGGGCGGACCCAGGACGGGCGTCATGCTCTCCGGACTGCTGGTGCTGGTCGGCACGGGCGTCGCGGTGATGCTGACGAGGCTGATCAGCGCCCGTGTTGTGGGCGAGCCGGTGCTGGCGGTCGCCTGAGCACATTGGAGAATCGGGTGGCATGAGGTTATTCGCCGCACTGATGCCGCCCGATGAGGTGCTCGACGAGATCGAACGCGCCATCGCGCCGCATGTCGGGCAGGTGCCGGGCCTGCGCTGGCCGGACCGCGCCACCTGGCACATCACGCTGGGCTTCTTCGGCGAGGTGCCCGAGCACGTCCTGCCGGAGCTGCAGGTACGGCTGGCCCGCGCCGTGGCTCGGCATGCCAGCCTGGACCTGGCCTTCACCGGGTTCGGGGCGTTCTCGTCCGCCCGCCGGGCCAGGGTGTTCTGGGCCGGGCTCTCCGGTGACTCGATGATCCGGCTGTCGGAGTCGGTCAGAGCGGGCGCCCGCCGGGCGGGGGCCGTACAGACCGACGACAAGCACTTCCACCCGCATCTGACGCTCGCGCGGGCGAAGACGGAGATGGACCTCCGCCCGCTCGTCGAGTCGCTGTCGGAATTCAGCGGCTCGACATGGCGGGCGAAAGCCGTCCATCTCGTACGTAGCCATCAAGGGGCACAGATGAGGTACGAGTCACTCGCACAATGGGATCTGGCACCCATCGGGCGCGATTAGGCTCCAGAATGTGGACCGTCCTCGCCCTTGGCTGCTGCCCGTCGTGCTCGGCCTCCTGCTGCTGATCGTCGTGATCGGCGCGCTGCTGGCCTGAGTTACCAGGCGTAGTCCTCCGGCGCCGGACGGTGTCCGGGGAAGATCTCGTCGAGGCGGGCCAGCGCCTGCTCGTCCAGCTCGATCTCCAGCGTGCGCAGGCTGCCGTTGAGCTGCTCCTGCGTGCGCGGGCCGATGATCGGGGCGGTGACCGCGGGCTGCTTCAGGAGCCAGGCCAGCGCCACGTACGCGGGGTCCTCGCCGAGTTCGTCGCAGAACTTCTCGTACTGCTCGATCTTGTCGCGGTGCTTCTCGAGCTCCGTGACCATGCGGTCGGCGGCCGACCGGCCCTTGTCGATCTTGCGCAGCACGCCGCCCAGCAGGCCGCCGGCCAGCGGGCTCCACGGGATCACGCCGAGGCCGTATTCCTGGCTGGCGGGCAGTACCTCCAGCTCGACCGCGCGGGTGAGCAGGTTGTAGTGGCTCTGCTCGCTGACGAGCCCGATCGAGTTGCGCCGGGCCGCGGACTCCTGGGCCTTGGCGATGTGCCAGCCCGCGAAGTTGGACGATCCCACGTAGAGGATCTTGCCCTGCTGCTTCAGGACGTCCATGGCCTCCCAGAACTCGTCGAACGGCGTGTTCCGGTCGACGTGGTGGGCCTGGTAGATGTCGATGTAGTCGGTCTGCATGCGCTTGAGCGAGGCGTCGCAGGCCCGGCGGATGTTCAGCGCGGACAGCAGGTTCTCGTTGGGCCAGTCGCCCATCGCGCCGTAGAGCTTGGTCGCGATGACCGTCTTCTCCCGGCGACCTTCGCCCTTGGCGAACCAACGGCCGACGATCTGCTCGGTGATCCCCTCGCCCTGCTTCCAGCCGTACACGTTGGCCGTGTCGAAGAAGTTGATGCCCAGCTCATGGGCCCTGTCCATGATCGCGAAGGAGTCTTCCTCCGTGGTCAGCGGGCCGAAGTTCATGGTGCCCAGGCAGAGTGGACTGACCCGGAGGCCACTGCGTCCGAGGTTCACATAATCCATGAACTCCACCCTAAATACCTGGAGTGCACTCCAGGCTAGTAGGGGTCGCACGAATGCCTGGAGCACGCTCCAGCCTAGTAGGGTCGGTCGGGTGAACTTGGGCCTGCTTCGCGCGGCGGTGCCCCTGTTCCTCTCCATGGTCACCACTACGGTCGGCACTCTGGTGGTCACTTCCGTGCTCGGCAGGCACGCCACCGTCACGCTGGCCGCCTTCGCGGTCATGTCGGCAGTCCTGAACCCCGCCTCCGCCGCTGTCGTGGGCGCGCTCCGCGGGCTCGCGCCGTTCGTCGCGCCGTACAAGGACTCGCCCGCGGCGGCCGTGCCGATCCTGCGTGACGCACGCTGGCTCACCCTGCTCGTGGGTACGGCCGGCGCGCTCGCGGTGCTGTGCGTGCCCCTGCTCGCCCGCGCCACCGGGGCGCCCGCCGAGGTCGTGGCCGAGCTGGGGCCGCTGCCCTGGCTCCTGGCGCTCTATCTGCTGGTGTTCGCCTCGGGTGGTGGGGCCAACACCGTGCTCGTGGCGCTCGGCCGCAGCCGCCAGGTCCTCTGGTCCAGCCTGGCGGCCAGCGCCGCGATGGTCGGCGGCACGGTCGCTCTGGTGCCGCCGCTGGGCCTCACCGGCGTGGGCGTCGCCTGGCTGCTGTCGGGTGTCGCGGGTGTGGTCGTCTCGAACCTCTGCCTGCGCCGCGCCCTCGGAACGCGCGTCGGCCAGGGTCGGCCGCGGACCAGGGAGATCGTCCGGCTCGGCCGGGTGAGCATCCCGCTGGCTGGGACGGTTCTGATCAAGTTCGGGGGTCTCGGGGTCGTCACCTTCGCCGCGAGCGCGACCGGCACCCGTGACGTGGCCGCCCATGCGGTGCTGAGCACGCTCACCGGGTTCATCATGCTGGCCTCGATCTCCGTGGCGCAGGCGTCGGTGCCCGAGGTGGCCAGGGCCCGGGACGTGACGGAGGCACGCCGGGCCAACCGGGCCGCGGCCCTGCTCGCCCTGGCGGGGACGGCCGTCGCCGCGGCCGTGCTGCTCGGGCTCGGCGACTCGGCGCTGGTGCTGTTCAGCGATGACGCGAGCGTACGAGAGCGGGTCGCGGCGCTGCTGCCATTGATGCTGCTGGCCTCGACGGCCGACGGGGCGCAGGCGGTTCAGGGCATCGGGCTCACCGCGCTCAAGCGGTCGGGGGCCAGCCTGATCTATTTCGCCGTCGGTTACGGGGTGATGGTGGCCGTGGCCGCACCTGTGGCCGCCGCCTGGGGGCTCGTCGGGTTGTGGTGGCTCATGGCGGTGACCAACGGGGTGCTGGTCGTGCTGCAGGGCACCGGATTTCATCGGCACAGCGCTACCGTGGGCGCGGCGTCCGTTGGGGCATGATGGCGGGGTGGGGGATGTTGTGATTCGTACGGCCGCCGGGGTTATCGCGGCCTTCATCGTGTTCGTTCCGGCAAATGCGGCCTTCGCCGATGACGGCGAGAAGAAACTGTTCACGTTCAAGGACGCGCGGATCACCGAGTCGAGCGGGCTGGCCGTGTCGCCGACGAAGGAAGGCGTCTTCTACACGCACAATGACAGCTCGGCGGCGCCGACGTTCTACGCGGTGGGTTCCGATGGGCGGACCCGGGCGACGTACCGGCTCCAGGGGGCGCAGGCCCGTGACTGGGAGGCGATGGCCGCGAGCAAGGACCCCGCCACGGGGCGCGGGGTGCTGTGGTTCGCCGACATCGGCGACAACCTGGACGGGGCTTGGCCGAACGTCTCCATCTACAAGGTCATGGAGCCGGAGACGCTGCGGGACGCCACCCTTCCGGCGGTCCGCTACCGGTTCCGCTACGCGGACGGCGCCAGGAACGCCGAGGGCATCATGGTCAACCCGGTGACCGGGCGGCTCTTCGTGGTGTCGAAGGAGTTCTCCGGGTCGGTGTACCAGGCGCCCAAGAAGCTCAGGAGCGACCGGGTCAACGTGCTCCGCAAGGTGGGGACGGCTCCGATCATGGCGACGGACGCGGCGTACGCGCCTGATGGCAGTTCGTACGTGATCCGTACGTACTTCTCGGCCACGGTCTTCCGGCCCTCGGGTGAGTCGATCACCAGGGTGTCGATGCCGGAGCTGAAACAGGCCGAGTCCATCGCCTACACGCGCGATGGCAAGAGCCTGCTGACCGGCTCGGAGGGCGTGCGCAGCCCGGTCTACCAGGTGGCGCTGCCCGCGGCCGCGTTACCGGCCGCCACCCCGTCCAGCTCGCCGTCCCACCGGCCGAAGACGACCGCGTCGCCGTCCGCCCGGCCGGTGGCGGCCAAGGGGCTCAGCGCGCGTGACGTCCTGATCTGGCTGGCCGCCGCCGCGGGCGCCAGCGGCATCATCGCGGCGATCGCCCGCCGCACTCGGTAGGCACGGCCGGCGGTCGCATCCTGTAGGCGCGGTCGGTGGTTGCCCGGTGGGCGCGCGTCATGGACGGCGCATCGTGGCGGTGAAGAGGTCGCCGCGGAGAGCGCGTTCGACCACCGCGATCGAGCGGGACAGGCGCACGAGCCGGGGCCCCTCCTCGCGGTAGGCGTCCAGGACCGCCTCGATCGCGTGGGGCGGCAGGTGGCCCTTGAGGTCGACCGCGGCGCCCCGGTAGCCGGCGCGGGCCGCCTCGATCGCCGCGCCGACGTGGTGGCTCGCCATCCTGGCCAGCGCGATCGGGTGGCGGCGGAGCACCTCGTAGGCGCGGTAGTCGGGCGGCACCGCGTCGAGCAGCCAGGCCACTGCCGAGGTCTCCCAATCGGGGACGCTGGGCGGGCGGACCTCGGGCGGCCACTCTGGCGGGAGATACATGACGCCATCGTACTCACGTTCGATTTGTCAGTGTAGTGGTGGCTTTACCTGGGGTAACGCCGCAGCGGTAGGAAAGGGGAACGGCTGATGGTCGCCAGTGATCTTGTTCTCGTCGCCGGGGTCGGTGGGGTGGGCCGCACGGTCCTTGAGCGGCTGCGCGCGCAGGACGTACCGGTGCGGGCGATGGTCCGTCGTGACGACGAACGGGCGGCTGAACTGCGTGCGCTCGGCGCGGAGGTGGTCGTCGGCGATCTGACCCGGCCCGAGACCGTCGCGGCCGCGCTGGAGAGTGCCGGACGGATGTACTTCGGGATGCCCGTGTCGCCGGACCATCTGCTGGCGGCGACCGTGGTGGCCACCGTGGCGCGGGAGTACGGGGACCTGACCGGCCTGGTCGACATGTCACAGATGACGGTGTCGCAGATGACCGCCATCAGCACCGCCCAGTCGCACCAGCAGCGGCTGCACTGGCTGGCGGAGCAGGTGCTGAACTGGTCCGGCCTGCCGGTGGTGCACATCCGGCCGACGGTGTTCCTGGACAATCCGCTGTTCACCACGCTGGCGGCGCGTTCGATCCGGGAGCGCGGCACGATCGAGCTGCCGTTCGGCACCGGGCGTACGTCGCCGATCGCCGTGGCCGACGTCGCCCGGGTGGTAGCCACCGTGCTCCGCGATCCGGCTCCGCACGTCGGGCACGTCTATGAGCTGACCGGGCCGCGCACGGTCGACATGACGGAGATGGCGGAGGAGTTCTCACGGGCGTTGGGGCGTCCGGTGGCCTATGTGGATGTGCCCCTGGAGCGGTGGTGGGCCGAGGTGCTCGCGAAGGCGGGCCTGCCGCCGCACACCGCGCAGCACATCGCCACCATGGCCCGGCTGCACCGCGAGAACCGCTATGACCGCGCGTCCGACGATGTCGAACGCCTTACGGGCGTACCCGCCGAGACGATCGAGGCGTTCGTGGCCGCGCGAAGGGACTTCTACCTGGGCTGAGCCGTTCCGTATCGGGGGAGCGACGACCGCTTACCGATAGTTGACGCTGCCGTTCCTGGACTTAGCCGGTGACCTGCGCGAATGTGGAGAGAACGACCCCCCATGCCATGACAGCAGCCAACGGGGAGGATCTGCCGCTGTGGACATGAAGCTTGAGGTCGTGGTGGTGCCGGTCGCCGATGTCGACCGGACCAAGGACTTCTACAAGGCGCTCGGGTGGCGGGAGGACGCCGACGTCGCCGTCGGTGCGGACTTCCGGGTGGTGCAGCTGACCCCGCCCGGCTCGCCGTGCTCGATCATCTTCGGCACCGGGGTCACCTCGGCCGCGCCGGGTTCGACGCAGGGCCTGCATCTGATCGTCGACGACATCGAGGCGGCGCGGGCCGAGCTCGCCGAGCGGGGGGTCGACGTGGCTGAGGTGTTCCACGACGCGGGCGGGGTGTTCCACCGGGCCGGGACCGAGGGACGGGTGGCGGGTCCGGAACCGGACCGCCAGAGCTACGGCTCCTACACCTCCTTCAGTGACCCTGACGGCAACGGCTGGATACTCCAGGAGGTCACCACCCGCCTTCCGGGCCGCTGAGCCCGGATGGCCGGCCTCACGAAAGGAGGCGCCAAGATGCAGGTGACGTATAGCTCGGTGGCCGAGGTGGCTGATGCCCTGCGCCGTGCGGAGGCCGCGCATGGCCAGTACGAGCAGGAGCTCGGGCACGCCGACCCCGACTGGCCGGCCTGGTACGCCCAGTACATGGCCGACGAGCAGGCCAGGGACGCCGCCGCCCGTTGACCGGAAGGTTGATGGATCGCCCAAGTAAGCGCTAGCTTCCTTGGCATGCGCGTCCTGGTCAGCGGTGCCTCGGGGTTCGTCGGCTCGCACGCGGTCACGGCCCTGGTCGCGGCCGGTCATGAGCCATGCCTTCTGGCGAGAAATCCGGAGAAAGTACGTCGGGTCCTGGGTGCCGGGGACTGGGTGATCCGGCAGGGGGACATCCGTGACGCGCCGGCCGTACGGGCCGCTCTGGAGGGGTGTGACGCGGTGCTGCACGCCGCCGCCGACATGGGGGTCACCGGCCACGGGGCGGACCTGCGCGGGTCCAACGTCGTCGGGCTGCGCAACGTGCTCGGGCAGGCCGCCGAGCTGGGGCTGGATCCGATCGTGCACGTCTCCACGATCGCGGTGTTCGTGCCGCCCACCGAGCCGTTCATCACCGCCGACAGCCCGCTGGCCAGCCCCAGGAACGCCTACGGCCGGTCCAAGGTCGAAGGCGAGCGGTACGCCAGGGAGCTCGGCGGCGTGACCATCGTCTATCCGGGCGGCATCATCGGGCCGGGCCAGCCGACGCTCGACGCGCTCAACGAGGGGCTCCGCGCGGGCCTGCGGTGGGGCTGGCCGATCGTGCCAGGTGGGGTGGGCGTGCTGGACGTCCGGGATCTGGCCGTCGCGCTGGCCCGCTGTTTCACTCCCGGCCGCCGGGACCGCCGCTACCTGCTTGGGGGACATTTCCTGACCTGGAGGCAGTTGGCCGCCATATGCGCGGAGGTGACGGGACGGGCGGGCCTGACCTACCGGATGCCCGGTGGCCTGCTGCGCGGGATGGCCGCGACGCTCGACGGGCTCAAGCGGCTGGCGCCCATCGACTACCCCCTCACCCGTGACGCGGCCGACTTCATGCTCACCCTGGTCTCCACCGACGACGGCCCCGCGCTCAAGGACCTCGGCCTCACCCTGCGCCCGGTGGAAGACACCGTTTCGGATACATTGCGGTGGTTGACCGCTGAAGGCCACCTGGATCCCGCCAGAATCGGCAAACTGGCGCTGTGACAGAGAAGATCGGTGTCATCGGGGCCGGCATCGTCGGCCTGGCGGTCGCCCGCGAGCTCGCCACCACGCGGGGTGCCGAGGTGACGGTCCTCGAAAAGGAGGACCGCGTCGGCGCGCACCAGACCGGACACAACAGCGGCGTCGTCCACGCGGGCATCTATTACCCGCCGGGCTCGCTCAAGGCCAGGCTCTGCCGTGAGGGCGTGGCGCTGCTCAAGGAGTACTGCGCCCAGCACCACCTGCCGTACGAGGAGGTCGGGAAGCTGGTCGTGGCCTCCACCAGCGCGGAGCGGCCACGGCTCGCGGCGCTGGCGGAGCGGGCCAGGGCGAACGGCGTGCCCGGCATCACCGAGCTGGACGCGCTCGGCCTGCGCGAGATCGAGCCGCACGCCGTCGGCGTCGGCGCGGTCCACTCGCCGCACACCGCGATCGCCGACTTCCCCGCCGTCGCGCGCCGGCTGGCGCTCGACGTGGCCGAGCTGGGCGGTTCGGTACGGCTGGAACACCCGGTCAGGGCGATCAGGGAGACCGCCGGGAGCGTCGAGGTGCTGGCCGCCGGTCGGCGCTTCGCCTTCGACCGGCTGGTGATCTGCGCCGGGCTGGGCACCGACGCGGTGGCCCGGATGGCGGGCCGGCCGGGCGACATCAGGATCGTGCCGTTCAGAGGCGAGTACTACGCGCTCGACGGCGCGGCCAGGGATCTCGTGCGCGGTCTGATCTACCCGGTGCCCGACCCCCGTTACCCGTTCCTCGGCGTCCACCTGACCAGGCACATCGACGGCGAGGTCCTGGTCGGGCCGAACGCGGTGCTCGCGCTCGCGTACGAGGGCTACCGGGGTTACAACCTCCGTAATTCCTGGCAGATTCTGCGCTGGCCGGGCACCATGCGCATGGCCCGGCAGCACTGGCGCACCGGGCTCAAGGAGGTGCACGGCTCACTGGTCAAGGGGGCCTTCGTCCGGGCCGCGCGCCGCTACGTGCCCGAGCTCACCGCCTCCGACCTGCGGCGAACCGAGGGCGGGGTACGCGCCCAGGCCGTGGCGAAGGACGGCCGGCTGGTCGACGACTTCGCCGTGGACGTGGAAGGCAGGGTCGTGCTGGTACGCAACGCGCCGTCCCCCGCGGCCACCTCCAGCCTGGCGATTGCTCGGCACATCTCCGGAATTGTCCCAGCACTCGTTCGGTGAGGGCATCCTTGGAGATGATGGAAGCGCGACTGTTGATCGTCGAGGACGACCCCAACATCCTCGAACTCCTCGCCGCGAGCCTGAGGTTCGCGGGTTTCGACGTGTCCACCGCCAAGAGCGGCCTGGACGCCGTCACCGCCGTCCAGCGGCACCGTCCTGACCTGGTCGTCCTTGACGTCATGCTGCCCGACCTCGACGGTTTCGAGATCGTCCGGCGGCTGCGCGGCGGGGGTGTGCACGTGCCCGTGGTCTTCCTGACCGCGCGCGACGAGACCGAGGACAAGATCCGCGGACTGACGATCGGCGGCGACGACTACGTCACCAAGCCGTTCAGCCTCGAAGAGGTGGTCGCCAGGATCCACGCGGTGCTCCGCCGTACCAGTGGGGAGTCGCCGGCGCCGCCGCCCAGGCTGACGTTCGCCGACATCGAGCTGGACGAGGAGAGCCACGAGGTGTGGCGCGGCGGCAACGCCGTGTCGCTGTCGCCGACCGAGTTCAAGCTGCTGCGCTACTTCATGACGAACGCGGGCCGGGTGCTGTCGAAGCCGCAGATCCTCGACCACGTCTGGGACTACGACTTCAGGGGCGAGGTCGGGATCGTCGAGTCCTACGTGTCGGTGCTCCGCCGTAAGATCGACAACCGCAACCCGCGGCTCATTCACACGCTGCGCGGTGTCGGATACGTCCTGCGGCTGCCGCCGAGTCCGTGATGCGCGGCCTGCCGCTCAGGATCAAGCTCATCGCCGCGATGCTGGCGCTGCTCGGCGTCGGGCTGACCTTCATCGGCGTGGTGAGCGTCTCCGTGCTGCACGGCTACCTGATGAACCGGGTCGACAGCCAGATCCAGCTCCTGGCCGTACGCGTGGAGAACAAGCTCAAGCACGACCAGGAGAAGCGCAACCGGGGCAAAGAGACCAACGACAAGATGGCGCTGATCGAGTCCGACACGATCGTGCTGGTGAAGCCGCCGGGCGGGGCGCTGGCGCCGGTGTTCGGCGACCGCGACGTCGACGCGCGGCCGCGGCCCCTGCTGTCGACCGCGCCGGGCGCGAACCTCTACACGACGCGGGCGGTCAGGGGCGACGGCGAGTGGCGGGTGCTGCAGACCTCGACGGTGGTGGGCGACTACGTGATCGCCGCGGACCTGGGGGAGGTCAGGGACATCACCCGGCGGCTCGGCCTCATCGAACTGCTGGGCGGCGGCGGCATCCTGCTCATCCTCGCCGTCGTGGGCGTCGCGATGGTCCGGCGGAGCATGCGTCCGCTGGCCGAGATCGAGAGCACGGCCGAGGCCATCGCCGGGGGTGAGCTCGGCCGCCGGGTGCCGGCCGGCGACCCGCGTACGGAGGTGGGCCGCCTGGCCCTGTCCCTCAACGGGATGCTCGCGCAGATCGAGGCCGCGTTCACCGCCCGGTCCGCGTCCGAGGCGGCGGCCCGCCGCTCCGAGGACCGGATGCGCCAGTTCATCGGCGACGCCTCGCACGAGCTGCGCACCCCGCTCACCTCGATCCGCGGCTTCGCCGAGTACGCCAGGCAGAACCAGAAGGCCGACCCCGCCGAGCTGATGCAGCGCGTGGAGAAGGCCGCGGGCAGAATGAGCCTGCTCGTCGACGACCTGCTGCTGCTCGCCCGCGTCGACCAGCAGCGCCCGCTGCGCATGCGGCCGGTCGACATGCTGGCGCTGGCCGCCGACGCCGTGCACGACGCGCGCATCCTGGCGCCCGACCGGGTGATCAGCCTGGACGTCGTCGGCGGTGCGGCCCTCATCGTCTCCGGTGACGAGGTACGCCTGCGCCAGGTGGTCACCAACCTCATGACCAACGCCCTGACCCACACCGAACCGGGCACTCCGGTGACGGTGCGAGTGGGGGCAGGGGCCGACAAGGCGTTCCTGGAAGTGGGAGACAAGGGGCCCGGCCTCACGCCCGAGCAGGTCGAGCGGGTGTTCGAGCGGTTCTACCGGGCCGACTCGGCCAGATCGCGGCACCGCTCGGGCGAGGACCGGGGCAGCGGGCTCGGCCTGGCCATTGTGCAGGCGCTGGTACAGGCGCACGGCGGCACGGTGCTGCTGGACAGCGCGCCGGGCTCGGGCTCCACCTTCCGGGTCGAACTCCCACTCGCCTTGGAGTGAGCGTTCAGCTATTCCTCAGCCTCCTGAGTCACTCTGAGTAGGTGACTAGACCCGAGGCGCTGATCATGGTGGTGGACGACGAGCCCAGCATCCGAGACCTGCTGTCCGCGAGTCTGCGCTTCTCCGGCTTCGAGGTGCTGACCGCCGCCGACGGCTACGAGGCCGTGGAGGTGGCCGAGCGGACCACTCCTGACCTGGTGGTGCTCGACGTCATGCTGCCCGATCTCGATGGGTTCGAGGTGGCCAGGCGGATCGGCGTACCGGTGCTCTTCCTGACCGCCCGCGACAACACCGAGGACAAGATCGTCGGGCTGGGCGTGGGCGACGACTACGTGACCAAGCCGTTCAGCCTGGAGGAGGTCCAGGCCAGGATCCGCGCGGTGCTCCGCCGTACCCGAGGGGAGAACACCCCCGCGAGCCGCCTCCAGGTCGCCGACCTGGAGCTGGACGAGGAGGCCCGCGAGGTCTGGCGCAACGGGCGGCAGGTACGACTGTCGCCGACCGAGTTCAAGCTGCTGCACTACTTCATGTCCAACGCCGGGCGGGTGCTGTCCAAGGCGCAGATCCTCGACCACGTGTGGAACTACGACTTCGGCGGCGACGCCGGCGTGGTCGAGTCATACGTCTCCTACCTGCGGCGCAAGGTCGACGACGTCGAGCCCAGGCTCATCCACACGCTGCGCAGCGTCGGATATGTGCTGCGGGAGCCCCCGGCGGGCTAGCGTGGTCCTATGGATCTGCTGGGCGCGTTGGAGGGGTTGCGCCACCGGCTCGATCGCGAGCTGTTCCCGCTCGAGATCGGCCCGGCCGCCGACGACCGTCGCGCGCTCAAGGAGCTGACCGGGCAGCTCGACGACTACCTGCTGCCCAGGCTGCGGGCCATCGACGCGCCGCTGCTGGCCGTGGTCGGCGGCTCCACCGGGGCGGGGAAGTCGACCCTGGTCAACTCGCTGGTCGGGGCCGACGTCGCCGAGCCGGGCGTGCTGCGGCCCACCACGCTGGTGCCGACGCTGGTGGTGAGCCCGGCCGACCGCGACTGGTTCATGGGCCAGAACGTGCTCCCCGGGCTGTCGCGCGCCACCGGATCGGCTGCGGGTGCCCTGCGGGTGGTCACCTCCTCGTCGCTCGGCGCCGGGCTGGCGCTGCTGGACGCGCCCGACATCGACTCGGTGGTGACCGCGAACCGCGAACTGGCCGCCCAACTGCTGGCCGCCGCCGACCTGTGGCTGTTCGTCACCACCGCCGCCCGCTACGCCGACGAGGTGCCGTGGAGCTTCCTGCGCTCCGCGCGCGAACGCAGTACGGCCCTGGCCCTCGTGCTCGACCGCGTGCCCGCCGAGGCCGTCGAGCCCGTCACCCGCGACCTCGAACGCCTGCTGGTCGAGAACGGCCTCGACGGCACCCGGCTGTTCACCGTGCCCGAGGCGGCGCTGCCGTCGGAGAAGGCGCGGCTGCCCGCCGAGCTGGTCTCGCCGATCTCCGCCTGGCTGGCCGAGCTGGCCGCCGACGCGGCCGAACGGTCCCGTGTCGTCCGGCAGACGCTGTCCGGGGCGCTCGACAGCCTGGTCACGCGGGTGCCGCTGCTGGCCGACGCCGTGACGCGGCAGCAGGCCGGGTTCGACGGGCTGCGGTCCATCGTGTCGGGGGCCTACGCGGGCGGGCTGGCCGACTTCGACGAGGGCATGCGCGACGGGTCGCTGCTGCGCGGCGAGGTGCTGGCCCGCTGGCAGGACTTCATCGGCACCGGCGACCTGATGCGGTCGCTGGAGAGCCGAGTCGGCTGGCTGCGTGACCGGATCGCCGGATTCTTCACCGGGCGGGCGCCTGCCGCGTCGCTGCGGGACGCGCTGGAGAGCGGCGTCGAGACACTGATCAGAGGCGCCGCCGACGGGGCCGCCGAACGCAGCCTGGAAGGCTGGTCGGCCGCTCCCGGCGGGCCCGGGATCATCGCCCGCGTCGGCGCGGTGGACGCGGCCCGGCTCGGCCGGACCTCGCCCGACCTGGGCAAGCGGGCGTCGGCGGCAGTGCGGGGATGGCAGGAGTACGTTCTCGACCTCGTACGCCACGAGGGCGCCGAGAAGCGGACCACGGCCAGGATCGCCTCCTTCGGGGTGAACGGGGCCGGGCTGCTGTTGATGCTGGCCGTTTTCGCCTCCACGGGTGGGCTGACGGGGATCGAGGTGGGGATCGCGGGCGGTACGAGCGTGCTGTCGCAGAAGCTGCTGGAGGCGGTGTTCGGCGATCAGGCGGTGCGGACGCTGACCGTGCAGGCGCGGGACGATCTGCGGGAGCGGGTGCGGGTGCTGCTGGAGGAGGAGGCGGGGCGGTTCACCGCGCTGCTCTCGGAGGTCGAGCCACCTGCCGGAGCGGCGGACGCCCTGCGGGAGGCCGCTCAATCGGTCCGGGCGCATCGCGCCGAGCTGCCGCCGGGCCCGGCGCCGATCGAAAGTGAGGGGCCGTGAAGCTGCTGCGCCGTAAGGAGGGGCCCTCGCTGGACTCCCGGCTGGCCGCGCTGCTGGAGGCGGCCGAGCTGGCCGAGGGGAGATTGCCGGCCGACCTGGTGTCCAACGCGCGGGCGGTGGCGGAGCGGGCCGGGACGCGCCGGAGCCTGTCGGTCGATCACACGGTGGCAGCGCTGGCCGGGGCCACGGGGAGCGGTAAGTCGTCGCTGTTCAACGCACTGGCCGGGGATGAGCTGGCGGCCGTGGGCGTCACCCGGCCGACCACTTCGACCGCGCAGGCGGCGCTGTGGGACGGGACGGGCGCGGGTCCGCTGCTCGACTGGCTGGAGATCCCCCAACGGCACACCCCACAGACCCCAGTCGAGCCCACTGCGCCTGCCGATGCTGATTTTTCCGGACTTATCCTGCTAGACCTCCCCGACCATGACTCCATCAGGCTGGCGCACCGCCTGGAGGTCGACCGGCTGGTGGAGCTCGTGGATCTGCTGGTGTGGGTGCTGGACCCGCAGAAGTACGCCGACGCGGCGGTGCACGAGCGCTACCTGCGCCCGCTGTCCGGCCACCGGGACGTGATGGTGGTGGTGCTCAACCAGATCGACCGCCTGCCGCCCCACGCGGTGGACCGGTGCCTGCGCGACCTGCGCCGCCTCCTGGACGACGACGGGCTGACCGGGGTGCCCATCCTCGGCGTCTCCGCGCGCACCGGCGCGGGCCTGGCCGACCTGCGCGAGCTGCTGGCCAAGCGGGTGGCCGAGCGCCGCTCCTGGTCCGCCCGCCTGTCCGCCGACGTGTCCGCCGCCGCCGACCGACTGGCCGACCCATCCCATGGCGCCGGTACGCCGGGTGGTGCGGTGGCGGGGCTGGGTAGGCCGGGTAGTGCGGTGGCAGGCCTGGGGACGCCGCTCACCGACGCGTTGTCCGAGGCCGCCGGGGTGCCGCTGGTCGTGGCGGCCGTCAGCAAGGGGCACCGGCATCGGGCCGTGGTCGCCACCGGCTGGCCCGTCACCAAGTGGGTCCGGCGGTTCCGGCCCGATCCGTTGCGCAGGCTGCGTATCGGTACGAGCAGCGCGGCCAAGTCGGCCGACCGGGAGATCGTCGGCCGCACGTCCGTTCCGGCTGCTTCGGCCGTACAGAAGGCGCAGGTCGAGACCGCTCTCAGGGACGTCGGCGAGGCGGCGGCGAGCGACCTGGCGGGGGTGTGGGCGGCGGCGGTGCGGCAGGCGGCGCGGTCGCGGGCCGGGGACCTGGCCGACGCCGTGGACCGGGCGGTGGCGACGACCTCGCTCGGGGCGACCCGGCGGCCGAGGTGGTGGCGGGCGGTTGGAGTGCTGCAGTGGCTGGTGTTCGCCGTCATGGTGGCCGGTGGGCTCTGGCTGGGGGCGCTGTTCGGCATGGACTACCTGCGCCTGCCCCAGCCACCCCTGCCGACGGTGGGTGTGGTGCCGTGGCCCACGGTGCTGCTGGGTGGGGGTGCGCTGGCCGGGGTGGTCATCGCGCTGCTGTCCCGGCTGGCGGCCTGGGCGGGTGGGCACCGCCGGGCGCGGCGCGTGGCGAAGACGCTGCGGGCGGCCATCGCCCAGGTGGGCGCCGACTACGTACTTGATCCGGTGGAGGGCGAACTGGCCAGGCACGCCCGCTTCACCGAGGCGATCACCCGAGCCCGCGCCTGACGGCCCCGTACGTGCTCAGGACCGATCAGGGGCGGCCGATGGGCCCCAGGAGGAGGCTCGACAGGATCGCGGCCAGACCGGCGAAACCGGCGGCCACCAGGAACGGCAACGACGGCCCGAACTGCTGCGCCACCACCCCCGCCACCCCCGCCCCCGCCGCGGCCCCCATGCTCACCGCCGTCGACACCCACCCGAACGCCTCCGCCTGCGCCCCCGGCGCGAACTCGTCCACCAGCAGGGACGTGGTCGTCAGCGCGGGGTTGACCATGAGCCCCCCGGCGAAGAGCACCACCCAGAACAAGGGCAGCGAGGACACCAGCACCAGCGGCGCCAACGCGAGACCGAAGACCAGGAGCAGCCCGCTCAGCCTGAGGGCGGGCGCGGCGGCCCACTGGCGGGCGCCGTAGACGGCCGCTCCGGCGACGCCGCCCAGCGCCAGCGCCGCCACCAGCGGGCCCGTCGCGGCCGGAATGCCCCGAGCCACCGCGAGAGCGGGCACCCCGACGTCCAGCGCGCCGATGGCCCCGCCGAGCAGGACGACCACGCCGAGCAGCACGCGCATGCCGACGTGCCGGAACACCCGGCCCCGGCCCGCCGACAGCGAGGGACCGGTGACCTTCAGCACCCGCGAGAAGGCCAGCGTGCCCGCGCCCGCGGCGGCTGCCACCACACCCAGCCCCACTGACGCCGACACCAGCGCGATCAGCAGCCCGAACAGCAGCGGGCCTGTGAGGATGGCCAGCTCCTGCACCAGGTACACCAGGCTGTAGGCGGCGGTACGTCCCTCCGCGGCCATCCGGCCGCCCCACTCGATGCGCATCGTCACCGAGATCGGCGGCAGCCCGGCCCCCGCCGTCCAGGCCAGCGCCACGGTCGTCCACCCCGGCCAGCCGGACCCGGCGCCGATCACCAACGCGATCAGGGCCGTGACGTGCGCTGCCGCGCTGACCGCCAGCACCCCGCGCGGCCCTCGCCGGTCGATGAGGCGCCCTTGGACCGGCCGGGCCATCCCCGCGCCGATACCGAACGCCGCCGCGGCCAGCCCCGCCAGTACGAGCGAACCGCTCGACGCCTGCACCACCAGCACGATCCCGGCCGGCGCGACCTGCTGGGTGAGCTGGGCCAGGAACCCGAGCACGGCCTGCGCCGTCACCCCCGGCAGGCCGAATAACTTCCGGTACGGCACGCCTGGTGCCACAGTGTCACCCGTTTCCGAGGGAGCCGGCGATGGTGTGCAGGGTGTCGAGCAACGGCCGGAGAAGAGGGTGGGCCTCGGCGCCACGGCGTACGGCCGCGAAGACGCGTCGCTCGGGACCCGGCGTACGGCGTACCGCCACCCCGGGCAGCACCATGTCACGCAGCGCCAGCCTGGGCACGAGCGCCACCCCCGCACCGGCTCCGACCAGCGCCACCACGGCGCGGAAGTCGTCGGAGCAGTGCGCGAAGTCCGGCGAGAAGCCGGCCTGCTCGCAGGCGAACGTGATCACGTCGTGGACGGGATTGCCGGGATAGGGGCCGATCCACGTCTCCCCGACGAGATCGCCGAGCCGCACCGAGGCGCCGCCGGAGCTCGCCAGGGGGTGGTCCTGCGGGAGGACCAGGTCGAACGGCTCCGCGTACAGGGCGGACCGGTGCAGGCGGGGGTCGGCCGCGTCGGGTGCGCCTCGGTATTCGACCGCGATGGCCAGGTCGGCCTGATCGTCGAGCAGCATGGACAGGCTGTGGTCGCCCTCGGCGTCGAGCACCCGTACGCGCAGCCCCGGGGAGCCGGTGCGCAGGGCCGTGATGGCGGGGGAGAGCACGGCGCTGATCGCGGTGGCGAAGCAGGCGACCGTCACCTCGCCCGCCGCGCCCGTGGTGTAGGCGGCGACCTCGGCCTCGGCGCGTTCGAGCTGGGCGAGCACCTCGTTGGCGTGGGCCAGCATGATCTGGCCGACGGCGGTCAGGCGCACGCCGCGCGCGTCGCGGGTGAACAGCCGGTGGCCCACCTCGTGTTCCAGCGCCAGGAGCTGCTGGGACACCGCCGACGGGGTTAGGTGCAGGGCGGCGGCCGCGGCGGTGACCGTGCCATGGTCGGCCACCGCGCGCAGCGTACGCAGCCGCCGCGTGTCTATCACGCAGCGAGAATACTCAGCGCCTATACCGGGTGGGGCGTGCGGGCCTTGATGAAGGCGTCGACCGCGCGGTCCACGTCCTCGGCCGAGTGGGCCGCCGACAGCTGGACCCGGATCCGGGCCTTTCCATGGGGGACGACCGGGTAGGAGAAGCCGATCACGTACACGCCGAGCTCCAGCAGCCGCTCGGCCATGGCCCCGGCCTCGGCGGCGTCGCCGATCATCACCGGGGTGATCGGATGGTCGCCGGGCAGGATGTCGAACCCGGCCTCGGCCATCTTGGCGCGGAAGCGCGCGGTGTTGGCGCGCAGCCGCTCGCGCGCCTCGCTGGAGGTCTCCAGCAGGTCGAGGATGCGCAGCGAGGCCGAGGCGATGACCGGGGCGAGCGAGTTGGAGAACAGGTACGGGCGGGAGCGCTGGCGCAGCAGCTCGCAGATCTCCTTGCGCGCCGCCACGTAGCCGCCGCTGGCCCCGCCGAGTGCCTTGCCCAGGGTGCCGGTGATGATGTCCACCCGGTCGGTGACGCCGTGCAGCTCGGGCGTGCCGCGTCCGGTCGGCCCGACGAAGCCCACGGCGTGGGAGTCGTCGACCATGACCATCGCGTCGTAGCGTTCGGCCAGGTCGCAGATGTCGGCCAGCGGCGCCAGGTAGCCGTCCATGGAGAACACGCCGTCGGTCACGATCAGCCGCCGCCGCGCGTCGGACGCCTCCTTCAGCCTGGCCTCCAGCTCGGCCATGTCGCGGTTGGCGTAGCGGTAGCGCCGGGCCTTCGACAGCCGGATGCCGTCGATGATGCTCGCGTGGTTGAGGGCGTCGGAGATCACCGCGTCCTGGGCGTCGAGCAGCGTCTCGAAGACGCCGCCGTTCGCGTCGAAGCACGAGCTGAAGAGGACGGAGTCCTCCTGGCCGAGGAAGTGCGCAAGGCGGCCTTCGAGCTCCTTGTGCACTTCCTGGGTGCCGCAGATGAACCGTACCGAGGCCATCCCGAAGCCCCAGCGGTCGAGCGCCTCCTTGGCGGCCGCGACCACCTCGGGGTGGTCGGCCAGGCCGAGGTAGTTGTTGGCGCAGAAGTTCAGCACCTGTCGCCCGGCCACGCCCACCTGCGAGCTCTGCGGCGTGGTGATCACCCGCTCGGGCTTGTGCAGCCCCGCCTCGGTGATCTCGTCGAGCGTCGCACGCAGCTGATCGCGTACGTTCGTGAACATCAAGCGCTCCAATCCAGGATGACCTTGCCCGTGCGGCCGCTGGCGGCCGTGTCGAAGGCGGCGTCGAACTCGGCGTACGGGTAGCGGTCGGTGATCACCGGGGACAGGTCGAGGCCCTTCTCCAGCAGCACCGACATGTTGTACCAGGTCTCGAACATCTCCCGGCCGTAGATGCCCTTGATGGTGAGCATCGAGGTCACCACCGTGGCCCAGTCGATGGCGAACTCCTCGGCGGGCAGTCCGAGCATCGCGATCTTCCCGCCGTGCGTCATGTTCGCGATCATGTCGCGTACGGCCCGCGGATTGCCGGACATCTCCAGCCCGACGTCGAAGCCCTCCCGCATGCCGAGTCGCTTGATGCCGTCGGCGATCGAGGTCCGCGCGACGTTCAGGGCCAGCGACACTCCGACCTTGCCGGCCAGGTTCAGCCGTTCCTCGCTGACGTCGGTGATCACCACGTTGCGCGCGCCCACGTGCGTGGCCACCGCCGCCGCCATCAGCCCGATCGGGCCCGCGCCCGTGATCAGCACGTCCTCGCCGACCAGCGGAAACGACAGAGCGGTGTGTACGGCGTTGCCGAACGGATCGAAGATGGCCGCCACGTCGGGATGGACCGGCACCCGGTGCACCCATACGTTGGTGGCGGGCAGCGTGACGTATTCGGCGAAGGCGCCGTCCCTGTTGACGCCGAGCCCGATGGTGTTGCGGCACAGATGGCGGCGCCCGGCCATGCAGTTGCGGCACTTGCCGCAGACGATGTGCCCCTCGCCGCTCACCAGGTCGCCGACGGAGATGTCCTCGACGCCGGGCGCGACCTCGACCACGTGCCCGGAGAACTCATGCCCCACGATCAGCGGAAGCTTCAGAGTTTGCCGCGCCCAGTCGTCATATTTCCGGATGTGGAGGTCGGTGCCGCAGATGCCGGTACGCAGCACCCGGATCAGCACCTCGCCCGGCCCCGGTGTGGGCTCCGGCACGTCGGCCAGCCGCAATCCGGGCTCGGCTCGATCCTTGACCAGCGCTTTCATGACCCCAACTCTCCCCTGTGTCCCCGAACCTAACGCACTGTGCCCGCTCCCTGAGGGAGGTGTCCATCGAGGGATTCTTAAGTGCCCCCACAGCTCCCCTTCACGCCCGGCTTCGCGCCCGCCTCCATGACACTCGAGAGCGTGCCCGATTTCGCACTTTCCGCGGTGGTTATTTGCATAAACGAGCGCTAGCCTCTCAAGACGTGGACATCGTCACTGGAGTGGAAGACCTGCGCATCGGAGTCATCGGCCTCGGCATGCGCGCGGACCTGGCCCGCTACGCCCACCGGCCGGGCCAGGGCTCGGTCGTGACCGCGCTCTGCGACACCGACCCCGCGGTGCTGAAGAGCCAGGCTGGGCGCTTCGACGCGGAATTCCTGACCGAGGACTACCGCCGGTTGCTCGACCGCGACGACCTCGACGCGGTTATCGTCCTGACCCCCGACGACACGCACGAGCGCGTCGCGATCGACTGTCTGGAGGCCGGCAAGGCCGTCTACCTGGAGAAACCGCTGGCCATCACCGTGGAGGGCTGCGACAACGTCCTGCGCGCGGCGCGACGTACCGGGACCCGGCTGTACGTCGGGCACAACATGCGCCACATGGGCGTGGTCCGGCTGATGCGCGACATCATCCAGCACGGCGTCATCGGCGAGCCGAAGACGGTCTGGGTACGCCACTTCGTGTCCTACGGCGGCGACTTCTACTTCAAGGACTGGCACGCCGACCGCACCCGGACCACGGGCCTGCTCCTGCAGAAGGCCGCGCACGACCTCGACGTGATCCACTGGCTGGCCGGCGGCTACACGACCCGCGTGAACGCCCTCGGCGACCTCATGCTCTACGGCGACCTGCCGCGCCGCGAGCCGGGCACGCCCAGGCCGGAGGGGTGGCTGAGCGAGTTCGAGTGGCCGCCCACCAGTCGCGTCGACCTCAACCACGTCGTCGACGTCGAGGACGTGTCGGTGATGAACATGCGCCTCGACAACGGCGTCATCGCCGCCTACCAGCAGTGCCACTTCACCCCCGACTACGTGCGCAACTACACGGTCATCGGCACGGAGGGCCGGTTGGAGAACTTCGGCGACGGCCCCGGCGACACGGTCAAGGTCTGGAACACCGGGCCATCGGACTACCGGGAGGATGGCGACATCGCGTACCGGGTGCCCGACGCCACCGGCTCGCACGGTGGCGCCGACGCGGACATCATGCGGGAGTTCTGCGGGTTCGTCCGGGACGGCGGGGCCACCGACACCTCTCCGGTGGCCGCGCGGATGAGCGTCGCCGCCGGCTACATGGCCACGATGTCGCTGCGCGACGGCGGCATGCCGTACGACGTCCCGCCGCTCGACCCGGACCTGGCGGCGTACTTCGACCGGGGACAGCTGGAACTCTGACGCGCGGGCGGACAGTCCCTCTATGTGGATATGTCGACACGTGCCCTGATACGCGCCGGGGATAAGGCGGCCTTCGCGCAGCTCTTCGACGACTACGCGAAGGCCGTGTACAACCATGCCTTCCGCCTGACCGCGAACTGGTCCGCGGCCGAGGACGTGATGGCGCTGACCTTTCTCGAAGCTTGGAGGTTACGCGGCCGGATCGACCCCGAGGGCGGCTCGCTGCGGCCGTGGCTGCTCGGTATCGCCACCAATGTGGCCCGCAACGCCCGCCGGGCCGCCCGCAGGCACGACGACGCGCTGGCCAGGATGCCCAGAGGCGAGAGCGTGCCCGACTTCGCCGACGAGATCGTGGGCCGGATCGACGACGCCGGGCGGCTGGCCGCCGTCCGCGCGGCCTACGACTCGCTGCGCCGCCAGGAGCAGGACGTCTTCGCGCTCTGCGTCTGGTCCGGGCTCGGCTACGCGGAGGCGGCCGAGGCGCTCGGCGTCCCCGTGGGCACCGTACGATCCCGGCTGTCGCGAGCGCGCCAGAAACTCGGCCAACTCGCGGAACCGCCGCCCGCGCCCCGACAGGTAGTAGGTGACCAAGGCCCCACAAAGGAGGAGATCCGATGAGCTGGCCATACGACCGCGATCTTCCCGAGGGCCGTCACCGACTGCTCAAGGAGTTCGTGATGACCGAGATCGACAAGCCGAAGCGGCGCCTGCTGCGGCCCATCGTCCTGGCGCCCGCGCTGGGCCTGGCCGCGGCGGCGGCCGTGGCGATCCCGCTGCTGTTCGGCGGCACCCCCGCGTACGCCATCGCTGACAACCCCGACGGCACCGTCAACATCCAGATCAACGAGGTGAAGGACGCCGACAAGCTCCAGGCGGACCTGCGGGACAAGGGGATCAACGTGGTGGTGAACTACATCCCCCGGGGCAAGAAGTGCAGCCCGCAGCCCCGTGCCGCGCATTTCCTGCCGAAGGAGACGGGACTCGTGGTCTGGCCGCCGCAGGAGGAGGGTTACACCATCGACCCGAGCGTCATCAAGGAGGGACAGACCGGAGTGCTGGAGTTCAGCGTCAGTGAGGGCAACGGCAAAGTCGTGGCGGGCATCTGGGCGCGCGTCGCCGAGGGCCCGGTCGCCGACTGCACGCTGGTCGACACCACGGACGCGCCGCTGTCGCACTGAGCCCACGAGGACGGCAGGCCGCCTGGACGGGGGCGCCTGCCGTACACCGTCATTGGGGACCGTTCGCGGCAAGCGAGTCATTCGGGGTAGGCGGTGCTGAGGATCAGCTCCCTCCACCCGTCGAAGTCGGTGCGGAGTCTGTCGAGTTTGGCTTTCGCGACATTCAGGGCATCCGCTCCCAGAAGCAGCCGCAGGGGCGGGTTCTCCGACCGCACCACGGTGAGGATGGCCTCGGCGGCCCGCTTGGGGTCGCCGGGCTGGCTCCCGTACGTGCCCAGGGTGTCCTCCCGGCGCTTGCCGGCGGTCTCGGAGTAGTCTTCGATGCGGGTTCCCGACTGCCGCATCGAGGGCCCTGACCAGTTCGTACGGGGCCCTCCGGGCGAGCCTCCAGGTGCCATCCGCGCCCGGTGGTGGGCAGGTTCTGCTCGGACATGACGATCAAGTCCCTTCGATGAGCAATGGTCATGACGTGGACCAACGCAACGGCTTCTCGCCGGCGTGGGTGGGGTAGCCGGTGTAGCCGGCTTCACCGGCGCCGCAGAAGGTGGCGGGGCGGGGTGTTCAGAGGCGCGCCGGAGCGTACGCGCTCGACCAGGCCAAGGGTTGGCCGACGCCATCGCGCCGACGCCATCGCGCCGACGCCATCGCGCCGACGTGATGAGGTCGGGTCGAGTTTCTTCGATGTCCTTGGCGCGGGCGCGATGTCGGTGCTGATCCGGTTGAGGGCCCAGCGTGGTCGGCCACTGTCCTGGGGTGGCGAGGAGTTCGTGGACGCAGGTGCTCGACGTGGACTGATCCTCAGGCCAACTGCGGGTAGAGCGCTGTGACGCCTGCGGCCAGCGCGGCCTGCGCCTGGCGGCTGGCGTCGTCCGCGAGGATTTCGTAGGCGCCGGCGGCGATGCCGTCGACGGCGATCCGGGCGATGTCGGCGGGGTCGGACTTGTCCCCGGTGACCGTCCGTGCCATGTCGGTGTCCATGTAGCCGACGTGCAGGCCGGCCACACGGATGCCCTGGTCGGCGAGCTGCACGCGCAGGGCGTTGGTGAGCGACCACTGCGCGGACTTGGCGGCGCAGTAGGCGCCGATCTCCGGGAAACTCACCCAGGACAGGCCGGACAGGATGTTCAGGATCGCGCCGCCGCCGTTGGCCGCGATCTGGGGTACGAAGCCGCGTACCACCGAGAGAGTGCCGAAATAGTGGGTGTCCATCTCCAGGCGGATGTCGTCCGGATCGCCGGTGAGCAGGTCGCTGCCGGTGGCTGAGCCAGCGTTGTTGATCAGGACCGTCACATCGCCTGTGGCCTGGGCAGCGGCCGCCACGGAGGCGGGGTCGGTGATGTCGAGCGCGATCGGCGTGGCGCCCGGCAGGTCGACCTGCCCGGGGTTGCGGGCACCGGCGTAGACGGAGGCGCCGCGGCTGAGCAACTCGGCAGCGAGCGCACGGCCAAACCCCCGGTTGGCTCCGGTGACAAGAACGGTGCTGGTGGACAAGTCCATGGAAAGCTCCTGGTGAAATGAGAAAGGCGCGTTGCATCGCATCTGGTGGGCCGGCCGGGGTTCCGTGTCAGGCCGCGGGGTCAGGTGGCCCGGGCCGATTCCGTGGGCGGCAGGGTGGTGATCAGTACGTAGGGGGCTGTTGGTCATCGAAGGGCAAGATCCCCATCGATTGGTGTCGGCGTTCGGCCCGGAGTGCCAGGCCGGCGAAGGCCGGTGAGGGTGGCGGTGGCGTAGGCGAGGTCAGGTGGTGAGGAAGTGGGTCACCTCAGTGGCGAACTTTCTGGCGTGCTGGAACAGAAAGGCGTGACCGGCGTCGCTGTAGAGAATGAGGGTGGCCGAGTCGAGGTGCTGGACCGCGACGTAGGAAGCATGTGCGGGGAGCATCACGTCGTGCACGCCGTTGGCGTAGCGGACGGGGTGCTTGATGGCTTCCAGTTCTGCTCGCGCCTGGTCGAAGGGGCGCTCCAGGAGCTTGGCCACCGCGGTGAGCAGGCCCTTGTCGCCGCGGACCGACCTCAATCGCCACCCCAAGCTCCGGGCGGCGCTCAAGACCGTCGCCCGGTACGTCGACGACCACGCTGCCCGAGCGCCACTTTGCCGGCCGCCGTGAAACTGACGCAAACCTCCAGAGCCCGCGACCGGGGGTTCATCTCACCTTGACGACGACCTTGCCTTTTGCGCGCCCCGTTTCGAGGTAAGCCATGGCCTCTTTGGTTGATTCGAACGGAAAGACCTGATCCACGACTGGGCGTATACTCCCCGATTCGATGAGAGAACTGATCTCGCGCAGCTGATCGCCGCTTGCTTTCATGAAGAGAAACGAATAGCTGACGTGATGACGTTTTGCCGCTCTCCTGGCTTGGTAGCTCAAGGCGCGCATCACCGGCCGCAAGATCCACGGCGATCCGACCTCTTTCGCGAAATCAGGATCAGGTGGGCCTGAGATCGAGATGAGCTTGCCGCCGGGCTTCAGCACTCGTAGAGATTTCTTGAGAGCCTCGTTGTCCAGGCTATGCAAAACCACATCATAGCCATGCAGGATTTTTTCGAAGTCGTCTTTCCTGTAATCGATCACGACATCTGCGCCGAGGCGCTTCACCAGATCGATGTTCGCCGTGCTGGTCGTTGTAGCCACGGTTGCGCCGACATGCTTGGCCAGCTGGATGGCAAACGTTCCTACACCGCCGGAACCCGCTTGGATGAAAACTTTCTGTCCTTTCCTCAGCTTCGCTGTTTCAACCAATGCCTGCCAGGCGGTCAAGCCGACCAGCGGGATGGAGGCTGCTTCTTCCATGGTGAGGCGTGTTGGCTTCAGCGCCAGATCGTCTTCTTTTATCGAGATGAGTTCAGCGAAAGCACCGATTCGATCTTGACCTGGCCGCGCGTATACTTCGTCGCCGGGCTTGAATCGCCGCACGCGAGACCCGGCCCGGACAACGACACCGGCCACATCATTGCCCAGAACGACCGGCAGATGATAGGGCAGAATGAGCTTGAACTCTCCGTCCCTGATTTTGGCATCGAGAAGGTTCACGCCCGCGGCGTGGATCTGGACCAGTACATCGTTCTCCCGCACCTCCGGGTCCGGCATTACGCCTGCCCGCAACTTTTCGTTGTTTCCGTAACGTTCGAGGATGAATGCTTTCATGATGCTTTCTCTCCTTGATTTCTTGCCAAGTGAGAATGAAAGGAGGCGGCCGACTCGATGTCGCACAACCGGGTCGGCATGGTGTTCCTGTGCCACCGCCCAAGCCGGGCACACTCGCCCAGGGGTCTACGGCGGGCTGGGCGGTCTGGCGTACGCGGCGCTCACCTGATCGGCCGATCCGATCCGACAAGAAATTATGGCGCGAGGAATTCCGGAACCTCTTTGACGCACTCTTGGTGATACTGGAATATGCCGCCGTGTCCGGCGTCACGGTACAGTCCGAGTTGGGTGTCCGGCAGCCGTCGAGCCAGGTCGACAGAATTGCTGGCTGGGCACCATCCTGTTGTCTTCGCCGTTGACCGCCAGGACAGGCTGCTGAATGTCCGACAAGTAAAGGGGGCTTGCAACCCTCAGGCGTGGATGGCCTTGAGCTGAGCACGGAAAGCCGTTAGCGAAATCCTGACAAGGGAGCGGGCGCCGACCACCTTCGCGATGTGGCCGGCGGCCTCGCGGTCGGAGTGCGTCGAGGCGTGGCCGACCCGCCGAAGTGGAAGTGCAGCAGCGCTCGGCCGGGGGTGGGCGCCCTCGGGGATGCACCACAGGGCGGGGACGCCGTTCGCGTCCACTTCGTCGTAGGTGACGCCTTCCGGCTCGGTTGACGCCCGACGTCGAGGCCCGGCGTCGAGGACTTCGCGCTCACGCTGTCAAGGAGCTGCGCGAACTGCTGTGCCTGGGGGCTTGCTCCCATGGTGACGCTCCTGCTCAGTGCTGCGTACGCTGCTCGTGCGCCATCTTTAGATTATGACCATACGACCATAAGATGAGACGTCGTCCAGGCGCAAGGGTCTCGCCGGATTTAGATTATGATCGTACGATGATGGCGTGTGGCGAGGGCAGGTGGGCCCTCCCCGCAGGAGGAGGAGCGCATGGTTCGGTACAGCCAGGAGCACAAGCGGGCGACGAGGCAGCGGATCATCGAGACGGCCGGCCGCCGGCTCAAAAAAGACGGCATCGACGGCTCCGGAGTCGCCACGCTCATGGCGGACGCGGGACTGACCAACGGCGCCTTCTACGCCCACTTCGCCTCCAAGGAAGACCTGGTCGCCACCACCGTCGCCGACCAGCTCCGCGAACAGCGCGAAAACCTCGGCGCGGTGACGCCCGGACGCGCCGGAGTCGAGCAAATCGTGCGTGCGTACCTGTCGCCCGAGCACCGCGACAACCCCGGCGAAGGCTGCCCATCGGCCGCCCTGCTCGACGAGATCGGCCGCTGCACGGACGCGACCAGGCAGGCCTACACCGACGGCGTGCTGGCCATCATCGACGACTTAACCGCGCGTCTGGCGCCGCACGATCCGCAGTCGGCACGCGTCAAGGTGCTCACCGTCTACGCCGGAATGATCGGCACACTGCAACTCTCCCGCGCCCTGGCCGACCGGCAACTCGCCGACGCCGTCCTCGAGCAAGGCATCCACAACGCCCTCACGCTGCTGGACGCCACACAACAGAGCTGACGTCCCGCATCACCAGACTGTGACACCCTTGCGGAACCGCTGGAGCCCGCCCCATCGGGTCGCTCCCGGTCCCGGACTGCAGAAATTTCCACGGGCACGCCGCTGACCTGCAGCGATGGGCAGGACATCGTCCGCCGGCTCACCAGCGACAACCTCGACGAACGTCTCCAGGCCGCGCGCTCCAACCTACGCTTCCAAGACCGCCGCGTCGCCGATCTTGAAGCACAACTCACTCACCCGCAACAGGCACCCTGACGGCACCCGCCCTTGCACGCTCGGCCCCGCTCGCCAAGCCGAGACACTGTTGGCGAATTGATCAAAGGCTCGCTACGAGGGAATCGGCTCACTCTCCGGGCTGCCATCGGACCTCACCTCGGCTGCGACGCCACGGCTTCGCAGTCGGATGTTCAGGAACTCCATCTCCGCCAGCGTCCCGACCGAGCCGGAGTGAGTGAGCTCGTCGGCGAGTTCACGAGCCCGGGGAAGCGACACCTCCCAGACCTCCCGCAGAACCTTCAGAACCGAGACCGGGCTCGGTGCCGGACCGACCAAACGCAGCCGGCTAGGGCCATGCTCCGCCAGCAGGGCACTGCGGATATCCTCCGGCGTCTCGCCTGAACCGAATTGCTCGCACCAGCCAGTACAGCAGGACTCGCAGGCGACCTCGGCATCCCAACACAACTGCCCGCGGTCGATGAACTGGTTCACCTGACGGACAAGGCTTCCCTCGCATCTGCCACAACGCGATTCGATCTTTGCTGTCTGCCCCGTCATCCCCGACATCAACGCTCCCATCGCCGCCACGACCCGGACACCCAGCCGAGGGCGGCCAGCTCGTGCAGGTGCGCGACGGCGTCCTCCTCCAGCGTCAGCGCGGCCGCCGGCGCCTCGAGCACCTGCGGCCGACGGATGCTTGTCCCGGCCCTGCTCCAGGCGGATGTAGTAGTCGGTGCTGACGCCGGCGAGCATCGCGACCTCTTCCCGGCGCATTCCGGGTGTTCGGCGGAGCCCGGCCGCGGGCATCCCGTGCGATTCGGGCCGGGCCAGTTCCCGCCGCGCTCGCAGAAACTCACCCAGACGGCTGGCACTGTCCATGTCTTCGAGGTTATGCACGACCCTGCGCAGCAGGGTGGACCTGCCACTCCCAGGCTGCGAGCCCCAGGTTGGGGCCCCTGGCTTGGAAAAGCCGTTCTAACTGTGCAACACTGTTGCACAGTTAGAACATGGTCGGGCGAGGAAGACATCAACACAACGAGATCAACGCGGTGCTCAAGGCAATCCGCAAGATTAATAGCGCTCTCACCGTCGAGGAGGACCACAACGGGCATCGCTGGGGCTGGATCACCTGCCAATGCGGAGAAAAGCCGTTCACGATCAACTGCACGCCCCGAAATCCAGGTGTCCATGCCAAGCAGATCCGCCAATGGCTCACTCGGCACCTCGAGTGCAAAAGCGACGATCAAGAGGGGACGTCATGACTAGCTGGGATTTCCAGGTCATGCTCAATCGCGAGCCGGATGCTGCCGAGTTCGACCGGCTCCACGAGGCGGGCATGGATGACTGTGCGCTGGTCGGGGGCGCACAGCCGTACTTCATGTGTGATCGTGAGGCGGACAGCCTGCTGGAGGCCATCATGTCCGTGCTCATCCAGATGAGCACGGTCGACCAGCTGTGGGCCGTTGGCGTGGGGCACGACGACGCGGTGACGCTCGGCGACGCGGCCAGGCGTCACGGTGGCCGCACGCAGGCCAGCTTTCGCCAACTGGCGAGCGGGCAGCGCGGGCCCGGTGGCTTCCCGGCTCCGCTCATTGAGGCCGACAACGTCAGCATCTACTCCTGGGCGGAGATCTCCGAGTGGCTACGCACCGAGATGGGCGATGATGTTCCGCAGGCGAACGGGGACGTCATCCTGGCTGACGCCACGGTCAAGCTGGCCTGCCGAGCAGGTTCCCTGCACCGGGCGTCCCAGGTGCGGGACCTGCTGGAAATGGCGTGCCGTCCCCTCCCGAACGAACCAAAATCCGAGGCCAAGCCTGAACCCAAGCCTGAGGCCAAGGTCGGCGCCAAGTCCAAGGCCGGGGTCGCCTGACCGGCGCCGTTGGGGTGGGCGGCGAGTCTGAGGCCAGAGTCGCCCGACCGGTGCCCGCCGGGCTGAGCGTGGCGGGCACCTCTCGGGCCACGCTGGCACCTCTGGCCGGGCGGGCAGGTTAGTCGAGCAGACGTCCTGGCCGCCACGCCCCCGCCAGCGGGCGGACGTCTTGGCCGGTCAGCGTTCCTGGTGCTCCTTCTCCAGGTCCGCGAACGCGACCGACGGGTCCTCGACCGCCTGCGTGAGCTGGCGGGGCCCGGTGGGGCTCTCGGCCTCCTGAGCGTTGGCCACGGCCTCCGCAGCCGCCTCCGCCGCCCTGGCGACTTCCTCGTCCGCCGCCGAGTTGCCCGGCGCCTCCTCGCGCGTCGCCGCCGACCGGGGCAGCGCTTCGGTGAACGCCTTCGACACGCCCTGCAGCGCCGAGGTGACCTCGCTGGGGATCACCCAGAAGGTGTTGCCGGGGCTCTGCGCGAGCTGCGGCAGCATCTGCAGATATTGGTAGGCGAGCAGCTGGGGGTCGGGGTCGTTGCGGTGGACCGCCTGGAAGACCTGGTCGATGGCCCGTGACTGGCCCTCGGCCTGCAGGATGGCGGCGGTGCGCTGGCCTTCGGCGCGCAGGATGGCGCTCTGCTTGTCGCCCTCGGCGGTGAGGATTTGCGACTGGCGCTGGCCCTCGGCGTTGAGGACGGCCGCTCGCTTGTCCCTCTCGGCCCGCATCTGCTTCTCCATCGCGTCCTTGATGGTCTTCGGCGGGTCGATCGCCTTGACCTCCACGCGGTTGACGCGGATGCCCCACTTGCCGGTGGCCTCGTCGAGCACGCCGCGCAGCTGGCTGTTGATGTGGTCGCGGGAGGTGAGCGTCTTCTCCAGGTCCATGGCGCCGATGACGTTACGCATGGTGGTGACGGTGAGCTGCTCTATGGCCTGGAGGTAGTTGGCGATCTCGTAGGCCGCCGCCCGGGGGTCGGTGACCTGGAAGTAGATGACGTTGTCGATCTCGACGACCAGGTTGTCCTCGGTGATGACCGGCTGCGGGCGGAAGGTCACGACCTGCTCGCGCAGGTCGATCATCGGGTAGACGCGGTCGATGTACGGGATGACGAAGTTGAGTCCGGGCTTGAGCGTACGGTTGTAGCGGCCCAGGCGCTCGACGTTGCGGGCGCGTGCCTGGGGCACGATCCGCACGGCCTTGAGCACCGTGAACACCGCGAAGAGGATGACGAGCAGTCCGACCACCAACAGCGGATCCATGGTCACTCCCGGGGATATACGAGGGCTGTGGCGCCCTCGATCTCGATGACATCGACGGTCGCCCCCGTGGGGATCACCAGGGTCTCGTCATAGGCGCGCGCGGACCACTCCTCGCCGCCGATGCGTACTCTGCCGTCCCTGCCGGTGACCTCCGACAATACGTACGCCTGCCTGCCAACCAGTGCTTCCACGCCGAAGCGCTGCAGTTGTGGCTGCCGGATGTGGCGCATGGCGATCGGCCGGACGACCATCAGACCGGCCGTGGAAGACAGGGCGAAGACCAGCAGTTGCAGGGGGACGGGCAGCCCGATGGCGGCGGTCGCCGCGGTGAGGAGAGCGGCCGCGCCGAGCAGTCCGAGCGCCGCGGTGACGGTGAAGATCTCCGCCACGCCGAGGACGACTGCCAGGATTATCCAGATGATCCATTCATCCATGCTCCGGCCCTCCTAACGGAATAACGGGCCTATGTGCTCGCCTGGTTCCCCCCTCCTACCGTAATGCTGGAATCATTGCTGTGGCAGGGCCACGGGGTCGTACAAGGCACTGCCCTGGCGCCACTTGTCCCACGGGAGTTGCCAGAATCCCCAGCCGTTGTCCCACGCGAGCTCGCGGGAGGTGCCGGTGATCGTCACCGGGTCGCCGCGCAGCGAGTGGGCGAAGAACCAGGCCGCCTGATCGGGGCGGGCATTGACGCAGCCGTGGCTGACGTTCGCGTGGCCCTGGGCCCAGAGGTTGTTCTTGGCGTGGACGTATTCGCCGCTGTTGGAGATGCGTACGGCGTGGTCGATCATCACGTCGTAGAAGCCGGGCTCGCCCTTCTTGCGGCCGGGCGAGATCATGCGGACCGGGTCGCCCTTGTCCATGGTCAGGTGGACGCCGCTGGTCGTGGTGTATTCGCGAGTGGTGGCCATGCCCGCGCTGATGGCCATGCGCTGCGCGACCCGGCCGCCGCGCCTGACGACCATCTGGTGGGTCCGGGTGTCGATCGAGGTCGTCTGCTCGCGGCCCACCTTGAAGGCGAACGTGCGGTCGGTCAGGCCGTAGACTCCCGGCGCCATGCGTACGCCGGTCAGGTGGGCCGTGACCGTGACCTGCTGCTCCGGCTCCCAGAACGCGCGGGTGCGGTAGATCGCGCGGGTGTCGCTCACCCAGCGCCACGCGCCCTCGACGGCCGGCTTGATCTCCAGCGCCCGCTCCACGGCCGCCTTGTCCTGGATCGGGGTGTCGAAGTCCATGATGATCGGCATGCCGACGCCGACGGTCTCGCCGGGCAGCGGCTCGATGGAGGCGATCTGGAACGACCGGTCGGCGGCGCGGGTGCGGAAGCGGCCCATGGCCACCGTCGACGGGCCGGCCGAGCCCGCCGCGGTGGCGGTCACCGTGTATTCGGCGCCGGGGGCCAGCGTCCAGGAGGAGCGCCAGGTCGTACGCGACGCGTCCAGCTTGCCCGGCACCAGCGCACCCGCCACGTAGGCGATCACCTGGCTGAGCTTGCCGCCCTGCGCCTGCACGACCAGACCGTGGTCCGTCCGGGCGCGCCGCGTGTCGAAGGCGGGGGAGACCTGGACGACGGGCGGCTTGGGCGCCGGGCGGTCGGCGGTCACCGGGCAGCAGCCCGCGGTCAGGAGTAGGGCCACGAGAAAGATGGCCGCGGCGCGCCGCATCTCGATCCTGCTTTCCGGGAAGGGGATATCCAGGTTAGCGGAGGGTCATCGAGTGAGCACGTCAAGTCACCTATCGGATTGTTCCGGAAACCTCCCCCAATGACCGGCCGCCGGCTGTGGCTCGGATCGTCACGGTGTCGCCGTCCTCCAGGAATGTCCTGGTCTCGCCGCCGGCGAGCTTGATCGGATCGCTGCCGTTCCAGGTCAGCTCGATGAGCGAGCCGCGTTCGTCACGCTGCTCGCCGGAGATCGTGCCGCTCGCGAACAGGTCGCCGGTCCGCAGGGACGCGCCGTTCGCCGTCATGTGGGCGAGCATCTGGTCCGGCGTCCAGTACATGCCCGAGTAGGGCGGGCGGGACACGACCTCGCCGTTGAGCGACACCTCGACCGAGACGTCCAGCCCCCAGTCGTCCGTCCTGCGCAGGTAGTCGAGCGGTTCGGGATCCTGTACGCGCCCGGCCAGCCGGGGCAGCGCCTCCAGCGGCGTGATCCACGGCGAGATCGAGGTGGCGAACGACTTGCCCAGGAACGGCCCGAGCGGCACGTACTCCCACGCCTGGATGTCCCGCGCGCTCCAGTCGTTGACCAGCGTCACCCCGAACACGTGGTCCTCGAAGGCCCCGGCGGGCGAGCCGAGCTCGGTCGGTACGCCGACCACGAAGCCCAGCTCGGCCTCGAGGTCGAGCTTGGCGGACGGCCCGAACCGCCCGGCTCCGAGCTGGCCGTGCGGCCGGTCGATCGGGGTGCCCGAGACCACGATCGTGCCCGACCTGCCGTGGTAGCCGACCGGCAGGTGCCGCCAGTTGGGCAGCAGCCCTTCGGTGCCGGGCCGGAACATCTTGCCGAGGTTGGTGGCGTGCTCCAGCGAGCAGTAGAAGTCGACGTAGTCGGCCACCTCGAACGGCATGTGCAGCCGCACCTGGTCGAGCGGGATCAGGTGCGGCTCGGTGATCGCGAGGTCGGAGGTGAGTTTGTTGGCGATCAGTGTCCTGGTGTCGTGCCAGGCGGTGCGGCCCCTGGCCATGAAGGGGTTCAGGCTGGGCGCCGCGAACACCTCGTCGTGCAGCGCGGCGGCCAGGTCGAGCACCCGGTCGCCGTAGCGCACGCCGACGCGTGGCCGCTCGCCGCGCCGGGAGAACACCCCATAGGGCAGGTTGTCTATTCCCCAGCTCACGCGTTCTCCTCGATCAGTCCCAGTGCGCGCAGGTCGTCCAGCGGGGCGCCGGTGCTGCACGAGCCGTAGCTCACCAGCAGCGCCCTGGCCCGCTTGGCCGTCTCCTCGGACACGGCTCGGGCCAGCCGGACGAGATGGCCCACGTCGGTGGTGCGCAGCACGGGCGCGGGGTCGCGCTGGTCCACCGCCTCGCAGACGGCCAGCAGCAGGTTGAGGAAGCCGTGCCGGTCGACGCCGAGCGTGGGGTCGAAATGGCGTACGGCGTGGTGCAGTCCGGCGGTGGCCTTGAACTGGAGGTCGTGCTCCGCGCAGAACCGGATGAACGCCGCGAGATGCTCGACCGACGGGAAGGCGTCGGCGGTCGCGCCGCCGCAGCGCACCTTGAGCGCGGCGCCCTCGGGCACGTCGGCGACGTACTTCCCGGCGGGCACCTCGACGAACAGCCGCACGCCCGGTGGCAGGCCGTCGTCGGGCAGCTGGTCGAGGGCGTCCGCGCGCAGCTCGACGGAGTCCACGGGCAGGTCGTCGAACGGCGGGATGTCCGGCGTGTCGACGATCAGCCCGATCCGGCGCGGCGGGGCCTCCTCGCGGCGCAGCCCGTCGAGGCGGCTGGCGGGGCAGAGGAAGCGGTGGGTGAGCACCTGGGAGGCCCGCTCCTGGTCGCGCTGGTGGCGGGCCAGCGCCTCCGACATGTGCAGGGAGGTCGGCGGGAACAGGCCCGCGTCGTCGACCAGTGCGAGGTAGAGGTTCATCGGGCCCAGGTCCAGGCGTAGCCGGGGTCCTCGCAGGTCAGTGCGGCCTGGCCGAGGTCGAGCGGGCGGAAGGTGTCGATCATCACGGCCATCTCGCTGGTGGTCGTGATGCCGCGGCTGACCGCGTCGATGACCGCCTCCACCGCCCCGGGCTGCGGGCCGTGCGTGAAGCCGGCCGGGTGCAGCGAGATCGAGCCGACGTCGATGCCGGAGCCCTTGCGGGCCGAGTAGTCGCCGCCCACGTAGAACATGAACTCGTCGGAGTCGACGTTGTGGTGGTTGTAGGGGATCGGTACGGACTCGGGGTGGAAGTCCAGCGGCCGAGGACAGAACGAGCAGATCACGAACCCCGGTCCCTCGAACGTCTGGTGGACCGGCGGCGGCGCGTGCGTCTTCTTCACGATCGGCTCGAAGTCATTGATGTTGAACGCGAACGGATACAGGTAGCCGTCCCAGCCGACCACGTCGAACGGGTGGTTGCGGTAGACCAGCCGGGTCAGCCCGCCCCGCGTGCGGACCAGCACCGGGACCTCCTCGCCCTCGACGACGAACGGCTCCGCCGGGCTGCGCAGGTCGCGCTCGCAGTAAGGCGCGTGCTCCAGGAACTGCCCGTACTGCGACAGGTAGCGCTTGGGCGGCCTGATGTGCCCGGACGCCTCGATGGCCAGCACGTTGACCGGCCCGTCGGGCACCCAGCGGTGGATCGTGCCGGTCGGGATGACGATGTAGTCGCCCGCGCCGGCTTCGATGACGCCGTACGTCGACTCGAAGCGGGCGCGGCCGTCCTGGACGTACACGCACTCGTCGCCCATGGAGTTGCGGTAGAGCTCGCTGGGCTGGTCGCTGGTGGCGTACGACAATCGGACGTCGGCGTTGCCCGCCAGCTGCATCCGGCCGGTCACCAGGTCGCCCGCGCCGCGCAGGTCCTGGGTGCGGAAGTGGCGCGGCGACAGCGGCAGGTTCGGCTCCAGGCGCGTGTCGGTCAGCGGCGTGACGGCCTCGGCCTTGACGATCGCGGTCGGCAGATAGCGGTGGTAGAGCAGCGAGGAGTCCGACGAGAAGCCTTCCTCGCCCATCAGCTCCTCGGCGTAGAGGCCGCCGTCGGGCCGCCTGAACTGCGTGTGCCGCTTTCTGGGCACCTCGCCAACGACGCGGTAGTAAGGCATCTTCGCCTCCAGGGCGTCCGATTATCGGACGTGTGTGTCCTCTATATGCAACTACCGTCCGCCATCGGGTAAGCGATGTCAACCCAGCGCGCCGGACAGCTCGGCGGCCGCCTCGACCACGCGCGGCCCGGCCGACTCGCTGAGCGGCCCGAACGTCACCACCCCGACCGACGCCTCCAGCCACGGCAGCCCGGACACGGGCGCGGCGATCCCCCGCGCGCCCTCCTGCAACTGCCCCTCCGTCACCAGATAGTCGGCCCGTCCCTCGCGCAGCGCCAGGATCGCCCGCCCGGCGGCGCCCAGCGACAGGGAGTGACGCGACCCCTCCCGGTAGGCCACGTGCATGTCCGTCCACGACGGTTCCACCACCGCCACGGCCAGGCCGTCGTCGCCCTCGGCCACGGTCAGGTGCGCGGTCGCGCCCACGTCCTCGGCCAGCCGCCGCAGCGTGGGCAGCGCCGCCGCGCGCAGCAGCGGTTGTACGGCCTGGGCCAGCACGAGCACGCCGAACCCGAGGTGCACCCGCCCCTCGGCGTCACGGCGGACGAACCCCTCGCTCAGCAGCGTGGTCACCAGCCGGTAGACCACCGGTCGGGACAACGACAGCTCGGTGCTCAGCTCGGTGGGCGTCCGCCCGCCCTTGCCGTCGGCGAGCAGCCTGAGCAGGCGCAGCCCGCGTTCCAGGGTCTGGGCGGATTCAGCGGCCATGAACCGATTATCTATGCGTGAGCCAGGAGTAACGCTACGCGCTGGTGGGGTACGTATCGAGGAGACGAACAGGGGGTGGGATGCGGCAAACATGGGCATTTGTCGTTGCCGGGTTGAGTCTGTACGCGTTGCTCCCCACGCTGCCCTCGGCCGACTTCCACCCAGTGGCCATATCGAGGGACCTGCCCGCCCGGCACGTGGACCCCCCGACCAAGCGGCTCGTCGAGGACGTCTTCTACGTCACGCAGGGCATCGAGGTGACCAATCGCCTGCTGCCGTTCCAGGACGGCCTGACCATCCGCGGCGCCGCCCTGGCACCGGGCGTGACCTTGGACGACGCGGGCCGGCTGCACGGAGTTCCCCAGCGTCCCGGCACCTTCGCCACGCCCGTCCGCCTGTGCCGTGGCCAGGACTGCGTCGATCAGCAGGTCACGGTCGTCGTGCTGCGGAACGTGCCCTGGCAGCCGAGTGAGCTGGCCTTCCCCGGCAAGGTGGGCAACCGCTACGACGACCAGATCGGGATCTCGGGCGGGCCCACCGGCGTGCCGCCCACGTTCTCCGTGACCGACCACGGCAAGCTGCCGGCGGGCGTCACGATCGGCCCCGACGGGCACATCGGCGGCATCCCGGAGGCCGCTGGGGTGTCCGAGGTGCCCGTCCGCATCTGCGTGGCGGGCAACTGCGCGGGCGTCGTGGTGACGCTGATCGTCGTCTGAACGCGCTCAGCCGGGCACGCTCTCGGCGACCGGAGCGGGAGCGCGTAGTTGCCGCACCCCGGGAGACAGCAGCGCGGCGAGTGTGGACAGCACGACGAGCGCCGCGCAGCCCAGCAGCGCCGTCCGGGTGCCGACCAGGCTCGCCACCGGCCCGGCCAGCATGAGCCCGATCGGGCCGAACATCAGCGAGCCCAGCGCGTCGTACGAGCTGACCCGCGACAGCGACTCCGGCGGCACCTCCCGCTGCATGGTCGTCTGCCACAGCACTCCGAACACGTCGAAGCAGACCCCCAGCACGAACGCGCCCGCCACGATCGCCCACAGCGGCGCGCCGGTGCCCAGCAGCACGTACGGCAGCGCGGTCGGCAGGCAGAGCAGCGTCCCGACCAGGATCGGCCGCCTGGGCCGGACGCGCAGCGAGACGATCACTCCCACGATCGTGCCGGCCGCCTCGCCGGCCAGGAACGCCGACCAGGCCGCGGGCCCGCCCAGGCTCTCCTTGGCGATCAGCGGCCCGAGCACCCCGTGACCCGCCTGGAGCCCCATCACGAGCACCGAGAACTGCGCGACCACCACCCAGATCCACTGCCGGGTGCTGAACTCGCGCCACCCGTCCCGCAGGTCGGCCAGCATCGAATGCTCGGCCGCCGCGTCGCGCTCGGCGGGCGTGAGCCGCAGTGCCGCGATCAGCACCCCGGCCACCGTGAACATCAGCCCGCTCACGGCCAGCGCCCACCCGCTGCCGAACAGTACGACCGCGCCGCCGCCCAGCACCGCGCCCGCCACCCGCGAGCTGTTGGCGCCCAGGCCGAGCAGCGCGTTGCCGGTCTGCAACCGGTCGGCGGGCACGACCTCGGGGATGATGCCGGTCAGCGAGGGGAACAGCATCGCTATCGCCACGCCACTGGCCGCCGCGGCGGTCGCCATCGCGGGCAGCGGGGTCCAGCCCGACAGCATCATCGCGGCCAGGGCGAAAAAGGCCAGCGCGCTGATGAACTCGCTGACCATCATCACCCGCTGCCTGGGGAACCGGTCCGCGATCACCCCGGCGAACAGCATGAACACGATCATCGGCAGCGCCTCGGCGGTGAGCACCACGGACAGCGTGGTGGCGTCCGCGCCGGGCAGGGCGAGGATGCCGAAGGCGAGAGCCACGGGGGCGAAGGAGGTGCCCAGTACCGAGATGGTCCGCGCGGTCAGCAGCAGCGTGAACCGCCGATCCCGGAGCAGCCCGAGATCGCGAAGATAGCCGTGCACGTGGTAAGCCCCCTAATCCCCCAAATGCTCACTATTGTGATGGTTCTTCGCATCTGCTGTCGTCTGAATATCTCCGTGCTTGTCACGCCGCTGACAAGACCGGAAGCGGAATGTGCAGGCGTTTGGCAAGAATCGAAGCTCTTTCTGCCGTAATTTTCTAGGTCCCTGTAGTCGGCGAGGGGACCCGGGCATGCCCGAGGCACTGATCGAGCGCGTGGCGCGATGGGCGCGGGAGATCCCGGACGCGCCCGCCTACACCTTCGTCGATTACCTGGGTGACGGCTCCCGCGAGACCCTGACCTGGGCGCGGGCCGACCTCAAAGCGCGGGCGCTGGCCGTACGGCTGCGCGAGGTCGCGGGGCCCGGTGACCGGGTGGCGATCCTCGCTCCCCAAGGGCTGCCGTACGTGGTGGCGATGCTCGGCGCCCTGTACGCCGGGATTGTGGCGGTGCCGTTGTTCGCGCCTGATCTGCCGGGGCACGCCGAGCGGCTGACCCGCGCCTACTCCGACGCCGAGCCGGTCGCCGTGCTCACGACCACGGCCGCGCTGCCCGGCGTGCGGGCCTTCGCCGCCGGGGTTCCGGTGATCGCCGTCGACACGGTCTCCGACCTGCTCGCCGACGAGTGGGAGCCGGTGGCGATCGAGCCCGGCGAGCTCGCCTACCTGCAGTACACCTCCGGCTCCACCCGGGCGCCCGCCGGTGTGGAGATCACGCACGGCAACCTTGAGGCCAACGCCGCGCAGCTATGGAAGCTGTTCCGGGCCAAGCCGCTTACCTCGGTCGCGGCTCTGTGGCTGCCACTCTTCCACGACATGGGGCTGGTCGCGACGATCGCCCTGCCGATGGTGGGGGGCAACCAGGTGGCGTTCATGGATCCGGTGGCGTTCGTCATGCATCCGGTGCGGTGGCTGCGGCTGCTCAGCGAGTTCGACGACGTCTATACGGGCGGGCCCAACTTCGCCTACGAGTACACGGCGGCCAGGGTCGGCGCGGCCGACAAAGAGGGGCTGGACCTGTCCGGGGTGCGGGTCATGCTGAACGGCGCGGAGCCGGTACGGCCCGGCACCGTCGAGGCGTTCAACGCCGCGTTCGGCGGGTGCGGGCTGCGGCCGGAGGCGCACACCCCGGCGTACGGGCTGGCCGAGGCCACGGTCTTCGTCTCCGCCATGGGGCCCGACGAGGCCGTGGTGGCCACGGACTTCGACCGCGACGCCCTCCGCGACGGCCGCGCGGTGCCGCACGGCGGGTCGTCGGGGGCGCTGACCACGCTGGTGGCGTGCGGACGGCCCAGTGGTCAGCGGGTGCGCGTCGTCGGCTCGGGCGGGCAGGAGTTGCCGGACGGGCGCGTGGGGGAGATCTGGGTCCAGGGCCCGAACGTGGCGCGCGCCTACTGGCGCGATCCCCTCCGTACGGCCGAGGTGTTCGGCGCGACGCTGGACGGCGCGGACGGCGCCTGGCTGCGGACGGGCGACCTTGGGGTGGTGTACGGCGGGCTGCTGTACGTCACCGGCCGGATCAAGGACCTGATCATCGTCGACGGGCGCAACCACTATCCCCAGGACATCGAGGTCACCGTCCAGGAGGCGCACCGGGCCGTGCGCCGCGACCATGTGGCGGCCTTCTCCTTGCCAGGGGAGGAGACCGAGCGGCTCGTGGTGGTGGCCGAGCGGTCGCGCGGTGGTGCTTCGGCCGATCCGGCGGAGGTGGCGGCTCGGGTACGGGCAGCGGTCCGGAAATTTCACGATTTATCCGTCCACGACTTCGTGCTGACGGGCACCGGAGCCGTACCCCGGACGACCAGCGGCAAGATCGCCCGGCGGGCCTGCCTGCGGGCGTACCTGGAGGGCGCCCTTGTTTGAGTCGGCGGGGCGCCTGATCCACCGCGGCCGGTGGACGCTGCTGGTCCTGAGCCTGGTGGCGGCCGTCCTGGTCGCGCCCTTCGGGCTGCAGCTGTTCGGCCGGATGGCCGACGGCGGCTTCGCCGACCCGGCCGCCGACTCGACCACCGCCGCCCGCTGGAACGACGCCTGGTACAGCGGCAACACGCCCGACGTGGTCGTCCTCTACCGGCACCCGCAGGTCAAGGTGCGCGACGCGCGCTTCAAGAAGGCCGTGCACGACTCCCTGCGTGCCCTGCCCGCCCAGTACGTACGCAAGCTGGCCACCTACTGGACCACCGGCGCCAAGGAGCTGATGTCCACCGACGAACACGCCACCTACGCCCTGATCACCCTGAAAGGCGCCAAGCAGGCGGCGTACGCGGCGATCAAGGACCGGCTGCCCGTCGCGAACCTCCAGGTCCAGGTGGGCGGCTCGGTGCCGCTCCTGAAGGAGCTGAACGATCAGACGGCCGCCGACCTGGCGCGCGCCGAGGCGATCTCGATGCCGGTGCTGCTGGTGCTGCTCGTGGTGGTGTTCGGCAGCGTGGTGGCCGCCGGGCTCCCGCTGCTCGTCGGCCTCTTCGCGGTGCTCGGCGCGCTCGTGCTGCTCAGGCTGCTGACCGAGGTGACCGAAGTCTCGGTCTTCTCGCTGAACGTCGTCACCATGCTCGGTCTCGGGCTGGCCGTCGACTACTCCCTCTTCGTGCTGAACGCCTTCCGGGAACAGATCAGGTCCGGCGCCCCGACCCAGGAGGCCGTGGTGCGCACCATGGCGACCGCCGGGCGTACCGTCGCCTTCTCCGGTTTGACGGTGGCGACCTCGCTGCTGGGGCTGCTGCTGTTCCCGCAGATGTTCCTGCGCTCGATCGGGCTGGGCGCGGCGGCCGTGGTGCTGGTGGCCATGGTCGCGGCGCTGGTCGTCCTGCCCGCCGCGCTGTCCATTCTCGGTCCCCGCGTGGACGCCATCCGCATCACCCCCGACTTCGGCTCGGCCCGCGTGGGTGCCGGCCTGTGGCACGCGATCGCCTCAAGCGTGATGAAACGGCCCGTGCTCTACCTGGTCGCGGTTACCTCCGTACTGCTCGCGCTGGCCGGGCCGTTCGCCCACGTACGGTTCGGCAACGTCGACCACCGGGTCCTGCCCGCCGCCGCCGAGAGCCGCCGCGTCGCCGAGATCGTCGACCGCGACTTCGCCAAGAACTCGATGGCCACGATCGACGTCCACGCCCTCATCGAACGCTCCTTCACCACCCGCCCCGCCGCCGTCGGCCCCCTCGGCCAGGGCTACACCCCGATCAGCGCCGTCACCACGATCGACCCTGCGGATGCCAAGCCCCTCGCCGACCGCCTGCGCAAGCTGCCCGGCGTCACGGGCGTCGACCTGGCCGGCCTCTCCCAGGCCAACGGCGCGGTACGGCTGGCGGTCCGCTACTCCTACGACCCCATGTCGGCCCAGGCCCAGAACCTGGTGACACTGATCAGATCCATGACCCCGGAGCCGAACATCCGGCGACTCGTCGTAGGCGGCCCGACGGCGGCCCAGATGGACCTCCTGTCGAGCCTTCTGTCCAGGTTGCCGTGGATGGCGCTGGTGGTGGGTGGGGTGACGTTCCTGCTGCTGTTCGCCGCCTTCGGCTCCATCGTGCTGCCGCTCAAGGCCCTGCTCATGAACGTCCTGTCGATCGGCGCCTCGTTCGGCGTGATCGTCTGGGCCTTCCAGGACGGCCACCTGGCGACTTGGCTGCACTTCACGTCGACGGGGACCATCGAGGCCACGGTGACGGTGTTGATCCTGGCAGTGGTGTTCGGGCTGTCGATGGATTACGAGCTGTTCTTGCTGTCGCGCGTACGGGCGGAGTGGCTGCGAACGGGCGACAACACGGCCGCGGTGGCGACGGGGTTGCAGCGGACCGGCGGCGTCATCACCAGCGCGGCACTGTTGCTGCTGGTGGTGATCGGGGCGTTCTCGACGGCCGGGATCACGATCGTGAAGCTGCTCGGGGTGGGCATGTTCGTGGCGATCGTGGTGGACGCGACGCTGGTGCGGGCGCTGCTGGTGCCGGCGACGATGCGGCTGCTGGGCGGGGCCAACTGGTGGCTGCCGGGGGTGCTGCGGGGAGTGCATCGGCGGATCGAGTTCCATGAGGGGTCTTTGTCCTCGGAGGGGGCCCCTTTGGCTCAGCCGGCTGCTGGACGGCGGCTCGCTGAGCGGCGGCCTGCTGAGCGGCGGCCTGCTGAACGGCGGCTTGCTGAGCGGCCGCTTGCTGGACAGCTGTCTGCTGGGCGGCCGCTTTCCCCGGACGAGCTTTCCCCGCCAGCGCCATCCCCGGGCGCCGCGTCGGCGAGTACGAACGGCGGCGAGGCTCGGCGCCCTGAGACGGCGAGCGGCCCGCGTCCCGGGAGGGCGATCAAGCCCAATCCGGACGGCCCCGGCTGGTGCTGGGCGGAGGACGGCCCTGGGACAGCGTCGCCGGTGACCGTCAACGGCCGCCCAGCCATCTTCGGTGTGGACACCGACCCCATACCGGTATCCGCCGAACACGACCCCCCTGCCGCCCTCCCCGTCCCGCGCCCCGCCGCACCACCCGTCAGAAAGCGCCCCTACAGCGCCGCCGAGCCCGCAGTCTCCAAACGACCGCAGGTCACCGCCCGCCCGACCCCCAAAAGCCCGGCCGGCGCCGATACCGCCGACACCGCGTCTGGTCCCGACGACCCAGGAACCTCTGGTTCCGGGCGTGCTGCGGGTACGCGGCGCCCGACCTGGGAAAAGGTCACCACCGGTCGTACCAGGGTCGTCAGGGCGAACCCCAACGGACCCGGCTGGACCTGGGCGGAGGTGGACATGTGACCTTGACCGTCGCCCCTGTACAGCCCGCCACCCGATCCCGGCTGCTCCTGACGGTCGTCGGCTTGGCCGGGTTCGTGACGACGCTGGACAACACCGTGGTCACCGTCGCCCTGCCCAGTATCCAGCGCGATCTCCACACCCGCCTGAGCGCGCTCGAATGGGTCGCTACCGGATACATCCTGACGTTCGCCGGCCTCATGATCGCCGGCGGCCGCCTGGCCGACGTGTACGGACGGCGCAAAGTGCTGCTCATCGGGCTCACCGTCTTCACCGGGGCATCGCTCGGCGCCGGTCTGGCCACCTCGATCGAGCCCCTGGTCGTCGCGCGCCTGGCCCAGGGGGTGGGGGCGGCGCTCATCCTGCCCGCGACGCTGGCCGTCCTGGCAGGGCGGCCCGATCGGTCGCTCGGGGTGGCCATCTGGATGGCGTCCGGCGCCGGTGCTCTCGCATTGGGACCGGTGGTGGGCGGGTACCTGAGCCAGCACGCCCATTGGAGCTGGGTGTTCCTGATCAACGTCCCCATGGGAGCGATCGTCATCGCGCTGGCCACCGTCGCAATATCGGAAACGCGCGCTGAGCCCAGCGTCGGGCGGCGGGGTCAGGTGGATGTGCCTGGGCTGCTGGCGTCGGTGGTGTTTCTGGCTTCTGGGACGTTCGCGCTGATCCACGGGGGCGAGTACGGCTGGGGGTCGCCGCCCATCCTGATCGCGGTGGCCGGGTGCGTGGGTGGCGGGGTGCTGTTCCTGGTACTGGAGCGTGGGGCGCGGGCGCCGATGGTGGAGTTGGGGCTGTTCGCGGGCCGGAGCTTCACGGGTGGGGTGCTGGCTCAGGTGCTGTGGGGGCTCGGGGTCAACGGAGTGTTCTTCTATACCGCGCTGTTCCTGCAGGGGGTGCTCGGGTTCACGCCTACGGCCTCCGGGATGGCGTTCGTGCCGTTGGCGTTGCTCGTGGTGGTCGTCACGCCGCTGGTGCCGGTGGTCGAGCGGCGGCTGGGGAGTGGGAGGACGGTCGCCTGCGGATTGGTGCTGGTGGCGGCTGGGATGGTGGGGGCGGCGTTCCTGGAGGCGGGGGACGGGTGGGGGCGATTGGTGCCCGCTGTCTGCGCGATCGGGGTGGGGTCGGCGCTGACCATGCCGCTGGGGTCGGCCGTGCTGGGGGCGGTGCCTGAGTCTCGGGCCGGGGTGGCGGGTGGCATCTTCTCCGTGAGTCGTGAAATTTCCGGCCTCTTCGGGATCGCGGCCATCGGGGTGATCGTCCACGAGGCTGGGAGCTTCTCCCAGGGGTACGCGCTCGGCCTGCTGGTCGCGGCGGCCCTCGTACTACTGGGCGCGTTGATCGCCTTGCTGACACTGCCGTGAGCAGATCGGCCGTGAGCTGGTTGGGCGTGATGGTGACCCGCACGTAAGGGCGGGCTGGGCGTGACGGCGGGCAGGGCCGAGAAGGCGGGCTGGGTGTGAGGGTTGCGGTGCTGGCTTTGGGGTCGCGGGGGGACACTCAGCCATGCGTGGCGCTGGCCCAAGGGCTGGCCGCGCGTGGGCACGAAGTCACGCTTGTGGCGCCCGAACGCTTCGGACATCTGGCCATAGGTGAGCGTTTAGCGGGCCTGCGGTTCGTGCCGCTAGGGGTGGATCCGGTGACGATCGTCGAGAGCGAGGAAGGGCAGGCGTGGTTGCGCAGCGGGCCGCTGGGGTTCGTGCGGGGCTTCAGGGCCGTTCTCGAACCCCTCGCCGCGGAGCTCGTCGCCCAGGTGGACCACGCCTGCGCCGACGCCGAACTGGTCCTCGGGCCCGCGCTCGGCGCCATGGGCAGACACCTCCACGAGAGGTACGGCATGCCGTACGGGATCCTGCAGTTCCAGCCCAGCGAGCCGACCGGCGAGTTCCCGAACCCGCTGATCCCGTGCCGGACCCTGGGCAGGGTCGGCAACCGGGCCAGCTTCGCCGTGGTCGAGCGGCTTGGCTGGCTGATGCTGGGCCGCATGATGAACCGGCTGCGCGGGCAAGTGCTGGGGCTGCGACCGTTGCGGGGGAGTCCGTTCGCGGCCGACCGGCGGGATCGGGTGCCGGTGTTGTGCGGGGTGAGCCCGCTGGTGGTGCCCAGGCCGCGCGACTGGCCCGACTACGTCCACCTGACCGGCTACTGGCGCCTGCCACTCGACCCGGACAGCGCAACCGCCCGCCCGCCGCACCCGGACAAACCCACCCTCCCACCTGGCCCGGACCCGACCGCCCTTCCGCTGCCCCCAGACGTCGCCGCCTTTCTAGACGATGGACCGCCGCCCGTGTTCGTCGGGTTCGGGAGCATGGTGCCCGATAAGCCGGACGCGGTCGCCGAGCAGGTGGTCGCAGCGTTGCGGTTGGCGGGGGTACGGGCGGTGGTGCAGGGGTTGCCCGTGGCCGCCTCGGCGGACGTCTGTCCGGTAGGCGAGGTGGCGCACGAGGTGCTGTTCCCGAGGACGGCGGCCGTCGTGCACCACGGTGGGGCGGGGACCACGGCGGCGGGGCTGGCGGCCGGGGTGCCGAACGTGGTCTGCCCCTTCTTCTCCGACCAACCGTTCTGGGGTCGCCGGGTGGCGGCATTGGGAGCGGGGCCGCCGCCGCTGCCTATTCGGGCGCTGAGCGGGCGGTCATTGGCGGCGCGATTGCTGGCCGTACCGGAATATCGCGAGAACGCGGCGCAACTTGGGGGGCTACTGCGGGTGGAACACGGGGTGAAGAACGCAGTGGATCTCATTGAAGGTAGCTGATCATCCGGATATTGTGCGATATGTCCGCGATCACCCCCTGGAGTAAGGCGCCATGCGACTGAGGAAGATTTTCGTCATCGGATTGGCACTCTCACTGCTGGGCATAGGCGTTCCAGCCTGGTCGGAGGACGATCCGCGCAGCTGCAACGACCTGATGTCCGGCGACACCCCGGCGTACGTCGTGTGCCGCTGGATGGCCACCCCCGACGAGGCGCGGGACATCGCCAACTTCTGGCTCTCCAACGACGGCGAGCACATGCAGGAAGCCGGCCCGCTGAGCCCGATCCTCGTCGACTGCACCGAAGCCGGCAACGAGTGCGCCAACGACTCCGAGGGCGACGGCGAGCTGCACGACGTCGACTCGCCCGATGTCGACGGCGCTGAGGACGGCGGCTCGCCCGAGTGCCAGTCCGGCGAGGAGTGCTTCGTCAACCCCGAGGGCCTGTCCAAGGCCGAGATCCAGGCTGCCGAGAAGTCCGCCGGCGGCCAGGCCGTCAAGGCCGCCGCCGCGGCCGGGATGCGCGTCTGGATCGACGCGGAGCTGGCCGATGATTGGAAGGCGGGCAAGCTCGCCGAGGCGGCCAAGAAGGTCGCCGCGGTCGCGGCGCAGCAGGGCGCCGTGGGGATCAGGTTCAGCTCGCAGCTCGGCTTCAACAAGACGTTCGAGACCGCTGACGAGATGGACAAGTTCGTCACGGAGGCCACCACCACGCTCCGCAACCTCGCGCCGGGCAAGAAGCTGGCCGTGCACACGGTGGTGCCGGTGCTCGGCTGCGGCGCCAACGACACGTGCAAGGCCGAGGTGACCAAGAAGTACCCGCTGCTCGACCCCGAGCGGATCGGTGCCTGGCTCACCAAGGGCCTCGTCGACCAGCTCGCCCTGGACGGCGGGCACCTGGCGACCGAGTACGCCACCTGGAAGATCGACGCCACCGAGGCCCAGCGCAACCAGTGGATCCAGGTCAGGGCCCGCGCCTGGGACGCCTACGGTCAGATCGTCGCGGAAGACGCGGGCTTCGCCGCCGTGGGCTCGCCGCAGCTCACCGCCGAGCAGGCCACCAAGTCGATCACCGACCGCATCGCCACGCCGCTCCAGGCCGACGCCGCCGAGACCGTCAACCTCTGGTCCCGCTGGCAGAACGACCAGGGACAGGTCAGCAGGCTGTACGGCGAGAAGTGGGCCGAGAACGCCACCTGGGACCAGCTGAAGAAGCTGACCTCGATCCGTCCCCGGCTGGCCACGATCTACGACCCGTCGGCGCCGGAAGTCGACTCGGCCACGGACCTCAAGAAGCTGTCCGAGGTGTTCGGGCAGGTTTATCTGCACACCGCCTGATCAGGTCACTGTGCTGACCCCGGGTCAGGTCGTCGTGCTGACCCGGGCGGCGAGTCGTTCCCGCAGTGCTGTCAGACGGGAGATCTCCTCGTCCAAGGCGGTGAGCCGACGCTGGACGACTCCGGTGCCCTGAGTGCAGCCAGTGCTGCCGTACGGCGGCAACGTGTCGCCCTCCAGAAGATGGAGGCGTTCGGCGCAGCTGCGTACGTCCTCGACGGTCAGCCCCAGTGAGAGCAGTTCGCGGATGATCCGCACCAGCGTCACGTCATGGGGCCCGTACTCCCGCTGCCCGGTCATCGTGCGCGGCGCCGGGGGCAACAGCCCGCGCTGCTCATAGAAACGCAGTGCCCGAGGTGTCGTGCCCGCCGCTGCCGCCGCGTCGCCGATCCGCATCAGCCCTCCAAAGGTAACTACAGCTCTACGACGACGGCTCCGAGATGCCGGCCGCCGATCATCTCGTGCAACGCCTGGGGAGCCTGCTCGATGCCCGGCACTCGTACGTGCGGAAACGTGATCTCTCCGGAACGCAGCCAGCCGCCGAAGCGCTCGGTCCACTGTGCTCGTGCCCGCGCGTCGTCCGGGGCGCTGAAGCCACGCATGGCGATGCCTTTGAGGATGAGCTGGTAGGTGTCCAGTTCGACCGGCGCCGTCGTACCGGTGCCATGTGCCGACATCTGGCCGGACAGTGCGCCGACCAGGACGAACCGCGCCCCGGGCCGGGCCGCGGCCACCGCCGCCTGGAGCTGTTCGCCGCCGACGTTGTCCAGGAGGACGTCGATGCCGTCCGTCGCGATCTTGGCCAGCTGCTCGTCGATCGGCTCCGCGCCGCGGATCACGGCGGCGTTGTACCCCAGCTCGGACACCAGCCGCTCGGCCTTCTCCCGCGAGCCGGTGCTGCCGATGACCTGGCCCGCGCCGAGCAGCCGGGCGATCTGCCCGGCCAGCGAGCCGACCGCGCCGGCGCCGCCGGAGACGAACACCGTGTCTCCGGGCCGTACCTCGGCGCCCAGGGTCAACGCGGCGTACGCGGTCCAGCCCTGTGCCAGATGAGCGACAGGGTCGGGCAGTGTGTCACCCAGTGGGGTGCATTGGGCGGCGGCCACGGCCGCGTACTCGCGCCACCCGAGCCAGTGCGAGACCAGCTCGCCGGGGCGCAGCCCGCTGTCCGCGGGCGCTGACACGACCTCACCGATCGCCGCCCCGAACAGGGTGTCACCGGGGAGGAGAGGTGGGAACGGCGCGCCCTTCACCGATCCGCCGATCAGGGTGCGGAGTGCGGCGAAGACGTGGAAGAAGCGGTTGCGGACCAGTACCTGGCCTTCTTCGGGCACCGGCAGTGGCGTCTCGACGACCCCGAAGTGCTCCGGCCTCGGCAGGCCGTCGGGGCGACTGGCGAGCCGGACTTCGCGGGACATACGGGGCAAGGCTTCGCGGGACGTGTGGGGCAGGGCAGGCATGCGACGCTCCTCAGCGGTGGGCAAGGGGCCCTTATGGCGTCGCGACCTTAACCCTTGACCCATACGTCAAAGGCAAGTCGCACGATGAGGAGGTCGTGGCTCGCCGCCCTGGGGCACACGCCGCAGGCTGGATTTCCGATAGCACGAACTGGCCAGACGGCTTGGGCCCGGGGAGCACGAGGGCCGGAAGGTCACCTCGCCGGAGGTGCGGGGACATGTCCCCACTGTCACCGCCCGAGCTCCATCGGCGCAGAGCGCCTGAAGGCGGTGACCATACTTACAGGGCCGGGCCCGATAACACGCGTCAACACACACCGACAGCGCCCTCTGGCGAACGCTGCCCGCTTCAGATGGTGCCAGGCGGTTTCAGAGTTTGATCAGCTTGGCGTATGGGGTCGTGATGCGTTCCTGTCGTGATCCGAAGTCGATGAGGACGGCCTCGTCCTCGACACCGATGACCCGACCGAGACCGTAGCGGTCGTGGGACACCTGGTCGTGCATGCTGAACTGCTCGACCGGCGGCGCCGGAGGCGGGGGCTTGAAGGGGCTGGTGGGCAGGTGGCGCCGGGTCGCGGCGCTGGGTGGCTTCATCTACTCCAGTATGCGCCACCGCGAGATCTTAGAACGCCACATTCGCCGCAGTGGTTCGGTTTTCGGGCGTGAATACCCAGGAACATCGGCCTTATGCCCGTTTTATTGGCGTCCGGAAAGCCGTCGAGGACAGGCGGTGACATGCTCAGGGCCGGGGATCGGCCAACTGCCAGTCGCCCTGGCGGTCCGTCGTGTCCAGCTTGGGCGGGCCGCCGCCCGGCAGGCCCAGCGCGGCCAAGATCATGGGGTACGAGTTCTTGAACTCCCTGATCCAGTACGGCCAGGTGTGGGTGCCGTTGCCGTACAGGTTCAGGGTGTGCTGGATGCCCAGGCTGTTCAGGCGCTTGCTCAGGGCTTTGACCGTGTAGGCGGAGATGGGTTCGCCCAGGTGGGCCGGGTGCCAGGGGGAGCCGGGCGGGTCCAGGGGGCCCATGAAGCTGTTCGTGCCGCTGGACATGTAGATGGAGACGCCCCTCAGCCTCGGGGCCAGGGCCACGGGGTCGTTGGCCGCCCAGACCTGCCGGTCGCGGATGGGGTCGCCCCACAGGGCCTTGGGGTCCTGCTTCTCGCTGGCCTGAGCGTTCATGATGATCGCGGGGATGCCGGGGATCTCGGTGGCCATGATGCCGCTGTACGCGCCGACGAAGCGGAACATCCCCGGATAGCGGGCCGCGTACTTCATCGCCCCGTACGCCCCCATCGACAGGCCGGCCACGGCTCGCCGGGTGCCCGCTCGGTAGCCGATCTCCAGCAGTCGTCGCACCTCATACGTGTGGAACGTGGCCCACGCCGGTGTGCCGCCCTTGCCGCCGTTGTACCAGTCGGAGTAGTTACCGGCCCGGCCTGCTTCCGGCATGACGACCATGGCGTCCAGATTCTCGGTGAAGCCGGCGATGTCGGTCATGCGGGTCCAGGAGGTGTAGTTGTCGGCGCCGCCATGGAGGAGGTACAGGACGGGCCAGGTACGGTTCGCCTGCTTGGACCAGCCCTTGGGGAGCAGCAGGCGGACCGGCGTCATCAGGCCGATCGACGGTGAGGAGATGAGGAGGTCGAGCATGCGAGGGCTCAGCCACCTCTCCCGCACGACGCGGGCACTGCCGGGGAGGGCTTTCTGGCCGGGCATGTAGTTCGTCGCGGTGGTCGATTTTCCGTCGGGCACGAGCAACCAGCCCGGATCGGCGAGTACGGGGGTGGCGTTCGAGCCGACGAGGAGCACCGTCGTCGCCAGTGCCAGCAGGGCGCGGGATCGCATGAGAGCTCCCCTTCGCAAGTGAGACCGGAGGCGAGGCTAGGGGCCCGGGCACCGGTCCAGCTATGCCCCAACGCAACGAAATATCGCCGTTGGGTGCGCTCTGCCGGACAAAACCGGGGGTTATCACCGGCGTGACAAATCAGACCCGAGGAATGTTCGGTACGGGCCTGCCCCGGTGCCACGGCGTGTGGGTATGTTGGCCGATCACCCGGCAGCATGGGAGCCCTCGTGAACGTACTGGGCGAAGCCGACATCCGCCGCTTCCTCACCGAGCGGATCGCGTCACGCGGCGTCGAGCGGGTCGATCCGGAACGGCCGCTGGAGGAGTACGGCCTGTCGTCACGTGACGCGGTGGCGATCGCGGGCGAGCTGGCCGAGCTGCTCGGCAGGCAGCTGAGCCCGACCCTGGCCTGGGAGCACCCGACGATCAACCGTCTGGCCCGCGCACTCGCGGGACCGCCCCAGGAGGACCGGGCAGAGATCCCCGGCGACCCGGGTGAGCCGGTGGCGGTGGTCGGGGTGGGGTGCCGGTTGCCGGGCGCGCACGGCCCCGAGGCGTACTGGGAGCTGCTGCTCGACGGGCGGGACGCGGTCGGGGAGGTGCCCGCGGGGCGGTGGGAGGCGTTCGACGACGGATCGGCGCGTACGGAGGAGGTACTGGCCGGGACGACCAGGCACGGCGGCTTCCTGGAGGACGTGGCCGGGTTCGACGCGGAGTTCTTCGGGATCGCGCCGGGCGAGGCGGCGCTCATGGATCCGCAGCAGCGGCTGCTCCTGGAGACGGCCTGGGAGGCGCTGAAGCACGGCGGCATCGCGCCGAGGTCGCTGGGCGGCAGCCGTACCGGGACGTACGTCGGCATCTCCGGCGCCGAGTACGCCTACTTGACCAGCGCGGACCTGAGCGGCGTCGGCGCGTGGACGGCCACCGGCGTGGCGCTCAGCATCGCCGCGAACCGCCTGTCCTACCTGCTCGACCTGCGCGGCCCCTCGATGGCGGTGGACACGGCCTGCTCGTCCTCCCTCGTCGCCACCCACCTGGCTGTAGGCGCCCTGAGATCGGGAGAGTGCGACCTGGCCCTGGCCGCCGGGGTGAACCTGCTGCTGTCGCCCCTGGTCACGGTGGCCTTCGACCAGGGCGGCGGTACGGCGGCGGACGGGCGGTGCAAGGCGTTCGACGCGTCGGCCGACGGCATGGTGCGGGCCGAGGGCTGCGGCGTCGTCGTACTCAAACGCCTGACGGACGCCGAACGGGACGGCGACCGTGTGCTGGCGGTGATCAGGGAGACCGGCGTCAACCAGGACGGCCGCTCCAACGGCCTCGTCGCCCCCAACCCCGAAGCGCAGGAGGCCCTGCTGCGCCAGGTGTACGCGGGGCTGGACCGGGGACCCGACTACGTGGAGGCACACGGAACGGGCACGTTCCTCGGCGACCCCATCGAGGCGCGGGCCATCGCCGGGGCGTTTCCCGGGCAGGTGCTGCTCGGCTCGGCCAAGACGAACCTCGGCCACCTGGAGGCGGCGGCCGGGGTCGCGGGGCTCATCAAGACGGTCCTGGCGCTGTGGCACGGCGTGATCCCACCCAGCCTCCACTTCCGGCAGCCGAACCCGCACATCCCGTGGGAGAGGCTGCGAGTCGTCACCTCGCCGACGCCGTGGCCACGGGCGGACGCACGCGCGGGGGTGTCGTCGTTCGGCTTCGGCGGCACCAACGCGCACATCGCTCTGGCCGCTTATCGGGCGGTGGGGGAGGCGGCTTCCGCCCGCCCGACCGCCTCAACGACCGCCCAGCCCGCCCTCACCCACCCCGTCCCTGCTCAACTCACGCAACCCTTGCAGCTCGCGCCCGCCCAGCACGTCTTCGTTCTCACCGGTGCCACGCCCGATCGCGTGCGGCAGTACGCGGAGACGCTGGCCGCATGGCAGCCCTCGGCCGACCTCGGCGACGTGGCCCACACCCTGGCCAGGCGAGCCGGTGGCGCTCGCGCGGCCGCCCCTGTGACCGCCCCCGTCATTGCCCCCGTGGCTGCCGTTGTGACCGCTGCTAACGCGGCCGAGCTGCGTGAACGCCTCGCCGCCATCACGCCCCGGCCCGTCCCCCTGGCGCCGGTCGGCCCGGTGTGGGTCTTCAGCGGGTACGGCTCGCAGTGGCCGGCCATGGGCCACCACCTGTACGAAACGGAGCCGCCCTACAAGCAGGCCATCGACGAGCTCGCGCCCCTGTTCCGAGCTGAGGCCGGCATCGACCTCCACGCCCCGGAGGCCCAGGGCGTGGCCACCGTCCAGCCCATGATCTTCGCCGTCCAGCTCGCCTTGGCCCGCCTGTGGCAGGCGTACGGCATCGAGCCCGCCGCCGTGATCGGCCACTCGATGGGCGAGGTGGCGGCTGCCGTGGTGGCGGGCGGCCTCGACCAGCACGACGCGGTACGCGTGATCTGCCGCCGCGCCCGCCTCCTCGCCAGCCTCGCCAGCCTCGGCGGCCTCGGCGGCCTCGGCGGCGGTGATGGTCGCAGTCACGGTGGCGGTGGCGGTCGGGATGGGGATGGCAGTCACGGTGGCGGTGGCGGTGGCGGTCGGGATGGGGATGGCGGTCGCGATGGCGATGGTGGTGGGGCGATGGCCGTGGTCGGGGTGGCTGCCGATGAGGTGCCCGATGACCTGTATGTGGCGGTTCATTCCGCCCCGCACCAGACCGTCGTCACCGGCGCTCCCGAGCGGGTCGCCCGGTTCGTGGCGGAGGTCGAGGCACGAGGGCTGTTCGCCAGAACACTCACCACCGAAGGCGCCGGACACTCACCCCAGGTCGCCCCTCTGCTGCCGAAGATCAGGAACGAGCTGGCCGCCATCACCCCCGCCAAGCCGCGCCTGCCGTTCTACTCCACGGTCTTGGACGACCCTCGCGAGACCCCCACATTCGAGGCCGCGTACTGGGCCGCTGGCGTGCGCCGACCGGTGCGTCTCCTCCAGGCAGTACAGGCCGCCGCGGAGGACGGCTTCACTGTCTTCACCGAGCTCAGCCCGCACCCCGTGCTGAGCCAGGCGCTCCAGGACACACTCCCGGCCGCGACGATGATCACCCACTCCCTCGAACGCCACCACGACGACGCCTTCCACTCCCAACTCGCCACTGTGGCCACCGCCATCACGCCCAGGACGCGTGGCCGGGTGGTGGACGTACCGGGGGCGCCGTGGCGGCACACCCGCCACTGGGTCACCCCGTACCGCCGCCCGCCAGAACACCGCCTGCTCGGCGCGCACGTCGAGACCCCGGCCGGACACGCGTGGACCATCGCGCTCGGCGACCTCACCGACGCGCCCTGGCGCCTGGACCCGTCCGACTGGCACCGCCACGGCCACCCCGTGCTCCCGCTCACCGCCGTGGCCAGACTGGCGCACGCAGCGGCCGTGGAGGTGTACGGCTCAGCGGAGCTGCATGGCTCGGTGGAGCTGCATGGCCCGGCGGAGTCGCACGGCTCGGTGCAGTCGCACGGTGTGGAGCTTTACGAGGTGGCCCTGCACGCGCTGCTTCCCCTGCCCTCGCAGGTGACGGTCACCTTGGCGGGAACGCGGGTGGAGGTGACCGCCAAGAACGCCGCGGGCTCCTGGACCGTCTACGGCTCGGCCAGCCTCACGCAGCCGGCCGCGCCGCCCGAAGCCCTGGACACGCAGCCAGCCGCGCCGCCCGAGGCCCTGGAGAGGGTACGGCGGGTGGCGGCGGACGGCACGCTCCACGGCGTCGAGAGCCGGGAGCTCGCGGCATCGAGCATCCCGGTGCCCCTCGACGCCAAGCTCGTCGAACGCGTCTGGGTCCCCGCCCCATTGCCGACGACTCCGGCGGGCGACGTCCAAGAGACGGCTCAGGGGTCGGGCGCTGTTGTGCGGGTTCCGCGGCTGCTGGAGCCGCCGGCGGCTCGGCGGCTGATCCTGGACCTGGCCCGCCTCGCCGACCAGGGGACACAGCTCACGATCGTCACCGAACGCGCTCAATCCGTACGGGACGGAGAGGCCGCAGATCCCGGCCCCGCTTCGTTGAGCGGGCTGGTCAGAGTGCTGGCGCTGGAGCGTCCCGAGGCCCGCGTCAGGCTGGTGGACGTCGACGACCCCAGCGTGCTGCCACGGGAACTCGCCACCCCGACCGGAGACGACGAGGTGGCCTGGCGCGACGGCGTCCGCTACGCGGCCCGACTGCGCCGCGCCACCCTGACCCCCGGCCCGGCGACCTCCCGCCTGGCAGCCCCCGCCCCCGCGACCCCGCGTTCGGCGACCTTGCGCTCTGCCATGGCGGTCGCGGGGCCCGGCGGTTATGTGATCACCGGTGGGTACGGGAGGCTCGGGCTGGTTGTCGCGCGTCGGCTGGCCCGCCTTGGCGCCACCCGTATCGTGCTGAATGGCCGGGCCGCCACCCCCGTGCCCAGCGACCTCGTGGGCGTCGCCCAGGTGGTGGCGGGTGATCTGGCCGCGCAGGGTACTGCCGAGCGGCTTGTGGCGGCCGCGACCGCGGGAGGGGTACGGCTGCGCGGAGTCGTACATGCGGCCGGAGTCCTGGACGATCGTCTGGTCGCCGACCTCGACCCCAGCAGCCTCGAACGGGTCTGGGCCGCCAAGGTGGACGGCGCGCTCAACCTCCACCGAGCCACCGAACACCTGGACCTCGACTGGTGGGTGGCCTTCTCCTCCGCCGCCGCGCTGCTCGGCTCCCCCGGGCAGGCCGCTTACGCCACGGCCAACGCCTGGCTGGAGGCCCTCTGCCGACTGCGCCGCGCCCGGGGGCTGCCCGCCATCGCCATCGGCTGGGGTACGTGGGCCGGGGCCGCCACGATGCCGGGCGTCGAGCCGCTGGCTGTCGAGGAGGGTGTCGAGGCGTTTGAGGCGTTGATCCAGCGGGACCGGTGTGCGGGAGTGGTCAGGATCGCCCCAGCTACGGCTTTGTCGGTGTTTCCTGGGATCGGTCGCCTTCCGTACTTCTCGGACGTCGCCGATCTCGCCCCAGAGGTGCGGCGCGACCTCGGGCCCGAGGGGGTGCTGGCCGCCGTCAGAGAGCGGGTCGCGGCCGTGCTCGGGGTGGAGCCGGTGTGGCTCGACGAGAGTGCCGTGCTCACCGACCGGGGGCTCGACTCGCTGGCCGCCACCCGGCTGCGTGGCCTGATCGAGCACGACTTCGGCGTCACGATCCCGACGACACCGCTGCTCAACGGCGGGACGTTGGGCGAACTGGCCCAGGCCGTCACCGCCGACCTGGCCCTCCCGCAGTCCAAACCGCCACCCGCCTCAGCGAGTCAGGCGGACACGCCGACAGGTCCAGCGCGCGCTACCGCAGGTCAGGTAGACGTGCCGACAGGGCCAGCGGATCAGGACGCGGTGACAGGGCCGCCGCGCGGCACAGCCGGACCGTCGGGTGCTGTCAACGGGCGTGCGGTGGTCGGGCCGAGGGATGCGGCGGAGCGGCAGGTGGTTCGGGTGCTGACCGGTCTGCTGGGACGCGAACCCTCGGTCACCGAGACCGTCCCGCCGGACACGCTGGCGAAGGCCCTCGACCTTCTCCGCCTCGAACTCGGCAGATCGGTCGCGATGGTCGGCGGACGGGAGAGAGCGCGGGTGGCCGAGGTCGCCGATGCCGTACGCCAGGGCGAGATGGCCGAAGCCGGGCTCGCCACCGTCAGACCCCTCACCGAAAGAACCGAACGAACCGGGATCAAACGGCCCGACCGCACCGAACGGACTCACCGCATCGAACAGGCCGACCGCACCGAACGGACCGGCGGCTGGCCGCTGTTCCTGGCCCACCCCGCCGGTGGCACCACAGGTGTGTACGCCCTGCTGGCTGCCCGCCTAGACCTCCCGGTCATCGGCCTGGAACGGCTGGACGACGCGGCTGAGCTGGGCATCCCAGAGCGGGCCGCCCGTTACGCCGAGGCCGTCAAACGGACCTGCCCGGGACCGTACCGGCTGGGTGGCTGGTCGTTCGGGGGGATCCTGGCGTTCGAGATCGCCAGACGGCTGGGCGACGACGTCGAGCTGGTCGTGATGATCGACTCGGGGCTGCCCGAGCGGGTGCCCGAGGAGCGGCGGCGGGAGATCCAGGCCCGGCGGTACGTGGACTTCGCGGCCTATCTGCGTGACACCTATGGCGTTCGGGTCCGCCTCGACCCGCGAGAGCTCCTGTCGCTCGACGAGCGCGGGCAGGTCGCGCTGGCCGAGGAGCGGATCGCGGAGTCCGGCGTGCTGGAGCTGCTCAGCCCGGCCATCCTGCGTCACCAGATCACCTCGCACGAGGACACCAGGGCCATCGACCGCTACGAGGCCGGGCCGTACCTGGGCGACGTGCTCCTCTACCGGTCCACTGAGCCGACCCCCTGGGCGGTCGAGGACGTCCGGTACGCCCACGCGGACGATCCGGCACGTGGCTTTCGCCCGTACTGTCCCCGCCTGGAGATCATCGAGGTCCCCGGCGCGCATCACCTCAACCTGCTCGATCCACCCCACGTCGAAGGCATCGCCGCCGACCTGAAGAGGAGGCTCGCATGACGCTGGCAGAGGCCGTGGTGGCGGGCGCGGCGCCTGCCGAGCTGGCGAGCCTGGAGGTGCCGACGCGCTACCGCGCCGTACACCTCCGCAAGGACGAGGTCGGCATGTTCGACCGCCAGGACAAGGACCGCCCAGGCAAGGACCGCCCGGGCAAGGACGGCCAAGACAACGACGGCCCGGACAAGGACGTGCGGAGGTCGCTTCACGTAGGCGAGGTGCCGATGCCGGAGTTGGCCCCCGACGAGGTGCTTGTCGCGGTCATGGCCAGCGCGATCAACTTCAACACGGTCTGGTCGGCGATGTTCGAGCCGATCCCGACGTTCGCCTTCCTGGAGCGGTTCGGCCGTACGGATCCCCGGCACGACCTGCCCACCCACGTGCTCGGCTCCGACGCGGCCGGGGTGGTCGTCAGAGCGGGTCAGGCGGTACGGCACTGGCGTCCCGGGGATCGCGTCGTCACCAGCCCCGCGTACCTCGACAGCCAGGACCCGATGGTGCAGCACGACGGGATGCTGGCCGCGGACCTGCGCGCCTGGGGGTTCGAGACGAACTTCGGGGGGCTGGCGGAGTTCGCGGTGGTCAAGGCGACCCAGTTGCTGCCCAAGCCGAGGCATCTGAGCTGGGAGGAGGCGGCGTGCAACATGCTGTGCGCGTCGACGGCGTACCGGATGCTGGTCGGCGAGCGCGGCGCCCGGATGAAGCAGGGCGACGTGGTGCTGTTGTGGGGGGCGACGGGCGGCCTCGGCGCGTACGGTGTGCAGCTCGTCAGGAACGGCGGCGGCATCCCCGTCGGCGTGGTGAGCTCGCCGGAGAAGGCCGCGCTGCTGCGCGAGATGGGCTGCGAGCACGTCGTCGACCGATCGCGCTTCGACGACCTGACCGATGAGAAGGGCTGGCGCGGGCTGGGGGCGGAGGTCAGGCGGTTGGTGGGGGAGGACCCGGCCATCGTGTTCGAGCACACCGGAAAGGACACTTTCGGCGCTTCGGTATATGTCGCGAAAAAGGGTGGAAAGGTGGTCACGTGTGGCTCGTCCAGCGGGTACGACCACACCTACGACAACCGCCACCTGTGGATGCGGCTCAAGCAGATCATCGGCTCACACGGCGCGAACTACCAGGAGTGCCACGAGACCAACCGGCTCATCTCGCTCGGCATGATCCACCCCACGCTCTCCCGGGTGTACCCGCTGGAAAAGGCGGGGGACGCGGCGCGCGCCGTACAACTGAACCAGCACGTCGGCAAGGTCGGCGTGCTCGCACTGGCCCCCGAGCAGGACCTCGGCATCGAAGACGGCCGCCTCCGCGAGCGCATAGGCGAGGAGCGCCTCAGACTTTTCCGTGTATGACGTTCAGGGCGGCCCGGCGAGCACGGAGCACGATCTCCAGCTCGAAGCGGATGTCCGGATCGGCGAGCTGATCGCCGTAGAGCTCCTCCAGCTGCCGCAACCGGTAACGGACCGTCTGCGGATGTACGTGCAGCCGAGCCGCCACCTCACCCGCCCCCCGGCCGTACCGCAGCCAGGCCAGCAGCGTCTCCGCCAGCCGGTCCTGCTGTGTGGGCCGCAGGTGGGCCAGTGGCGCCAGGCGTACCTCCGCCAGCGCGTTGACCAGCTCCTCGTCCTTGAACACCACCAGCGTCGCCATGTGGTCCGCGCAGTGCAGCAGGCCGCGCGGCAGCACGCCGCGCCCGGACAGCTCCAGCGCCTCGGCCGCCCAGCGCAGCGACGCCGCGGCGGCGGTCAGGGGCACGGGCGGCCCGATGGCGCCCAGGTAGCCGCGGAGCGCGGTCTCCAGCATGCGCGCCTGGCCGGGGCCGTTCGGGTCGGGTATGAGCAGGCAGGGTGTGGCTCGGTCCAGGCCCATCAGCACGTCGGGCGGCATCGCGGGTGAGCGGCAGGTGCCGTGCTGGTCGTCGAGCGCGACGCAGGCCACGGTCTTGGGCAGCCGCCACCCGGCGGCCTTGGCCAGGTCGGAGATGGCCTCCGCGCCGGCGGGCGGGCGGCTCAGCAGCAGGTCGAGCAGGCGGTTGCGGCGGCGCTCGATCTCGCCCGCCGCGTGCGCCCTGGCCTCGTCGAAGCCCTCGGCCGCGGCGTCGGCGAGCTGGTCGAGGTAGACGAAGATGGCCTCGCCCAGGTCGTACAGGGACTGCGGGGAAAGCCCGAGAGTGTCGGCGATCTCGGTGAGCCGCCGCCAGCCGACCCTGGCGCCCAGCCGCATCGCGGCCTGCAGCGGCTCGAGGTTGCGCCCCTCGGCCGCCTCGCCCTTGCCGATCATGCGGAACGGCTCGGGGTCCCAGGGGGCGGCGGGGTCCTGGATGTGGTCGAGGAAGCCGTCGATGGCCTGCTCGACGGCCATCCTGACGACCTTGATGTAGACCTCGTCGGACGGTCTGGCGTACTCGGGGATGCGAGCCTGGATCTCCGCGATCACCTCGGCGGAGATCCGGCCGATTCCGGCCCTGAGCGTCTTCACGATGTCCGCGGAGATCCGGGTCTCGCTGGTGTCACTCTTGATGGCCATCGTCCCTCCTGTCGCCATTGTTACCCGTGCGGCAGAGGGTTGTGTAGCAAGTGCTTGTTTTACCTCTGCAGGAAGGTGCCGAACTCCTCGACGTCGATCAGGCCGTCGCCGTCCTTGTCGAGCTTCTCCACCCCGGCCTGCGCGGCCTCCAGCGTGATCGGCTGACCGAGCACCTCCATCAGCCCGACCAGCTCTTCGGCGGAGATCCGGCCGTCATTGTCAACGTCGATCAAATCGAAGGTGATCGTGTAGTCGTCGCTCATGGGTTGCCCTTTCGCGGGATCCGTATCGGTCAGACCTTAGTGGCGCTCTCTCGAAGCGCGTCGATGAATGCCCTGACTTCTCGTCTTTTATCGCCGGAGCGCCAGGCGATGGCCAGCTCACCCGGCGGGAGGCCGGCCACCGGGCGGTAGACCAGGCCCGGCCGCGTGTAGAGCGCGGCGTTGCCCTCGGCCACCAGTACGACGCCCAGTCCGCTGGTCACGGCCTCGAACACCTCTTCAGGCGTGTTGGCCGTGAACCCGATGACCGGTTCGTCGGCGCGGAGGTCGCGGGCGAGCCAGTAGTCGCGCAGCGGCCCGGCCGAGGCGGGCAGCGCGATGAACGGCTCGTCGCGCAGCGCCTCGAACGGGATCTCCGCCAGCCCGGCGAGGGGGTGATCGTCCGGCATGGCCACGCCTCTGCCCTCAGTGGCCAGAACATGCGTGCTCAGCCCCTCCGGCACGGGCAGCCAGATGAAGGCCACGTCGGAGCCGCCGTCGGCCAGGCCGCCGCTGGGGTCGTCCCAGCCGACCAGCCGCAGCGACACCTCCCAGCCGGGCATCGCCGCGCGGAACAGGCGCAGCGCCTCGTGCTGCAGTCCCCGCCCTACGGCCGTCTGCATGCCGATGACCAGCGTGCCCGTGGGCGCGGCGGCCCTGGCGGTCTCCAGCCCGGCGGTCCATCGGTCGAGCAGTTCGCGCGCCACCGGCAACAGCGCCTCACCCTGCCTGGTGAGCACCACCCCGGTGGGTACGCGCTCGAACACGTCGAAGCCGAGCTGCCGTTCCAGCGCCCTCAGCTGCTTGGACAGCGCGGGCTGCGAGACGAACAGCCGCTCGGCGGCCCTGGTCACGTTCAGCTCCTCGGCGACCGCCACGAAATACCGCAAGTCACGCAGGTGCACGTCCATAACCGATGGTTATAGCAGAAGGTCTTGGACGCGCCGCGCGTACCGCAAGCAGGATGAACCACATGAAGACCCGTGAACTTGGCAACAACCTGACGGTCCCCGCGATCGGTTTCGGCGCCATGGTGCTGTCACCCGGCGTGTACGGCGACATCGACGACACCCGCGCGGAAACGGCGCTCAAGGCGGCACTCGACGCCGGAGCGGTACACATCGACACCAGTGACGCCTACGGCGTGAACGGCCACAACGAACGCCTGGTCGGCCGGGCGATCAAGGGACGGCGTGCTGAGGTGGTGGTCGCCACCAAGTTCGGCCTGGCCATCCCGGAGGGTGAGGCGAGCAGATCGCACCCGGTGGGCTACGCGTTCGGCGAGCTGCGGGTGAACGCCGAGCCGAGGCTGGTCCGCCGCTACGCCGAGCGGAGCCTGCGCAACCTGGACACCGACGTGATCGACCTCTATTACGCGCACTACGTGGACCCGGGCGTACCGATCGAGGAGACGGCCGGGGCGATGGCCGAGCTGGTCGAGGCCGGGCTGGTCAGGCACCTTGGCCTGTCGAACGTGACCGCCGACGAGCTGCGCAGGGCGCACGCCGTGCACCCGGTGACGGCCGTACAGAACGAATGGTCGATGTGGCGGCCGGTCGATCCCGACCTCCTCAAGACGGCCCGCGAGCTGGGCGTGGGGATCGTGGCCTGGAGCCCGCTGGGCAACGGCTTCCTCACCGGCACCGTCCAGCGGCTCGGCGAGGGCGACTTCCGGCACAACGCGCCCCGCTTCTCCGCCGACAACCTGGCGAGCAACAACGACCGCTACGCCCCGATCAGGGACCTGGCCACGCGCCTGGGCATCACCCCGGCCCAGCTGGCACTGGCCTGGCTGCTGCACCAGTACGAGCACGTGGTGGCCATCCCGGGCAGCCGCACGCCCGCGCACATCGAGGAGAACCTGGCCGCCGCCGACCTCGTCCTGCACCCGGACACGCTGGCCCGCGTCGACGAGGCGCTCGCCGGTTTCGAGGTGACGGGCGGCACACTGCTCTGAGGCGTGGCGGCGTCGTCCCCAGCTCTTCCGGGCAACGATCTCCGCCAGATCGCTCGCGTCTCGTTGATCGGCCGGATAGAGGTCTCGTGCACCTCGTGCAGGAAATGATATCTATCTTCCTGCTTGTGCGGTATCGTTTTGGGGAGCCATGGCTAATGGAAGGGTCCTGTCATGTCCCGAACTGTCATTGACCTCGATGACGAGATGGTGGCCGAGGCCATGCGCATCTACGGCTCAAAGACCAAAGCGAAGGCTGTGCGCATGGCCATGGAGGATGCCGTCAAGCGCCATCTCCGTCAGGAGCTCGCGAACGCGATCAAGAGCGGGGAGCTCGACCTCAGCGAGATCGTGGAGAACACCGGTCCCCGCAATGCCGACGGCACCCTTCAGCGCTCCACGCAACAAGGTGCTGCGTGACCGATTACCTCGCTGACAAATCGGCGCTCGCGCGCTGGGGCCATCCCTCCGTCGGCCGGGTTCTGGACGATTTCAGTGACCGGGGCGTCCTGGCCACCTGCGCGGCGGTGGAATGGGAGATGGTCTACAGCGCTCGCAACAAGCCGGACATGGCCCGTATCCGCTTCCTGCTGCGCGGCTTCAACTTTCTCTCCTGCGGCGACGAGGTGTTCGAGCGCGTGCTCGAGGTTCAGGGCGTCGCGTTGGAGCGTGGTTTTCACCGTGCCCTGTCCATGGCGGATCTCCTTATTGCCGCCACTGCCGAACGTCACCGGGCGACCGTGCTCCACTACGACGGTGACTTCGATATGGTCGCATCGATCACCGGACAGCCCACCCAGTGGGTCGTGCCCACAGGGACAGCGGACCGCTAATCTGGCCGGTTTATCCCGCAGGAATGTGGATTGCTTCGACCCAGGTGGGCGGGGGCGGCGGGTCCGTGCCGATGAGCGCGGCGATGAGGCGGGCCGACGACGGCGCGTCGGGCCAGGGAGTGAAGCCGTCGGTCAGCACGATCACGACGCCGACCCGTTCGGGCAGGGCGAGGGCCGCGCTGATGCCGACCCGCATGTCGGTGCCGCCCCCACCGGCGAGATTCACCTGCTGCGCGGACGTCACTCGAGCAGCGGTCTGTACGTCGGCGTCGCAGGCGAGCACCGTGACCCGATTACCGCCGACGCCGACCTCCCGCAGTACACCGGTGACCTCGGCGAGGGCCGCCGCGAGCTCGTCCTCGCCCATGGACCCCGAGGTGTCGATGACGATCGCGACGACCGGCAGCGGGCGGCGCAGGCTCGGCAGCACGACGCCGCGCAGTGCGGCGGTGCGGCGGGACGGGCGATGGTAGGTGTAGTCGACCGCCCCGGCGGCCCAGGCGACCGCCTCCCGTACGGCGCCCGCGAGCACCCGGCGCCAGTCGACCGTCGGTTCCAGGATCTGCTCCGCCCAGCGTTGCCAGCCGGCCGGAAGGCTGCCGCGGTTGCGCTGGTGGGCGCGCATCGCTTCGGCGGTATGCCGCCGCAGAGCCTCGGACTCGACCGTGTTGACGCCGCCCGGCCCGCCGTCACCGGTGAGCTCCCAATCGCCCGGTGAGCCGTGGGCGCCGGAGCCGCAGTCGGAGCAGACAGCGGACGGCGGCAACTGCGGGAGATACTCCTCGAACAGCCGTCCGGCCGTCAGCCCGAAGGTGCCGGGTTCCACCCGGCCTTCCGGCAGTGTCAGCCCATCGGCGAGCAGGTCATCGTTGATCTCGCAGTCCTGGGCGACGTTCACGCGCAACCGGTCGCGCTGGTCGGTGGCCGGCAGCCGGTCCGCACGGCCGTGGTGGTCGCGCAGCACGTGAGAAACCTCATGGATCCATACGCCCGCGAGCTCGGGAACGGACGTCGCCGCGACGAACGCCGGTGACACGTAGCACCGCCAGTGCCGATCGACGGCCATCGTCGGCACACCGCTGGTCGGCACGACCGTCAGCGAGTAGAGCGCGGAGGCGAGGTACGGCCGGTCGCTCGCGGCACGATAGCGCGCGGCGAGCAACTTGACCCGGTCGAATTCGGCCACGGGTCAGGAGGCGCTCGGCAGCGCGCCGGACAGCTGGAGCAGATCGAGGAACGCGTCGATGCCGCTCGGCACCGGCCAGTCGGTGTCGCGCATCGCCGCGAGATCCCCGGCGGCCCGGGCCGCGACGTCCGGTACGCCGGCGTCGACGGCCTTGGCCAGCACCGCCCAGCCGGCCTCCCAGCGTCGCCGCGTGAGGTCGCTCTGCACCGCTGAGACGATGGCCGTCAGGAAGGCGAGCTGCCGGTCGCCCCTCTCCGGTAGTGCGAAGGCGGCCGGATTGGCCAGAACGCGGTCCGGGTCGGGCAGGTCGAGCTGTTCGAGGTAGGCCAGCAGCTCCAGACCCGTGCCGTCGCCCACCGCGCCGATCACCGCGGCCGCGACCGCCTTCTGGTCGGCGTCGGCGGCGTACCCGACCGACAGCAGGCGCAGCACCATCTCCCAGGTACGAGGCGACGGCCAGGCGCGGCCCCGGCTCTCCGCGTCGCCGGGCAGATGGTGGGCCAGGCCGGGCCGTGCGGTCAGGAACCCCGAGATCACCCCACGGGCGCGGGCGACCGCGCTGGGCACCCGGGCCGGGTCAATGAGCGGCAGGGGCACGGCCGGCCAGGTTCCGGCCATGCCTCGTGCGACCGTTCGCGGATCGTGCGTCCACTGCAGGTGGACGAACCGGTTCGCCAGTGGCGGGCTGAGGTGCCAGCCGTCCGCGGCGCTGGACGGCGGGTTGGCGGCGGCGACCACACGGACCGGCTCCGGGAGCGACAGGCTGCCGACCCGGCGTTCGAGGACGACCCGCAGCAGCGCCGCCTGGACGGCAGGGGGAGCGGACGACAGCTCGTCGAAGAACACGACGCCGCGCCCGGCCGCGGCCAGCCGCACCGCCCAGTCCGGTGGGGCCATCGGCACCCCGGTGGTGGCCGGATCATCACCGATGATCGGCAGGCCGGCGAAGTCGGAGGGCTCGTGCACGCTCGCGATCACCGTCTCCAGCGGGACGCCGAGCCCGGCGGCCAACTGCTGGAGGCCGGCGGACTTGCCGATCCCCGGCTCGCCCCACAACAGCACGGGGAGGTTCGCCGACACCGCGAGCGCCAGCGCCTCCAGCTGCGGGTTCGCGGCCGGCTCCGTCCGCTGGGAGCCGAGCCGGCGGACCAGTTCGTCGGCCGCGGCCAGCGGATCCGGTGTGAGGTTCTCATCGGTGACGGTCAATGTTCCTCGTTCTAACGGTCCCGGTCCAGCAGGGCCAGGAGGAAGTCCAGGTCGGTGCGCTCGTGGAAGCGGATGAGCTGGGAGAGCGAGTGGCCCGTGTCGTCGGCGACGTCGGGGTTCGCTCCGGCGGCCAGTAGCGCCCGGACCAGCGCGACGGAGCCGTTGTCTCCGACCGCCACGTGCAGCGCTGTGCGCCGGTTGTGGTCCTCGGCCTCGAGGTCGACCCCGGCCGCCAGCAGGCGCGGCAGCAGGACCTCGTGGTCCAGGTGGATCAGCGCGTGCAGGAGCGTGCGGCGCCGACCGTCACGGAAGCGTGGGTCGACCCCGGCGTCGAGAAGCCTGAGCACTCCCGGCGTGTCACCGTGCTGGGCGCGCGTGTACAACTCCCGCTGCTGCTCCCGCAAGGCCTTCGGCAGCCGACCCTCGCCGGAGGACACTGCCTGCGCCACGGCGAAACAGCCGGCGACCGCGCCGCCGAACGCCCGCATCGCCTGCTCTCGCCGCTGCTCGTCCGCGCTGTGCGGCACCCGCAGCGCGCCGTCCTGGAAGCACACCTCGTGCCACTCACCGCGGCAGCGCACCCGAACCGGGGACGGGAGCCGCGGATCCGGCGGTCCGACCGGATCGGCGGAGTCCTCACGCAGCGGGAAGAGCGCGTCCCGGACCAGCGGATGCAGCCGGTCCGGATCCGCGTCGCCAAGCCGGAGTGCGTCGAGGTCCGGCAGCCGCCGCCAGCACGCCTCGGGCAGCACCGGAGCGCCGGAGATCTCCTCGGGGTCGATGACCCGGATCCGCAGTCCGTCGACCTGCCTGCTGTCTTCGAGCAGCAGGGCGCTGAAGGAATGCGGAATCTGGAAGCGACGCCCGAAGCCCTCGCGGATGAGCAGCCGGATCTCCGGCTCGATCCTGGTCAGCGCCAGCGGGAGTCTCTCCAGGACAGACAGCGGATCGATCAAGCCCCAGCGGTGCTTGAGTGGTGACGGATCCAGCGCGATCCCCGCCGCGGCGAACGCCGCCTCGACCTCCCCTCGCTCATGCAGCAGGGTCACCCATTCGGCGCGGGCCGGCGGGTCGGCGCGGCCGGGGTCGGCCGTGGGCAGCTCCCCGGCGGCGCGCCGGGTCCCGTCCGCGTTGAAGAATGGCGGCCGGTCTCCACCACCATGGCGTTCCAGCAGCGCGCCGGTGTGCCGTACATCCCACAGGTGCCGCAGCATGGTCCAGTCGTGGACGCGCCGATGACCGCCCGAGCTGAAGACATGGTCGATCCGGCCGAAGCACAGGCGTAGCCGCTGCGGCCCGTCCACCATCGTCGGGGTGGTGACGTGCAGATAATGCGTGGCCTTGTCCGCACCCAGGTAACCGCCCAATGTCACCGTCTGGCCGGTGCGGATCGTCGTACGTCCGTCCAGGACGCGCGGCAGATGCCAGCGCAGCAGGTCCGGTGCGAAATGGCGGAGGTCGTCCTCGACAGCGACCGCGACGGCGCCGCCATGCTCCCGGGCGATGTCGGCCAGGTCGAACGCGACGTTGACGTTCGCGGCGGCGCAGGCGCCGCGCCAGTCTCCGTCGAGACGTCGCTCGGTGGCCCGCTCGATCATCCACCGGGGAACGGCGTACCGCAGGATCCGCCGTCGGCTCGACGCCTCGTCCGGTGGGTACGACGGCGTGCGGCGGGGCGCAGCCGTGGGGACGGGGACTGGCGTGCTGACGGCGTTCACGCTTCCTCAGCGATTTCCGGATACTCGCGTTCGATCCGATCCTTGATGAAGCCCAGGTCATAGCGATCGAGCATGACGATCAGGCTGTAGAGCGAGACGGGCTCGTCTTGGATCGCGCCGGTCAGGTCTATCCGCGCCCCCGCGGCGAGCAGCGCGTGGACGAGCGCTACCGAACCGTCCCCGCAGATCGCAGAGAACAGCGGCGTGCGCTGGTCCTCATCTCTGGCGTCGATGTCCAGGCCCGCCGCCAGGAGCCGCCCGAGCAGACCATCATGGTCGAGGTGCTGCAGCATGTGGAGCAGGGTGCGCTGTCGGCCATCACGGACGCGTGGATCCACGCCGGCGTCCAGCAGTCGTAGGACTCCCGGGAGGTCGCCGTGCTGGGCCCGCGCGAAAATGTCCCTTCGCTGGTCGCGCAGGGCCTTGGGCAGCCGTCCGGTTCCGGACGTCCACGCGTGCCGTGCTGCGAAGCATCCGGCGATCGCGCCCCCGAACGCCCGCATGGCGTCCTCCCGCTGCTGCTCCTCTGCGCTGTGTGGGATGTGCAGGACGCCGTCACGGAAGGACGCCTCGTGCCACTCGCCGCGGCAGCGGATCCGGGTCGGCTTCGGGAGCTCCGGGTCGGCCGCAGGAACGCCGTGCACCGCGCGGCTCGGGAACAGGGCCTCGTGTACGAGCGGATGGAGCCGCTCCGGCGGATAGCCGTCCCGCAGCAGGTCAAGGTCGGGCAGGCGGCGCCAGCACGCTTCGGGGAGCACCATGTCCGCGGGCTCCGTGCCTGCCTCGAATTCGACGAGTCGGACGCGCAGCCCCGCATCCGATCCGTCGGTCTCGAACAGGATCGCCGCGTACTGCCGGTAGGGAAGCCAGAAACGGTCGGTTCCCACTGAGGCCGCGAGGCGACGGATCTCCGCCTCCACCCGGCTCAAGGCGAGGGGCATCCGCGCGAGAACGTCGAGCGGATCAACGCGATTCACCCCGTAATAGGGATCGAGCTCGAGCGGCGCGGCATCCAGATCGATGCCGGCGGCTGCGAACGCCGCTTCGACCTCACCACGTTCGTGCAGCAGCGTGACCCACTCGGTGAGCGACGCCGGGTCGGCGTGGCCAGGGTCGGCCGTGGGAAGCTCTTGCGCCCCGCGCGGTGTGCCGTCGCCGTGGAAGAACGGAGCCCGAGCCTTGTCGCCACCGCAGCGTTCACGCAGGTCGTCGGTATGGCGTACATCCCACAGGTGACGCGACGAGCTCCAGTCCTGGACGATGTCGCGCCAGAACGCGCAGTACGCCCAGTCGGTCTCCAGATAGGTGTCCTGCTGGTGAACCGGCCCGACATGCAGGCGTAGCCGCTGCGGACCGTGGACCATCCAGCGGGGCGTCTGGAGGTACAGGTACGGGGCGTCTGAGGCCCCACCCGGCCTTCCCAGGACCATCACCTGGTCGGGCACGATCGTCGTACGCCCGCGGTCCAGGCGGGGCAGGTGCCAGCGCAGCAGGTCCGGGGCGAAGTTGCGCAGGTCGTCCTCGAGCGCCGTGGCGACGGCGTCACCGTGCTCATTCGCGATGTCGGCCAGGTCGAAGGTGACATCGATGTTGGCGACGGCGCAGGCGCCACGCCAGTCGCCGGCGAGCCGTCGTTCGGTCGCCTGATCGATCATCCACGGGGGGACCGCGTACCGCCTTATCCGCCGCAACCGGGACGCCTCGTGCGGCGGATACGAACGGGACGGCGTACGAGGTGGCAGACCGGCCGGTGGGGGCGCCGCGCTCACCGGTAGAGGCTCCCGATCGCGTGCAGGTCCGGATGGGTCCGGGCGGCGGGACGGAGCCGTGGCGCCAGCGCACGCTTCACCTGGCGGGGCACGCCGGGGCCGAACCCGACGTATTCCAGACGGGTGTCGTCGGGAACGGCGGCCAGCAGAGCCTTGGCGCCCCGGCCGGTGATCCCGGTCCGGCGCAGCTCCAGCCGGCGCAGTGGGCTGCCGGGCAGAGCCGCGGCCAGCGCGGCCGCGCCCGTGTCGCCGGTGACGTTCGCGGGCGCGCCGAGGCTCCGCTCCGATGGCGGACGTCCCAGATCGAGTGCCTCGATGCCGCTGAGCGCGTCGGCCAGCGCGCGTGCGCCGTCCGGCCCGATGCCGTTGCCACCGAGGCCCAGGCGCACCGGCCGGGCGGGGTCGGCCGCCACGGCGAGCGTGGCCGCACCGGCGTCGCCGAGATGGTTCGCCGGAAGGTAGAGCTCGCGTACCCCGGCGTCCCGGATCAGCGCGGCCAGCAGGTCACCGGACTCCGAGCCCAGCCCGTTGCCGCCCAGAAACAGCCGTTCGACCGGATTCGGCCGCTCGGTGAGCACGGCCAGCAGCGCCCGCAGGCCCTCCTGCGTGAGCCCGGTGTTGACCAGGTCGAGCGTGCGGATCGTGGTGTTCTGGCGCAGCATCGCGGCGAGGGCGAGGACTCCGTCGTCGCCCACCGGGTTCCGCTTGAGCCACAGGGCGCGCACGGTGGTGTCCGTGGTCAGCCGACCGGCGAGCGCCTCGGCGCCCGCCGCGTCGATGCGGTTGCAGCCGAGGTAGAGAGTCTCCAGGCCGTGGCCGGGAACGAGCGCGTCGGCGATGGTCCGGGCGCCATCGTTGCCGATGGCGTTGGTGCCCAGCAGCAGATGCACGGCGTGCGGCGAGGCCACCGCGGCCGGGAGCAGCCGCGCCGCACCAGCCGGGCCGAGGCCCTGCTTGCACAGATCGACCCGGCCATCGGGCCGTACGGTGCCGAGCGGGAAGGTCTCGTCGGCCGCCACCCGGGTCGGTGCGGCCAGCCGGGCGACCAGCGGACCCAGGTCCGTCAGATCGGCCGGCGGCACGTCAACGTGCTCGATCGCGGGGCAGCGTACGGGCGTCGGCTCCATCATCACCAATCCACCGGTCGGTAGTCCTTCAAGAACAGGCCGGACATCCGGTTCCCGCCCACACCGCGCACGATCGGGTCGTAGACCCGGGCGGCGCCGTCGATGACGTCCAGCGGCGGGCGGAACCCTGCCTCCCGCTGCGCGGTCTTGTCCGGATGAGGGCGTTCGTCGGTGACCCAGCCAGTGTCGACGCTGTTCATGTAGATGCCCGAGGCCGCATAGTCCGCGGCGGCGGTGCGGGTCAGCATGTTCAGGGCGGCCTTGGCCATGTTGGTGTGCGGATGGCGGACGGTCTTCTGCTCCCGGGAAAAGCTGCCCTCCATCGCCGAGACCTGCACGACGTACCGGTCCGGCCACGGCGAGGCCTCGAGCAGACCGCGCAGCCGGGACGTCAGCAAGAACGGCGCGAAGGAGTTCACCAACTGGACCTCCAGCCACTCGGCCGGGTCCACCTCGTGCAGCCGGAGACTCCAGCTGTTGCGATCGCGCAGGTCCAGCGGCTGACCGGTCTCGTCCGTCCGCCCGGCGGGGAACAGCGCCTCCAGGGCGTCCCGTCGCGTGACAGCTTGCCCGGAGCCCGATGGAGTCGCGACCGCCGGCGCGAGTTCCGGCCGCGCGGCAACGGCGGGCGCGACCGTTCCCGATATGTCCGCCACGTCGATCCGCGCGGCCAGGCCGCTCAGCGGGGCGCGCTCCGCCGCGCGCACCTCGCGGTGGTACGCGCCGGGTCGGCGGATCGTCTGGGCCGCGTTGTTGACGAGGATGTCGAGATGACTGAACCGCCGCTGAACGGACTCCAGCAGACCCGCGACGGCCGCCAGGTCGAGCAGGTCGACACCGTGGACGTGTACCCGGTCCAGCCAGGCTTCGGCGTCGGGCACGGCCGCGAACCGACGGGCGGCATCCCGCGGAAAGCGGGTGGTGACCAGGACGTCCGCGCCGTCGCGCAGCAGCTTCAGCGTCAGCTGGAAACCGATCTTCACCCGGCCGCCGGTCACGATCGCCCGGCGGCCACGCAGGTCGCAGTGGGCGTGCCGACGGGCCAGATTCTCCTCGGCGCAGTCCGGGCACAGCAGGTGGTATTCCGGATGCACCTGCTGGTAGGCGGACTTGCAGACGTAACAGCGTCGCGTGCCCACCAGCGGGCGCCGTGTCGGCGCGTCACCCGGCGGATCCTGGGGGCCCGTCGGGGCTGCCGGCGGGACGAGCGCGGGGGATGGATCCTGCTCTCGATAGCGCGTCGTGGCCGCCGTGGCCTCGTGGTCGCGTCGCCTGCGCTCGGCGTGCCGCGACGCCTTTCGGGTCTTCTTCCCCGCCCGGTACAGGTGCGCCGCGGCCTCGTGCACGGCCGCCCATTGAGGATCGGCCGGATCCGCCGCGCGTGCCTGGGCCATCACCCGCAGGCAGGTCTCGACCTCAGCGGGGTTGGGGAGGGTTCCTGATTCGGGCGGCGGTGTCCCGGTCCAGTCAGGATCGACGACCGACACCCACACCCCCACTCCGCGATTTGGGGCAAGGCTGGTCGGATTCGAACCGACGTCCTCCAACCTGCTGTAAGGCGCGACGACCTCTGCGCTACAACCTTGCCGCTGGAGATCTTAGCGACATTCAATGGCCACTACGGGCGTATGGGACCTGTCCGGCTTATGTGGATGAGAGTCGCGTTCCGGAATGTGTGCGCCGCCGCTGGGTAGCGGTCGCGTCATGCGACTGACCTACACGTCTGACCTGTGGTGGAAGAATGCCGTTGTCTATTGTCTCGACGTCGAGACGTTCAAGGACGGCAACGACGACGGGGTCGGCGACTTCCGGGGGCTCACGCAGGAGATCGACTACCTGGCGGGGCTCGGGGTCACCTGTCTGTGGCTGATGCCGTTCTTCCCCACCCCCAACAGGGACGACGGCTACGACATCACCGACTTCTACGCCATCGACCCGAGGCTCGGGACGCTGGGCGACTTCGTGGAGTTCATGCGCACCGCCAAGGACCGCGGCCTGCGGGTGATCGCGGACCTGGTCGTGAACCACACCTCCGACCAGCATCCCTGGTTCATCGAGTCGCGCTCCAGCAAGAAGTCGCCGAAGCGCGACTGGTACGTCTGGTCGGACAAGCCGGAACCCGACGATCCCAAGCAGGTGGTCTTCCCCGACAAGGAGGACAGCATCTGGCAGCTCGACACCTCCACCGGCCAGTACTACCTGCACAGCTTCTACCGCCACCAGCCCGACCTGAACGTCAGCAACCCCGAGGTCCGCGATGAGATCGCCCGGATCCTGGGTTTCTGGATGGAGCTCGGGCTGTCGGGGTTCAGGGTCGACGCGGTGCCGTTCCTCATCGAGAACGTCCAGCCCCAGCTTGCCGACCCGCACGAGTTCCTGGCGGACCTGCGCGCCTTCATGACCCGCCGCGAGGGCGCCTCGGTGCTGCTCGGCGAGGTCAACCTGCCCTACAAGGGCCTGCTCCCGTACTTCGGCGACGGACTCGGCGACCAGCTCACCATGTGCTTCGACTTCATCGGCATGCAGCGCGCGTGGCTGGCACTGGCGCGCGGCGAGGCCGAGCCGCTCGCCGACGCGCTCAGCTCTCGCCCCAAACCGCCCAAGGACTGCCAGTGGGCGATGTTCCTCCGCAACCACGACGAGCTGACGCTGGACAAGCTCACGGACAAGGAACGCCAGGAGATCTTCCAGGCGTTCGGCCCCGAGGAGGACATGCAGATCTACGGCCGTGGCCTGCGCCGACGCCTGCCGACCATGATGGGCGGGGACATGCGCCGCATCAAGATGGCCTACAGCCTGCTCTTCTCCCTCCCCGGCACCCCCGTCATGTTCTACGGCGAAGAGATCGGCATGGGCGAGAACCTCAAGGCGGAGGGCCGCATGGCCGTACGGACGCCGATGCAGTGGTCACCGGACGGCGGCTTCACCCGCGGCACCCCCGAACGCGAGATGCCGGAGGCCGCCTTCGCGCCCGCTCGCATCAACGTGGCCGACCAGAAGCGGGACAACGACTCGTTGCTGCGCTGGTTCCAGCTGCTCATCGAGCGCTACCGGGAGTGCCCCGAGCTGGCCTGGGGCGACTGCACGGTGCTGGAGACGGCCGATCCGGCGATCCTGGCGCACCGCTCCGACGCCGACGGCGCCACGGTGGTGGCGATCCACAACCTCGGCGAAACCGCCCAGGACGTGGAGCTGAAGCTGGTCGGCCTGGAGACGCACACGCTCACGGACCTCCTGGTGGACGGGACCCTGGAGGTCTCGGAGGAGGGCGTGGCCCGGCTGACGATGGACCCGCACGGCTGCCGCTGGCTGCGCGCCTCACCGAAGGAGATCCCCGCCGAGGACGCCTCGGTCAAGTCTCACTGAAGACGCTGTGGCCGCAGCAGCCGGTTTCAGGCGACCATGCTGAAGTCCACGGTTATCTCATCCAGCTCGGGAATCATCATCTTCGTCCCGGATTGCTGACCGGCCCATGTTTTTGGCTGGGCGGTGACGAAGCCGAGCGCCTGCTGAACTTGGGATCGCCAAGAATGCGAGGTCCCTGAGATGTAGTAGACATATACATGGGAACGCAAGGAGCCGCCCTTGCTCTTGACGTATCGGTCGTAAAGAAGGAGTGCTTCGTCCAATTCTATGGACGCGCCCTCGGCCCACCGCTGATCGTACGTGATCGTCGTCCGCCCCGCTGTCATGTGCAGCTGGTAGCGCGTCCAATCAATGTGCAGCGCGAGCTGGCACCAGATGGACCCGTAGTCGTCTTCCCCGCATATTGTTACTTTTTCTATCCATTGATTCTGGATGCCTCTGCACACTTTCTCGATGGTCGAAGAGGGGGTGTACGTACGGCGAAGCGCAGTTCGGACCTGCGAGATCACGGCATCCATCCGTGTCAGGGTGAAGGTGGTGGTTTCCGTTCTTGATCTTGTGTAGGTGTAGGCCACGAGCTGCTCCATAGATGGTTGACATAGCTACTGGCGGCACGGATGACACGCCCGGTGGCGATTACTCTGGGTAGCGTGACATTCCCGGGTATCTTCGGCTGGAGCCCATGAGCAAGCCGCTCCAGGGCCTCGCGTGGACCAATGGCGGCGATGTGCTCCCAGAGCAGGTCATCGGCTAGATCGTTACGTATGGCGGAAAAGAAGGCTATGGGCATGTCGGGAAACTCGTCGAGCAACTGCGCGCAGTCGGCCCGAAGCTCGGGGAACATACTCGCGACTACTTCGGATTTCTCGATCCGGGTCGGCGCCCATGGAAACGGGCGCATACGTCCCGGCCGGATCAGCGGGCCGTACAGCTTGGTGAAGTCATTGCCGGTGATGATGATCGGCACGCGCTTGACTCTTTGACCGTCCACGTGCTGCGGAAAATCTGCCAAGTGCATGAGCTCGCCAAATATGTTCTGTCTGTTGACCGTGTACTGCACCATGTCGCCCCAGTTGCCGATGGCGGCGTCGATGTCATTGAAAATCAACGCCACCGGCCGGAGGCCCCGGCTGCTGCTCGCCCGCATTCTTGCGCACGCCAAATACTTTTCGCGTACCAGCCTGGCCGGCTCGCCGGCCTCCACGCTCTCCAGTTCGCCACCCGAGACGAGGCTGGTTTCGATTCCCAAACGTTCCATGAGTTTTTCGCACTGATATGTCTTGCCTTCCCCGGAGGGGCCGTGGATGCCGAGAATCAGGGGCGCCGAAGGCTCGGGCTCGGGCATCAGATTCTTGTACAGGTGCAGAGTCACTTCGCGGTGAAATCTGGACGGTATTCTTGCGTCGGTCATGCATTATCCGTCTCGGACTGCCCGCTGCGGCGCCTATGTACGCGTTGCTTCATCGCCTCCAGCTCGGTGCGCCATAGATCTGAATGCAGATCATCTTTGGCGACCTGCTCATACTGGACGGCAGTAGCCGGATTCAACGGCAGGCCGAGAGCCGCTCTTCGTTGATTGACGATATCGTTCAACCGGGCGAGGCGATCGGTGAGGATCTGCTCTTGGAGTTCGGGGGTGTTCTTCTTGGCCACCTGCCGGGCGAGTTTGACGCCGCCAAGCGGGCCGACGGTGAGATCGGGGTCGCGTTTGATGATCTCTGCTATTTCGGTCATCACCTTTCGGACGACCTCATCAAGTTGCTCGGTGCTCAGCGCTGCACGTTCTCGGGCGATAGAGGCGGCGGCGGCTTCGATCTCCTGCTTTCTTGCGGCATCCCGCTTGCCTCGGATGAGGTCGACCAGGAGAGATTGAACGACGCCTTGAGCTACTGCGATCACGAACTCAACGATCATGATTTCCCCGCAGGGTGAAGGATGGAGTCGCTTCTAGAAACCGAGTGTCTACGAACTGGGCATCCGTGGTCAATGGGCATGGAGCGCCACTTTGCCACTGCCTTCATTGGGGAGAATGTGGCATTTATCCAGTAAGTACGATTTTATGGGACGAAGCCTAGGGTCCGTGATCCATGGGTTATGCGCCGCAATTACTGTCAACGCCATGCACACCATGAAGCTTGGGGCCGTCGCGCTGACCGCGCTGGCCCTGATGGGCGTACCCGCGAACGCGACCGGTGACAAGACCATCACCGTCACCGTGATGGGCACCTCCGACATCCACGGCAACGTCCTCAACTGGGACTACTACAAGGACGCGGCCTACGCCGACAGCGCCGGCAACAACGTCGGCCTGGCCAAGGTGTCGACGCTGGTCAACAAGGTGCGAGCGGAGCGTGGCGCCGGTCGGACGCTGCTGTTCGACTCGGGTGACACCATCCAGGGCACCCCGCTGGCGTACTACTACGCCAAGGTCGAGCCGATCACCAGGAACGGCCCGGTCCACCCGATGGCCAAGGCCATGAACGCCATCGGCTACGACGCCGTCACCCTGGGGAACCACGAGTTCAACTACGGCCTGCCCCTGCTGGCCACCTGGATCCACCAGATGAAGGCTCCGGTGCTCGGCGCGAACGCCGTCAGCGCGAAGACCGGCCGGCCCGCCTACCTGCCGTTCGTGATCAAGACCATGAACGTCAAGGGCGACAAGCCGGTCAAGGTGGGTGTGCTCGGCCTGACCAACCCGGGTGTCGCGATCTGGGACAAGGCGAACGTCGAGGGCAAACTCCGCTTCACCGACCTGGTGGCGTCGGCCAAGAAGTGGGTGCCGATCATCCGTGGCCTGGGCGCCGACGTGGTCGTGGTGACCGCGCACGCGGGCGACAACGGCATGTCGTCGTACGGCGGCGACCTGCCCGTGGAGAACGCCTCCGCCATGGTCGCGGAGCAGGTGCCGGGCATCGACGCGGTGCTGTTCGGGCACGCGCACAACGACGTGGCCCAGCGGTTCGTCACGAACCAGACCACCGGCCGGCAGGTCCTGCTCACCGAGCCGAGCAAGTGGGGCCAGCGCCTCAGCGTGATCGACTTCCAGCTCGCCAAACAGCGCGGCAGATGGACGGTCACCGGCAAGTCCTCGGCCACGCTCAACACGAACACGGCCGCCGAGGACCCCAAGATCACCGCCCTGCTCAAGCCGCAGCACGACGCCACGGTCGGCTACGTCAACAAGGTCGTGGCCAAGTCGTCGGAGCAGCTCTCGGCCGCCGAGTCGCCCTACAAGGACACCCCGATCCTCGACTACATCCAGCAGGTCCAGGTCGAGACCGTCAAGCAGGCCCTGCCGGACAACCAGCTCCCGGTCCTGTCGATCGCCGCGCCGTTCAGCCGGACCGCCGTCTTCCCCGCCGGCGACATCCGGGTGCGTGATGTGGCCGGGCTGTACGTGTACGACAACACGCTGCTGGCCGTGAAGCTGACGGGCGCCCAGATCAAGGACTACCTGGAGTACTCCGCCAAGTACTTCAACCAGCTGGCTCCCGGCGACCCCGTGGACGTCGCCAAGCTCACGAACGCCGGCAACACGCCGGACTACAACTACGACCAGCTGTCGGGCGTGTCGTACGACATCGACATCGCCAAGCCGGTGGGTCAGCGGATCGCGAACCTCACTTACGAGGGCGCGCCGGTGCCGGCGGACAAGGAGTTCGTGGTCGCGATCAACAACTACCGGCAGTCGGGCGGCGGCGGGTTCCCGCACGTCGCGGGCGCGCCGGTCCTGTACAACGCCCAGGTGGAGATCCGCCAGGCGCTGATCGACTACGCGACGGCCAAGGGCACGATCAACCCGGCCGACTTCGCCGCCGCCAACTGGCGCCTGACGCGTGACGGCGCGCCGGTCTTCTGACGCACGGCAAGCAGCGGACCGGCAGGGCTGAGGCGCGGACGCGCTTCAGCCCGTCGTCCAGCGACGCAGTTTGTCGGGATTGCGGACCACCCAGATGCGCTTGATCCGATCGTCCACGACCTCGAACGCGAACACCGTCACAGTGGTGCCGTCTTCCTGAGCCACCAGACCGGGCTGACCGTTGACCGTACGTTCCAGGAACGTCATGTTGCCCGGCAGTCGGCCGGCCAGCTCGATCCAGGCGTGTGCGATCTGCTCGCCGCCTTCGATGGGATGCAGGAAGGTGATGGCAGAGCCGCCGCCGTCGGCGATCGCCGTGGCGTCGGGGTCGAGCAGGCCGATGAGGGCGTCGATGTCCTTGGCCTGCCATGCCTGCTTGAAGTCCCTGACGACGCCGGCGCGCTGGGCCGCCGGAGTCGCGGAAGGCCGCGCGGCCCGGATGCGGCGGCGGGCCGAGGAGGCCAGCTGGCGGCACGCCGCTGGACTACGGCCGACGATCTCGGCCACTTCGGCGAAGGAGTGGCAGAAGACGTCGTGCAGGATGAACGCGACGCGCTCGGCCGGGGTCATCGACTCCAGCACGACCAGGAAGGCCAGGTTGACCGACTCATCCAGGGTGACCCGGTCGGCCGGGTCGACCATGGTGTCGCTCGTGACCCACTCCGTACGTTCGGGCAGCGGCTCAGGGAGCCATTCGCCCACGTAGGTCTCACGCCGTGACCGGGCCGAGCCGAGCAGATTGAGGCAGATGCGGCTGGTGACCGTCGTCAGCCAGGCGCCGGGGGATTCGATGGCGTCCTGCTGCTGCGGGGACATGGCGCACCAGCGGGCGTAGGTCTCTTGGACGGCATCCTCGGCCTCGGCCAGGGAGCCCAGGAGCCGGTACGCGACATTGATCAGCTGACGCCGCTCGCTCATGATCGCGCTCAATCCCGGATCGGGTGGGGTGGTCATGGTGTAGCCGGCTCCTTTGGTCGCATCTGCCCTCATCGGTTTCGACAAGACAGCCCACCGGAATGTGAGGTCGTGGTGTCGGCGTACGTGGCCACCACGTGGTGCCCGCGTACCCGGCACGTGGCCGGCACGGATGCCTCCCGCCTCACCTGAACGGCAGGCTCGATACCGAATCGCCGGCTTCCCCAAGCCGGCTGATCCGGAAGGAAAGACATGAGCAAGGTCATCAGCGCCCACGCCGTCTCGGTCGACGGCTACATCACCGGCCGCGGCCCCGGCGCCGGACGCGGCCTCGGCGACGCGAACATGCTGTTCGACTGGTACTTCAACGGCGACACACCCAGCCAGACGTTCGACGGATTCAACCTCAGCGAGCCCAGCGCCCGCCTCTTCGACATTCTCGCCGGACGCGTGGGCGCGATCGTGGCCGGCCGCAACACCTACGACGACTCCGACCACTTCGGCGGCGGCAGCCCGCACCCGGCAGCCCCGCTGATCCTCCTCAGCCACCGACCGGCCCCAGAAATCACCGAGCGGCAGACCCTGATCACCACCGGCATCCAGGACGCGATCGCGGTCGCCCGCCAGTTCGCCGATGGCAAGGATGTCGGCCTCATGGGCGGCGGCGTGCTGGCCGCCGCGCTGGAAGCGGGCCTCGTCGACGAGGTGATCCTCCACCAGGTGCCCGTCCTGCTGGGCGCCGGCCGCCCCTTCTTCCGGGAGCTCCCGAAACACGTACACCTCCGTCTGCTGGAGGCCGTCCCGGCCCCCGGCGTGACCCACCTGCGCTACGAGGTGGCCCGATGATCCTCATCACCGGAGGGCTCGGCATGATCGGCGCCCACACCGCCCGCGCCCTCGTCGACCTCGGACACCAGGTCGTCGTCACCGCACACCGCCGCACCAAGGTCCCCTCGTTCCTGGCCGGCCGGGTCACCGTGGAATCCCTGGACGTCACCGACCGGGACGCCTTCCTGGCCCTGGCCGATCGCCACGACATCAGCGACATCGTCCACCTCGCCGGCAGCATCCCTGACAAGGACCCGGTCACCTTCTTCCGTACGGACACGATCGGCCTGCTCAACGCGCTGGACGCCGCCCGCGCCTGGGGCGTGCGCAGATTCGCCGTCGCCAGCAGCCTCGGCGTGTACATCGGCGCGGCCGAGACCCGCTGGCACGAGGAGCTCGCGCTGCCCACCGCGGACCTGCCGCACCTGATCATCGCCTTCAAGAAGGCCGTCGAGCCGCTCACCACGCACAGCCTCCAGGGCAGCGGCGTCCAGCCGGTCGTGCTCCGGATCGGGAGCATCTGGGGACCGCTGATGGACCCGGAATCACCGTTCAACCCCATCCCGCCGTACATCAACGCCGCACTCCGCGGTGAACAGCCGCAGCCGCTGTACGCCGACGACGGCGGCGACAGCTGCTACGCACCCGACGCCGGGCGCGCGATCGCCCTGCTGATGACCACGGAAACCCTGCGGCACACCACCTACAACGTCTCCAGCGGCCGGCCGTTCACCAACCGCGAGCTCGTGGACGCCGTACGGGCGATCACCCCCGGCTCGCGGCCCGACCTCCTGCCCGGACGACGGAACGGCCCCGGAGACGACCCCTACCTCGACATCACCCGGCTCACCCACGACACCGGCTTCACCCCGGCCTTCGACGTCGGCACGGCGGTCGCCGACTACATCGCCTGGCGCGCCGACAACCCCCGCTGAAGGGGCACTCTCAGCGGATCCTCACATTCAGCGGGGTTGCGTTGTCGAACCGATGAGACGAACACGCCACCCACGAAGCCGTCGTACACCGGCTTCGAGGCGACCAGGAGGAAACCGATGAGCGACTTTCAGGCCATCGCCGACCGCGTCGAGATCGAGGCGCTGCGCGCCGAGTTCACCGACGCGGCGATGATGCGCGACCGCCCCCGCCTCGCGTCCCTGTTCACCCACGATGGCGCGCTGCGGATACCCACTATCCCCGAGATGGTCGGCCGGGAGCAGATCCGCTCCGAGGGCGAGCGACTGCAGAGCCAGTGGGACTTCTTCGTGCAGAACACGCACCCGGGCACGATCCAGCTGGACGGCGACACGGCGACCGGCCGCGCCTACATCCAAGAGATCGCACGTACCCAGGACGGCCGCGAGGGCGTGAACTACGCCGTCTACCACGACCGCTACCAGCGCACCGGCGAGGGTTGGAAGTTCACGGAGCGGGCCTACGAGGTCAGATACCTCGACACCACCCCGCTGGCAGGCTCGGCGCCCCGCACGGCCGAGGCGCCCGTTGCCGCGCCGTTTGCCGACCGGGCGTCCGATCAGCGCCTGGAGCGGGCGGCCGCCGCGCTGACCGCACACGGTTTCACCGTGGAAATCCTCGACGACGCCGCCGCCGCGCGTACCCGCGTCAACGACCTGATCCCGGAGGGCGCCAGCGTGTTCACCGGGGCCAGCGAAACCCTCCGCCTGTCCGGCATCGATGAGGACATCAACACCAGCGGCCGATACAAGTCCGTCAAGGCAAGCAGCACGACCATGGACCGTGCGACCCAACTGGCCGAGATCTGGCGGATGATCGCCTGCCCCGACGTCATCGTGGGCAGCGTCGCCGCGGTCACCGAGACCGGATCCCTTGTGGCCGCCTCGGCCAGCGGCAGCCAACTGGCCGGTTACTCGGGCGCCGCGCCCCGCGCGATCTGGATCGTCGGGGCACAGAAGGTGGTCCCCGACCTGAGCACCGCACTGCGACGCGTCGAAGACCACTGCCTTCCGCTGGAGAACGAGCGCGCCATGAAGGCATACGGGCAGCCCAGCGCTCTGAACCGCCTTCTCATCCTCAACGCGGAACCCAACCCAGGCCGCGGCACCGTCCTGCTGCTCCGCGAAGCCATCGGTTTCTGAACCACCAGGAGCGGTTTAGCAGGCGTGACGGCGCCGTCCCTCCAGATTTCGCCGCCACGCCCGTTCTAGCGGACTCTTCCGGACAACAATCCCGTCCAGATCGCCCGAGCCTCATTGATCGGCCGGATAGAGCTCTCATGTACTTCGTGCCTGCGGTCGCGTTGGATGGCCCGGCGTGTGAACGCCTGCCCCGCCCAGCGTCGGTCCAGGTGGGTGCACCTGTCAGGTGTGGGGATCTATGGGAATTCGGGCGTGAACCATGCGTTCATGACTCTCGGTCAGGCTCGTATCCCAGGCGCCGTGGCAGATATGATCAACGATCTGTAGTCCCCTGCCTCCCACTACGAGACCGTCCAAGTCCCGCGAGTCTGCGCAGCGCCGTTGCGGATATTCGGTGGGATGTCCAGGATCCGTCACTGTCACGCGCACCGACGTGGGATCCATATCGATGCTGAGCTGAACCCATTGCCGACCCGGACGGAAATGCGCATGCGTCACGGAGTTGGTCACCAATTCGGAGACCACCAACTCGACATCCTCCAGCAGTTCACTTTTCAGCCCCAAGCCGAGGGCTGACCATATGCGCACGATTTGGCGGGCTTGGCGTGGAGTGTCGGGGCTGGCGCGAAGCAACGTCCGGTGTGTTTGGGAGCTATGTGCATACATGGATCCACCCTGGGGTGAGGACATATCTGGGGCATCGAGACTTACGGCCCCAAGATTTCGGTAGGCCCTCTCAGAATGGCGTTACCTCCCTGTCCAGTCCGCAAAAGTAGGCGTACAGTTCCTTCCGGATTCACTGGGTGGCCGTAAGTGGGGGAGTACGGGGAGAGGTTCGAAAGGGTTGTTATGGCCGAAAATGGGCAGGATCCTGGTAGGAAGGCATGGAAGGAATTCGCCTCCCGCCTACGTTCGTACCGGACGGAACAAGGGTTGAGCCAAGAGCGTCTAGCGGAGCGACTTCCCTACAGCGAGAGCGCCGTGGGGCACGTTGAGCGCATGATGCGCAAGCCGGGCGAAGCGCTGACACGAGAGATCGAGAAAGCTCTTGGCCTCCACGGGCAGCTCCTGGAGCTCCTCCCGCAGATACACAACTCTCTCGGGCCGAAGTGGTTCCAGGAGTGGCCACGTGTGGAGGCCGCCGCGCACACCATACGTACCTCGGAGCCGATGATCATCCCCGGTCTGCTCCAGACGGAAAGCTACGCTAGGCAAGTATTCCTCGGCGAACCAGGCGCGACCGAAGACCAAGCTGAGAAGGCGGTACAGCTTCGAATTCGACGACAGTCTGTTTTTCTCCGAAAGCCACCTCCGATGTATTCGACCCTGGTCGATGAAAACGTTCTGCACCGACCGGTGGGCGGGAAAGAGGTGATGCGCGAACAGCTTGCGAAAATCCTAGAGATCCTCAATCCTCCTTACGTCACACTCAGGGTGCTACCCCTTGCGGCAGGGCTGACCACGGGCCTGCTGGGCGCGTTCGAGGTGGCTACTATGAGGGACGGCGGACCTGACCACGCCTATATAGAGAGCGCTGAGGAAGGTCGAGTAACCAATCGCACTCAGACCGTGCAAGCGCTTATTGTGCGATGGGATGCCCTGTCCAACATGGCGCATCCCGTTGACGCCAGCAGGGAGATCATACGCGAGGTGATGAGCCGCTATGAGTAACACACCAGGTCTGCCGGTAGGGGTCTGGACCAAGGCGAAAGCGTCGGGTGGCAACGGCGGTAGCTGTGTCGAGGTGATGCGGCGCGCCGACGACTCGGTTCTGGTGAGGGACACCAAGGATCACGGATCGGGGCCCGTTCTGGCGTTCACTCACGCAGAGTGGTCAGCCTTCCTGGACGGGGCCGGTAAGGGAGAGTTCGACCTCTCCTAGCTCACTTTCCGTAGAAGGGGTTCGGCTTGAGCCGGGCCCCTTTTGCCTGCCTGAGATTTCCTACGCCGGAAGTATGGGAGGCATCCGTACACGCCATGCTGCGGAAACCCACGCTCTGGTCATCGCGCCATGACTCAGCGTTGATCTTGCCGCACAGCCGTTCGCGATCTACGCTCACTCCGAGTTTTCCGGATTGTCAGGATCTTCATGGAGATGGCGCCTTTGCGGTTTACACGGTCGTTACGAAGCTCAGCTCTCGCCGTCACAGCGAGTGCGGCCCTCGCCGCCTCGATCCTCAACCCCCCGCCCGTCCAAGCACAACAAGCTGGCCCGTCGCCTGTTTCCATGGAGGCCGCGACCAAGCAGCTACCAGGTGAGATCCTGGGCGCCGCCACAGAATCTCGGCGAGTGGTCCGTCGGCAGGACGGGCAGGTGATCATCGAAACCTGGTCCCGACCCGTGCGACTCAAGCAGAACAACGGAGCGTGGGCCTGGATCGATACGGGGCTCGTCGAGAAGGACGGCGCTTTTCGGCCGAAACTCGTGAAGGCTTCGCTCGCTTTCACGGCAGGCGGACAGTCCGAACCGTTCGCCCAGTTGTCGACCGCCGGAGGTCAATCGCTGGCCCTGTCATGGCCGACGCCGCTCCCGCGCCCTCAGATCTCGGCGAACCGAGCGACGTACGACCTGGGCGACGGCGCCCAGCTTGTGGTCAGCGCCATGGCAGCGGGATTCCGCTACGAGATCGTCCTCCAGCGTCGTCCGACGATACCCCTGGACCTCACACTTCCCGTGCAGGTGAAGGGCGCCTCGTCCGGCGAGCGGCGGGAGGAGCTCGTGGACGCTCAGGGGCGAACCGTTCTGCGAGCGTTGACGCCCCGCCTGCACATCAAGCCAGGACGGCGGACGGCCACGAAATCAGCCCCCAGCGCGTTCAAGAGCGAGCAGTCCGGCGACAACCTGCGGGTGGCGCTGGACGGCGCCAAGCTGGACACCGCGGCCTTCCCCGTGACGATCAGCGGCTCGGTCGCGATGCCGACGAGTGCGGACGTGGACGTCTCCGACGAGGGCGGCACAGGCGACCCGTCTTCGCCGTTGCTGATGACCGGCGGCATCTTCGGCATACGCAACCGCGGCCTGCTGCGCTTCGACACCATGGCTCTCACGGGTCAGCGCATCATCGACGCGAAATTGTCGGTGGTGAACACCGATGGCCCGGGCTGCGGAGAGAGTGGAGACGGCATCCAGGTCCGGCGGACCACCAGCCGCTGGGATCCGTACAACCTCACCTGGGCCAACAAGCCGGCCACGACCACCGAGGGCGCCACGATCGTCACCCAGTCCCACGCCAGCGACTGCGGCAGAGGGACACTCGACTGGCCTGTCAAGGAGATCGCCGCAGCATGGGCGAGCGGCAGCCCTAACTATGGGCTCACACTGCAGGAGCCGAACGAGGCCAACACCTCCGACAACTTCCGCGAGCTCGCCTCCACCGAGTACGGCGACCCCGGCACCGAGGTGCCGAAGCTGACGGTCGTCACCCAACCGGTCCCGGCACCCCAGGTGCTGTACCCGGCGGGACCCGACGGGGTGGAAGTGTTCACCGCGCCCGCGGACTGGAAGCTGGACGGGCTACCGGTCTCCTCAGAGAACGTGCACGCGTTGAACGGCGCTGACAACCGTGCACAGGCCAACGCCACCACCTTGGCCCCGCCCTACTTCGACCCGGCCAGCGGGCGGGTGGTCGCTCCCGCGACGCCGGCGGGCAAGGACACCGCGAGCAAGGTGCTGAGCGGGATCGCGGTGGACAACGGCGACGCCGACGAGACCCTCGCGATCGGTTTCGAGAACGAGGATTCACCGGCGGCCAGGACTGCCGCAGTGGCCGCCGCGGAAACCCCGTACTCGATCACTCCCCGATACGCCGAGGTCGCCAACAGCTACCAGGCGCTGAACACCATCACCGACCAGGTGCTCGACCTGGACGAGACGATCCCGGCGGGAACCGCGCTGTTCGCCACGCAAATCTGGCCCCAGCGCAATCTGGCCGTGGTGCAGTCCACCGACGCATCCGCGGGGCTACGTAAGGCATTGGCGGACCGGTACGGCACGTACAACGTCGCCATCTGGCTGCGGTCGGAGAGTGACCGTCCGCGCCTGGACGTCGGCACGACATCCTCCGCCTCCACCTCCGCCGCGGACACCCGGCAGAAGGACACGGGAAAGCTCAACGGCGGCTCAGCGTTCTCTTCCTCCAATCCCGACGGCACCGAAGGGGGGTGCACGACTGGATTCGCCATGGGGACTGCGGCCGACCACCTCATGGTGAGCGCCGGGCACTGCGTTGTGTCTGACGGAATCACGAGCGCTGGTGTCGTCGAATGGACGAACTGGGTGGCCGGTCAAGGAACGATCAAACTGCCGAATCAGCCCACCTATTATGGCGACGTGTCCCTGATACAGACGGTACTCGGCCGGGTCACCAGCCCCACCATCTTCATCGGTAGCAGGGACTCAGCAGAAAAGCAATGGGTGGGCGGGCGATTCTCGGTCCCCGCGCGAGAAACAGACCAGTACTGCGTCGGCGGTGCCAGCCCGGATACAAAGACCCTGTCCAACGGACAGATCTGCGGCTTCAAGGTCACCGACATCGGCTGGAAGGTCGAGGGCTCGAAGCCGAAGAGCACGACACGCTGGCTTCAGGTTGGTAAGAAATCCGGCCGGTGCACGATCAGGGGCGACTCGGGCGCTCCGGTCTACACCTTCCGCAAGGGCGATGGATACGTGGTGGCCAAGGGCATCCACCACGGCAGCAACAACGTCGATAACAAGCCTAGCGTGTCCACCTGCGTGAACTACTTCACCGACATCCATGACGTGATGAAGGCAGTCGGCAAGGACGTCTACAAGAAATGAACCCCCTGGGCCCGTCCTTCCTGTGGCGCATGTTCTGCCTTCTGGTGCTGGCCGTCGCCGTCTCCATGGTGGCTGGCATGCGGGAGTCCCGGCCGGTCGAACCGCCCTTTCCCGGGCGGATCGACACGGTCATGGTGGAAGGACGGGTCCTCATCCTGCAGGTCTTCGGCGGGGCGAGCGACCCGGCATGTCTCCAGACCGACAAAGTCGAAGCCGTCGAGTCCGAGGCGAGTGTTCGGCTTCGGATAGTGCTTCGCGATGCCTGCCCGCCCCCCGAGCGCACGCTGCTGGAGATGTGGCGGGACAAGTTGTGGCCGCCTGCCGTGCTCGACATCCTCCGTGGCGTCGAAGTGCCCATCCTACTCGAGCGGCCCTTGGGACGCAGGAAGGTCGTCGACGAGACAGGCCGCGAGCTCCGGGTCTGCCCGATCACGGGCTCGCGACGGAAGACCATGCAACAGTGCCTGACGTAGGTGCGGGTGCCGAACGCTGCAGCCAAGCTCCCTCGGAGGTCAGCCCAACCGGCCTCCGACAGGTGATCACCGACCTGCTCCATCGAGACCGCCGCAGCAAGCTCTCCGGTCTACGGGCTCTCGCACGCCGCTCCGGTGTAATTCTCTGAGCTTCCCATCCGACTTGGGTGGCGAGGAGAAGCGATTTGGCCATCTGCGTGTTGGTGAGTGGCGCCGCGTTCCGCGCTTTTCGAGCGCGCTTCGCCGCCGCACTGGCCGCCGACCGCGGCGTTCCCGTGGCCCTGGGCGACCTGCGGCACCCGCCGCTGGCTCCCGGCTCGCTGGCCGGGTTGTGGTCGGTCGCGGCCCTCCTGCACGTACCGGCCGCCGAGACCGTCCCCACGCTGCGCGCCTGGCACGCGGCCCTGCGCCCTGGGGGCGTGCTCGGGCTGAGCACCTCGGCCGGCGACGGCGAGGTCTGGGAGCCGGTCCCGCACGACAAAGGGCTCCAGCGCTGGTTCGTACACCGCGAGCCGCGCACGCTGCTCGCGATCCTCGCCGAGATCGGCTTCGAGGTACGCGAGCACGCCGAGAACACCACCCACCGCACGTGGCTCAGCGTGCTCGCCATCCGCCACGAGGTTTGACCATCCACTGTCCCACGCTCACCATCACCGTGCGAATCGGCAAGGCCGGCAGCATACTGCTCGACGACCGCGTCCACGTCACCCTGCTCAAGCTCCACCTGGGCCGAGTTGATCTCGTGCTCGGCCGCGCCGACGTGCTTGTGAAGTAGCGATCAGACGGCCAAGTCGTCGGGGTCGGACCTCGTTCCCGTGTCGAACCTCGCCGTCACGGGCGCCGCGCTCCAGTCGCTCACCTCATCGCCCCTGTCGACGCGCAGCAGCCGCGCCTGCATGACGTCCGTCAACCGGTCGGCGCCGGGCAGGAACTCCGGGCCGTTGACGAAGTGCATGACGGCCCCGACGACGTCCTGACGGTCGTCCTCGTCGAGGTCCTCGGCGTCGAACGGCCTCCAGCCCGTCGCGGTGGCCGCCGCGAGAAGGCGAGCCGGGTCGTGGACGTGCACCTCCAGCAGGCTGATCGTGCGTACGACCGGCCCGGGGAAGGCCTCGAGGCGGGCATCACCCGGTGTGCGGCTCTCAAGGTCGCCACCGAGGCCGGCCGAGTCGCCGCGGCCCCGCCGCAGGGACTCCCACGTGGCGGCCAGCTCGGGGGCGTCGGCCCAGGTCCCGTTCACGACATCGGCCAGCGTACGACGGAAGGAGGCGGCGGGCGCGTCGGGCAGAGCCGCCGCGATCCGCTCCGACTCAGCGCGGGCGGCGGGGCCCAGGCCGTTCTCCAGCACCGAGGAGAGAAGGTAGGCGGCGTGCTGAGCGACGGCTGGATCGGTGCAGGTCAGTACGGCATGCAGGGTCGCGGGCTGACCGGAGCGCTCGACGAGGGCGTACACCCTGCTCTTGGCGCGGGTGTGCTCGCAGTGGAAGGCGCGAGGGACGGCAGAAGTCACGATCGGGTTCTCCATCAACGTGAGGTACGTGGAAAACCGCTGGTGGGCGTGGTACGGCCACGCCCCCTGACGGAGAAGTCCTGCCCGCTGGTGCTGCTGGTACGGCCAGCTGCCCGGTTCGGGGTTTGCATCGTACCGCTTGGGTGTTGTTTCGGGTGACTACGCGGCGACTGGACCAGCCGGGGGCGAATTGGTCGCGGGGCGGGCTCGTGTGGGTGAGCGCGTCGCTCAAGCGATTCGAACCACGGGCGAGGGTTGTCGGGACCGACCTCGTTGACCCCGGCCGGCGCAGCCGCTACTGCCGGGCGGCCGGGCCGTGGCCACTTAGGTCACCTCTTCAACGCGACTTTGGTTGCTGCCGGACCGTCCCGGTGACCGGCTACGCTCTGCGGCTATGTCGTGGCCACCGCGCAGGACCTGCGGCCCAGCCTGCTCCGGTCGCGCCGCGACCGTGCCGTCGCCGGGAGCGGCTTCCTGCTGCTGCGGGCGAGAGATATCGATGGCGCGGCGCGCGATGAGTTTTGCGGGAGCCGGTGGTCTGAGTGCGTGAGTGACCAACCGCTGAGCACGAGCTGATCGAGCGGTGGGCGCTGATCGGAGCTCAGGCAAGCGCCCCCATGGGGCGTTGGGACCGTCCCGGCGCGGGACGAAACAAATGGAGGCACCGGATGCGGAAGCTGATTCTGGGTTTTTACGTCTCGCTCGACGGCAAGAGCGCTGACGGGGACAACGGAATCCGGGACGTCATGATGAGCATCGACGACCGCGAGCAGGAGGAGTATTTTGTCAGCCGGCTGTGGGAGGCCGGGGCCTTCCTCATGGGCCGCAACACCTACGAGGCCATGGCCGGATACTGGCCCGGCTCCGACCATCCGTCTGCCAGGGCCATGAACGAGATCCCCAAGGTCGTGTTCTCCCGCACCCTGAAATCGGCCGACGACTGGCCCGAGACCCGCATCGCCGGCGGTGACACCGCGGAGGAGATCGCCAAGCTCAAGGCCGAGCCCGGTAAGGACCTCGTCGCCGCCGGTGGCACCGAGTTCATGCACTCCCTGATCAAGCTCGGCGTGGTCGACGAGTACCGGCTGTGGGTGCTGCCCGCCGTCACCGGCAAGGGCGCGCCGCTGTTCCCCGAGCTGGATCAGGCTGTGAACCTGCGCTTGGTGAAAAGCACGTCCTTCCCGTCCGGCGTCCTCGAACTGGTGTACGTGCCGGCCGACAAATAATACCCAGCAAGCGACACAGTCACGGTGGCACCGGGGGCAGGCGCCTGCCCGTCCCCAGTACCGGCCGCGCCTGAGAAACCGCGGTCGAACCCAGCAGGTCAGGCCGTGAGGGCGGCCGCCGCTTCCCGGTAGATGACATTCGGGTCCTCCGACAGCCATGCCTTCACCTGGCGGCTCCAGTCGTCGGCGAGCACCTCGGGCCGGTGCGCCTCGATGCCGTCGAGGGCCGCCGCGACGATCACCTCGGGGGCGCTCTTGTCGCCGTCGTACCAGGCCATCATGTCGGTGTCCGCGGCGCCCAGGTGCAGGCCCGTCACCAGGGTGCGCTGGTGGGCCAGCTCCAAACGTACGGCGTTGGTGAGCGCCCATTCGGCGGCCTTCGCCGCGTGGTATCCGCCCGCGCCGTCGAAGGCGAGCCACGAGATCGCGGACAGAACGTTGAGGATCGCGCCGTCGGCCAGCTGGGGCGCGAAGGCACGGATCACATTGAGGGTGCCATAGAAGTGGGTGTCCATCTCGCGGCGAATCGTGTCCAGGTCCCCGGTGACCAGATTCGCCCCGGTCGAGATGCCCGCATTGTTGATGACGATCTTGACGTCAGGTGCCGCTGCCGCCGCGGCGGCGACCGATGCCGGATCCGTGATGTCGAGGCGCAGCGGGATGACCCCCGGTACGTCGATGAGCTCCGGGCGGCGGGCAGTGGCGTACACCTTGCCTGCGCCGCGGTCGAGGAGAGAAAGGACGAATTGCCGTCCGAGGCCGCGGTTGGCCCCGGTCACCAGCACATGTGCTCCGTTGATCTGCATGCGGATAGGCTAAAACCTGACGTTGACGTCAGAGGCAACTCTTGTGATGGAGGTCACGGTGCGTATCGGCGAGTTGGCGGCGAAGTCGGGCGTGAGCGTACGGGCCCTGCGCTACTACGAAGAGCAGGGACTGCTGGACGCGTACCGGAGCGGCTCCGGGCAGCGCCACTACCCCGAGTCGGCGGCCGACCGTGTCCACCTGATCCAGATGCTTTACGCCGCCGGTCTGTCCAGCCGGACCATCGCCGAACTGCTGCCCTGCGTCGAGGCCAAGGCCAGTACTCCGGAGTCGCGCGCCCAGCTCGCCGCCGAGCGCAATCGCATCGATGCCCAGATCGCCGCGCTGACCCGTACCCGTGACCGCCTGGACGTGATCATCCGGAACACCGAAAGCCCGGACAGCGGCTGCGCGTGGATCGCGGACCACGACGTCGCCGCAGAGGCAAGTCTCTCCGCGACGCCGTGATCGCCGCGGCATGGCGGTGTGGGCGCGTCATCCGTCCGCGGCGTCCTCGGCCTCCCAGCGCAGCAGGTCGCCCGGCTGGCACTGGAGCACCTCGCAGAGCGCGGTGAGCGTCGTGAAGCGCACCGCCTTGGCACGGCCGTTCTTGAGCACCGCCAGGTTGGCGGGCGTGATCCCTATGCGGTCCGCGAGCTCGCCCACGGACATCTTCCGCTTGGCCAGCATCACGTCGATGTCGACGACGATCGGCATCAGATCATCTCGTCCAGCTCGGCCTGCATCTGCGCCGCTTCGCCGTCCCGCGCGACGGCTTGGGCGAGCAGCACCCGCAGCACGCGCACGATGAGCGCGACCCCCAGGATGGCCACGCCAATGCCGGCCATGATGACGGTGACGCCCGGGTCGTCCCGCTGGCCCGGCGCGTTGATGGCCGTGACCGCGAACCACACGAAGGCGGCCGCCACGATCGCGCCGATCACGATGTCCACGTACCGGAAGGCGGCGTGGGAGAACACGGTTCCGCGTCGCACCATCGTCACCAGCCGCCATACGCAGACCACGGCGACCTGGACCGACACCATGCCCAGGATCGTGATCACGCGCAGCGGGGTCAGCGGGAGCGACCCGTCCTCCGGGTCGTTCCCGCTGATCAACGTCCACACCATCAATACCTGTATGAACACGGTGCCGACGAGCACCACCCCGAGCACGGCCCGCAGCGCGAGCACTGTCAGTTTCCCCATGGCGCATCCTTCCATCGAGTTGCGATGGAAATCTATCGAGTTTCGATAGGTTAAGCAAGGGCTGGGCTACAGCCTGCCCGCCGACCAGGGCGGGCAGGGTCCGAGGATGGTCTCCCCCGGTTACAGGTACGACGGGCCGGTCACCCGGTGCCGGAAGGTCCACCAGACCCACGCCTGTGAGGCCACCAGGAACGGGATCAGCGTGAGGATGACCGGCACCAGAAGCGCGCCCGAGGTGCCCGGGGCCAGAGGCAGCCGGAAGCCCGCCAGGACGCCGATCGCCACCAGGGCCGTCGCCGTCAGGGCGTACGTGCGGCCCTCTCCGGTGCCGCCGGACAGCACCGCCGCGCGCTCGCGCAGCACGCCCCGCAGCCGCAGCGCCGCGAACGACAGCCCGTGCGTGGCGAACAACGCGGCCACCAGCAGGGCGGGCAGCAGCGCGAGAGGCCCATGGATGCCGAGCAATACGTCACTGAGCAGCGAACCCCAGCTGAGCGCCAGCCCCCAACTGCCCGCCACGACGGCGCCGTCCCAGAACCCCTGCCACCGGACGCCCGCCAGCCGCCCACGCAGCCACAGGCCCATGTCCCGGATGACCCAGGAGAGCAGCAGCGCCACGACGAGCGAGTAGTTGCCGCTCAGCAGCGAGCCCTCCAGAGCAGGGAAGAGCCCGGCGAGCACTCCGGCTGTGGCCACCAGCCACACCTCGTTGCCGAGGAAGAACGGCGCGATCGCGGCGATCGCCTCACGTCGCTCGCCCGGAGTGCGGCCCAGATACGGCAGCACCATGCCGACGCCGATGTCCGCTCCGGCCAGCACGAGGTAGCCGATCGCGAAGAAGGCCAGAATAAGGATCTCCATGACGGCTCCTCAGAAGGTCAGTACGGGGGCGACGGTCTCGAGCGGGCGGTCGCCCAGCGCGACGGCATCCGGCCCCTTACGGGCAGTCCTGGCCAGCAGCCAGTAGTTGACCAGGATGAGTACGGCGAACACGGTGACGAACGCGGTCAGCGAGAACCTGATCTGCCCGTACGACACCGGTGACATGGCGTCGGCGGTCTTCAACAGGCCGTACACGGCCCAGGGCTGACGCCCCATCTCACGGAACATCCAGCCGGCGATCATGGTCACGAACGGGACGGGGATCAGCGCCGTCAGCAGCCAGTGCCACGGCCGGAAGCCCCGTACGACCGGCCGGAACAGCATCAGCAGAAAGCTCGCCCCGGAGACGAAGAAGAGCACCGCGAAGAGCGACATCATGGTGATCCCGGAGGCGCGCACCCACCCCAGCGACGGCAGGTAGTCGCCCGGACCGTACATGGCCACCATGTCCGCCTGCACCTCGGCCATCCGCCGCGCGCTGCCCGACCAGGCGGCCAGCTTGGTCAGTTGCATCGTGTCGAAGCCGAGTCCGCCGAACGTCGCGGTGAACAGCGTCGCGGGCAGCGCCACGCAGATCCCGATGCGCAGCGACTTGCGAAAGAAGTCCTGCTCGGCCGTGCGCTTGGCCAGGTGGTACGCGCTCACCCCGGCCATGAGGAAGCCACCGACGATCAGCGCGCCGCCGCCGATGTGGAAGAAGGCGACCAGCGCCGCCGGATTGGCCACCAGCGCGCCGAAGTCGGTGAGGTGCAGGACGCCGTCCTTGAGCTGGTAGCCCACCGGGTTCTGCAGGAAGCCGTTGGAGATCAGGATCCAGAACGCCGAGGCGTAGGCCGTCAGCGTGACGACCCAGATCAGTGCCAAGTGCGCCCAGCGGTTGAGCTTATTCCAGCCGAAGATCCACAGGCCCAGGAAGGTGGACTCGATGAAGAACGCCACGATCGTCTCGATCGCCAGGGACGAGCCGAACACGTTCCCGGCGAACTCGGTGAGCCCGCTCCACGACAGCCCGAGCTGGAACTCCATGACGAGCCCGGTGACGATGCCCATCGCGTAGTTGATGATGTAGAGCTGCCCCCAGAACCGCGTCATCCGCATGTGCACCGGGCTGCGGGTCAAGGTGGCCCAGGTCTGGATGACGGCCACCAGCGTCGCCAGGCCGAGGGTCAGCGCGACGAACAGGAAGTGCGCCCCCGCGGTGAGGGCGAACTGCAGGCGGGCGAGGTCTACGGTCTCCATGGTCAGAGGTTCTGGCCAAGGTCATCTCCGCCGCGTCATGCTGGGGCGGGCACCTGCCGTACACCTGTGGTGTCAACCGGCCGCCCGCCGTACAACTCAGGGAGTAAGCCAGCCTGGGGTGATCATGCCGGCCTCGTAGGCGAGCACCACGAGCTGCGCCCGGTCGCGCGTGCCGAGCTTGGTCATGATGCGGCTGACGTGCGTCTTGGCCGTGGCCGGGCTGAGCACCAGCCGGGCCGCGATCTCGTCATTGGACAGCCCGGCCGCGACCAGCGCCATGACCTCGCGCTCGCGCTCGGTGAGCGCGTTGAGCCGGGGGCCCGGCTCCGGGCGCTTGACCCGGCCCGCGAACTCGGCGATCAGCCGCCGGGTCACCGAGGGCGCGATCAGCGCGTCACCTCTGGCCACCACGCGCACCGCGTGGATCAGCTCGGCCGGCTCCGTGTCCTTGACCAGGAACCCGCTGGCCCCCGCCCGGAGCGCCCCGTAGACGTAGTCGTCGAGGTCGAACGTGGTCAGGATGATCACCTTGACGCCGTCGAGCCGCGGATCGGTGACGATCGCGCGGGTCGCCTCCAGGCCGTCCAGCTCGGGCATCCGGATGTCCATCAGCACCACGTCGGGCCGCAGCTCGCGGGCCTTGGCCACGGCCTCGGCGCCGTTGGCCGCCTCGCCGACCACCTCGATGCCGTCCTCGTCGCTCAGGATGGACCGGAACCCGGCCCGTACGAGATTCTGGTCATCGGCGAGTACGGTGCGGATCATCGAACTCCGTTCAGCGGTAAGTGGGCGACGACCTGGAAGCCGCCATCAGGCCGGGGGCCCGCCTCCAGTGTGCCGCCCAGCGCGGTGGCGCGCTCCCGCATGCCTTGCAGCCCGAACCCGGTCCCGCCGGTGAACGTCGCGCCCGGTCCATCATCCTCCACGCGGATCACGATATTTCCGGACTCGTTGGTGACGGTCAGCCGGGCCGTATCGGCTCCCGAGTGCCGGGAGACGTTCGTCAGGGCCTCCCTGATGATGCGTGCCGCGGCCAGGTCCACCTCGGCCGGTACCTCGTCCAGCGGCCCCGACAGCTCGGTCCGCACGTCCAGCCCCGACGCCGCGACCAGCGCCTCCATCCGGGCCAGGCTGTCGGCGGGCGCGGTCGGCGCGCCCTCGTCCACCTGCCGCAACACGCCGAGCGTGGTACGCAGCTCGCGCAGCGTCTCCTTGCTGGCCTCCTTGATCGCCCGGAGCGCGGCCTCCGCGTCCTCCGGCCGCTTCTTCAGCCCGTGCAGCGCCGCCGCGGCCTGCACGTTGATCATCGAGATGTTGTGCCCCAGGAGGTCGTGCAGCTCCCTGGCGATGCGCAGCCGCTCCTCGCTCGCCCGCCGCCTGGCCTCCTCCTCCTTGCCGTGCAGGGCGTCGAGCACGCGCTGCTCGGCCTCCCGGAGATAGGCGCGCCGGTTGCGGGTGACGCCCCCACCGGCGACCGCGGCCACTACCCATCCGGTGATCAGGATGAACATACTGTCGTCCACATGCCTGGTCCCGCCGGTCTCGCCCAGGCCCATGGCCAGCATCGTGGTCGCGCCCGCGGCGATGGCGGCGATCAGGTGGCCCAGGTCGGCGGCGGTGTAGAGGACGACGAACGCCATGATCAGGATCGGCCCGTCGAGCCGGGCCAGGGGATAGTAGAGCGCGACGGCCGCCAGCACGACGATCAGCGCCACCACCGGGTAGCGGCGCCGCGCCAGCACCCCGGCACTGGCCACGAGCGGCAGCACGATGTCGAGCGCGTTCGGTGCCAGGGCGGGCTGAAAGAAGGAGGTGGCGACCGTACCTGCCAGTACGACGATGACCACCGCGACCGACACGATGGTGCTGGCCGACAACCTTCGCATGGGCCCATTCTGTACGGAGGACCGCTCGGGTGGCCAACCGCCCCGCAATGGGTAGAGCCGGAGCATGAGCGAACAAGACGACTTGCGGCACGTCGAAGAGGACCTGGCCAGGCTGCGCGCCGAGACCAAGGACCTGCGTGACCAGATCCGCGACATGGGCGCCACCGACCAGGTGGAGATCAGCGCGATGATCAGCATGGCGGACGAGCAGGAAGAGCTGATCGCGGAGCTGGAAGGCCGCCGAGACGACCTCCTCCGACGTCTCAAGGGCGCCAGTGGCTAGCGCAGGGGCGCGCCCACTTCGTGCAGATGCCGCAGGGCCTGCCCGTACGAGGTGATCAGTCCCGTCTCCAGGTAGCTGACCCCCAGGTCGGCGCAGTACTGCCGGACGATCGGCTGGGCCTTGCGCAGGTTCGGCGACGGCATGTTGGGGAACAGGTGGTGCTCGATCTGGTAGTTGAGCTGCCCGAGCGCCACGTCCACGAACACGCCGCCCTTGACGTTGCGCGAGGTCAGCACCTGCTTGCGGAGGTAGTCGAGCTTGTCCTCCTTGGTGAGGATCGGCATGCCCTTGTGGTTCGGCGCGAACGTGCTGCCCAGATAGACCCCGAACAGCCCCTGGTGCACCACCAGGAAGAGCAGCGCCATGCCGAACGGCAGCACGGCGAAGATCAGGCCGAAGTAGCAGGCGAAGTGCGCCAGCAGCAGCGCTCCCTCCATCCTGCGGTGCTTCGTCGTCGGCTGGAACACCGCCTTGACACTGGCGATGTGCAGATGCCACGCCTCCAGCGTGAGCAGCGGGAAGAACCAGTACGCCTGCCACTTGGCGATGAACCTCGGCAACCCCCGGCTCCGCTCCACCTGGTCGGTCGACCAGACGATCACGGCGGGCGAGACGTCGGGGTCCTCGTCCTCGTGGTTGGGGTTGGCGTGGTGGCGGTTGTGCTTGGTGTTCCACCAGCCCCAGCCCAGGCCGATGCCGAAGTCACCGATGATCAAGCCGAGGATGTCGCTCGCCCGGCGGGTCCTGAAGACCTGCCGGTGACCCAGGTCGTGGGCGACGAACCCGATCTGCGCGGAGGCCACGGCGAGCGCGACAGCCACCAGCAGCTGCCACCACGAGTCGCCGACCCACACGAACAGCGCCCATAGACCGACATAAGCGGCCAATACCAGGGTCAGTCGCACGGCGTAGTAGACCGGACGCCGGTCCAGCAGGCCGGCATCCTGGATTTGTCGGGCCAGTTTGGCGAAGTCACTACCACGGGTTTCGAGCGTGCCTGTATCGGCCACAGGTCTCCTTACTTAGAGGTGGAAGTTACCCCCACCCGGCGCATTCTCCGCGATAAGGAGAGATCACGGCTAGTGCTCCGCCATCGCGTCTGCTCACTAGGCTGCCCAGTATGGTCCATGCCGAGCCATGCTCGGCGCCATGAAAGCGGCTGACGGAGACTGTCACGGGGACGAGAGCGCGTACCTCTCCGGATCCGGGATCGCCGCACCCCTGACCAGGGCCTCCGCATAGCGCTCGGCGCCCAGCGCCGCCCGGCACCGCCCGGCCAGCGCGACCACGTACGGATCGGCCGACTCGGTGATCCCGCGCAGCACCCGGGCCGCCCCCAGCAGCTCGGCGGCCATCAGCGGGTCGCGGTGCTCGGCCACGCCTTCGAGCACGGTCGCGCGGGCCGTCCTGTCCTCGCAGGTGGCCATGAGCTCCAGCGCCCTGCGCGACGGCTCGGCCGGCTCGGCCACGCGGGCCAGCTCGACGTTCATGAACGCCCTGAACTGGGGAGGAGCGTCGACGTCCATGGCCAGGGCGCCGCGCACCAGCCGGGCGGCCGCGCCCGGATCGCCGGAGCGCCGGGCCAGCTCGGCTCTGGCGTGCGTCACCCGGGCGATGGTCAGCGCGTCCTCGGAGCGCAGCGCCGCCTGCCAGGCCCGCTCCAGGGTGGTGGCGGCGCCCGCGTGGTCGCCGGTGCGCATCATGAGCTGGCTGAGCCGCAGCAGGAACATCATCGGCCCGAGCGGCGCCCCCAGCCCGGCCAGCTCCGCCGCGATCGGCTCCGGCTCCTTGGCCAGGGTCAGCGCGCGGGCGAAGTCGCCTCGGTTCTCGGCGGCCAGCGACAGCCAGAAGTAGGCGGTCCACTGCCCCCAGCGGTCGCCGGTCCTGCGCAGTCCGTCGAGCGCCGGCTCCAGCAGGGACTCGGCGCCGTCGACCGCCCCGTACTCGAACCGGACGATGCCCGCCACCAGCAGCGCCGTCGACCTGGTCCACGTGTCGGGATGATCAAGAAGCCGCTGGGCGCTCGCCTCCGTGACGGCCACCACATCGGGCGGCGGACCCATGGCGACGCCCATCGCCCAGGAGTGCAGCGCCGCCGGATGCTCGGACTCCCGGACCGCCCGGCTCGGCTCGGCGCCCATGGCGGCCATCATGCACAGCCCATGGGCCAGCTCCCGCCCCTCGGGCGGGACGTCACCGACCCTGCGCAGCGCGGCGGTCGCGTTCGCGATGACCTCGTGGCGCCGCCCGCGCATGATCCACGGCCACAGCCTGGGCAGGATGACCCGGAGCGGGTCGTCGGAGTGCCGGAACGCCGCGTCCAGATTGCCCTGCTCGGCGTCGAGCACGGCCAGCCACTTGACCTGCTCACCCGTCCGCAGATGCGGCTCGGCGGCCTCGGCCAGCTCGGCGTAGTAGCGGGCATGCGCCTGCCTGAGCTCCAAGAGATCAGCAGTGGTGGTCTCCGTGACGTACTGCCTGATCGTCTCCAGCATCGTGTAGCGGTCACCGGAGAGCGCGATCAGCGACTTGTCGACCAGCGCGGACAGCAGATCGAGATCGCCGCCGCAGACCCGCCCGATCGCCTCGGCCGTCGCCCCGCCGGAGAACACCGACAGCCCCCGCAGCAGCTCCCGCTCCTCCCGCGACAGCAGGTTCCAGCTCCAGTCGATGACCGCGCGCAGCGTGCGGTGCCTGGGTTCGGAGGTACGGCTGCCGCGAAAGCCCAGCCGGTCGCCGAGCTGCTCGACCAGCATGGACACCGGCATCGTCCGCAGCCGGGCGGCGGCCAGCTCGATGGCCAGCGGGATGCCGTCGAGCTCGCGGCAGATCCGCGCGGCCTCGGCCGGGTCCGGGCTCAGGTCGGGCCGGGCGGCGGCGGCGCGGTCGCGGAGCAGCTCCACGGCGGGCTCCTCCGCCAGCGGGAGTACGGGATGCAGGGTCTCGCCGGGGATGTTCAGCGGCTCACGGCTGGTGGCGATGACCCGCAGCCCGGCCACCTCGCCCAGCAGCCACTGCGCCACGCGCGCGGCCTCGTCGATCAGGTGCTCGCAGTTGTCCAGCACGATCACCGGTGACGTGCCGCGCAGCGCCCTGACCAGGTCGGACGTCTTGAACACGGCCTCCAGCGCGGCCCGCACCCCGGCCGCCGGGGCCAGCTCGACCAGCCACACCCCGTCGGGCACGCGCAGCGTCGCGGCGGCCTCGACGGCCAGGCGCGTCTTCCCCGCCCCGCCGGGCCCCACGAGGGTGATCAGCCGGGCGCCCGTCAGTGCCCGGATGCGGGCGACGTCATCGCTGCGGCCGACGAGGAGTGCCCGGATACGGGCGACGTCGTCGCCGCGGCCGACGAAGCTGGTCAACCGGGCGGGCAGGTTGCTCCTGGGCTCCGGCTCCTCGTCACGCAGCGCCGCGAGGTGCGCCTCCCGCAGCTCGGCCCCCGGATCGACGCCCAGCTCGTCCGCCAGCCGCGCCCTGATCCGCTCGAAGACCTCCAGCGCCTGGCCCCGCCGTCCGTCCGCCACCATGGCCCGCATCAGCAGCGCGTGGAACGGCTCGCGCAGCCGATGCTCGGCGACCAGCTCCTCCAGCTCCGCCACGACATCGCCGCCCGCGGCCAGGTCCGCCGCGATCCGGCTCGCCAGCGCCGCCAGCCGCAGCTCCTCCAGCCGGGCGGCCGGGGCCAGCGCGAAGGGCAGGTCGATGCCGGCCAGCGCCGGACCGCGCCAGAGCGCCAGCGCCGCGTGCGCGTCGCCCGCGCGGGCCAGCCGCTCGAACGCCTGCGCGTCCACCTCATCGGCCGGTACGTCGAGCAGGTAGCCACTCGGATGGGAGGAGATCAGCCCGGGAGCCTCCCTGCGCGCCCTGGACACCAGCGACTGCAGCGCGGCCATGGGATGCTCGGGCGGCTCACCCGGCCACAGGTCGTCGATCAGCCGGTCGTTGGTCACCACCCGGCCGGGATCGAGCGCCAGGCGGATCAGCAGCGCCCGCACCCGCGCGCCGCCGATCGCGGCCCCCGCGATCTGGAGCGGCCCCAGGATCCCGATCCGCATCCACCCTCCAACAAAGGGCCGCTCAGCTCTTGGGGCTGGCGCTCTGGACGACCTCGAACGACCAGAGCTGCGATCCGGACGCGGCGGGCCCCTGGCCGTGGCCATGCCCCTGGGCGGCCCCGGCTTGCGCGTGCCCGCGCTGGAAGGCCTGACCCTGCTGCCACGTCTGGAAGTCGTCCTCGCTGCGCCAGCGGGTGTAGACCAGGTACTGGTCGGTGCCTTCGACCGGCCTGAGCAGCTCGAACCACTCGAACCCGTCGGCCGACTCCACCATGCCCGCCCGGTTGGAGAAGCGTCGCTCCAGCTCCTCCCGCATCTCCGCAGGCACGGTCAGGACGTTGATCTTCACGACTGACAACGGAACCCCTCTCCTCTCCTCCAACGCTAGCGTCAGCGCGCGACGCCTCGCGATCTGGGTGCGCGAAGCCGGCCGCGCACCGCGTGGAGGGCGCGCCGCACCTCACCCCGCTCCAGCAGCTTCGACAGCGCCGGCTCCTCCAAGGTACGGCGTTGGACTACGAGAACACCCTCGCCTTGAGCGACGGGAAGCGCTGGACCGTACGCAGGAACGCCTTGAAGCCCATCCTGGCGGCCCGGCTCTCGCCGATGAACTGCTCGGCCGCGCGGAGCGAGTCTCGCACGGCCGCGAAGCCGTACTCGCGCATCCGCTCCTCGTAGTCCGCGATGGCCTCGACCGTGTCGCGCCCGCCGGTCAGCGCCAGGCAGAGCAGGCGGGCGTCGCGCAGGGCGGTGTTGGCGCCGATGCCGCGCATCGGCGTCATGCTGTGGATGGCGTCGCCGAGCAGCGTGATGGTGGTGGCCGGCCACGGCTCGATCGGGATCGAGGTACGGATCGGCAGCAACGAGACCGTGTCGGGGTCGGCCAGGTCGATCAGCTTGTGCAGATCGGGATGCCAGGACTCGACCATCTCCGCCACCGTCCGCTTGAGCCGCGCGCCCGGCAGGTCGGCGACGTCGGCGGGGAAGCGGTCCTTAGCGGCGCCCACGGCCCAGAGGATGTAGCTGCCGGCGTTGTCCATCAGCGCGCCCTGCTGCTCGGTCGCCCCGATGGCGCCGACCGGCGCGGTGTCGCTCAGGTCGTGCGGCGCGCAGAACATGCCGAGGCCCTTGGGCGGGATGATGGTGTTCGGGCCCTCGACGAGCCGCCGCGAGATGAGCGCCCTGGTCTCGTCGGTGAGCGGGAACTTGCCCGCCACCGTGGTGATGCCGGTCTCGACGCGCTCGGCGTGCGGCAGATACTGCTTGCGCACCCGCGAGTTGCCGCCGTCGGCGGCGACCACGACGTCGGCCATGTCGCTGGAGCCGTCGGCGAAGAACAGCTCGACCCGCCCGTCGGGCAGCCGTTCGTAGCGCTCGTACGTCTTGCCGAACCGCACCACCTCCTCCAGCCCGGTCAGCAGCACCTGCCTGAGCGTGATGCGGCTCACGGAGTGGTGGTCGTCGGCCGGGTCGGCCGCGGGCGGGGTCTCGATCAGCGCGAGCGTGCCGAGCCGCTCGGTGAGGAAGCCGAAGTCCTGACCGCCCTGCCCGGTCGTGGCGAGGAACGCCTGCCAGAGCGCCGCCGGCAGGCAGTGGTGGAGGGCGCGGGCGCCGTTGGGGTCGATGTGAACCCGGTAGCCCTGCAGCCGGTCGGCCGGGGTGCGGTCCCGCTCGTAGACGGTGACGTGCTTTCCGGCCTTGAGGAGTCCCTGAGCGAGGCAGAGGCCGCCGACCCCGCCGCCGATGATCGCGATGTGCTCTGTCATGTCCATGACTATCAACCGCATGGATGATTCTGTCAACCATCCGGATGGATGATAGTGTTCCGGGCATGAGACGAGCGCCGGAGGAGAAGCAGCGCGACCCGGAGCGCACCAAGGCCCGCATCCTTCAGGCGGCGCTGGAGGAGTTCGCGGCCAAGGGGTTCGCCGGGGCGCGGGTCGGCGAGATCGCGGCCAGGGCCGGGGTCAACAAGCAGCTGATCTCTTACTACTTCGGCGGTAAGGAGGGGCTCTTCCGCGCGCTGAACACCCGCTGGCAGAGCGAGGAGAGCGTGTTCGCCGATCGCGGGTCGTCGCTGGGCCGGCTCATCGCGGGCTACGCGCGCGCCAATTCCAGCCGCCGCGACTTCGGCAAGTTGCTGGTCTGGCAGGGGCTCACCGACGACGCCCCGCCCGATCCCGCCTTCGCCGACGAGGTGCGCCGCGACCTGGAGCACCTGCGCGCCCGTCAGGAGGCGGGGGAGTTCCCCGCCGACCTGGACCCGGCCGCGGTGCTGGTGGCGCTGTTCGGGATGGCCGCGGCGGGCATCGTCTTCCCGCACCTCGTCCGGGCCGCCTGCGGGCTCGACCCGGGCTCACCCGAGTTCGGCGACTACTACGCCGAGCAGCTGGAGCGGCTCGCCGACTACCTGCGCGACGGTTAGGGGCAGCGGACGATCATCCCCGCGTACGAGAGGTTCCCGCCGAACCCGAACAGCAGCATCGGCGCCCCCTGCCGCACCTCACCCCGCTCCAGCAGCTTCGACAGCGCCAGCGGGACGCTCGCGGCCGAGGTGTTGCCCGATTCGACCACGTCACGGGCCACGATCGCGTTGACCGCCCCGAGCTTCTGCGCGATCGGCTCGATGATTCGTAGGTTCGCCTGGTGCAGCACCACGGCCGCCAGCTCCTCCGGCTTGACGCCGCCACGTTCACACGCGCGCCGGGCGATCTCCGGCAGCCGCGTGGTGGCCCAGCGGTAGACGGTCTGGCCGTCCTGGGCGAAGCGGGTCGGCGTGCCGCCGATGCGCACCGCGTTGCCCAGCTCGGGGGCCGAGCCCCAGACGACGGGCCCGATCTCCGGCTCCGCCGCCGCGCTGAGCACCGCCGCCCCGGCGCCGTCGCCGGTCAGTACGCATGTCGTACGGTCGGTCCAGTCCGTCACGGCCGTCATCTTGTCCACCCCCACGACCAGGGCGTGCGTGGCGGCCCCCGCCTTGATCGTGTGGTCGGCCATGGCCAGCGCGTGGGTGAAGCCGGAGCACGAGACGCCCAGGTCCATGACGGCCGCGTCCGGTACGCCGAGTTTGGCCGCGACGCGGGAGGCGATGTTCGGCGCCCGCTCGGTCTGGGTGCAGGTGGCCACGAGGACGAGGTCGATGTCGGCGGCGTCCAGCCCACTGCCGGCCAGCGCCTTGGCCGCCGCGTGCCCGGCCAGCTCGGTCACGCCTTCCTCCGGCCCGGCCATGTGCCTGGTACGGATCCCGACCCGCTTGGTGATCCACTCGTCGGAGGTGTCGACCATGGCGGCGAGGTCGTCGTTGGTCAGCACTTTGGCGGGCTGATAGTGGCCGGTGGCGACGAGTCTTGATCCAGTCATGGGCGGGACTATAGCAACCGACCGTTCGGACGCTAAACGGCGCCGAACGCTAAACTGCCTGGATGAGTCCACGGAGATCCGTGGCGGAGGCCCTCGGCACGCGCTCCGCCATCCTCGACCGCTCGGTCGCCATCGCCTCCCTCGAAGGGCTGGAAGGGCTGACCATCGGCCGCCTCGCGACCGAGCTCGGCATGAGCAAGTCCGGCGTTCTTGGTCATTTCGGCTCGAAAGAGGCGCTGCAGCTGGCGGTGCTGGAACGGGCCGGCGAGGTCTTCCGCGCGGAGGTCTGGGAGCCGGTCATCCGGGTCGAGCCGGGACTGCGCCGGCTGCGGGCGCTCTGCGAGGAGTGGATCTCCTACCTGGAGCGCGGCGTCTTCCCCGGAGGCTGCTTCTTCGTGGCTGCGGCCCACGAGTTCGACGGGCGCGTGGGGGCGGTGCGCGACGCGGTGGCGGCCCGGTTCGACGCCTGGCGGGGGCGGCTGCTCAAGGAGACGCGGCGGGCCGTGGCCGCCGGGGACCTGCCGGGCGGCACCGAGGTCGATCAGCTGGTGTTCGAGCTGCACGGCCTGGTCATGGCCCTGAATCACACCTTGCAGCTGCACGGCGACCGGCAGGCCGTCGTATGGGCGCGCCGGGCCGTACGGGCTCGCCTGGGCATGCCGTAAGGCGGCGCGCTTAGAACCGGCGCGCTTAGAACCGGCGCGCTTAGGGGGAATCCCGGAGCATCGCGACCCGGATCGTCCCGGCGGCGTGCAGGCTGGTCAGGAGCGTCCAGTCGTCCGCCGGGTCCAGCCATACCTGAAGCTCCTCGGGACCGCGCGGCCGGGGCAGTGACCCGGCCGGCTCGTAGAACGACGTGATCAGCACCAGCGGCACGGGGGCGGCCCACTCCTCCGGAGCCGGCGGCACGTGCCTGCCGCCGAGCAGCACGGCCCGCTCCTCAGGCGTGCACTCCTCCAGCGGCCCGGCCGCGGCCAGCTCCGCCTGCGCCCTGACCTGGGCGTCCAGCGCGATCCGCTCGCGCGCCTCGCGTCGCTCCTCCGGAGTGCCGAGCGCGTCGTAGCCGGGCCTGAGCGCGCCGACCAGCTCGTCCGGCTCGTCCGCGTACGCCCGCGAGCCGCCGCCAGAGAAGATCATCTCGTACCGGTACAACGAGCCGTCGACCTTGACCGGCATGGCGGGCGGCCGGTCCGCCGCCGAGGTGTTGCGGATGACGACCGCCGCGCGGTTCGCTTCACTCATCGCCACCAGGGCTCTTCCCTCTTCTCGTTCCATCGGGTGATCGCGAACAGGGCCGTGAGCTGCGCCTTGTCGGCCGCCCGGTGGTAGAGGTGGTCGGCCAGCTCCAGATAGGACGAGTAGTCCAGGCGCCTGCGGTGCTCAGTATGGTTGCCGGCGACGTCCTTGACGTCGTGGTTGAGCGGGAACTGGTCGTCGCCGAGCCGCAGCGCCAGGTCCACCGTTCCCAGCGCCACTTTGATCTGCGTCTGGATGACGCCGGGGTCCAACGAGCCGTCGGGGAGGCGGATCTCCGTGTGGTCTGTCCGGCCGCCCTCGACCGATTGCACGTTGACCGCGGAGCCGCGCTCGAGTTGCGAGCTCACCAGCTCGTCCAGTGTGACGTACCCAGCGGAGTCCCACATGTTGGGCCTACAGTAGACGAGCCCCCGGTGGCGGTCCTGCTCCGGGTTCGTCATCAGCCGCAGGAACGTGTCGAAGTAGTTTCTGTTCACCAGCCTCAGCAGCCGCTGGTAGAAGGCGGGGATGTGGTCGAACGCGGAAGTGTCCACGTGGATGTGGCCTCCCGTGCTCGGCGTCGCCACGCCGCCGTGCGACTTGATGATCTCGCACACGAGCTGGATGCTTGCCCACGTGCGCGGCGTGTCGTACAGCGGTGGTGAGACGAGCTCTCCGGCGACCGTTACGTCCTGTTCCAGCCGCCAGCCGTTGTCGCCCTCGTAGTAGCCGCCGTCGTGGCCGGTGTGGTAGGGGTGCGTCCACGGATCCGGAGTAAGCCCCGCGTCGTACAGGTCGCGGGCGATGGCCTGGTTGATCGCGTCCTGGTGCGGCTTGAGCGACTCGGGCAGGTCGTACTCTATCTCCCGGCCGAACTTGAACCCGGTCCCGGGCGCGGCCAGTCCGCCGGTGGCGTCCTCGGTCAGGTAGGGCACGACCGGCTCGCCGCGCTCCGCCCGCGCGAACGCCTCCGCGAGGTCGCGTTCGAACGCCTCGGGGTTCCACCGATAGGAGACCTCCGGCTCGCGGGGCCGGCTGTCCCAGGCGCGGGCGCGGGCCTCCAGCGCACGAGCGTGCTCCGCCTCCAGGTCGGAGACGCGGTCGCGAGCCCTCACCGTCGACGCGCCGGCGGCGGCGTCACGGGCGGCCGCCTGGCGGAGCTGGTCTGTGAGCGCCTCTTCAGCCAGGCGCGTCAAGGTCGGCCTGAAGCGGTACGGCACCTCCGCCGGCGCCCGGTAATAGGAGTTCAGCCGGTGGACGAGGTCGGCCCGGTCGGCGGCGCCGGCCGGATCCAGCCCGCGCTCCTCGGCCCCCCTGAACACGTGGGCCAGCTGGTGGACCGAGTGCCCCAGGCCGAGATCGCCCGCCAGCTTCCGCAGGGGATCGAGGACCCACGCCGGGGCGTCGCCCGGCGAGCCCACGATCCGGTCCATGCGCGCAAGTGCACGCGTTGCGGGCTCGCCGAGCCCGGTCGCGTACCGGTCGGACACCCGCAGCCTTGCCCAAGTGTCCGGGGTGGTGTCCATGTATCCCCGCAGCGCCGCCACCAGCGCCGCCCGGTCAGGAGCGCCTACCGGGTCGAAGCCGAGCCGCTGCGCGCGCTCGGCCACGTGGGCGAGGCGGCCTATCCGGTCGCCGAGGCCCAGTTCGCGCGACAGTCCGGGCAGCGGGTCCAGCGGGGGACGCGGCGCGCCGTCGCCGACGATGACGCGGTCCATCCGGCCCAGGAGCGCGGCCTTCGCCGGGTCCAGGCCCGCGGCGGGGAATCGCTCGTCCATGACACGCACGTCCCAGCCGTCCATGTCGCGTTCGCGGTACCGCGTGAGGCTCTTCACGAGCTCCGCGTGGGTCGCCGGCCGTTCCGGGAGGGCACCGTGCGTGTCCACCTCCACGAGCATCTCGGAGAACGTCCGGAGCGCGTGCGAGAATCCCGCCTCGGCCGCCAGGTTACGCAGCCGACCATCGGGCGCGACCGAGCGGAGCGCCCGGTCGGTACGGCTGATCGCCCGCGCGGCCGGGTCGCCGAGCCCGGCGATGGCGTGCTCGTCCGCGATCCGCAGCCCGTCCCACAGCTCGGAGTCGCTCTCCCGGGTCCGCTCCAACTCGCGCACTAGGTCGTGCCGCCCTGCCACACCCTGGACGTCCATGCCTCTCGCCTCGGCGTCCAGGAACAGGCGCCCTAAGTGATCAAGCGAGTAGAGCCCGAGGTCCAGGTCGAACGTGAGGCGGCGAAGCTGGTTGACCCTGATCTCGCGCGTGGTGCCGTTGGCGGAGCCGATCGCCAGGTCAATCCGGCCGAGCGTCCGCGCGAGCCCGAAGGAGGGGCGCACGGGCTCCCCTTCGGCGAGCCACAGGCCGGGAAAAAGCAGTGGGTCCGTCTTCCGGTACAGCTCCAGCCGATCGACCAGATCCAACCTGTTCGTCGCCCCGGCGGGATCGAATCCTTGCCGCTGCGCCTCGTCGAAGACGCGTACCAGCCCGTCGAAGGCGACAGGCATGCCCACGGTACGCGACAGCTTGTGGACCTGGCTGATCATTTCTCTCACGGTGGGGTTTTGCATGGTGGAGGTCACGGTGCGGGCCATCGTCCCCAAGGTATGCGCCCACGCCTCGTCCGGCACCGCGGTCTGCAGCCTGCCCGCGGTCTGCAGCCTGCCCGCGATGCGGCGGCCCAAGGAGGTCACGTCGGGATCCAGGGGCGGCGGGGGAGTGCCGTCCCGGTTGATGAGCTGGTCGATGCGGCCCCTGCCGGTGCCGTCGCCGTCCGCGAGGTGAGCTCCGGCGGGCGCGCCCTCGCGCGGTACGGGGGCTCCGTCCTGGGTGTGCGTCGTCGGGTTTGGAACCGTGTTCACCGGATCCCGGGCCTGGTCGAGGGCGGCCGGGCGGTCCGAGCCGGGCACGACGGCCCCGCCGTCGCCCTGCTGCGAGCCGACGGCGCGGTCGGCGACCTGCTGCGAGCCGGCGGCGCGGTCGGCGACCTGCTGTGAGTCCGCCTGGCGGGGGAGGCCGTCCTGCGCGTCTGGGCCCGGCAGTGGCGGGGTGGGCGGCACGTACGGCGTGCGGAGCGGGAGGTCGTGGAGGGGCTGCGGGTGCCCTGGCGTGGCGTTCGACGCGCCGGATACGTGGCCCAGCACGCCCGCCTGGCCGTGCGCCACCGCCGCGGGCGCCGCACGGCCGCCGAGCGCCGGGCGAGCGACCTGGCCGGTCAGCTGGGCGTCACCGGCCGGACGCGCGTCCGTCGGGCGGATCCGCTGCTCCGGCCCGCCCGGAGCCTGGGGCCTCTCACCGCTCAGCACCACCTGGGTCGGCTTGATGACCCGCCGCGGCTCGGACCCGTCCGAGGTTCTGACCCCTGCGGCCTCTCCGCCCAGGCCGCGCCCCTGACCGTGCGTCAGACTGTGCTCCGGACCGGTGGGGTGCCGGGCGGAGGACAGCTCCGTGCCGGAGGACAGGTCCGCGCCGGTGGACCGCCCGCCCGCGACCGGCTCGGCGCCGTGCATCAGTTCCGGCGCGTCGCCGGCCCTCGGCATGTAGTGGGTCCGGGCGCTCTGCGGGATGCCGATGCCTCCGGCCGTGCCCGCCACGAAGGAGTAGAACAGGTGCGCCGGGTCGAGCTGGTCGCTGAGGGCCAGCCCGGGTATCGATCCCACGGTGCCCGACACGCCGCCGGCCAGCGCCCGCCCGTAGACGCTCTGCCCGATGGCCGCGATCTGGTCGCGCACCCCCAGCTCGGCCCGCGACACGATGAACACCAGCTCCCGGGTGGCCAGGCGCGACAGCCCGAAGTCGACCCCGGTGAACACCAGGCCGGTCAGCGCCCCGTTGCCCAGGGACAGCAGCAACGACTCGAGGTCGAGCTTGTCCCGGTTGCCGAAGAGGAGCTGCGCCGCCTGCACGGCCAGGTCCAGGCCGCCCATCACCGCGGCGAAGCCCAGCATGTTCATCAGCAGCCGCCACTTGAGCGCCTGGATCGACATCCGGGTCATCAGCGTGCGCACCTGGATCAGCTTCAGCACCGACGGCCCGTACAGGTACACCCACACCAGCAGCCGGGCGATGGCCAGCGCGAGCAGCGCCAGCGCCGCGTACTGCATCCACTGGGTGTGCTCCATGTCCTCCGCGTGGTCGCGCAGCCGCCGGGCCTCCTGGCGGATGGCCTTCTCCACCCGCTTCAGCAGCGCGTCACCCTCCAGGTTCGCCAGCTGAGGCGCCGTCCGCCCGTCACCGGCGAGCAAGTTCAGGACCCGCTGGAAGGCGTCCTTGGCGGCGCCGTCCCATTCCGAGCCCTTCAGGTAGCGCAGCACCGGCTCGGCGTCCTCGACGCGGATGGCGGCCAGCTCGTCGGCCAGCGCCTCCAGCGCCTCGGCCTCCCGCACCAGCGCGTCCGGAACGGCCTCCGGGAACGCGCCGGCCGTCAGCGGCAACGCCAGATGCCTGACCAGCTCGGGGACCAACCCCAGATCCAGCCCCATCAGCCGGTTTCCCGGACCGTCACGCGCCCGGCCCGCGCCGGTCGGCGCCCGGCAGGAACGACTCGAAGCCCGTGCCCTCGCCGAACAGATCCTCGAACGGGACGTCCTCGGCGACCATCGGCCCGGCCAGGGTCCTGAGCTCCGCGGAGACCTTTTGAGTGGCGATGGCGGCCTGCTCGATGACGCATGCCGCCAGCTCGGTGGGCGTCAGCTCGCGGTACACGCGGGGATCGAAGTCGACGGCCCGCAGCTCACCCCGGGGCCCGACGGTGACGGTGACCATCCCGTCGTCGGACTGCGCGGAGCCCGTCAGGTCGCGCACCTTGCGGTGCATCTCCTTGACCTGTTCGGTTTGCCGATCGATGTCCTGGACGAGTTGTTGGAGTAAATCCCATGAATCACTCATCGTCGTATCAACCCCACGAAGCCATCAGGACGCTCGCATACTATCGATCAAGTCGGTGAGTCAGGGAGGGTGCGGCCGGATGGAACCCGACGGCGTCAGTTACAGCGCCAGCCGGATCAAAGGGCTGGCGGGGGCGATGGGCGACCTCGCGGACAGTCTGCGGGGTGTGGAAGACCGGTACGAGACGCACAAGGAGGCGGCCCGCAAGGCGCTCGGCGACGACGACTACGCGCGCGCGTACTGGCAGGCGAACGGGCAGCGGCTGGAAGCGATCGGTACCGCACTCAAGCTCCTCACCCAGGCCGCCCAGCGTGAGCAGGGGCGCCTCGGCAGCGCCTCCGCCACCTACCGCGCCACCGACGACGCCAACGGCTGAGCGTCCCCAGATCCCAGACGTTCCCGGAGCGGAGGCGGGCCGGACCGATGCCGGGACGGCACGCTTAAGAGGCCGCGCGTCCCCGCTGGGTGCGGCGTCGGTATGAGGTCGGTCCGGTCAGCTCGCCGAGAGCTCCTCGAAGAGCGTGAGCGCCGCCTGGCGTACGTCCTGTGGCGCGAGGCCGTCGAGCGTCTCCCTGGCCTGGATGACGTCGCGTGTGGTGGCCAGCGTGATGGCCACGGACGCGGCCGCCGCGCGGTCCAGCGAGCCCGCCGGCGCGGCGTCGGCCAGCTGCTGGGCGCTCGCGGCGAGGTCGAGGTTGTCTCTCAACGGGCCTCCTCGGGTGATTGCGGGTCGGCCCATTGCATCACCTGACAGGGTGATTCATCCACTTTTCTTGGAGCCGTTCCCGTTTCGTCGGTCGAGAGGTCGTGCATACGTCCCCGCTTACCCCGTCTGACCACACGTTACGCACCCGGTACCGCGAGGCCCGATTCGTAGGCGGTGATCACCGCCTGCACCCTGTCGCGCAGTCCGAGCTTGGCGAGCAGGTTGCTGACGTGCGTCTTCACGGTGTGCTCGCTGACCACCATGGCCTTGGCGATCTCCGCGTTCGACAATCCGCGCGCGATCAGCTGCAGCGTCTCGCGCTCTCTCGCGGTCAGTACGTCCAGCGCGTCGGCGGGCCTGGCGGCGGGCCGGGAGGCGAACTCGGAGATCAGCCTCCTGGTCACCGTCGGCGCCAGCAGCGACTCACCCTCCGCGACCACCCGTACGGCGTTGACCAGATCGTCCCGTCGCACATCCTTCAGCAGGAACCCGCTGGCCCCCGCCCGCAGCGCGTCATAGACATAGTCGTCGTGGTCGAACGTGGTGAGCATGAGCACCCGGCACCCGGTCTCCGCGCACACGATCTTGGCCGCCTCGATGCCGTCCATCCTGGGCATGCGGATGTCGAGCAGGAGCACGTCCGCGTCGTGTTCGCGGACCGCGGCGACGGCCTGGAGCCCGTCGCCCGCCTCGGCCACCACGTCGATGTCCGGCTGCGCGTCCAGGATCATCGCGAACCCGCCGCGGACCAGCTCCTGATCGTCGGCGACCACGACCCGGATGCTCGGGGCCGCGTCCTGGCCGGTCATGCCCGGGCCAGCGGAAGCCGTACCGACACATGGAAGCCCGGCCCGTCGGTGCGGGGATGGGCCGCGGCGCTGCCACCGCAGGCGGCGGCGCGCTCGCGGATGCCGATCAGCCCGTGCCCGCCAGAAGGCAGCCCGCGCCCGCTTGACGGCAACCCGTGCCCGTCGTCGGTGATATCGAGCATCAGGGTGTTGTCCTCCCAGGTGAGCCGGATGTCCGCGTGGTTCGCGCCGGCGTGCTTGACGATGTTGGTGAGTGCTTCCTGCGTGACCCGGTACGCGGCGACGGCGCAGTCGGGCGAGACGGGCCGTGGCGTGCCGGTCGAGGCGAACGCCACCCGCAACCCCGTGTGGGAGACCTGGTCCGCCAAGGCGGGCAGGTCGTCGATGGTGGGTTGTGGCGCGCGCGGCGCCTCCTCGTCCTTCAGCACGCCCAGCATCCGGCGCAGCTGCATCATCGCGTCCCGTCCCGCCGCGGCGATCGCGTCGAAGGCGGCCTCCGCCCGCGCCGGGTTGCTCCTGACCACCACGGGCCCCGCCTCGGCCTGGACGACCATGAGGCTGACCGCGTGGGCGAGGATGTCGTGCATGTCGCGGGCGATCCTGGCGCGCTCGCGCTCGGCCGCGCGTTCCGCTTCCATCTGTCGCTCCCTTTCCAGCCGTTCGGCCCGTTCCTCCAGCGCGGCGGCGTGGGCGCGGGAGGTGGCGGTGGCCCGGCCGATGGCGTACGCGGCGACGAACAGCACCGTCCCGCGCAGCGCGGTCTCCGACGAGCCGACCACGAGCAGGCCACCGGTGACGGTCATGGCGAGCACGAGAATCCGCTGCCAGGTGCCGGAGTAGGCGGCGACCGTGTAGAGCGCGACCATGCCGCCGTACCAGACGGGCTGGCGCGCGACGTGGTCGGCGAGGTCGTAGAGGGCGCCCGTGCACAGGCAGACGACCAGTACGGTGATCGGCGCCCGCCGCCGCCAGACCAGGGGCAACGACGCGGCGACCACCACCGCGTACCCCCACCAGTCCCAGGGCTCGCCGGTCCGCTCATCGCTGAACAGCAGGGGCCAGAGCTGGGCGATCAGGATCACCGCGGTGAGCGCGGCGTCCACCCAGAGGTGAGGGAGCCCCGCGATCCTTCGACGCACGATGTCGATAAGCGACAAGTCGGACACAGTGCCCCATCTTTCCGTATGCCGGCTCATGCTCCCCGTACGCCGGCTCTCACGCATGTACGGGAGCGTGCCTCGCCGTCGTCGTACGGCGGCCCATCAGCGGCAGGAACGAGACGAACAGCAGGATCGCGCCCACCGGGATGAGGTCCTTGTCGACCGCCGACAGCACGACCTCGCCCAGCACCGCGACCGGCACCCAGACCTTGACCAGCCGGTGCCCGGCGAGCAGGCCGGCGAAGGCGAGCTGGGCCACGTAGAACAGGATCGGGCCCGCGCTGTAGACGGCCAGGTTCACGCCCGGCACCGCCTTCACCTGCTCGAACATCGGGCTCATCGCGTCATGGTCGGCCGCCAGGAAGCCGACGATGATGTCGATCGCGAACTGGGCGGCCGCGCAGCCGATCCCGACGACGCCCGCGACCAGGGCCGTGGTGGCGAGGGCGGACCGCCCCAGCATCCTCCGCATTTCCCAAAATATCGGGATAAACAGTGTCAAAGCCCCGAGGAAGGCGAGGTGCCCGGCTGTCCAGGCCAAGCCGGGGCCTCGGACGCCGTCGAAACCGTCGACGATTCTGAGCAGACCGTAGGTCAGGACGAGCACGGGAGCGGCGATGAGCGCGGTGCGATTCTGCACGACTGGTTCTCCTTCAAGCTGCGGGATATGCAGCCCATCCTCGGAGTTCGCCGCTCAAAAGGGATCGCCGCGACGGGCGATCCTCGGTCTCCCTCTCAAGAGCGAGTCCCGTCGCCCAGGAGGGCGATCCGCCGACAATCACGGAGTGCTTGACAATTCTAATTGTCGGTGGAAGTGTCGGTCACACGCGCAAGGGACATCCACCGAGGAGACGGTCATGCCGCACGAGTTCGAGGTACGTCACGACATCGAGCTGGAAGCCTCACCCGAGGAGGTCTGGCAGGCGATCGCCGAAGGACCGGGCATCGACTCCTGGTTCATGGGCCACAGCGAGCTGGAGCCCCGCGAGGGCGGCAGGGGCACGCAGACCTTCGGCGGCGACTTCAGCATGGGCTCGACGGTCACCGTGTGGGAGCCCGGCAAACGGCTGGCCTACCGCGGCGACGAGAACCCCGAAGACGGCACGTTCATGGCGTTCGAATACCTCATCGAAGGCCGCGAGAGCGGCAGCACCGTGCTCCGCTTCGTGCACAGCGGCTTCCTCGGCGACGACTGGGAGTCCGAGTACGACGCGCTGAAGCTCGGCGACCTCCAATACCTGCGCAAGCTGGCCGCCTACCTCAAGCACTTCCGCGGCCGGATCTCGACGCACAACCTGATGCTCTGGGGCCCGCAGGCGTCGCACGACCAGGCGTGGGCCGCCTTCCAGAGCGTGCTCGGCCTGACCGGCGGCATCGCCGCGGGCGACCGGGTCACGATCGCGCCCGACGGGGTGGCGCCGCAGGAGGGCGTCGTCGAGTGGGTGACCGATCCGGGCACGTTCGTGGGCGTGCGTACGGACGACGGGCTCTACATGCTCATCCACGGCCAGGGCACGGTCGTGGTCGAGCACCACGCGTACGCCGAGATCGACGGGCAGGCGCTGGAGCAGTCCTGGCAGGGCTGGCTCCAGAAGGCATTCGCGTAGAAGGCTTGGCTGTCAGGCGGACATCGGTGTCCCGGCATCCGGGGCATCGCTGGGCCTGGCCGGCGCTTTGCGGGACCAGGCCGCGGGGTCGATGAGGTCGCCGGCGCTAATGGTCGGCCGGGCGGTCGCGGGAGTTGTTGATGCGTAGCGCCTCGGCGAGCTGGTCTTCCAAGATGATGATCCGGCAAGCGGCTTCCAGGGCGGTGCCCTGGTCGACCAGCTCGCGGGCTCTGGCCGCCAAGCGCAGCTGGTAGCGGGAGTAGCGGCGGTGGCCGCCGTTGGAGCGTTGCGGCTCGATCAGTTTGGCGGCGCCCAGGCTGCGCAGGAAAGCCGCGCTGACGCCCAGGATCTCCGCGGCCCGGCCCATGCTGTAGGCGGGGTAGTCGTCATCGTCGAGTTTGGCTTCAGCGCTGGCATCCACCGCCGCATCGGAGGGTGGCAGGGTGCGGGACTCGGCTTTGTCGCCGTAAGCGGCGCTTGACGCGAGCGTGGAAGTAGCGGCCGTGGTGCGGGGCTTGGGCTTGCTATCGGGCCCTGTGGCCAACTCTGTGGATGTTCGATCCATGTAACCTCCTGAACGCGGACGAGGGCCCCGGCGCCATGATGCGCCGGGGCCCGCAACTAGGTTGTTCAACACCATCTATCGGCCAAGAGGCCGAATTGCCGTTTCCGCAACAGCCGCCCGCTGAGGGCGGGGTGCGGGGATCGCGTAAGCGTGACCGTAGACCACCTTCCCGTCTGTGGAGCTGCGGTACCCGTGCGGCGAAAACACACCGGCGACGGGCGATCCTGATGGCGTTCAACACTCCCTTCGCTATCTGTGAACCTTTTACAACCCATGTCATGAGACGGCCTTCGACGGCCGCTCTGGCAGCGCGTCCACGTGTGGGGCCCCTTGCGACTTCTTGGCCCTGCACGTCCGACCTTCTGCCGGTTACTTCTCATTTCCAACTGCGGTGTTGCCGCGGCCCGTGTGGCCGTTTTGGCAGCGCGTCCACGTGTGGGGCCCCTTGCGACTTCTTGGCCCTGCACGTCCGACCTTCTGCCGATCACTCCTGCTATCCACGCTCGTCCGGGCGGCTCGTCGTGACGCTGGGTATCTCGTGCGCCGCCCTCGTGGATCCGTTCCTTGCGATGGGAGAAACACTAGCCACAACAACCACGAATGTCTACCGTGGCGACTATAGATTTTCGATCCCTGGCACAGCAGCATCTCCGGATGGCCTCTGGCCAGGAGTTCGCGGTCAGGAGGCCGCTTCGATGACGCCGTGGACGGCCCGGGAGACGCGCTCGGCCGCCGTGTCGGGATCGGGCCGTCCGGCGTCCAGCCACGCGATGACCCCTTCGATGGCCACCGCGAACACCAGCCGCGCCGCCCAGTCCGCCCACTTGGGATCGACGATCCTGGCGGCCAGATGATCGCGGGCGATCCGGACGGACTCGCGGGTGAAGTCGTCTATGAGGTCGCGGAACTCCGGCTCGCGGGCCGCATACCGGAACAGCAGCCGGAACCCGTCCGGGTCAGCGTCGGCCGCCCGCATGAGCGCTGGGATCGTCTGGTCGCTGTAGCCCGATTCCCCCACCCGCTCGCCGAGCCGCGAGCCCGCCCGGTCGAGCACCGCCCGATAGAGGTCGGTCTTCGACTCGAAGTGCCGGTAGAGGATCACCCGGCTGACGCCGGCCTCGGTGGCCACATCATCGAGTCCGGTGGCCGTGTAGCCGCCGACCGCGAAGGCCCGCGTCGCGGCGTCGAGGATCTGCTCCCGGCGCTCGGCCCGGGGCATCCGCCGGACGGTTTCCATGCGCGCGCTCCTCTTGTTTACTTTCGAGTCTACAAATACCGTTGTACACATGCCAGTAAACAAGCTTCCCTTCGAGCAGCCTGAGCTCCTCCGGCCGGCGCCCCTGCTGCGCGCGCTGCAGGCCGAGGGGCCGGTGCATCGCGTAAAGACGAGCACGGGCGACGACGCCTGGCTGGTGACCGGCTACGAGGACGTGCGCCGCCTGCTCGACGACGACCGGCTCGGCCGCTCGCACCCCCAACCCGAGACCGCCGCGCGCATCGGCGAGTCCGCGCTGTTCGGTGGCCCGATGGGCGACTTCGACACCGAGCACGAGGACCACACCAGGATGCGGGCGGTCTTCCAGCCGCACTTCTCGCCGAAGCGCATGCGGGCGTTCCGTCCGCGCGTGGAAGAGCTCACCGACCAGCTGCTCGACGAGCTGGAGCGGCAAGGTTCACCGGCCGATCTCCACCAGGCGCTGGCGCTGCCGCTGCCGATCCTGGTCATCTGCGAGCTGCTCGGCGTACCGTACGAGGATCGCGACCAGTTCCGCGCCTGGACGGAGGCGGCGGGCAACACCGCCGACAACGCCCGCTCAATGCAGGGTCTGATCGACCTGTACGAGTACGGCAAGAGCCTCGTCGAGCGCAAGCGACGCGAACCGGGCGACGACGTGATCTCTCGCATGATCGAGGTGCCCGACACGAACGACGACGAGATCGCGCGACGGGCCATGAACCTGCTGTTCGCCGGACACGAGACCACGGTCGTACAGATCGGCATGGGCGCGCTGTACCTGCTGGCGAACGCGGAGCAGTGGGACGCCCTGCTGGCCGGGCCCGAGCTGCTCACCGGGGCGATCGAGGAGATCCTCCGGGTGCCCATGGTGAACGGCACCGGCGGCATCCCCCGATACGCCCGCGTCGATCTGGAGATCGGCGAGGTCACGGTCCGGGCGGGCGAGCTGGTTCTGCTGCACATCGGCATGGCCAACCACGACGAGACGATGTTCGCGGACCCGGAGCGATTCGACATCACCCGGGAGGCGATGGCACACGTCTCGTTCGGCTACGGCGCGCGCTACTGCATCGGGGCGCCGCTGGCCCGGATCGAGCTGCAGGCGGTGTTCGCCCGGCTCATCCCGCGTTTTCCGGGGATGCGGCTGGCGGTGCCGGTCGAGGAGCTGCGCGTGCGCGCCGACTCGTTGACGGCAGGCCTGGTGTCACTGCCGGTGAAATGGTGACGTCGGCTCCGTGGCGCGGGGCCCTTCCGCCGGGAAAGGTCAGCCGGGGCGGGTCTTAGGAGGAGGGAATCCGTTCGAGCAGGCTCTGCATGTCGTCGGCGTGCTCCTCCTCCTTGGCCAGGAGCTCCTCGAACACTCGCCGGGTGGTGATGTCCTTGTCGCCCAGCCACTGGATGATCTCGGTATAGCTGGCCACCGCGATCCGCTCCGCGACCAGGTCTTCCTTGATCATGTCGATCAGTCCGCGGCTCTCGTCGTACTGGGAGTGGGCGCGGGAACTGAGCGTGTCGGGGTTGAAGTCGGGCGCGCCGCCGAGCTGTACGATCCTGGCCGCGAGTTTGTCGGCGTGCTCCTGCTCCTCGCCCGCGTGCTCCAGGAACTCCGCCGCCACCGACTCCGACTGCAGCCCGGACGCGGTGTAGTGGTGCCGCTTGTAGCGAAGCACGCACACCAGCTCGGTGGCCAGGGCCTCGTTGCAGACCTGGATGACGCGCTCCAGGTCGGCGCCGTAGGCGTCGGTGATCGGGCCCTTGTCGATCTCGGCGCGGGCGCGCTCGCGAATGGTCTTGATATCGGTCAGGAACTCAGCCATGGCGCCCATATGCCCACTCGATTGGCAAAGACGCGCTTTCGTCCGCAAAAGTGCGGTCAGCCCTCACCGTTGGCGAGCCGGGTGACGGTGTCGGCGACGCGCCGCTGCCTGGTCTCGGCCTTCTTGGCGCTCTCGACCTGCAGGACGTAGCGGAGTTTGCGGGAGTACGACAGCCCTTCGAAGAAGCGCTTGGCCTCGGGGGCGTCCTCCAGCGCTGCGGCCAGGTCGGCCGGCACCGCCACCTCTCGGGGCGCGGTGTCGAGCTCCAGCGTGACCTCCACTTCGTCACCCGCGGCCACCCCCGCGCCCTGCCGGTTCTCGGCGCTGATCGGCAGCATGTACCGGCCGCCCATGGAGGCGACCGTGCTGCGGTAGCCGTAGCCATTGATCGTGACGCTGACGGCGGGCCGCCTGCTTCCGCCGAGGCCCTCGACGACCTCGGCGGGGACCTCGATGCCCGTGGCGGTCTTGCCGCCCAGTTCGACGACGGCGCGGAATCTCATCGGAAGAACCCCTCCAGGACCGGTGCCAGGGCCGCGGCCTTGACGATGTGCGTCTGGCCGTCGAGCGTGTGGTGCTCGGCGTTGGGCAGCACGTCGGCCCAGGCCCGCATGCCGTTGCGCATCCACAGCGGGCTCTTACTGCCGCAGATCACCAGGGTCGGGATCTTGACCGAGGCCCAGGGAGCGGCGGGCAGCGGCTTGCCACGTTCGTAGTCGGCCACGAACGCGACGTCATAGAGCAGCGTGTGGACGATGGCCTTCATACCGGACCAGGCGGGCATGAAGCGCATCATGGCGACGACCGCGCCGGGCAGGTTGACGCCCTTGCGCATGAAGTAGGCGACCGCCTGGCCCCGGCGCCCGGTGGCCACCATCTCTTCGAGCTGCCGCACGTAGTCGTCCGGGATCGGCGGCCGGGTGTCGTCGACCACGAACGGCGCCTCGTAGACGGCCACCTTCGACACCGGCAGGCCACTCTCGACGGCCGCCATGGCCAGCGCCGCGCCCGACGAGATGCCGTACAGGAAGGCAGTGCCGCCCGCCTCCTCCACCAGCGCGGTCAGATCCTCGATCTCGCGCTCGGGGGAGAACGGCGCGGTGTCGCCACTGTCGCCGCGCCCTCGGCGGTCGTAGGTGTAGACGGTGAAGCTGCGAGCCAGCTCCTTGGCCAGGGCCGGGTTCGGGCCGGCCGCGCGGTGGCACATCGCGCCGTCGACGAGGATGACCGCCGGACCCTGGCCTATGCGGTCGTACGCGATCTGGGTGCCGTCTTTGGAAGTGACCTTGTCCATATCCGTCTCCTTGTCAGATGGTTGCAGCCTCCCACCGACAATTATTTTTGTCAAGGAACGACCAGGGGGCCCTCAGTGATCGGTACGGCCGGCTCGTTCGTAAGGTGGCAGCATGAGCATCGCCGATGATCCGGACCGCGCACCCGCCCGCTCTCACCTGTACGCCATGGGACTGTCGGAGGAGGAGATGCGCCGCCCCATGATCGGCATCGCCTCCACCTGGACCGGCACGATGCCCTGCAACCTCACCCAGCGCGAACTGGCCGCCCACGTCGCCACGGGGGTGCGCAGGGCGGGTGGCACGCCGATGGAGTTCAACACGATCGCCGTCTCCGACAACCTGACCATGGGCACCCCCGGCATGCGCGCCTCGCTGGTCAGCCGCGAGATCATCGCCGACTCGATCGAGCTGATGGGCCGGGCGCACGGGTTCGACGCGCTGGTGTGCATCGTGGGGTGCGACAAGACGGTACCGGCGGGCATCATGGCGCTGGCCCGCCTGGACGTACCCGCCCTCGTCCTCTACAGCGGCAGCATGATGCCCGGCCGCTGGCGCGACCGGGACGTCACCATCCAGGACATGTGGGAGGCGCTCGGCGAGCGCGCGGTCGGCCGGGTCGACCAGGCCGACGTGGACGACCTGGCCAAGTACGCGTGTCCGGGCCCCGGCACCTGCGCCGCCCAGTACACCGCCAACACCATGGCCTCCGTCGCCGACTTCCTCGGCCTGGCCCCGTTCGGCATCGGCGACATCCCGGCCGTGGCCGAGACGAAGAACGCCGCGGCCGAGCGCGTCGGCGAGCTCGTCATGGACGCGCTGGCCCGCGACGCCAGGCCCTCGCGCATCCTCACCGAGGACGCCCTGCACAACGCCATCGTCTCGGTGGCCGCCATGGGCGGCTCGACGAACGCCGTCCTGCACCTGCTCGCCATCGCCCGCGAGGCCGGGCTGCCGCTGCGCGTCGACGAGATCGGCGCCATCTGCCGCCAGGTCCCCATCATCACCAGGCTCATGCCCAGCGGCCCGCACACCGCCGCCGACCTGTGGCGCGCGGGCGGCACCTCGCTGGTGGCCCGGCGGCTGCTGGACGCGGGCCTGCTGCGCGCGGATGCCGCCCTGGTCGACGGCCGTACGTACGCCGACGTCGCCGCGGCGGCGACGGAGACGCCGGGGCAGCAGGTGGTCACGACCGTCGAGAACCCCGCCAAGGCACGCGGAGCGCTGGCCGTCCTGCGCGGCTCGCTCGCCCCTGACGGATGTGTGCTCAAGCTCAGCGGCAAGGCGGATTTCCGGCGCGAGGGCCCGGCCAGGGTGTTCGACGGCGAGGAGGCCTGTTTCGCGGCGATCCAGGAGGGGCGCATCCTGCCGGGCGACGTGATCGTCGTCCGCTACGAGGGCCCGGCCGGCGGGCCCGGCATGCGGGAGATGCTGTCGATCACGGGTGCGCTGGTGGGTACGGGACTGGGGGATTCGGTGGCGCTGGTCACCGACGGGCGGTTCAGCGGGGTCTCGCATGGCATGGTCATCGGGCACGTCGCACCCGAGGCGTACGTGGGCGGCCCGCTCGCGCTGGTGCGCGACGGCGACGTGGTCGTCATCGACAGCGCGGCGGGAACGCTGGACCTGAACGTGCCGGAGGAGGAGCTGGAGGTGCGGCGGGACGCTTGGGTACGGCCGGAGCGGCCGGTCGAGCGGGGCGTGCTGGCCAAGTACGCGGCGACCGTCGGCTCCGCCTCGGACGGTGCGGTGACCGTCTAGCCTGGGACGCCTTGTTCAGACGGAGCCCGGGTAGCCGGCGGCGAAGGCCCGCTTCAGGTAGTCCCACGCGGGGGAGCTGAGGATGCCTTTCGTGGCCGCCTCCGCTCCCTTGGTGTCGATCTTGGCGTAGAGGGCCGACAGAGCGCTCCTGTCGCCGTTCACCAGCCCGGCCATCGCCTCGGTCCAGCGTCGCGCCAGCTCCTGGACGGCGGGATCGGCCGGGTCGGTGCCGCGTTCGGCGAAGCCACCGGCCTCTGCGGCCAGGCCCGTGAGCCCGCGCAGCCGATGCGCGAACCCCTCCTCTCCGAGCTCTCGGTGCCGGGCCTCGAATCGGGCGAGCTGTTCGGGCGTGAAGTGGCGGGCCTGCATCATTGCCTCCATTGCCTCGATGAGCTGGTCGATCGACGGCTCCTGGGCCTCCCGCAGCGCCTGTGTGACGCCGAGCAACTGGCGACGCAGGGTGTGCTGGGCGGCGAGCCGACGTTCGACCAACTCGAGCTGATGCTGGATCGTCGCTTGCAGATCGGCGCCGTCCAGCGAGTCGGCGATCTCGGCGAGCGGCAGCCGCAGCTCCCTGAGCGCCAGGATCTGGTAGAGCCTGCGAACGTCGTCGCCGGTGTAGACGCGATGCCCCGCGGCCGACCGCTCGGCCGGGCATAACAGGCCAATCTGGTGAAAGTAGCGCAGGGTGCGTACGGTCACGCCCGTGGCAGCCGCGAGGTCGCCGATGTTCCAGCGTCGTGCGTTCACATCGACGACGGTAGGCGCTGACGTCGCGTCAGGCGCAATACCCCCGGGCTTGGCGGACCTTTCTGAAGAATGCCCGCACGTCGTCGACCGGCAGGTCAGGGGCCTCCATGGCGGCGACGTGGCCGCTCCGGTCGTACTTCGACCAGTGGATCACGTTGTGCTCGCGCTCGGCGAGGCAGATCCATGACGAGCGGGCACGGGGGTCTCCCTCACGTAATTGAATGGCCTCTTGTCAGTAACGGAAAGTAGTCATATGGTCGCGGAGGCCGTTCGTTACGAGGCGAGGAAGGCCCCCACATGGCAGGTAAGCACGAGGGCGAAAAGCCGTCATTGAGGCCGTTCGAGGTCCCTGAGAAGGAGAAGAGCACCAGCGACGGAGACGGTAGCGGCGGCAAGCATGAGGGAGACGGGAAGGGCAAGGGCAAGTGACGCCCGAGCTCGATGCCAGCGTCGAGGGCATGATCGCGGCGATCAGCAGAACTCGTGCCCCGATCAGGGGCACGATCATCGACGCGCTACACGCGGTGCCGCGGCACCTGTACGTGCCCCCGGTGGGAGTGGCCACGACGGACGCCGGCCCCGAGCTGATCGATCGGGGCAGCGATCCCGAGGCATGGTGGGCGGCCGTGTACGGCAGGGCCCCCATCGTGACGCAGCTCGACAAGGGCGCGACGGACATCCGCGAGGTGGAAGGGCTTTATACCTCGTCGAACTCGGCCCCGGGCACGGTGGTCGACCTGCTCACGCAGCTCGACCCCGACCCTGGGCACCGTGTACTCGAGGTGGGCACCGGCACCGGGTGGACGGCCGCGCTGTTGTCTCACCTGGTCGGCGACGCGTCGCGGGTGACGTCCATCGAGGTCGACCAGGCCGTCGCCGAGCAGGCGGCAAAGAACCTGGCCGCGGCCGGCGTGCACCCGCACCTGATCGTTGGTGACGGGGCGGAAGGCTGGGCCGAGGCAGCGCCGTACGACCGCGTGCACGTGACGTGCGCGGTGCACACGGTTCCGTACGCCTGGATCGCGCAGTGCCGCCCGGGCGCGGTCGTTGTCACGCCGTTCTCGACCGGGTTCGACACCGACCACTCGCTACGGCTCGTTGTTCTCCCGGACGGCAGCGCGATTGGGCGGTTCCCGGGCTACGCCTCGTACATGATGATGCGCTCGCAGGGCGCTACCAAGGGTGATCCGGACGACTGTAGCGGCCGGCGGTTCACCACCGCGGTGGACCCCCGCACGATCACGTACGCGCCGGCCGGCGCCAACCTGGTGATGTCGGCCCTCACCGGTCTCCGCATGCGCCTCGACGACGAGAAACGTTTGTTCCTCGTCGATCCCGGCAATGCCGGCCAGTGGGGCGCCGCCATCTATGAGCCCGACGGCGAGCATTGGGTGTACGAGCTCGGCGACCGCCATCTCTGGGAGGAGGTGACAGACGCGTACTTTCGGTGGGTGAGCTGGGGCGAGCCGGGCCTTGAGCGATTCGGCATGACCGTAACCCCCGAAGGGCAACAGCTTTGGCTCGACACACCCGAGGCCCCCATCGGCCCGCGTCGACGGCTTTGACGCAGGCTGGAGTCAGCGGACCTTTCGGAAGAATGCCCGCACGTCGTCGACCAGCAGGTCAGGGGCCTCCATGGCGGGGAAGTGGCCCCGGTCGTACTCCGGCCAGCGGGTCAGCCGTTAGATCGTCACGTCGGTGAGCATCTGGGCGAGGTCGACCGCGTCCTCGGGCAGGTCATGCGCGGGGTCGGTTCATTGGGCGTGAGCCGGTGAGGCTAGCGGCGGGACGGTAGGCTCGGTGTCACCGTATCCGGTCCCATGTGATTCCACAGGATCGACAGTGGCGAGAAGAAGATTCGATCCCCTGACGGGAGGTTCGTCGCACCGAGGTGCAGGACATACCCGGCACGGAACCTGTCGCCGAGCTTGTCTCTCAGCCAGCGCAGGTGCTTGGCGTCCTCGCTCTTGGGCGTGGCCGACGCCTTGACCTCGATGCCGACCACAGTGCCGTCGCGGCGTTCGAGGATGAAGTCGACTTCCCGCTTCTCCCTGTCCCGATAGTGCCGTACGGCGACATGTCGGCGGGCGAAGGTCGACAACTTGAGCAGCTCTGCGAAGACGAAGGTCTCGAGCAGTCCGCCGAGGGCTGGATGACCAGGGGCAAGGAGCGACTCCGCGTCCACGTCCATTAGGTGGGCGGCCAGTCCGCTGTCAGTCACATAGGTCTTGGGTGCGTGGGTCACCCGAGAGCTGAGGTTGTTGGACCATGCGGGCGCCGGAGCGACCAGGAACACGGTTTCCAGGTAGGCCAGATATGTACGCACGGTTGCGACGTCCAGCCCTAGACCTTCGGCGATATGAGCGAGGACGACCTGGCCGCCTGCTCGAGCCGCGACCAGGGCGATCAGATCGGGGATCGCCTGGGCCTTGTTGACATGGGCGAACTCGCGGATGTCGCGCGAGATCACGGTGTCCAGGTAGCCACGGAACCACGCCCGAATCGCCACTGGTGAGTTCAGACGCAGGACTTCCGGATAGCTGCCCTGGCTAATGAGGTGGATGTAGTCCTCGCGTGTCCATGCCGACTGGCGACTGGTGAAGGCCCCCGGGTCGATGAACGCCTGATCGCAGAATCTGCCCGCGTCGCCCACTCGCTCGCTGACCGCGAAGGGCCACAGGTCCACGAAGGCCACCCGACCCGCGAGCGACTCCGACAACGTGGGGATGCTGAGAAAGCGGGTCGACCCTGACAGCACGAACTGGCCTGGAGACCAGTCCTCGTCGACTACCTGCTTGATGGCCAGAATCAGGGGATCACCGGCTCGTTGAATCTCGTCGATGATCACCGGTTGGGGCCGTCTGCGTACGAAAGTGCGCGGATCGTCCTTGGCGATGGCGAGCTCTGAAGGATCGTCGAGGGTGGTGAACGTGGCTTCGCCGAACCGTCGGCAGGACTGGAGCAGCGTTGTCTTGCCGGACTGGCGCGGTCCGTTGATGATGACGATCCTGAGCTCTGCGAGAAGCTCCTTGAGAGAGTCGGCCGCGAGCCGAGGAAGAAGATCCATACCGCCCTCACCTGCAAATAGACAGCGCAGAGCCCGGTTTTCCCTGTTTCGCGGGCCGAGTTTTCCCTGTTTCGCGGACTCCATTTTCCCTGTTTCGCGGGCCGCGCGTACACAGGATCGCCGATCGACGGTCACCGATCGATCCTTCGCGAACGACCCGCTCCGTCAACGACGCCGCAGCTGACCGCCAAGTGGGATCAGGCACCCCAGGCTTACCGTGCCCGCACTACCAAGGTCGTGCTGCGGCGCGATCCGTTCAACAGAGATTGAGAGCCGCGGTGCGCGGATGTTCCGCGGCCTTCCTGCCCCGACAGACCGCGGCTCCAACAGGGCCCGGAGCTAGCGGACCTTTCGGAAGAATGCCCGCACGTCGTCGACCAGCAGGTCAGGGGCCTCCATGGCGGCGAAGTGGCCGCCCCGGTCGTACTCCGACCAGTGGATCACATTGTGCTCGCGCTCGGCGATCCGCCGGATCCCGCCGTCGCCGGGGAAGACCGCGACCCCGTGCGGGACCTCCGAGCGTTCGACCGGCGTTCCCCACTGTGCCGAGCCCTCCTTGTAGAGCCGGGCCGACGAGGCGGCGGTGCGGGTCAGCCAGTAGATCGTCACGTCGGTGAGCATCTGGTCCAGGTCGACCGCGTCCTCGGGCAGGTCGTGCGCGGGGTCGGTCCACTCCTTGAACTTCTCCACGATCCAGGCCAGCTGGGCGGCGGGGGAGTCGTGCAGGCCGAAGGCGACGGTCTGCGGCCGGGTGGCCTGGATCATCGCGTAGCCGGAGCGGTCGTTGTCGGCGTACTGCTGCATGCGGGCCAGCTCGGTCTCCGTGAGGTTCTCCATCTCGGCCGGGTCGAAGGTCGGGAAGCCGAGCGCGCCGTTGACGTGTACGCCGGCCACCCGGTCGGGGGCGAAGCGGCCGAGTTCGGGGGAGATGACCGAGCCGCTGTCGCCGCCCTGGGCGCCGTAGCGCTCGTAACCGAGACGGCTCATCAGCTCGGCCCACGCGCGGGCGACCCGGCTCAGGTCCCAGCCGGTCTCGCGGGTGGGGCCGGAGAAGGCGAAGCCGGGGATGGACGGGGCGACGACGTGGAAGGCGTCGGCGGGGTCGCCGCCGTGGCCGCGCGGGTCGGTGAGCGGGCCGATGATCTTCATGAACTCGACGATCGAGCCGGGCCAGCCGTGGGTGAGGACCAGCGGCAGCGCGTCCGGCTCGGGGGAGCGCACATGCAGGAAATGGACATTCTGGCCGTCGATCTCGGTGGTGAACTGCGGGTACTCGTTGAGCGCCGCCTCGTGCCTGCGCCAGTCGTATCCGGTGCGCCAGTACTCGGCCAGCCGGCGCACGTACGAGACCGGGATGCCGTACGACCAGCCGACGCCGGGCAGCTCGTCGGGCCAGAGGGTGCGCGCCAGCCGGTCGTGCAGGTCGTCGAGCGCGGACTGCGGGATATCGATGCGGAACGGACTGATCTCCGTGGTGAACGTCATGCAGTACACGCTAGGAACGAGCTAGGACAGGAGCAGTCCTAGGAGTGCGGCAATCTGGAGAACATGTTGGAGACATCGGCCCGGTTGCTCAGACTGCTCTCGCTTCTCCAGACCCACCGGGAGCGGTCGGGCGTGGAGTTGGCCGAGCGGCTCGGCGTGACCGTGCGTACCGTCCGCCGTGACGTCGGGCGGCTGCGCGAGCTCGGCTATCCCGTGCACACCACCCCCGGCGCGCCCGGTTACCGGCTCGGCGCGGGTACGGACCTGCCGCCGCTGCTGTTGGACGACGAGGAGGCGGTGGCGGTCGCGGTGGGGCTGCGGACGGCGGCCGGGGGCTCGGTGTCAGGAATCGAGGAGACCTCCGTGCGGGCGCTGGCCAAGCTGGAGCGGGTGCTGCCGTCCCGGCTCCGGCATCACGTACACGCGCTGCAGTCGATGACCGTGCCGATGGGGCGGGCGGGTTCGGTGGTGGACCCGGCGGCCCTTACCGCGATCGCCGCCGCCTGCCGTGACCACGAGACGCTGCGGTTCGACTACCGGGCGCACGACGGGCAGGAGAGCGTTCGCGCCGCCGAGCCCTGTCGGCTCGTCCATTCGGGGCGGCACTGGTACCTGCTGGGGTGGGACACCGACCGGGCCGACTGGCGTACCTACCGGATCGACCGTCTGAGCCTGCGGACGCCGAACGGGCCGCGGTACGTCCCCCGCGACCCGCCCGACTCCGACGTGGCGGCCTACATGTCCCGGTCGATCTCCAGTGCGCCCTATCGGTACCAGGGCCGATTCAAGATGTACGCGCCGGCCGAGGTCGTCGCCGCGCACATGCCGGCCACGACGGGGACGATCGAGCCGATCGACGAGCGCTCTTGCATGCTGTCCAGCGGGGCGAACCACCTCGACGAACTCGCCGTCTGGGTCGCGCTCATGGACATCGACTTCGAGGTGCACGCGCCGCCCGAACTCGTCGACCGCGTCCGCGCCCTCTCCACCCGCCTCGCCACCGCCGCCGGCTCATCCCCTCTCGGGCCAGCCTGACAGCCTGACGGCCTGCTTGAGGAAGACGACGCCGTCGATCAGGTCGAGCTGGGCCGGGTCCAGCGGGAAATAGGCGAAATCTTGGGACACGCGCTGGATGGGCTTCGTGACGGCCTCGGCCAACTGGCGGGCGTCGATGAGCGAGTGGTCCCAGGGGAGCCCGGACAGGATGCCCTCGACGGTGTCCGGGGACGGGGTGTCCTCGCCGACCGTGCCGAAGGCCGAGGCCAGGAAGGCGTACTGGTCGCCCAGCTGCGTCCCGGTGATCGCCCCCGCGCTCCACCACTCCAGCGTCTGGTCGCCGAACGACATGAAGCTCTTGTGCCGCTGCAGGTGGAGGTTGGCGGAGAAGACCAGGGCCGGGCCGTGCTCGGCGATGGCCCGCAGGTTGTCGGCCATCATCGCGTCCCGCAGGGCCGACAGCCGGGTCCACCGCGCCGGGGACGCGTCGGCCATCCAGTAATGGAAGCGGAGCAGGCCGACGGCGGTGCGCCCGTACAGCTCCGCCAGCTCCCTGTCCTCCGCGCTCAGCCCCGGCGCCTGCGTGTCGAGCAGCGCCACCAGGTCGTCGGCGATCAGCCGCAACCGCTGGGCGTCGGCGGACTGGCCGATCGACAGGGACGGATCCATGGCCGTGGCCTCGTTCGACCACCGGTCGTCCGGGCCCAGCAGCGTGTCGAGGGTTTCCCTGGTCACTACGGCGCCGGGGAGCGGGCCGTCGAGGAGGTCATAGAGGCCGGTGAGTGCCTGGCGCGGGCTCGCCGCCCAATACTCCAGCGGGCCGTCGAAGCCGAAGAACCGGAGCTTTTCGTCGTGCTCCTCGTTGTATGTACGCATCCAGCGTACGAGCTCGCGGTTGGCCGGGGACGTGCCGAAGTTGTGGCTGAAGCCGCGCTCCATGACGTCGTCGAGCGTGCCCGTGCCCGTCGTGATGTAGTCGTTCACCACGAGGCCCATGAGGCAGTCGCTCTCGATGGCGAATGACCGGTAGCCCTCGTGCTCGACCAGATGCCGGAAGATCTCGTTGCGCGCCTCGCCCAACTCCTGCACGAAGTGCCGGGCCTCACCCAGACCGAGCAGCAGGGGCTTGGCGGGCAGCGTCCGGAGGAACGCCGAGATGCTCGCGCCGTCAAGCGGACGGGCGGTGTCCTTGATATCCATTCCTTAAACGGTATCGTTAAACTTTCGGTGTAAACTTTGCCCCGCAAATACCCCCTTCCACCGCGATGAGCCTTCAATCGGTGATGCATCTATGAGGCCAGTGGATCTGGCGCGCGAGCACGGCCTGTCCACCCAGGCGATCAGAAACTACGAGGACGCCGGCATCCTGCCCGCCGCCGAACGCACCGCCCACGGCTATCGCACCTATACGCCGCTGCACGCGCAAGCCCTACGCGCGTTCCTCGCCCTCGTGCCGGGCCACGGCCACCACACGGCCACGTCGATCATGCAGGCGGTCAACCGGGGTGCCACCGAGGACGCGCTGCGGCTCATCGACGAGAGCCACGGCCAGCTCCTCGACGACCGCCGCACCCTCCAGGCCGTCGAAGCCGCGCTCCGCGACCTGGCGCCGGTGCCGCAGGAGCGCGGCGACACGTTCATCGGCCCCCTGGCGGGCAGGCTCGGCATCCGCCCCGCCACTCTGCGCAAATGGGAGAACGCCGGGCTGATCCAGCCGCGCCGCGATCCGCAGACGGGTTACCGGATCTACAGCGCGGCCGACGTACGGGATGTCCGGCTGGCCCACCAGCTCAGGCGGGGCGGCTACCTGCTGGAGCAGATCGCCCCGCTGATCGCTCAGGTCCGCTCCGCCGGCGGCGTCGCCCCGCTGGAGTCGACCCTGCGCGACTGGCAGGCCCGCCTGTCCGCCCGGGGCCGCGCGATGCTCAAGGGCGCCGCCGACCTGGACGCGTACCTCCGCGCCCGCTGAGGTCGAGGTCATGGGTTGTTGGCGAGCACACAGGCGACGGGCGGATCGAGCTCAAGGGTCTCGACCCGGAGCTGGGTGAAGCCGGCCTGGGTGAGCAGGCCCTGGAGCTCTTGAGCGGCCCGGACCGTGGTGTCCCGGGTGGCACCGGGGCAGCGAGGCTGGCTGACGAGCGCGATGCGCCCTCCGGGCCGGAGCAGGCCGCGCAGCTCGCGAAGCCGCGCCACCGGGTCGGGCCAGAACCCCAGGGAATTGACGGCGAGGATGGCATCGAGCGGATCGCCGAAGCTCGGCAACCGCTCCACGGAGGCGCACGTGAGGTGCACGCGGCGGGCGCGGACGGCGGCGGCGTTGTGGCGGGTGGCCCGCCGGACCATGGCCTGCGAGTGGTCGACGCCGAAGACATGGCCCTGGGTGGCGCGGCCGGCGAACTCGGCGATGGCGACGCCGGGACCGAAACCGATCTCGAGCACCCGGTCGGTTGGCTGGACGTCCAGCAACCGCACCGCCCAGATATTGCGCTGCCGGTTGGAGGGGCGATGCGCGAACATCCAGCCGTTCGCCCACCCGACGATGCCCCGGGGGCGCTGGGCCTGACCCACCAAGTATTTGATCACGCGTTGCTTGAGAGATGTCCCTGTTGTCCGCATGATCGCCAGTCAACGGCTTCAAGTACGCTTGAAGTCAACATGGACGAGCAGCTGACGATCGGCGAGCTGGCTCACCGCACCGGTGTGGCCACCTCCGCGCTGCGCTACTGGGAGGACCTCGGCCTGCTACCGGCACCGGCCCGGGTCTCCGGCCAACGGCGTTATCCACCATCGGCGGTCAACCTGGTCGGTGTGGTGTTGCTGCTGCGAGGTGTCGGTTTCACGTTGCGGGAGGTCAAGGCGTTCGTCGCGGCTCGCTCGCCGGACGGCGACGGTTGGCGGGAGCTGTACGAACGCAAGCTCACCGAGCTGGATCAACGGATCGCCCAGGCTCAGGTGGCCCGCACGGCCATCGCCCATGGGTTGGCCTGCCCGCACGAGAACATCTTCGAGTGCGCCAACTTCACCAGCGGGGTCACGGCGCTCCTGGCGGGACATTCTGTCGAAGAGGCGCATTCGCAGATTCACCCTGGTACGTCAGGCGCCCGTAATGCTGAGCAGTGAGAACCGCTGATTGATGACGCGAGCCTTCCCACGAGACGGTGGTATGACGGCGAGATAGCTGCTCACACTATTGCGCTTGAGCCGCTTCTTGAAGGTCTTGCCGTGGCTCAGAGCAGCGGTTTCGCGATCAGGAAAGCTCGCCGTAAACGTGCTCCCGGACCGGGCGATGAAGCTGTCTCCCTGCAGGGCCCCGTACCAGATGAGGGCCCCGCCGGCAGAGGTCTTGAGCGCGAAGATTTCCGGTACGAGTTCCGGCTGGTAGCGCACATTCCACTGGCCGCCCAACCCTTTCCGCTCAGCCAGCACGAAATCGGCGACCTCGGTGGTGAACTTGCCCGGAGCGATCGTCTGCCGGGCACGCGGGTCGGCGCCCGCGGTGGCGATCATGCGTACATGCGACTGGGCCGCCTGCCGGGGCGAGAGCGCCAGAGTTCCGCGCTCGTCCGCTGGTAGCGCGGTGGCGAGTCCGTCGCGGTCCTTGGCTATGGCCGGCACCTTCATCGTCGAGTCCGTGAAGGAGGACGCGACCACGCGCCACCCCTGGGCCGTCTTCTGGAAGATGGCCTGCGTCCAGGACTTGTTCCCTTTCCGCGTGAATTCGGCCAGGAACCACGGCGCATTAGCGCCGCCGCTCCTGGGAATGGTGAAACGCGTCTTGCGTATCTCCATCGGATTAGTGCTGTGGTTGCCGATCATGCCGTTCAGGCGCTCGTCCGCCTTGGTCTGCTGTAGGGAGAGCCCCGCCTCCGCGGCCTCCCACCCTTTCCCCTGAAGTACGGCCTGGTCGGCCAGCTTCTCGTACCGGCCGAGAATGCCCTTGGCCTCAGCCGGGGTGACCACGCCTTGCTGGGCTGGAGTCGCGCGTGCCTGGCGTCCGCCGACTGCCCATGGGGGTTGCTGAGCGGATCCGCTCCCGCAGGCGGCGACACCAGAAAGGACTAAAATTGCAAGAACGGGAGCTGAATGGCGAATGTTCATCGCTGTCTCCGGATGTCGATTGCCACGATGTACGTGGCGCATATCGACCCGGGTTCAGACAATTGCCAGACATTCTCGTTATAGATCGCGCTGAATTTTCAGCTGATGCGGGTCACCGCCCCTTGCCGGGGAAGGAGCACTGCTCAGCTCTTCCCAGGATCTTCTTGACGTACCCCCAGAAATTGGCGTTGTCGAGGACGCAAGCCTGGTCGACGCTCATGGACACACCGGGCAGTTCACTCGCGGCCTTGGCCACGGCCGAAAGGTCGGCACCCGCCCTGATCCGGGCACGGAAGGACTCGGGCATGTCGGTGAGGGCTGTCGACTTCAGGAGCAGGGGTCTGTCCTTGTACGCCTGACGGAAGCTGTCCCAGGCCTGCTGTTGGTCCTCAAAGCCGACGGTTTCCACGTCCGGCAGGGCCTCCAGCGCCAGCTGGAGATTCTTCCGTTCTGTCGTGGTGATCTCGCCGCCCGCGCAACTCGAGCTGTCGTTGCAGAGGAAGACCGCGACCTCGGGCCCTCCAGATGACACCGTGCTGCTCTGTGACATAGCGACGATGCTTTCCTGCGGTTCCAGCGAGGGGGCGGTGAGCTCTACTGCGGCGAAGGCTGCCACTGCGACGGTCAGAGTGACGGCGGCGACTCTGATCATGCCCTTCCTGGAGCCGCGGCTGGGCCGTGGGGCGGGGAATGGACGTTGGTCGTCGCGGACGATCTCCGCGCGAGCCGTCATGGCGTCGCGGAGTCGCTCTTCAATGCTGCTCATGCGTTGTCTCCCAACTCGTGAAGGAGCCTGGCCCGGGCTCGGGCGGTCATGGACCTGACGGTGCTCTGCCTGACGCGCATGGCCTCGGCGATCTCGGCGTCGGACAGGTCGAGGTAGAAGCGCAGCACCAGGGCCTCTCGCTGGCGGCGCGGCAGGCGGGCCAGCGCGAGCAGCACCTCCCGCCGCGACTCCCCGATCAGCGCGGCGGTCTCCGCCGAGTCGGCCAGGCCCGCGACCGGCTCGACCCGTCGCAGCGCGAGCGCCCGGCGGCGAAGGACCGATCGGGAACCATTGAGCACGCACGTCCTGACATAAGCGATCGTCGTGACTCCCGGCCGCCACCTGCCATGAAGCCGGGCGAACACGTCCTGCACCACGTCTTCGGCCGTCTCCTGGTCGCCGAGAAGCAGCACCGCGAGCCGGACAAGACCGAGCCGATGCTGGCGATAGAAGGCGACCAGCTCAGCGTCAGGGGATGCGGCCGGCGGAGCGGACACCTTCGATGCCGGCTCCCCCAGCCGCAAGATTTCGCTGTCCATGGTCTATGAACGCGCACCTCTAGGATCCGCTGCTTCTCGGCGTCGGAAATAATCCGGACGACGCGATGGCCGTCTCCGTTTCCGATGATCCTGGGCAGGCCCGCGCCAAGTCTGTACATCCCGGGCCCGTCGATCGGCTGATCGGCTGGGCGTCCAAGGACACTGCTGGCATGGACGGGCGTGAGGCGAGTGCGGCGGCGGAGCGGGCGGAGTTCGGGGGTGCCGTGTACGGCTCGCTGCTGGCGGCTTCCGTGGTCGCCGGCTCCGCCGCGGAGGGCGGACCGCCGTCCCCGCCGGAGCTCGTGACGCTCCTGGTGTGTACGGGGGTGGTGTTCTGGATCACCCATGTCTACGTCCAGGTCGTGAGCTCCGGATACCCCGCCAAGCCCCTCACCTGGGCGAACCTGCGCACGGTCGCCAGGCGTGAATGGCCGCTGGCCCAAGCCTCGTTCCCGCCGTCGATCGCCGCGGCCATGGCCTCGGGGCTGGGCATGTCCAACGCGGTCGCGGCTTGGGCGGCGCTGTGTGTCGCGGTGGCGAGCCAGGTCACCTGGGCTGTGACGGCCGCGGTCAAGATCGGCTCTTCCAGAAGGGTCGTCGTCATCTCCGGAATCGCCAACCTCGCCCTCGGCCTGGCCATCGTCGCGCTCAAGACCGTAGTGGCGGGCCACTGACGCCAGGACAGGCTCGCCGGGGAACGTGACCAAAGACTGTAGGTCGTACATCGATGGATGTACGACCGTTTTCGCCTGGTGGGACGAGATCGGCGGGGTTTCGCGCGGCGAGCCTTGAAGCATGACGAGACGGATAGACGCACTGGACGTGTTACGTGGTGTGGCGATCATGGGCACGCTCGGGACGAACATTTGGATCTTCACCAATCCCGGCGGCCCGGCGGAGCTGATGGGACTTGGCGGCGACATCGGCGTGGCGGAGTCGTTCCTGCGGTTCCTGTCCAACGGGAAGTTCCTCGGCCTGCTGACCCTGCTGTTCGGCATCGGCCTCGAACTGCAGTACCGCAGCGCGGTACGCAAAGGGCGAACCTGGCCGGGCAGGTACCTCTGGCGCGCGGCCCTGCTGTTGGCCGAGGGCGCGCTGCACTACATCCTGATCTTCGAGTTCGACGTGCTGATGGGCTACGCGATCACCTCCATGATCGTCGCGTACCTGATCGGCAGGAGCGATCGCACGGTGCGGATCTGGATGATCACCGCGGGCACTGTGCTCGTCTCTCTGGTGGGCCTTCTGACGATGGGCTTGCTGGCCTCGGGCGACGATGCCTTCACCAGCACCGCCACCACCCTCTACAGCCAGGGCGGCTGGAGCGACCAGGTCGCCTCTCGCCTCCAGCAGTTCGCCTTCTACCGTTCGGAACTGGTCTTCATCATCCCCCTGGGCGTGGTGCTGTTCCTGCTCGGCTCACGGCTGCTGCGCGCCGGCGTCTTCGATGAACGCGGTGCGGGCCTGCGCAGGAAGCTGACCGTCATCGGACTCGGGGTCGCCGCGCCGCTGAACCTGCTCACCTCCTTCGCGGGGCCCGCCTGGTTCGCCGTCGACCGCTACATCCTGGCGCCGCTGGTCGCCCTGGGCCTGCTGGGGCTGATCAGCTCGATCCTCCTCGGCATGAGCGGCTCGCCCGGCTTGGTCCGCAGGGCCGTCTCGAACGTCGGACGTACGGCGCTGTCCTGCTACGTCTTCCAGAACCTGGCCGCCAGCGCGCTCTGCTACGGCTGGGGCCTGGGCTTGGCCGCCGAGCTTGATTGGCTGCGCCCCTGGTGGGTGCCCGTGGCGTGGGCTGGGATCTGCCTGCTGTTCGTCATGCTGGCCGCGCTGTGGCTGCGCCGGTTCCAGCGCGGGCCGCTTGAGCTGGCCTGGCAGTGGGCTTACCAGGCGCCTTGGGCGGGGATCAGCTCGACAAGCCGTGGGACTTGACCCACTCGGTGGCGACCTCGTCCGGGTCCTTGTGGTCGTTGTCCACGAGCGAGTCGAGCTTGCTCAGCTCCTCGGTGGTCAGTGCGGTGTTCAGCTTGGCCAGAGCGGTTTTGACCGTGTCGGTGGCCTTGTCGGTGCGGATCAGCGGGACGATGCGCTGGGCCGGGATGAGGTGCTTCGGGTCGGCCAGTACGACCCAGCCGTTCTTCGCGATGTCCACGTCGGTGCTGAAGAGGTTCCCCAGTTGGACGTCGCCGCTCTTCAAGGCTCCCTTGACCAGCGGTCCGCTGGCGTCGAGGGACTTGAACTCCTTGAACTCGACACCGTAGACCTCCTTGAGCCCGACCACGCCGACCTGGCGGGTCTTGTCCTCCGGGGGTCCGCCGAAGACCAGCTTGCCGTTGTGCTTGGCCAGGTCGGCGAGGGTGCTGAGGCCGTACTTGGCCGCGGTCTCCTTGGTGACGGTGAAGACGTCCGCGTCCTCGGCGGCCGCGGGCGGCAGGACCGTCAGTCCTTTCGGCAGCTTGGCGGTGAGCGCCTGCTGCAGGGCGTCGGAGTCGCTCGCGGTGGCCTTGGGGTCGAAGTGCAGCAGGAGGTTGCCCTGGTATTCGGGCAGCAGGTCGATGTCGCCGTTCTGCAGCGCGGGCACGACGATCTCCCGCGAGCCGAGGTTGGGCTTGACCGTCGTCTTCACGCCCGCGGCTTCGAGGACGTCGGCGTAGAGGTAGCCGAGGATCTGGTTCTCGGAGAAGTTGGCCGTACCGATCACGACCGTGGAGTCCCCAGACGCCGCGGCGGGCGGCGGCGTGTTCAGGCTGGTCGTGCCTCCGCCGCAGGCGGCGAGCACGGGGAGTACGGCGAGCGCGAGCGCGCCCGCGACCAAGTTCCGGCGATTCATGAAGTCTCCATCAGAGCGATGATCAAGTAAGGCGGTGGCGGAAGAGAACGCGGTGGATTCCGGCGAGGATGAGGTCCACGGCCACGGCGAGGACCGCGACGAGGACGGCGCCGCCCAGGACCTGGGTGAGGTCGCGCTGGGCGAGGCCGTCGAAGATGTACCGGCCGAGACCGCCGAAACTGACATAGGCCGCGATGGTCGCGGTCGCGATGACCTGTACGGTCGCCAGCCGCAGCCCTGTCATGATCAGCGGAGCGGCGAGGGGGATCTCCACCCGCCACAAGGACTGAAGCCCGGTCATCCCCATTCCGCGGGCGGCGTCTTTGGTGTCCGCCTCGACCGCGGCCATGCCCGCGTAAGTGTTGGTCACGATCGCCGGGATGGCCAGTGCGACCAGGGAGATGTACACGGGGGTCATGCTCAGGCCGCTGACCAGGAAGACCAGGGTGACGATGCCCACGGTCGGGAGGGCACGACCGAAGCCCGACAGGTTGATGGCGAGGAACGCGCCCCGCCCGGTGTGGCCGATGAACAACCCGATGGGCAGGGCGATCAGCGCGGCGACGAGAGTGGAGAGCAGGGAGTACTCCACGTGCTCGAACAGCCGCTGGGCGATGCCCTCCGGACCGGCCCACTGGCCGGCGGAGGTCAGCCAGGCGGCCAGCTGGGCGAGGAGATCCATCATGCGCGCGCTCCCTTGCGGATCCAGGGGGTGCAGAGCCATTGCACAACGACGAGCACCGCGTCGGCGGCCAGCGCGAGCAGCAGCGTGAGGACCACTCCGGCGAGCACGGGGGTGGGGAAACTGCGCTGGAAGCCATCGGTGAACAGCTGGCCGATGCCGCCGTACCCGATGTAGCTGGCCACGCTGACCAGGGAGATGGTCATGACGCTGGCCACCCTGACCCCGGCCATGATCACCGGTAGGGCGAGCGGGAACTCGACTTTCACCAGCGTGCCCAGACTGCCCCTGCCCATGGCGAGGGAGGCCTCCCGGACCTTGGCGGGCACGCTGTCGAGCCCTTCGACGGTGTTACGGAGCAGGACGACCAGGGTGTACACGGTCAGCCCGGCGATCGCGGTCGTCCTGGTCAGTCCCGTAATAGGCAGCAGCAGGACGAACAGGGCCAGCGACGGGACCGTGAACATGATGTTGGAGATGCCGAGCAGCAGCCCGCGGAGCGGACGGACCCGGTGGGCGACCACGGCGAGCGGCAGCGCGATCAGCAGGCCGAGCAGCACGGCCGGGACCGCCGTCGCCAGGTGGTCCAGCGTGAGCGACAGCAGGTCGTCGGTGTGTGTGGTGAGCCAGCCCCATTCGATGGTCATGCGAGGCTCCGCTGATGGGCGTGCACGACGTCGTCTCGGGAAGCCCCGACCAGCACGCCCGCCGCGTCCACCCGTACCGCCATCCCGGTGGGAGAGGAGACGGTCTCGTTGAGCGCCGAGAGCAGCGAGTCGGAATCGGTCAGGCCGCGTACCGGGGTGAGGGTCGCCTGCCCGATCGAATCGGACCCGTCGAGCGCGTGGACGTCCAGCCAGCCCGCGGGTTTGCCATCGGGGGAGACCGCGAGCAGCCAGCGCCCTGTCGCCTCCGCGCGCGCCTGTGCTGCCGTGTCAGTGGTACGTACCGCCGCGATCGGCTCGTACGGCACATCCTGCAGCGAGATGAGAGAGAGCAGCTTCAGCCCGCGTTCCGCGCCGAGGAACCCGGCGACGAAGTCGTCGGCCGGTCGGGCGAGCAGTTCGGCAGGTGGGGCGAACTGGACCATGTGCCCGCCGGTGCGGAAGATCGCGATGCGGTCGCCGAGCCGGACGGCTTCGTCGATGTCGTGGGTGACGAAGACGATGGTCTTACGTAGCTCGGCCTGCAGCCGGATCAGCTCGTCCTGGAGCAGGGTCCGGACCACCGGGTCGACCGCCCCGAACGGCTCGTCCATGAGCAGGACGGGCGGGTCGGCGGCCAGCGCGCGGGCGACGCCCACGCGCTGTTGCTGGCCGCCGGAGAGCTGATGGGGATAGCGTTTGCCGGACTCGGCGGCCAGGCCGACGACCTCGAGAAGCTCGGCGGCCCTGGCGCGGGCCTTGCGCCGGCCCCAGCCGAGCAGCGTCGGCACGGTGGCGATGTTGTCCAGGACCGTACGGTGCGGGAACAGGCCCGCCTGCTGGATGACGTACCCGATGCCGCGCCGCAACTGAGCCGCGGGCAGCTCCCGTACGTCGCGCCCGCCCAGGCTGACCGTGCCAGAGGTGGGATCGACCAGCCGGTTGATCATCCGGAGCGTGGTGGTCTTGCCGCAGCCGGAGGAGCCGACGAGCACCGTGATGCCCCCTTCGAGGAACTCCACGGAGAGGTCGTCCACGGCTGTCGTGCCGTTGGCGAACCTCTTTGTGACTGACTCGAATCGGATCATGGGCACCACCCTTGCCGGTATGCATGTATTCATGCAGACTCATGCACGAATGAAGATGTGTCAATAGTCGGTTTTGTGCAGGTGAAAGGGAGTTGAACGCCGTGGCGTCTCGAATCGTAGGCGTGGCCGTCCCACAGATCGAGCTCGACGGACATGGTCTCGACAGTGAGACGGTCGCGCTGCTCTCCGACGGCGTGGCCTGCGTGGAGGTGCCCCTGTCCGCCTACGACAAGGTCGAACGGTCGTGGCACAGGGCGGGCGACCTCGTCGCCACCGGGCGCGTCTATGGGCGCAGCACCGGCGTCGGCGCCAACCGCACCCTGGATGTCGATCCCGCCGACTTCGACCTGCACGGCCTGCGCCTGCTGCGCAGCCACGCGGGCGGGATAGGGGCACTGCTGCCAGCGAGGCAGGTCCGGGCGATGATGATCGTCCGGCTCAACCAGCTCCTGCTGGGAAACGCCGGTCTCCGTCCCGAGGTGGTACGCGGGCTCGCCGTGGCGCTCAAGGCCGGAGTGCACCCACCGGTGAACGAGTACGGCGCGGTCGGCACCGGTGATCTGGCCGCGCTGTCCCAGCTCGGATTGGCCCTCGCCGGAGAGCACCCCTGGCACGGCGGTCCCACCCCGCCACCTCCAATCAGCCTCGAAACCGGCGACGCACTGGCCCTGATCAGCAGCAACGCCCTCACCCTGGGACAGGCGGCGCTGGCCCGCCACAGCCTGGACCGCCTGCTCAGAGCCGCCCATGTGGTGGCCGCGCTCTCCCTGCTGGCCGTCGACGGCTCACTGGAGGCTTTCGCCGAGCCGGTGCACGCCGCGCGCCCGCATCCGGGCAACATCCGGGTCGCCGCCGAGGTCCGCCGGCTCGTCGGCGCGCCGGATCGGCCCGCGCCACCGACCGGCCGCATCCAGGACCCGTACGCCTTCCGCTGCTTCCCTCAGATCCACGGGCCGGCCTTGGAAGCCTCCGACGCGCTGGAACGGGTGCTGGCCATCGAGCTCAACGCGGGCGCGGAGAACCCCCTGATCAGCGCGGACGGCCCGGACGGCGGGCCGGCCTCGTACCATCACGGGGGTTTCTTCTCGGCTCACGTGGCGCTCGCGCTGGACCAGCTGTCTCTCGCGCTCCTGCCGACGGCGCGGTTGTCCGCGGCGCGGCTGGCGGCCCTGAACGAGCCGGGCATCACGGGGCTGCGGCCGTTCCTCGCCGGTGGGGCGTCGGCCGGCTCCGGGGTGCTCATCCTCGAATACAGCGCGAACGCCGCCCTCGCCGAGCTGCGGAACGCGGCGACTCCGGCCTCGTCCGGGCATGCCGTACTGTCACGGAGCGTGGAGGAGGCCGCGAGCTTCGCCTCGCAGGCCGCCCGCCAGGTCCTGCGGGCCGTCGAGACGTACCGGCTGGTGCTCGGCTGCGAGCTCGTCGCCGCCGTCCGCGCTCTGCGCCAGCTTGACCCGAACGGCGTGCGGCAGGCGGCCTGGGAGGACCGGTCCTTGCCGGTAGGTCGCGCGTACGCGCTGGTGGACGACAATCTTGACCTATCGATGGAGGACCGGCCGCTCACGGCGGACGTCTCGGCGGCTGCCGGTCTCCTCGACGCACTGGCTGATCTGTAGACCCCTGGAGAGTCATGAACACGGACGATGTCGCGCCGGAGGCCCGCTTGCTGCGGCTGTTCGAGGGGCATCGGCTGACCCCCGCCCAGCGGCGGATCGCGCATTGCCTGGTGCAGCACGCCGGGCAGGCGGCCTTCCTGTCCAGCGTGGAGATCGCCGAGCTGGCGGGGGTGAGCCAGCCGTCGGTGACCCGGTTCGCGATGACCCTCGGGTACGACGGCTACCCCGCGCTGCGCAAGCAGATCCGCGAGCTCGGTCTGCCCGACTCGGCGGGCCGGGGCGAGACGGGCGAAGGCACGCCCCTGAGCGAGACCCAGCGGGCGGTACGCACCGAGATCGCCAACCTTCAGCATCTGGCCGACTCGCTGTCGGACATGACGGCGATCGTCAAGGCCGCCCGGCTGCTGGCGCCCTCCCGGCCGCTGCTCGTGCTCGGCCTGCGCGCGGCCGCGGCGCAGGCCGCGGGCTGGGCCTACTTCGCCGCCAAGGTCCACCCCGACGTACGCCTGCTCAACGAGGGCGGTTCCATGCTCGCCGACCGCATCGAACAGGCGGCCGACGCCGGGGCGAGCGCTTTGCTCTGCTTCGCCCTGCCCCGCCACCCCGCCGAGCTGACGGAGGCTCTGTCGGCGGCCAAGAAGGTGGGGCTGAGCGTGGTGACCATCGCCGACAACGCCTTCGCGCCCTCGGCCGACCTCGCCGACGTGCTGCTGCCCGTGCCGGTCGGCACGGAACTGGTCTTCGATACGGCATGCGCGCCCATGATGCTCGGCCGGGTCCTGCTGGAGACCATGGTCGACGAGATCCCGGGCGCGCAGGCCCGCCTGGAGGCGTTCGAGCAATCGGCGGCATCGCGCGGCTTGTTCACGGATTAGCTATTGACTGAATCTATTCATTCTAGATAGATATGAATGAATAGATGCTCAGAGGGGGAGGTCAGGAACATGGACCAGATCAGCGGTCCGCGCCCGGTTCGGGCTCCGCGTGGCACGACGCTCAACACCCAGGGGTGGCAACAGGAGGCTGCCCTGCGGATGCTCATGAATAACCTCGACCCCGAGGTCGCCGAGCATCCCGACAAGCTCGTCGTGTACGGCGGCACCGGCAAGGCGGCCCGTGACTGGCGCTCCTACGACGCGATCGTCCGCACGCTCGGCACATTGAAGGCCGACGAGACGCTGCTGGTGCAGTCGGGCCGCCCGGTGGGCGTGATGAGCACGCACGAATGGGCGCCGCGGGTCCTCATCGCCAACTCCAACCTGGTCGGCGACTGGGCCACGTGGCCGGAGTTCCGGCGGCTGGAGCAGCTCGGGCTGACCATGTACGGGCAGATGACGGCCGGTTCCTGGATCTACATCGGCACCCAGGGGATCCTCCAGGGCACGTACGAGACGTTCTCGGCTGTGGCCGCGAAGAAGTTCGGCGGCTCGCTGGCCGGGACGATCACTCTGACCGCCGGGCTGGGCGGCATGGGCGGCGCCCAGCCGCTGGCCGTCACCATGAACGGTGGGGTGGCCATCTGCGTCGACTGTGACCCGCGTTCTGTGGACCGGCGTATCGAGCACCGGTACCTCGATGTCAAGGCTTCGTCGCTGGATGAGGCGCTGCGGCTGGCCTACGAGGCGCGGGACGCGCGTCGGCCGCTGTCCATCGGGGTGGTCGCGAACGCGGCGGAGGCTGTGCCGGAGCTGCTGGCGCGTGGCGCAGAGATCGACATCGTCACGGACCAGACGTCGGCTCACGATCCGCTGATGTACCTCCCGATCGGCGTGGCGTTCGAGGACATGGCCGCCGAGGCGGACAAGGACCCGGTGGGGTTCACCGAGCGCGCCCGGCACTCGATGGCCCGGCACGTGGAGGCGATGGTCGGCTTCCAGGACGCCGGGGCCGAGGTGTTCGACTACGGCAACTCGATCCGGGGTGAGGCCCAGTTGGCCGGGTATGGTCGCGCGTTTGATTTTCCCGGCTTCGTCCCCGCCTACATCCGGCCGCTGTTCAGCGAGGGCAAGGGCCCGTTCCGCTGGGCGGCGCTGTCGGGCGACGCCCAGGACATCGCCAAGACGGACCAGGCGATCCTGGACCTGTTCCCGGAGAACGAGTCGCTGGCCCGGTGGATCCGGCTGGCGGGGGAGCGGGTTCACTTCCAGGGCCTGCCCGCGCGTATCTGCTGGCTTGGGTACGGCGAGCGGGACAAGGCCGGTGACCGGTTCAACGACATGGTGGCCCGTGGTGAGATCTCCGCTCCGCTGGCCATCGGCCGTGACCACCTCGACTGCGGCAGCGTCGCCTCGCCGTACCGGGAGACCGAGGCCATGCTCGACGGCTCCGACGCCATCGCCGACTGGCCGCTGCTGAACGCCATGGTGAATGTGGCTTCCGGTGCGTCTTGGGTGTCCATCCACCACGGTGGGGGCGTTGGCATCGGCCGGTCCATTCACGCTGGGCAGGTCACGGTTGCCGACGGCACCGCTCTGGCTGGGGAGAAGATCCGTCGGGTGCTCACCAACGATCCGGGTATGGGCGTTATTCGGCATGTCGACGCCGGCTACGACCGGGCCAACGAGGTCGCTCAGGAGCGCGGTGTGCGGATCCCGATGCGTGAGGGCGACTCGGCGTGATCGATCAGGTCGAGGAAAATTTTCGGGGGATGTGGCGGGAGCTCCTGCCGGTCGGCCGATATGACGCGACCGGCGGGTATCGCCGCCATGCCTGGACTGCGGCCGACGGCGAGTGCCGGGCCTGGTTCAGGGAGCAGGCTCTCAAAAGGGGGTTGACGTACGAGGTCGACAGGAACGGCAACCAGTGGGCTTGGTACGGCGATCCTGCGGCGGGGGACGCCATCGTCACGGGCTCCCATCTGGACTCGGTGCCTGATGGGGGTGCGTATGACGGGCCGCTTGGTGTGGTGTCGGCTTTTGCGGCCCTGGACGCGCTTCGGGATCGGGGCGTGCTGCCGGATCGGGGTGTGCTGCCGGATCGGGGCACCGCTGGTGGGCGCCCGTTCGCGATCGTCAACTTCGGCGACGAGGAGGGTGCCAGGTTCGGTGTGGCCTGCGTCGGGTCCCGGTTGATGGCGGGGGTCCTGGACCCGGATCACGCTCGGGCTCTCAGAGACCAGGACGGCGTCCTGCTTGGCGACGCGATGGAGCGCGGGGGGCACGATCCCGCCATGATCGGCCGCGATGACGAGCGGCTCGCGCGCATCGCCGCGTACGTCGAACTCCACGTCGAGCAGGGCAGGAATCTGGGAGACGCGCCGGTCGGCGTCGCGTCGGCGATCTGGCCGCATGGCCGCTGGCGCTTCGACTTCCACGGAGAGGCCAACCACGCGGGCACCACCCGCCTGGAGGACCGCCGCGACCCGATGCTGGCCTACGCCGCCACGGTCCTGAACGCCCGCGAGCAGGCCAGGTTGGCTGGTGCGCTCGCCACCTTCGGGAAGATCTCCGTCGAGCCCAACGGCACCAACGCCATCGCCTCCCGGGTGACGGCCTGGCTGGACTCGCGTGCCGCCGACTCCGCCACTCTCGACAGGCTGGTGAAAGAGATCATTCAGCAGTCGGAGGCGGAGGTCACGCGCGAATCGTATACGCCGGTGGTCGCCTTCGACCGGCCGCTCAGGGACCGGCTGGCCGGGCGGCTTGGCGGGGTTCCCGTCTTGCCGACCGGGGCGGGGCATGACGCGGGCATTCTCGCCTCTGCCATTCCCACGGCCATGCTTTTCGTACGGAACCCGACCGGGGTCTCGCACTCTCCGGCGGAACACGCTGAGGAGGTCGACTGCCTCGCTGGCGTGGCCGCTTTGGTCGCCGTCCTGGAGGATCTGCTGTGAACGGCCGATTCTGGGCAAGGTACGCGTGGACGGGCGCGCTGGGATCCGGCGCGCTGGGATCCGTTGGGTTGGAGCCCGGTGCGATGGAGTCCGATGCGTTGAAGTCGGGCGTGCTGGAGTCCGGCGTCCTCATTGACGTTTCGGCGGGCCGTATCGTCTCCCTTCAAGCGGGCAGCGCTCCTCCCGGCGACGCCGTCGTCCTGGACGGTCTGGTCATCCCCGGGCTGGCCAACGCCCATTCGCACGCCTTCCATCGGGCGTTGCGCGGGGCCACGCAGCTCGGCGGCGGCACCTTCTGGACCTGGCGCGAGACCATGTACCGGGTCGCGGCGCGCCTCACCCCCGACGAGTACCTGGAGCTGGCGCGGGCGGTCTATGCCGAGATGGCCCTCGCGGGGATCACCTGCGTCGGCGAGTTCCACTACCTTCATCACGCTCCCGGAGGCGTCGCCTACGACGACCCGAACGCGATGGGAGAGGCGCTCATCGAGGCGGCCGCCCAGGCCGGCATCCGGATCACCCTGCTCGACACCTGCTACCTCTCGTCGGGGTTCGGCGCGCCACCGGACGAGACCCAGCTCAGATTCAGCGACGGCTCAGGGGAGGCGTGGGCCGAGCGGGTCAGCGGGTTGAAGGAGCGCGATCACGCCCGCATCGGCGTGGCCGTCCACTCGGTCCGAGCCGTTCCCGCCGACCAGCTCGAGGTGGTCGGCGCCTGGGCGGCGCAGCGGAACGCCCCGATCCATGCGCATGTGTCCGAGCAGCCCGCCGAGAATGAGGGCTGCCTGGCGGCGTACGGCGTCACGCCCACGCGCCTGCTCGCCGACCACGGGCTGCTCGGGCCGCGTACCACCGCTGTGCACGCCACACACCTGACCCCGCAGGACATCGCGCTGCTCGGTGGCTCCACGACCACAGTGTGCATGTGCCCCACGACCGAACGCGATCTCGCCGACGGCATTGGACCCGCTCGCGAAGTGCAGACCGCGGGCTCGCCGTTGTCGCTCGGCAGCGACAGCCAGGCCGTCATCGACCTGTTCGAGGAGGCTCGGGCCATGGAGCTGAACGAGCGGTTGCGTACGCGTCGCCGCGGCCACTGGACGGCGGACGCGCTCCTGCGGGCCGCCACCGCCGACGGCTACGCGTCCCTGGGCTGGCCGGAGGCGGGCAGGCTGGAGGTGGGCGCGCTCGCCGACCTCGTCACGATCTCCCTCGACTCGGTCCGGACCGCGTCGTCCCTCGGCTCCGTCCGGACCGCGTCTCTCGACTCCGTCCGGGCCCCAGGCCCGCCGCACGGTATGGAGACCGCCGTCTTCGCGGCCACCTCCGCCGACGTCAGCGACGTCGTCGCGGGCGGCCGAGTGATCGTACGGCGCGGCGTCCACCAGCTCGTTCCCGACGTCGCGGGCGCGCTGCGGCAGGCTCTCGCGCGGTTGGCAGCATGAGCGGGCACGTTGCGGCGGGCTCCCGCGCGGTTGGCGGTATGAGCGGGCACGTCGTGGCGGGCTCTCGCGCGGTTGGCGGCATGACTCGCACGGCTGCAGAAGGCTCGCACACGGTTGGCGGCACGATGGAGAGCCTCCTGATCACCGGGATCTCCACGCTGGTCACCAACGACCCGGTGCTGGGAGCGGGCCCGCTCGGGCTCATCACAGACGCCGCCGTCGTCGTCTCTGGCGAGGAGATCGCCTGGGTGGGGCCGGCCTCGCGGGCTCCGGCGGCGGATCGGATGTACGACGCCGGCGGCCGGGCCCTGCTCCCCGGTTTCGTCGACTCCCATGCCCACCTGGTCTTCGCGGGGGACCGAACGGCCGAGTTCGACGCACGGATGCGCGGCCTGCCCTACACCGCAGGCGGCATCCGTACGACGGTGGCGGCCACCCGCGCGGCGAGTGACGCGGAGCTGTCGGCGGGAGTGGGCCGCCTGGTGGGCGAGGCACTGCGGCAGGGCACCACGGTCATCGAATGCAAATCAGGCTACGGCCTCACCGTCGAGGACGAGGCACGCCTGCTGCGCATCGCCGCGGAGCACACAGACGAGGTGACCTACCTCGGCGCACACGTCGTACCGGCCGAGCAAGACCCCGATGCATACGTGGAGCTGGTGACGGGGGCAATGCTGGACGCCTGCGCTCCCCACGCCCGCTGGGTGGACGTCTTCTGCGAGCGAGGCGCGTTCGACGGCGACCAGGCGCGGGCCGTACTGGAGAGCGGCATCAAGCGCGGCCTCGTGCCCAGAATCCATGCCAACCAGCTCACCCATGGACCAGGCGTCCAACTCGCCGTCGAGCTGAACGCCGCCTCCGCCGACCACTGCACCCACCTCACCGACGCGGATGTGGACGCCCTGGCCTCCGGGACCACGGTCGCTACCCTGCTGCCGGGGGCGGAGTTCTCCACGAGAGCCCCTTACCCGGATGCCCGCCGCCTCCTGGACGCGGGGGTGTCGGTGGCGCTGTCGACCGACTGCAATCCCGGTTCCAGCTTCACCACCAGCATGCCGTTCTGTGTGGCCCTGGCGGTTCGGGAGATGGGCATGACTCCTGACGAGGCGGTCTGGGCGGCGACGCTGGGTGGGGCACGGGCGCTGCGGCGGGACGACGTGGGGCGGATAGTCGTGGGCGCACGCGCCGACCTGGTGCTGCTGGACGCTCCCTCTCACGTTCACCTGGCCTATCGACCCGGGGTCCCGCTCATCTCCGCTGTCTGGCAGCGCGGCATTGGCCCAGCTCAACTGCCTTGACGAATTGACAGGTTTCCCGCCGGAGCTCGTGACTCCGGGCGGTAGCCCCTTCTGGTTCGTGTTTGGCTATCGTCACGGCGTCAGTAGCAGCATCGTCGTGGCGGTCCTGGAGAGTATTGCCAGGAGCACGGGAGCCGCGGCGTGTGAGCGGTGGCGCCGATGGGCGAAGTCGCAGGCGCGCGCGTGATATCCGATCGCGCCGATCAGCAGCAGCGTAAGACCGGCCGCCGCCGCTACGGCGATCGGCCTCCACAGGAGGCCGGTCACCAGCCCCAGGGCACCGGCGATCTCCAGGACGCCGATGGTCCGGGTCATCGCTGAGCCGACGCCGAGTCGCACCAGGTTGGCGGTCACTTGCGGGGGCACTACCTCGGGCGCGATTGACCGAACACGCGCGGATGTCTGCCCGCTTGAGTGCTGACTGGACTCCCAATGCGCAAGGCCGCTCGGCGGTACGCGCATCCCCTGGAAACTGTCGCCAAGCATCCGGCGAGGGTCATCATCCGATGTGCAGTTGTGGCCCGGAGCAAGGACCTAAGCCTCGGGCCACACGAGCATATGGTCAGTGGTTCGGGTCGACCTTAGAGAAGGCGGTCACGTGGCGGAGCCGCTCCCCTCGGGCCGTCTGGCAGATGCAGCTTCGGCGGCTCGTTCTCGGTCGCGAAGGGCTGCACTTTTTGGGGGCAGATCTGGGCGAAGTCGCAGCCGCTGCACTTCTTCGCGGAAGGTCGCTGGGGGAAATCGCTGTGGACGATGCGGTCCACCGCCCACTCCACGTTGGCGACTGCCGCGTCGATTGCGTCGGGATCGACGGGGACTTGAACGCGCTGGCCATCCTTGAGGAGGTGAACGGCGCCGGTGCGCGCGTTCGCGCCGTGGACCAGCTCGGCTCCTCGCGCATACAGCTGCACCTGAAGAGCGAGGTCCTCCCATTCGAGATTGGGGTTGCTCGTCGGTTCCGGGCCTCCCTCCATGGTCTTGAAGTCGATCACGAACGCTTCCTGGATATTCTCGGCATCGTCGAGCCTGAGAAGCAGGTCGATGGCTCCAGAGATGACGGCTCCCTTTACGGGGATCTCGAACGGAAGCTCGATCTGTCGCTTGTGTTCGAAATCCTTCGCATACTCGTTGGCGTAGTCGGAGACGATGTTCGAGGCCTTCTGTCGCGCCCGCTCGTAGGCACCTGGACGGTTGACCGGGTCGGAGCTGGGCGCCACGTGCTTGAGGTGGAACAGCTCTTCGGCGATCGTTCGAGCCTCGTCCGGAGTCGGGGCGTTGCCGTTGTGGACTTGGTGCAACTTGCCCACGGCAGCATGTACGGCCCGACCGAATCCGAATAGCTCGGGGATGGGCGGCGAGAAGCCATTTACCACGCTCAGCCTGTAGGCGTGGGGACAGCGCATGAAAATGCGGATTTGCGAGTAACTCGTCGGAAGGACGGACTCGTCACCCCGCCGGCGGGGCGTAGACGGGGGTGGTGCCACGGGCGGTGGCGCACCCGGATCCAAGAGGTCCCGACGGATCTCCGCATGAGTGAGCCGCGCAGCGTAGGGTGAGACTTTCGCGAGTCGTTTTCCGCCGGGCAGCTGCGCCGCCCCCGTGACGTACAGGTAGCGCTCGGCGCGAGTGATCGCGGTGTAGAAGAGGCGAGCCTGATCGGGACTGCTGGTCTGATACGAGCCGTTGTCGAGTGCCTGCTGGATGAGGGGTGCGGGAATCCACCCGTCGTAGCTGCGGCGCTTTCGGGGGAAGCGTTGGGCCTCCACGTCGACCACTAGGACAACAGGAAACTCCAGGCCCTTTGCCCGGTGTACCGTCGACACGGTGACTGCGTCCGGTCTACTCATGATCTGGTTGTCCGTCTCGTAGCCGTCGCCAGCCACGTTTCCCAGGAAATTGAGCAGCTCGCCGAACCTCGTTTTGCCGTCCATGGAGACGTACACCGTCTCCACATCCTGGAGAATACGGCTGAAGGTACCCAGGTCCGCCATAACCCCGTCGTCGAAGCCGCTGTCGGCAACGTTGAGCCCCTGAAGGAGGTCGTGCAAGAGCTGCTGGGGGAAGAGCCGCTGCCGGGAAAGACCCGGTCCGACCGGGGCGTGAATGCGCCGACCCCAGTCGGCGAACACGTGCCGAACACGGCCGAGATCGGCGAAAGGGAAGGCAGGCAGCAGTTCCGATTGGAAGAGCTGGTCGACCTCATTGCGATCGGGGGAACGTTCCCGGAGCAGTTGGAAGGCGCTGTGCACCGCAGCCGCCTGGGCACGGTCAAACAGTTGACCCCCTGCGTTCAGGGCGTAGACGATGCCGCGCGCCTCCAGGGCTCGGACGTAAGCGGTGTGACGCTTGGTCCTGTCGTTCTCGGGCTGTCCAGTCGACTGCATGAGGATCGCGAAGTCCGCGGGGGTGAGTCCTCGCACGGTTCCGTCGGGTTCCTCGTACTCCGCGCCGAGCAGTTCCTGGATGCGGTCGGCGACGAATTCGGCTTCTGTGTGCCGATCGGGGAACTGCTGAACAGCGAATTCTCGGGGGCTGCGATCGAGGTAGGCCTTCAAGACCTTCGGCAGGCGCCCGGCGCCCAGTTCCTGGGCGGCGAAGTCACCGGCCGCCTCCACGATCGCAGAGGTGGACCGGAAGTTGGTGAGCAGCTTGTGTACCGACGCGCGCGGGTAGCGCTTGTCGAACTCCAGGATGTTGGTGACATCAGCCCCACGCCAGCCGTAGATCGCCTGGTCGTCGTCTCCGACGGCGAACAGCGTCTCGGAGTTCTGGTGCATTAGGCCGATGAGGCGCTCCTGGACCACGTTTACGTCCTGGTACTCGTCCACTAGGACATGCCGCAGCGGGGTCAGGGCCTGGACGGCATCTGGGTCGTTCGCTTCGAGCGCTTCGACGACCAACCTCTGCATCAAGGAGAAGTCGATGAAGCGGTCCTGCTCCATGTGTGACCGAAGCCGTTCCAACGCGGTCCCGAGGTCCGGGCGCTCGGCGGCCACCTCCGCAGGGTCCAACAGCTCGTCGTTCATCATCTGCCAGGCGCCGCCGAGCTTCTTGATGGCCTCGAAGTAGCCGCGCCGCTTGCCCTCTTTTGTGGGGTAGGCATCGCGTAAGGCATTGATCCCCAATTTCGGATAGCGCGAGATCAGATAGAGCTGGAACTGCATCTCGTCCAAGACGTCGAACTGCCGATACCCCGCGTCCATGTCGCCCAGCACCCGTCGGCACCAGGCGTGGATGGTTCCGATGTACATTCCGCCGACTATGAGCGGATCCATTCCGCACTGCTCGAGAGCTGCGGCTACCCGGACCTTGATCTGTTCGCCCGCCTTCTCCGTGAAGGTGAAGGCGACGATCGACTCAGGAGCCGCCCCAGAGGCGATCTGGTGTGCTACCCGGCCAGCCAGCGTCCGTGATTTACCCGATCCCGCACCCGCGAGTGCCAGTACTTCTCTCTCCGGCGCCACCGCCGCCGCATACTGCTCCGGCGTCAGCCACCCCTTCAGTGCTTCCCCCCCAGCAACCATGTGGCATTCCTCCCTCGATGCACCTGCTGTTGTTGTCTCGTCACAGAGTGCCAGGCGCGTATGACAATTCGCAGAGGGATGCACCAAGCTCGTTGACTGGCCGAAGCGCGTTTTCCCGGTTGTGTGCCAAGCGTGGGCCGAGAAAGTTGGCAAAGGTGCTTCCTGTCATCTATGGGGCATTTGTGGGCCAGTGCGGCAGGTGAACAAAGATCAGCTGAGTAGTCGCTGGTCAGGCGCCCTGCGAGGGTGAAATGTTTACCCTCGCAGGAGTCGGGGGGCGTAGGCCTGAATTCTGCAGGAGGCTCATTCTTGTCCAGCGGTTTCGACGGCTGACCAGTGAACCTTTTTCATCCCCAGGCGGCAGGGGTGCTGGTCACAGCATGATCGCGAGCTTGGTGTTCGCCTGACGACGTAAGAAACCCCTGGTAG
>NZ_JBEZFW010000023.1:0-173243 GCF_040649695.1 Nonomuraea sp. NPDC048901 | reverse complement strand
GCCCGCCCGGAACTCCGGATCAAAGCGCCGCCGCGTGACTGCTGCCACGACCAAACCTCTCCCGGTTCGGTCTCCACGCTATGAGGGGAAGGCCAGTATCGACATCTCCGCTTCCTACGGTGAGGTTCCGGAGGACGGCGGGCTCTTGTGCTAGAGCTGTCTCATTAAAGGTGGAGTGAGACTCGATTTTTTGCTAGCGTCCCCACCTGCGAAGTCGCAGGGCAATGACCAAGGGACCCGCAAATCATTCCGCGTATGTTCCGGATCTTGGCAAAGGGGCTTGATCAACACGTGGAGTGGATCAAGCCGCCCACGGGAGTGGTCTCCACCATGGCGTTGTAGCGCTGGACGGCGGCTGTCGTCTCCTCCACGTAGATCTCGATGCCTTTCTCCATCAGGAGGTCCAGCGTCTCAGGGCACGTTTGCAGGAGCGACCGCATACCACGGGAGAGGACGATCGCGTGGCTGCCGTTGTCGAGCAGCTCCTGTATGTCGGCAGGCTGAATGCCAGGAGTGTGCCGCGTGCCGGTCTCGTTCCAGTCCCAGGCACGTCCTCCACCGGGGTAGAGCTTGAAATCCTTGCCTTCTCCGAGGCCCTCGACCACCATCCGGCCCCAGGAGACATGTGTGATCAAAGGTGATCGACGCTCCATACGCCGAGCCTACTTGCATCGCGTCACAGGCATAAGCCACGGCCTGATCGCTTCCGGCTCTTGGACTTCTGAGCTTGCCTGGGACGACGTGGCGACCGTTCTCTCGGAAGAGCGAATAGGTGGTGGGCTGCCTGTGGCCATTGCAATGACCGCGGCTGCTCAGTGAGCCGGTGCTGAGGAACGAAGCGCCGGATCGTCGATCGCCCCCGACCAACAACGGAGGCCAGCCAACACTTGGCGATCGTAGGGCTGTATCTGTGCGGTGGCGTGGCGCTGAGGTCGGCGAGTTCGCTTGGTACGGCGGGCGCGGTGGTCGGCGTGGCGGCCCGTGCTGCTGCCGTCCGGGACCGGCCCCCAGGCCGCACGCCCGGGCGGCGGGCAAGCGACGGGCCGCTGTACGGCGGCGCGCCGCGCCGCCGCTTGAGGCCGATGCCCAAAAGGAGGCGGTGTGATGGCAGCCAGAAAGCCCAACGGCCGCTCGTCCATCTACCTCGGCAAGGACGGCCTGTGGCACGGCTGGGTGACGGTCGGGATCAAGCCGGACGGTTCACCGGACCGACGCCACCGCAAGGCCAAGACAGAACCGGAGGTGACCAGAAAGGTCGCAGAGTTGGAGGGCGAGCGAAAGGCAGGCTCCGTCAGCAAGCCCGGCCGGCCGCCGACAGTAGGGGAGTGGATGACGGAGTTCCTCGACGTGATCTGTGAGCGACTCGTCCTCTCCGACAAGATGGCTCCCCGTACCCTGACGGACTATCGCTCCAAGTCGAGGAACTGGATTGTGCCGCTCCTGGGCAAGCATCGGCTCGACCGTCTGGCGCCTGAGCACCTGGACACGGCGTACACGCGGATGCTGGAAGCGGGCCTTGCGACGGGCTCTGTCCTCAAAGTGCACCGCATCCTGTCCCGCGCGCTCACGATCGCGGTACGGCGAGGCCGCATCACGCGCAATGTCGCCACGCTCGTAGACGCTCCCTCGGCGACCGCCACCGAGATCGAACCGCTGACCCGAGACGAGGCCCGGCGCATCCTCGACGTGGCCAAGGTGAGAAGGAACGGCGCGCGCTGGTCGGTCGCTCTGTCGCTCGGCATCCGCCAGGGCGAGGCTCTCGGGCTGCGCTGGTCGTACATCAACCTGACCACGGGCGAGATCAGGGCGTGGTTCCAGATCCAGCGGTCCGAATGGTTGCACGGCTGCGCCGATCCACACGCCTGCGGAGAACGGTGGCACCGGAAGGCGTGCAAGAAGAACTGCAATGACCACAAGCACACCCGAGACTGCAAGGCGGACTGCAAGAAGCGCGCCCACCTGCTACAGGCGTCCGTGCGCCAAGGACTGCACCGGCCACGCGGACAAGTGCCCGAAGCGGGCTGGCGGCGGCCTGGTGTTCCGAAAGCGCAAGGGAAAGGGCAAGCTGACGCTCCAGTGTCCGCCCGCGCTCCTCGCCCTCCTCAAGGCGCACAAGAAGACCCAAGCCGCGGAACGCCTGAAGGCGGGGGACCGGTGGACCGATCACGACCTGGTGTTCACCACGCAGACCGGCGGCCCGATCGAACGCACAGAGGACTGGAAGCAGTGGAAGTCCATCCTCAAGCAGGCCGGCGTACGAGACGCCAGAGTCCACGACGCCCGTCACACCGCAGCGACCCTGCTGATCGAGCAAGGCGTACACATCCGGGTGGTTCAGGAGATCCTCGGCCACACGCGCGTGACCACCACCGAGCGCTACACCCACGTAGCAACGATGCAGATGAGAGATGCTAGCGACCGCATGGACGAGGCGCTCTGGGGCCCTGGCTAGAAGCCAACTGCAACCCAAACTGCAACCCTGAGCCCCGCAGAGATCGAAAAAGGCCCTTCCCCAGAATCTGGGAAGGGCCTTCGACGTGCGGAGGATCGGGGATTTGAACCCCGGATGGTGTTGCCACCAAACCGCATTAGCAGTGCGGCGCCATAGACCTGACTAGGCGAATCCTCCTGGTAGCCACGCGGCTCAGGACAGCGTACCGGCCTTCTGCCAAGGCAGCAAAGCGGTTGCCCGTCCCGGCCTGTCCAAAGGTTATCCACTGCCTGTGAATAACCTCCTGTGGACAACGGGCCGGACAGCAAGCCCGCCCCAAGGCGCGGCGGGGGCGGGCTCGGCGCGCGGACCCGCCAAGCGGGTCCGGCGTACAAAACGCGACGTCAACCGGCTCAGGTCGCGGGTCGAACGAGACTCCAAGCGGGTCGCCCCGCTGGGCCGAACGAGACGTAAAGCGGGTCACCTCGCTGAGCCGAACGAGACGTAAAGCGGGTCAGGCCGCTGGGCAAAGCGCGACGTCAGGCCGCCGGGTTGGCTTCGCCCTCGATCTCGACCTTGATCTTCTTGCCCACCAGGACGCCGCCCGTCTCCAGGGCCTGGTTCCAGGTCAGCCCGAAGTCCTCGCGGTCGAACTCGCTGGTGATCGAGAACCCCCACACCGCCTGGCCCCAGGGGTTCGTGCCGGCGCCGCCGTACTCGACCGTGAGCTCGATCTCCTTGGTGACGTCACGGACGGTCAGGTCGCCGACGACGGTGAACTTGTCACCCGAGTGGCTCACCACGCGGGTGCTCTTGAAGGTGAGCGTCGGGAACTTCTCGACCGACAGGAAGTCGTCGCTGCGCAGGTGGCCGTCACGGTCGGCGACACCGGTGGTGAGGCTTTCGGTCTTGATCGTGAGCTCGGCCGACGACTCGAGGGGGTTGTCGGCGATCGTCACGGAGCCGGTGAAGTCGCCGAAGCTGCCGCGCACCTTGCTGACCATCATGTGCTTGACCACGAAGCCGATCGTGGTGTGGGCGGTGTCGAGGTTGTAGGTGCCGGCGGCGGGGACGGTCAGGCCTTCCCAAGTGCGGGTGGTCATGGGGTTCTCCTCGGAGGATGATTGCTGTGCGGATGTTTGCGGCAACAAATGTCTACACGAGGAATATTCCTCACGTCAACAATCGTCGGTTAAGCTATGAACGTGGTCAACATTGATGACCCCCGGTTGACGGCCATGGGCCTGCTGTCGGAGGTTCAAGCAGGTCTCGCGGCCAGGATGCAGCCGGTGTTCGGCGCCGCCGGGCTGTCCGAGATCGATTTTGAGACGCTGCTCCGGCTGGGGCGCTCGCCGCGGCAGAGCTTGCGGATGAGTGATCTGGCCGCACAGACGGGCCTGTCCACCAGTGGTGTGACCAGGGTCGTCGACCGGCTCGAACGCGACGGTCTGGTGGCCAGGGTGGCCTGCGCCGTCGACCGCCGGGCCTCCTACGCCACGCTCACCGACGCGGGGCGGGAGAAGCTCGACATCGTGCTGCCGCAGCACCTCGAGGACATCGACAAGTCTCTGACCAGCCTGCTCAGCGCGGAGGAGCTGGAAACCTTCCTGGCCACGCTGCGGACGATTCGCGATGTCGTACGGCCCTGCGCTACGGCCGGAGCTGTTGAGGGGGAATGCCCAGCTCAACCCTGAGCTTGGCCATGGCACGTGACATCGTGCTCTTGACCGTGCCGAGGCTGATGCCCAGCGTTCTGGCGATCTCCGGTTCGGTCATGTCCTCGTAGTAACGCAGTACGATCGCGGCCCGCATCCGGGTGGGCAGCCGCCGCAGCGCCTGCTCCAGAAGATCGTGCAGGTCGCCGCTGGCTTCCGCCTCCGGGGCGACCTCCGGTAGGTCCTCCGACGGGTACTCCTCCAGTCGGCGCCGCCGCCACTGCGAGATGTTGATGTTGACCATCGCCCGCCGTACATATCCGTCGAGCGCGGCTCTGTCCTGGATGCGGTCCCATGCCAGGTACGTCTTGGTCAGCGCGTTCTGCAGGAGATCCTCCGCGTCCAGCGGATGTCCCGTGAGCTGGTGGGCGGTGCGCAGCAGGGCAGCTCCGCGCGCAACGACGTACTCGCGGAACTCCTCTTCCCAGCTGGCGGTCTGCATCGTGGCCAGAATCGCAGCCAAAGGCCAAGATAGGGCGTAACCGGAATTCAGGATTCGGCCCGCCGACGATAAAGGTAGGTCAAGGTCGGTGGCGGTTTGTACGTCGCTGGGGGTCAACTTCTGCCCCGAGGGGTGCGTATTTTGCTCTCGAATGCACGAGTGCAGTGAAGTACCCCCCGGAGTCGTGTGACCCTATTAGCGCGACAAGGGAGGGACTGATGGGGTATCCGAGCGTGGAACGCCGCCGGGTGCTCGCGGCCGCGGCGCTGGGCCGGGAGACCGGGATCCCGGGCTCCGGCGATGGGGACCCCTTACGCGCGGTCATAGGGGACATCCTCGACATAAGCCCACATCTCATCACCATCGAGACCCCCGAGGGCGCCGAGGAGCGGCTCGTCATCGCGCCCTGGGCCACCGCCTGGCACGGTGGTGACCAGGCGCCGAGTGATCTGCCCGTGGGCTCGACGGTCATCATGCGTACCCTGCGCGACGGCCGGGTGGTCGAGCGCCTCTGGGCCGACATCACGCGGCTGACCGGGACCATCCTGTCCGTGGAGGGACGCAAGGACCTGTCGGTCCAGCTCGACTGCGGGCCGCACCGGGGGCGCCGGACCATCGTCATCCCATACCGTGCGACAGGTCGCATCATGGTGCGACATGCGCGGTTCGAGCCGGGGTTCCTGTTCGACGCGATCGGCATCAGAAAGGGCGGGGCGAGTCTGGCCCTGCTGCCCGCGACCTCGCAGCCCGCCTATCCGGCGCGGGCCGTGCCGGCTCCGCCGCCCGCCTACGGGGGCCTGCAGTCACGCGTCTCCGGTACCGCCACCTGGTCCGACGCCTTCGACCAGGAGGATCGGGGGGCCGCGTACCCCATGGTCGAGCGCTCTGACGTGGACTGCCCGGACGCCGAGGTGTCCTGTACGGGCCTGCCGTACCTCGCCATCGGGTCGATGCTGCAGGTGGGGAACCTCTGCACTAATCGATCCGCTAACGTGCCGATCGTGGCGTGTGGCTGCGTGGCCGGGCGCTTCTGCGACCGCTGCGTCGAGTGCGACACCTCTCCTCGCGGGCGGATCGCCGAGCTGTCGCCGTTCTCGTACGTGGAGCTGGGCGGCGACCTGGTCAAAGGGTGCTTCAACGCGCAGATCGGATTGGGGTGACGCTCGTGCTGGCATCGCAACTGCCCGCGCTGATCGTGCTGCTCGTCTTAGGGGCGGTGGCGAAGGTGTCCACCGTGCGTACGGGCGGGGAGATGGGCACGCTGGCCCGGCTGGGACCGGCGGCGTTGGTGCCCGCCCGCATCGAGGTGCCGGTGCTGATCGTCTGCGCGGTCGGTGAGCTGGTGATCGCGACCGGGCTGCTGGTGAGCACGTCTCCGATCTTCCGGTGGATGGCGGTCGCGTTCTTCGCCATGTGCACCTATGTCCTGCTGGAGGTACGTAGGCGGCGGCCCGACGCGGGGTGCGGATGCTTCGGCGAGGTGAGCGCGGCACCCGTCGGGCTGCGTTCGATCGCCAGGACCATGGTCCTCACCGGGATGGCCGTGCTGTCGATATGGGGTGAAGAGCCCGGCTGGTTGGTCTTCTTGCACCCGTCGTGGTTCATGGCCGCCGGGGTGGTCGTGCTCCTCGTACTGTCGCCCGAGCTTGAGGAGATGGTGGATCGGCTGCGTTATCGCGCGCCGTGCGAGCAGCGCCCCGGGCCGGCCATGGAGGTCACCCTGGCCAGGCTCCGGTCGAGCGGACCCTGGCGGCAGCACCGGGAGCAGCTCGCCGCGGTCGAGCCGTACGACAGCTGGCGTGAGCTGTGCTGGCGCTTCTTCGCCTTCGAGCGGCGGGATGGGGCCGATGTCGTGTTCGCGGTCTATCTCAGCGGGCGGCGTCCGGCTGTACGGGTGGCCGTGGTCGAACACCAGGGTAGCGGCGCTCTGCCGGTTTATACGCCTGTATCGGCCTGACGCTAGACAGCGCTATAGAACCCTCGACAACAAGATATGACTCTATTGGGCTATCTAGCTTCCCCACTAGACAGCCCAATAGAGGACTAGGGGTGTCGCCTAGATCGGTTGGGCACGCAGGAACCTCCCGAAATGCGGCACGGTGAACGCGATCAGGCCGCGCTCAGCGCTGTAGATCAGCCCCTTCTTGATGAGGCTGTCGCGGGCGGGTGACAGGCTGGACGGCTTGCGCCCCAGCGCGTCGGCCACGTCCGCGGTGGCGACCGGCTCGTCGCCGATCTGCGCCATGGCGTGCATGTAGTCGCGCTCCGCCGGGGTGGCCCGTTCGTAGCGGCTGCCGAAGAAGCCCACCGCAAGCTCCTCCTCGGCCTCGGGCGCGGACACCTTGACGTCGTCGAGGGTGATCGGGCTGCGCGGCGCCAGATCCCAGGCGACCTTGCCGTAAGCCTGGACGAAGTAGGGATAACCGTCGGCGGCCTCGTAAAGGGCGTCGAGGGCGTCCTGCGTGAACTCGACCTCTTCCTCCCGCGCCGGCAGCATCAGCGCGAGGTCGGCCGCCTCGCGGTCGAGCTTGTCGATGCGGGCGTAGCGGAAGAGCCGCTCGGAGTAGCTCTTGCTGGCCGACAGCACGCTCGGCAGGTGCGGCAGGCCCGCGCCGACCACGATCAGCGGCCCACCGGACTGCGAGAGCTCATGGCAGGCGGCGCACAGCGCCGAGACGTCGGCGGGCTGCACGTCCTGCATCTCGTCGATGAAGAGCGCGATGCCGACGCCCAGGTCGGTGGCCACGCTCGCGGCGTCGACGAACAGCTCGGTAAGGTCGATCTCGAGGTCGCCGGAGTCGGCCCGGCCACGGCTGGCCGGCACCTCGATCCCGGGTGACCAGTGCGAGGTGCCCTTGGCGGCGGCCGGATCGCGCATCGCGAACGCCTTGAGCACGCCCAGGAACTCCTCGATGCGCTCCGGCGCGCGATGCCGGGGAGCCAGCTCGCGGATCGCCATGTGCAGCGCGGCCGAGACGGGACGGCGGATCGACTGGTCGGGCCGGGCCTCGATCTTGCCCGTGCCCCACAGCCGCTGCATCGCCATGGACTTGAACGTGTTGAGGAGCACGGTCTTGCCGACGCCGCGCAGACCGGTGACGACCATGCTGCGCTCGGGACGGCCACGGGCCACCCGCTCCAGCACGACCTCGAACTGCTGCAGCTCGCGGTCGCGCCCGGCGAGCTCCGGCGGGCGCTGTCCGGCTCCGGGGGCGTAAGGATTGCGCACGGGGTCCACGCTCTCGGACTTTATTGCGGGATATAGCGGCCGTCTTAGATTTGGGAAGAAAGCGCTACGGCGTGTCCGAGCAGGGGCCGTCGCCAGTATTGTCATCGGACGCACCCCCTCCCACCAGGCCGAACCCTTGTTCGAGTCGGTCCCTAGAACTGTAGCGCGCACTCGAACACGTGCGCGATGGTTTCGAGTAAAGATCTTTGCAACAGAGCGAGCTGCTCGTGCGTCCCGGTGATGTGGAGTTCGAGGATTTCGTCCGAGCCAGGGGCGCGGCGCTGGTCAGGTACGGCTATGTGCTCACCGGCAACGCCGAGGACGCCGCGGATCTCGTCCAGGAGGCGCTGCTCAAGCTGAGCGACAACTGGGGCCGGGTCCGCAACAAGGACAGCCCCGAGGCGTACGTACGCACGACCATGGCCCGCCAGCACATCAGCTGGTGGCGTCGGCGGCGCAGAGAGCAGCCGACCGACGACGTCCCCGAAGGCGTCCACTACGACACGCATTCCTTCGGCGAGCTCTGGAAGGAGCTCGCGACGCTGCCCAGGAAGCAGCGGACCGTGCTGGTCCTGCGCTACTACGAGGACCTGCCGGATGAGGAGATCGCCGCGATCCTCGGCATCTCACGTGGAACTGTGCGCAGCCAGGCGTTCCGGGCGCTCGCCACGCTCCGGGTCCGGCCCGCTGTGCTGGAGAGGGGACGGGCATGAGGACAGAGGACGAATTGAGCGGCGCGCTGCGCGATGCGGCGTACCAGGCTCCCGAGCTCGACCTGCTGGCCGGGGTCGGCGCGCGCAGGCGGCGGCGGACCAGGCGGCGTGCGCAACTGTTCGCGGCGGTCGCGGTGGTCGCGGTGGTGGGCACGAGTACGGTCGTCGCCCAGGGCACCTTCTCCAGCGGGGGCGGAGAAGAGGCGGCCGTCACGTCGACCACGACCAGGCCCGAACCTGAGAAGACCATAACCGTGACTCCGAGACCGCAGACCCAGGCCAAGGGAACGCCGGTCGGGAAGCTCTGGCCGCAGGCGGTCTTCCAGATGCCGGCGAAGAACGCCGACGGCTGGCGCTACCGCCCGATCACCGGCATCAACGCCACCGAGGTGCTGCTCATGGCGGCGCCCTCGTCCGGAAAGCTCGGCAAGATCGAGGTGTACGACACCAAGGCCGGTAAGTCCCGGGTGGTAACAGAGATCCCCCGGACTCGGGGGTTGGAACAATACTTCCTGCAAACCGCCTCGACCGATGGTACGAACGTCGTCTGGTTCTCCAGCGGGTCGAAGGGCGGGAACGCGGTCACCGAGCTCTGGTGGGCCCCGCTGTCCGGCGGCAAGGCCAAGCTGGCCGTAACGTTGACCGGCGGTGACGAGGCCGTTGAGGCTATCGGCGTGGACGGTGAGAGCGTCGTCTGGTCGCCGCGGAAGGGCGGCGTCTACCGGAAGCCGTTCGCCAACGGTGCTCCCAACCGCGTGCCCAAGTCTGATGGGCTGCAGCTGATCAGCTGGCCATGGGCGGGCGACGCGAGCACTGACGACGAAGAGTTCGAGACGCCCGGCCGCAACCAGTCCAAGGTCGTCAACCTGGCCGATGGGACCGTGACCAAGGTTGTGATCAAGGACGGGATGAAGGACCTGCGGTGCGGACCGGTCTGGTGCCGTGGCCGCCAGGGCACCACTTCTGTCGTCCAGCACGTCGACGGGACCGGAGTCAAGAAGCTCCCGAAGGGGTTCAGGATGTACGCCATCCTCGATCGCTTCCTGCGATCGGCCGATACCGTGTACGACCTGAACACCGGCGAGCTGGCGCGCATCGAAACCACCGGTGGCTGGAGCAGCGACGGCATCTCGTCGGAGCCCAGCACGATCCTCTACGGGGGCACTACAAAGGGGGGCAACCCCGACAAGTACTGGGTGCTCAACTTGGCAGCCGTCCCGCCCGCGCAATAGCGTTCGGAGCCATGCGGACCTTCGCGAACGTACAGGAACTCAAGGCGGCCGTCGGCGAGAAGTTCGGCCCGACCGAGTGGCGCACAGTCACTCAGGAGCAGGTCAATCTCTTCGCCGACGCGACCGACGACCACCAGTGGATCCACGTCGACGTGGAGCGGGCCAAGGAAGGACCGTTCGGCGGCACGATCGCGCACGGCTACCTGAGCCTGTCACTGCTGCCGTCGTTCATGATGGAGCTGGTACGCGTCGAGAGCATCCAGATGGGCGTCAACTACGGCCTGAACAAGGTACGTTTCCCCAGGCCGGTGCCGGTCGGTGCGCGGGTCAGGGCGCTGGGGGAGCTGAGCGACGTCAAGGGCACGCCGGCCGGCTACCTGGCCAACCTGAAGATGACGATCGAGGTCGAGGGCGAGAAGCGCCCGGCGTGCATCGCCGAGACGCTCAGCCTGTACATCCCCGTGGAGCTCACAGCAGGGAGTGGATGATCGCCGCCGCCGCGACGAGCACCAGCAACCCGAGGTAGGCCAGGACGAGCCGGGTGTCCTTGAGCAAGCACTTGCTGTGGGTCAGCCCGACCCGCCGCGCATTCCAGTACCCGGCGAACCCGAGGGCCGCGAACCCCAGCACCGCCCACGGCCCCAGCAGCCAGGCCAGCAGCGCGACGGTCGCGTACACGCACAACCGGAGCGGATCCTTCACGTGATCACCTTGAGCTGGGATGTGGTCGCGGCCAGTCGTTGCCCCGAGAGCTGGGATGTGGCGGCGACCGCCGACAGCCGTTGTCCCGAGAGCTGGGGCCACGCCTGAACCGCGCAGAACGGCGCGCACTGGTCCTGCTCGGCCCGCGTGCCGACGTGCACGCAGCACTGCGTGAGCCGCTCTTCGATCATGGTTGAGATGTCCATGAACGGCTTGACCGTCACCCGCACCACCCGCTCGCCGAGCAGTTTGCGAAGCCTCTTTCGTCGGCCGGGCAGCGCCGAGGAGGCCAGGGTGAGCAGTGTGGACACGCCGAGGTCGCAGTTCTCGCAGATGTCGCGCCACAGGTCGCCGATCTGCGGGTGTGACAACGACGACTGCTCCGACAGCAGTCCGAGCAGCGATTCCTGTACGGCCAGCCGCAGCTCGCGGGGGATCTCGGTGTCGGCGATGCGATTGGAGACCAGGCCCAGGTTCGCCTTGAGCCGGTCATGGCCGATCAGCGCGACCAGCGAACGCCACTGCTGCGAGTCGTCGCGGATCAGGTAGCCGACCGAGCAGCAGTGCGGGTGTGAGCAGGGCAGCGCGGTGAGGTCGCGCCAGGTCACCAGGCCGTCGGTCTGCGGGCCGAGTCGCTTGAGCACGCCGGTGTGGGTGAGGCGGTTCATCGGGTCGATCGGCCCCGACCTGCCCGAGCCGAACTGCGGCTGCAGGGACACCCCGCCGACGAACGGCGTGTCGAGCGCCAGCCGTACGACGTCGCCGATCTCCCCGTCGTTGACGCCCAGTGCGGCGGTCATCACCAGCGTGGTGAAGATCTCCCGCTCCGACAGCCGTTGTACGGCCTGCGCCTTGAGCTGCCTGAGGTCACCGCCCCGGTGGTGCTTCGACGCCTCGGCCGAACCGCCGTCGTACTGGAGGTAGACCTCCACCCGCTCGCGGTGCTCGGTGAGCAGGTCGAGCAGGGCGTCGTCCCTGGCGATGAGGACGCCGTTGGTGTTGATCAGGATGCGGGTGACAGGGCGCTGGTGGAGCTCGGCGAGCAGTTGGGCGAGCTCGGGGTGAAGGGTGGGCTCGCCGCCGCTCAACATGAGGACGTCGAGCTTGCCGTTCTCGCGGGACAGGCGCTGGTCGACGTTCGCCAGGATGTCGGTGATGGGGACGATTCCGGCCAGATCGGGGGAGCTGTCGGCGAAGCAGGTGGGGCAGCGCAGGTTGCAGGCTTCGACGATGTCTTCGAGCAGGATGCAGGTGTGCTGGGTCTGCATCTCGGGCAGCCCTTGGAGGTAGGCCGCAGGGATGGGGTCGAAATTCCACGAAATATCCGGCATGTGGAGCTTTGTGGGAGCGGTCCACTCTTCCAGATAGGTCAGGATTTCTGGGTCTTCGTCGTACAAAGTCCTGATCAGGCCGTGTTCGCGGCAGCCGCGCTCCAGCCATACGCGCTCGTCGCGGACGGTCAGGTAGCCGCTCAGCCGTTCGACCCGCTCCAGGTCCTGGCCGTGGCAGTGGGGACAGAAGGCGTTGACGTACCTGAGGATGCGGTCACCCCGCAGGCCCATTCCGGTGCTCATGTCATGACCTTCCGCTTGAAGAGGGGATCGTAGTGGCCGCGCCGCCAGCCGTACCGCAGCCTCAGGGCGAGCAGCAGCAGGCCGGGGATCAGGAACCACTGCGGCCTGGTGAGCTCGAGCCAGACGGTCTCGTTGGCGCGGGTGAACTCGACGAGGAAGCGGAAGACGGCGTACGCGGCCAGGTACAGCGTGAACAGCTCGCCCGGCTCGGTGAGCCGCCTGCGCGCCCAGAGCAGCGCGGCGAACACGGCGAGCTGGAAGACGATCTCATAGACGAACGACGGGTGCATGGCCTGGCCGCTCAGGCAGCCGGGGCACTCGGGCGTCGTCGGGGGAGCGTGTACGCCCCAGGGCAACTCGGTCGGACGGCCCGGCGCCTCGGTCAGATGGCAGCCGATCCGGCCCACCGCCATGCCCAGCGCCACCGCCGGGGCGAACAGGTCGCCGGTCCGCTGCTTGTAGCCGATGATCCTCTTGGCGATCAGTACGCCTATGTAGGCGCCGGTCAAGCCGCCGAGGATGCTCCGCGAGCCGTACAGCCAGAGGTCGGAGAGGTTCAGCGTCTCCAGCCAGCCCGCCAGCCGCATGCCGATCGCGCCGCCGACCAGCGCACCGGTCACGGCCACCAGCGACTGCTCGTTGAGCGCGCCGCGGCGGCGGGCCTCGTGCACGAAGACCACGGACGCGACGAGCACTCCCAGGCCGACGAAGATCTCGTGGAGCGGCATGTCAGGCGTACAGATCTGGGCTGATGCCGGTGCAGATCCCGGCGGACAAGATCGACCATAACGCCCAGCCGACAAGGAACCCCAGGCCCAGACCGGTGGCCCACGGCTTGCGCAGGAACTGCAGCCCGGCCCCCGCCCCGAGACCGAAGAGGGCGAGGAAGATCGTGCAGGAGATGATGATGGGGTAGTTAGTGCCGTTCTGGTCGAGGGTGCTGACGAAGATCAGGATGCCGAGGATGGCGTTGACGATGCTGTAGGCGACCAGCCCTGCGAACGCTAGTCCGATGATCACCCCGACGGACTTGCCCTGGGGCCTGCTGTTGGACTTGCCGTTGGGCGGCGGCTTTGGCCCGCCGGGGGACGGCGGGATGCTGGTCTGTCTGGACGGCGGGGGAGCGGATTGTCCGGACGGCGGGATGCTGATTTGTTCGGACGGCGGGGGAGCGGATTGTCCGGGAGACGGTTCGACGCTCCCCTCCACTCGCGTCGGGGCGCTCCCTCCCTGAGGAGGCGTCCCCTCGTCACGATCGCCCGGTGCGGGCGCGGTCATGTGAACATGCCCGGATCCAGCGTTGGCCCGGTCCGTGTGTACATGCCCGGACTCGATGGTGGCCCGGTCATGCGTACATGCCCGGATTCAGTCCCGTGCAATAGCCGGCCGAGACGATGGAGGCGAGCGCCCACCCGATCATCAGCCCCAGCCCCAGCCCCAGCGCCCACGGCCTACGCAGCACCACGAGCACGATCCCCGCGCCGATCCCGACCACGGCCAGGAGCCCCGCGGCGACCCCGATCGCGACCGTCGACGACATGCTCACGACGATGAGTCCGACGATCACATTGAGGATCCAGTAACCAAAGGCCCCGGCGAACGCCAAGCCAACGATCAAGCCCGTCGGCCGTGGCGGCGGGGGAGGAGGAGACATGGTCACGACCTTCAGACTAGCGGGGGCCTTCTGAGTAATAAATCGCTGCTTGGACCCGGCTTTTGAGACCCAGTTTGTTCAACACCCGGCTCACATGCGTCTTCGTGGTCGCCTCTGCCATGTCGAGCTCCCTGGCGATCTCGGCATTGGACAGCCCGCGACCGATCCCGGCCAACACCTCCTGCTCCCGCGGCGTCAATCCCTCCACCTGTTGCTCCTTGCGTACGGGCTGCTCGGCAAAGGCAGAGATCAACCGCCGCGTGACCGTAGGCGAGATCAGCCCATCCCCCTTGGCCACCAGCCGTACGGCCGTGACCAGCGACTCCGCGTCGGTGTTCTTCAACAGGAACCCCGCCGCCCCCGCTCGCAACGCCCCGAACACATACTCATCCACATCGAACGTCGTCAAGATCAACACATCGGCCACCCCGGCGAGCTCCCTGGTCGCCGAGATGCCGTCGAGCTTCGGCATCCGCACGTCCATCAACACCACGTCGGGCCGGGTCTCGCGGGCCAACTCCACCGCCTGCTCCCCATCGGCCGCCTCCCCGACGACCTCGATGTCCCGGGCCCCACCGAGAATCAGCACCAGCCCCGCCCTGACAGCCGCATGATCGTCCGCGACCAGTACCTTGATCGTCATCCCGCCTCCCACTGTCCCTTCCTGTCCTTCGGCATGGGCAGCACGGCCTTGACCCGCCACAAACCCCCGTCCACCCCGGCCTCGAACGACCCCCCGACCAACACGGCCCGCTCTCTCATCCCCACCAGCCCTGCCCCCGCCCCGGGAACCAGCCCAGCCCCGGCCCCAGGAAAAACCTCCGCCGCGAGAGGCAGAGCGGGACGTCCATCCACAGGGTTACTCACAGGCTTATCCACAGGGTTGTCCACAGCGACCGTCACTTGCCCCGACTCATAAACGACCTTGACCACAGCCGACCGCCCGCCATGTTTGAGCGCATTGGTCAGCGCCTCTTGCAAGATCCGATAGCCGGCCAGATCCACCGCCGGAGACAGCTCCCGCGACTCCCCCTCGACGCGGAAATCAGCCGCCATCCCCGCCCGCCGCGACCGTTCGACCAGACTCTCCGCATCAGCCAGCCGCGGCCGGGAGGTTTCGGCCTCATCCCCCTCCTGCCGCAACAGCCCGATCATGGTCCGCATCTCGGCCAGCCCTTTCAGACTGTTCTCCCGAACGGACTCCATGATCTTCCGTACGGCCGCCGCACTCAGATCCGTACGCGACAACGCGCCCGTCGACTGGATGGCGATCGCACTGAAGTGGTTGGCGATCATGTCATGCAGTTCCCGAGCCATCCGCGTACGCTCCGTCGCGATGGCCGCCTCCCGGTCAAGCTCCGCCAGCCGCGCCACCTGCTCCGCCCTGGCACGCTCGGCCGCGGCCTGCTCACGCTGCTGGCGTAACACCATCGCCGTGGTAACCGGCGTAACCAGCACGAGCCCCGCCTGAATCCCGTTGACCGCCAGCGCCCGCCAGTCACCCGACAGGACCCCCGTGACGCCCCCGGCCAACACCGACAGCACAGTGGCGGCCCCCAGCAGCCACCGCGAAAAAGACGCCGGTCCGTACAGCGCCGCCGCATACACGTTGTCGGTAAATATCAGAACAGTCGGCAACGACGGCCCCACGACCAGATCAACACCGATCCCCACGGTCCCGAGGGCCAGCCCCACCAACGGCGCCCGCTGGCGTACCACCACCCCCAGGCACACGAGCGCCAGCGGCACCGCGAGCCACCCCTCGGGCACCTCGCGATGAGTGTAGGCTCCGCCCACGATCAGGAGCAGGCCCCCGACGAAGGCCAGCCCGGCCCACGACGCCTCGCGTTGCATGCCCCCATCCCACCACCGTCCAGACCCGGCTCACTCCTTCGTGGGTCTGCCTGTGGATAAACACTTCGATGTATCCACAGGCTCGTCTTCACTGACGATGCGCCGGCCAGAGGAGCCCTCAAGGATGGGATACGTGATTGTCGCCATCCTGATCGGCTGCGAAGTCGGCTTCTGGCTCCTGCTCGGACTCGGCCTCGCGAGCCGCTACCTCTGGAACCGCCGCCGACTCAGCACCGCCCTCCTCGTCTGCGTACCGCTCCTGGACCTGATCCTCCTGGCGGCGTCCGTCATGGACATGCGCAGTGGCGCCACGGCCGACCTGAGGCACGGCATAGCGGCCGCGTACCTGGCGTACTCCATCGTCTTCGGCCACAGCACGATCCGCTGGGCCGACGCCAAGTTCCGCCACCGCTTCGCCGACGGCCCACCTCCCTGGAAGCCACCTGCGGGCGGCATGGCCCGCGCCCGCTACGAGTGGGTCTTCTGGCTCCGCATCGTCCTCGCGTACGCCATCGCCTGCGCCCTCCTGCTCGGCCTGGTCTGGCTCGTCAACGAACCGTCCCGCACGGACGCACTGATCGATTTCATGCGCGACATGCTGAAGGTGCCAGTGATCGCCCTGCTCTGGCCCCTGAGCTACACCCTTTGGCCGAAGAAGGTGGAATCTAGTGGGGCGTGAGGGCGGTATCTGGTTCGAGGCACGGCTCTGGACCCGCTATGCTGGCTTACGCAGCGAGCGGCCGTAGCTCAATGGATAGAGCATCTGACTACGGATCAGAAGGTTGGGGTTTCGAGTACCTCCGGCCGCACAGCAGGTCGAAGGCCCTTCGGGATGATCCCGGAGGGCTTTTTCGATCTCGTACAGCAGCGTTTTACCGCAACATCTTCAATCGGCCGGTCCGAGGCGACCGCACGCGTCTGCGCCAGGCCCTGGACAACCTGCTGGCCAACGTACGCACGCACACCCCGGCCGGTACGGCGGCGACCGTGATGGTCCGGGTAGAGGGTGATGACGCGGTCATCGAGGTGCGCGACGAAGGTCCCGGGCTGAGTGCTGCGCAGGCAGCGCGCGCCTTCGAACGCTTCTACCGCGCCGACCCCACCCGCCGGTCCGGTACGGGCCTCGGGCTCGCCATCGTCGCGGCTGTCGCCGCCGCCCACGATGGGCACGCCCGCGCCCTGCCGTCCGACTCGGGCGCCGCGTTCGATCTTCGACTGCCGCGCGGGTGACCACCGGCGTGGGGTGGCACGCTGAGATCGGGCGTCTCAACGTTTCCGGTGAGATCGAGAAGCTCGGCCGTGGCATCGAGGTAGTTGAAGCGCAGGGCGGCGCCTGCTCGACGCCCGGAGTTCGGGCCGCGGCTGTTCCGGTCACCGCCCAGTGGCGAGTGTGAGGCCGACGAGCTTGGTCAGGAAACGATCGATCTGCTCCTCCAGCGGCGGCCATGGCAGATCGGGCTGATTGACCCGCATCGACACGGCCCCGTGGACCGCCGCCCTCAAGTCCAGTGAGACCACTGCGGCGTCGTCGGCCGGGGCGAGCCCGGCGTCGATACACCGCTGCACCGCGGCGGTGGTGCGCTCGGCCAGCTCCTGCTTGAAGGACATGGCCGCCCGCTGGTTGAGCGTGCTCTCGTGCAACACCTTGTACAGGCCGGGGTGCCGTTGGACCCACCTGCCCAGCAGCAGGACGCGGGCACGCAGCTTGCCCGCCGGATCGGTGGCACCGGTCTCAGCCTGATCGACGGCCTCCAAGAGTTCGCGATGGAACTTCTCCAGGGCGGCCAGGACGAGCGCGTCCCGGTCGGCGAAGTGAATGTACACAGAGGTCGCCGCGACGCCGACCTCCCGGGCCACCGCGCGCATGGACACGGCCTGGTCGTCGCCGTGTTCGTCCAGCAGTCGCAGGGCGGCGCCGACGATGTCGTCGCGTAGCCGCTCGCCCTGGCCGCGCGGGTTGCGGCCCCGCCTGCCGCCAGAAGGGCCGGCCGGAGCGGAGGGGGTCGTGTCCATGGTGGCCCATTGTAGGCGAACGACTTTAGCGCTACAGTCGTAGCACTACAGTCGTTCATATAAGAGGATTTCTCATGGATAACCAGGTCAAGGCACTGGACTCGGTGTTCGCCGAGATGAGCGCCGCCACCGACCGCCTGCTCTGGGACGAGAGCACGGAGCTGACCACGCGCGAGAAGGTCCTGCTGTGCCTCACAGCCGACGTCTGCCAGCAGACCCTCGGCCTGCCCTTCCAACAGCACGTGACGATGGCGGCAGACTGCGGTTTGTCGGCCGACGACCTGCGCGAAATGCTCCGCTTCGTCGCCTACGACAGCGGTTATCCCGCCGCCCTGACAGCGCTCGCTCGCCTGACCGACCTGGAACGGGAGCACGCCCTGCCCGCCCCCGCCGGCCAGGGCCACGAGGTGAACGCCAACGGCACGGGCAGCCCGCTCCCCGAGCCGATGCGGCAGGCCGTGGCCGCCCTTGACGCGCCGTTCGGCATCTACATGGACCTGCAGTCGCGGATGCGCGCCGACATGCGGCTGCTGTCGGTCCGTGAGCGCGCGTTCATCACGATGACCGTCGACGTGCTCTTCCAGACCCTGCAAGAGAGCTTCCGCGCCCACCTGACGCGCGCACTCGCCGCCGGCGCCACACCGGAGGAGGCCCGTGCCGTCGTACGGTTCTCCGCGCAGTTCGGCATGACCAAGGCATGGCGCGCCATGCACGTGCTCGACGCCCTGCTCGCCGAACTCGGCGCCGCCCAAGTCTGAAGCGGGAGGTCGTGGGGAGGGCTGTACAGCAGCGCCGTACAGCACCTGCCCAAGTCGCGTCGTCTGGCTTGCTGACGAGGAACCTCAGTGTGAGGTCGATGCCCTCCACCTCACCAAGCCAGCCGGCGGCCATGTCGCGCTGACGGCTCGATCTTGTAGGTCGCGAGCGGTTACAGAGAGCCCACGAGCGGGCCACGCGACAACGCACATTACTTCGCGAGATCCGGAAGTTCGCGAAGTATGACCACCTGCCGAGACAGCTTGCCAAAACGATCCTGGGCGCAGCGATCGAGGCCGCCGCTGCTATCGGTTGCCAATGTCGAGGAATTCATCGCACGAGCGAGCGCCCGAATGAGAGTGGAATGCCCGTGTAGCGAGAAGTACGACGACCGCATATGCCCTGATCAGGCGACGTTCATTGAAACGGAAGCCGTGCAGGAGGTAGCTCGCCGACTCGACTTGTCGGACCAGGCGAATTCCTTCCTGGCCGCGCAACACAGAAGGTACAGCGCCGATGGGGGTCTGTCCGGCTGCATTATTCCTGGGATGGTTGCGGTCGGTGCGGCAGGGATTGCCGTCCTCTTCCTTTACCTGCAACAGGTCATCACGACAGTCGTCCTGAGTTCATGGGGCCTGTTCCTTCTCGGGCGGCAGGCCACCGGCGATCCAGTGAAATGGACGGCGCTGACCCTCTTCATCGCGGGGTCGATATTAGACCTCGTGTGGGGGTGAAGTGCTGCACAGCGTGCCCGTTCTGTCCCTCGTACCTGCTGGGTGATCGCGTGAATGTCCTCTCGGATGAACCCCTACCTGACCTTCAACGGCAACAACGCCCGCGAGGCAATGGAGTTTTACGCGAACGTGTTCGGCGGCGACCTCGACTTCAACCCTGGCCGAGTTCGGCGCTGCGAACTCACCGAAGGCCGATCAGATCTTCCACGCAATACTGGAGACCGACGCCGGCTACCCGATCACGGGCGGCGACGTCACCAGCGATGATGAATGCCGGCCTTTGGCGGGCTACCCGGTGAGTCTCAGCGGCGACGGGCACCGGCCGCGGAGCTAGAGGATGGCAGGTGTGAGTATGTGATGGTGCACAGCTCCCGGCGTGACCGGTTGATCGCGGCGTGCGGCGCCCAGCCAGGATCGGTCGAGGATTACCCGTTCGGCGACGAGGTGGCGGTGTTCAAAGTCGCCGGCAAGATGTTCGCGCTGGTCGTGCTGGGCTCGCTCCCCGGCAGCATCAGCCTCAAATGCGACCCGGACCTCGCGGTCGATCTGCGTGGCCGGTATGCGGCGATCACCGCGGGCTACCACCTCAACAAGCGGCACTGGAACACGATCACGCTCGACGGTTCCGTGCCCGACGACGAACTTCTCGACCTGGTCGATCACTCCTACGACCTGGTCGTGGCCCGCCTGACCAGGGCTGAACGGGACAAGCTGACACCTGACCGGTAGTCCGCCGGAACACTGACGGCTACTCGTTGGCGAGCTCCCTGATCCACTCCTCCGCGAGGGTGATGGCCTGGCCGGGGCCGAGCACTTCCTCTTGCTTGCCAGGGAGGGCTTGCGAGGGCCGACGAGGGAGGGCTTGCGAGGTCTTGCGAGGGAGGGCTTACGAGGGCTTACGAGCTGACGGGTGCTAGTTGCGCGAACTGGCGCTCGAGCACCTTGGCCGCGCCATCGCGCCAGAGGGCAGCCATGGGCGCCGAGGCAGGGTCGGGGAATATTTCCTCCTCCCCATTGTCGATCGCGTCGAAGACGGCCAGCGCGACCGATTCCGGGGATGCCTTCGGTATGTCGAAGCCGCGGATCATATCGGTATCCACCGGGCCGGGCAGGACGGCGTGCACCCTAACCCCCTGCGCGGCCACGTGAGCGCGAAGCGACTGGGTCAAGGAGAACGCGGCCGCCTTCGAGACGGAGTAGGCCGGGATTATGAACGGCAAGGCAGCGAGAGAGTTCACCGAGAGGATGTTGACGATGGCCCCGCGGGAGCTGGTCACCGCCGGGAGGAAGGCCTGGGTCACGGCGTAGGTCCCGAAGAGGTTTACGGCCAGATGACGTTCGAGTACGGCCGGGTCGGTCAGGTCGTCGGGCAGCGCGATGCCGGCGTTGTTGATCAACATGTCCAGTGACTCAACCTGATCGGCAGCCGCTTGGATCTGCGCCGGGCTGGTGATGTCCAGGCTCAGGGGCGTCACCCGGTCGTCTGGGTGGGCCAGCGGCCGGCGGGTGCCGGCATACACCCGCCTGGCGCCCCTGGCCAGGGCTTCGGCTGCGAGCGCCTGCCCGAGGCCACGGTTGGCCCCGGTCACCAAGACCGTCTTGTCTTTCATGGTCATGCCTGTTGCTCCTGTCATTTCGGTGTGATCGGGCGCGAGCCTGCCATCGGCAGAAGCCGCCTGGCGTCACGGTCTGTTCAGGGCAGCAGTGCCAGCTTGCCCACGGTGGCCCGCGCTTCCAGTTCTGCGAGTGCTTTCGGCCCCTCGGCCAACTCATAGACGGTGGGCTGGCCGGGGCCGAGCACGCCGGCCGCGAGAAGGCCGGACATCTCGCCCATGACTTCGCCGAAGATCTGTGGTGCGGTCTGGATCAGGGTGCCGATGTTCAGGCCGATGAGGTGGATCTGGTGTTTGTAGACCAGTTCCCAGTTGGTGATCGCGGCTTCGCCGCCGGCCAGGCCATAGACGACGACCCGGCCGGTGACCCGTTTGGTCGCGGCCAGGCTGGCGTCGAGGGTGGCGCCGCCGACCGACTCCAGGACCAGGTCGGCGCCCGCGCCGCCGGTCAGTCTCAGGACCTCGGCGGCGATGTCGGTGTCGCGGGAGTCGATGACGTGGTCCGCGCCTTGCGTTCGTACCACCTCATGCTTGCCTGGCGAGGCCGTGGCGATCACCGTCGCGCCGTAATGTTTGGCCATCTTCACCGCGGCCTGGCCGGTTCCGCCGGCCGCGGCGTGGATCAGCACGGTCTGCCCGGCAGCGATACGGCCCAGCGGCTTGAGCGCCGCCAGCGCGGTCGGCCAGTTCACGACCAGGCCGAGCGCCTGCTCGTCGGCCCAGCCCGCCGGCACGGGCACCGCGCCGGCCGCGGGCAGCACCATGTACTCGGCGAAGGCGCCGCCTGCGACGTCGACGCCGATGACGTGGGCGCCGGGCTCCAGTCCGGTCACCCCCTCACCGACGGCGGTGACTTCACCGGCGCCCTCGATGCCCGCCAGATACGGCGGCCGCGGGCCGCCCGCGAACGTGCCGCGGGCCTGCGAGATGTCGACGAAGTTGACGCCGGCGGCGGTGACCCGGATCAGGACCTCGCCCGGGCCTGGGCTCGGTACCGGCGCGTCGGTGATCAGCCGCAGGTCCTGCGGGCCGTTCAGTGACGTCTGCTCCAGGGCGCGCATGGTCGCGGGAATGCTCATGACGATCGGCTCCCTCTTCATTTGTCGAACGGATTTATTTATCGAACGACAAACAAATCGTGGCACGCCCGTACGACGCAGGTCAAGGTAAACTTGATCGAACGACAAACAAGTACGGAGGCACATGCCGATGGCTGCTCGCGGCAGGCCGCGCACGTTCGACCCGGACGCCGCCCTGCGCCAAGCGCTGGACCTGTTCTGGGAACGGGGCTACGAGGGCACCTCGCTCAACGACCTGGCCCAGGCAATGGGCATCGCCTCGGCCAGCATCTACGCCTGCTTCGGCAGCAAGGAGGAGCTGTTCCGCAAGGTCATGGCCCTCTACGGCACGACCTCGGGCGAGCCGCCCAGGCGCGCGCTACGCGAACAACCGACCGCACGCGCCGCGATCCACGCCATGCTGCGCGCCACCGCCGATGAGATCACCCGCCCCGACACCCCGCACTACTGCATGCTCATCCTCGCCGCACCGACCGGCGCCGTGGAAAACCACGCGGTCCGAGAATTCCTCGCCGACCGCCGGCACGACCAGCTCACCACCGTCAAAGACCGGCTCACTCGCGGCGTCACCGACGGCGACCTCACCGCACCACCCACCAGCCTCGACGCCATCGCCCGCTACTACACCACCGTGGTTCAGGGCCTCTCCATACAAGCCCGCGACGGCGCCACCCGCGCCGAACTGGAAACGGTCATCACCTGCGCGATGGCCGCCTGGGATATCCTCACGTCCGCGCCATCACAGCAGGTGATCTAGTGGAAACTCGCTCGTTCCCGTCGGCCGCGGCATTCGAAGCATGGCTGGCCGTCAGCCATACCTCCTCGTCCGGAATCTGGCTCAAACTCGACAAGAAGGTGGCGGGCGGCCAGTCGCTGACCTATGCCGAGGCGCTTGACGTGGCACTGTGCTTCGGTTGGATCGACGGGCAAAAGGCCAAGTTCGACGATGACCACTGGCTGCAGCGCTTCACTCCCCGCAGGCCGAGGAGCAAATGGTCGAAGGTCAACCGCGACAAGGTCACCGCGCTGATCGACCAGGGCCGGATGAGGCCGGCGGGCCTGCTGGAGATCCAACGCGCGAAAGAGGACGGCCGCTGGGACGCCGCATATGACGGACCGCGGACCGCCACCGTACCCGACGATTTGGCGCGTGCCCTGGCTCAGAATCCCGCCGCGCAGGAATTCTTCGCAACGCTGGACAGCCGCAATCGTTACGCGGTGCTGTACCGCGTGCAGGACGCCAAGAAACCCGAAACCCGGGCACGTCGTATCGAGCAGTACGTCACGATGCTGGCCGAGCAGAAGAAGATCCACCCCTGAGGCTGCCCAGCAACGGTTGCCACGGCGAGTTGCTGCCCGAGCGAGGGGAAGAAGCGCGGCCCTGTCGCCGCCTTCTGGAGACCGCTCTGAGGGGGAGCCTCGTCTGAGTGAGCCGCTGCATGACCGGGTGAGTCGCGCCTCCACGACCAAGGAGCTGAGCGGCTCCTAGTGGGCCGAACAGTGCAACCGGTTGTAGTCAGCGGAAAATTTTAGCTGGGAAGCTAATTGCTCGGATAGCGCCTTGAGCTGGCAAAACATAGATCACGATATATCGGTAACATCTACGTAACGCCTGCAAAGGGTTGACGAAACTTTTGGCGCACCTATAGGAAAGCGCTATCCGATCCCGCCGTGCCCGGACGGCCAGGAATGAGGGACACATGCGTCTATGTCCGATTCGATCGCGGTAACCCCGGAACGGGCGCTCGCTCCCCGGCGAGCCCACGCCAAGCCGCCGGGTGCGAGGCGCACCAAGCGGGTGAACAACCACAAACGGCGAGAGGCCCGTACGGCCTACCTCTTCCTGGCACCATGGTTCCTCGGCCTGTTCGTGATCACGGTCGGCCCGATCCTGGCGTCGCTGTACCTGTCGTTCACCGACTTCAACATGCTGGAAACGGCCAAGTGGATCGGGCTCGACAACTACGCGAAGATGTTCACCGAGGACACGCGGTTCCTCACCTCGCTGAAGGTGACCACGATCTACGTGGTCGTGTCGGTGCCCTTGCAGCTGGCCTTCGCGCTCGGGCTGGCGCTGGCGCTCGACCGGGGGCTGCGTGGTCTGTCGTTCTACCGTTCGATCTACTACCTGCCGTCCCTGCTCGGTGGCAGCGTGGCGATCGCGATCCTCTGGCGCAAGCTCTTCGGTAGTGACGGCCTGGTCAACGCCGTACTGGACGTCTTCGGCATCCAGGGCGCCGGTTGGGTATCCGATCCCGACACCGCGCTGGGGACGCTGATCCTCCTGCATGTGTGGACGTTCGGCGCGCCCATGGTGATCTTCCTGGCGGGGCTGCGGCAGATTCCGCAGAGCTACTACGAGGCGGCCCAGGTGGACGGGGCCGGCAAGCTCCGTCAGTTCCGCTCGATCACGCTGCCCCTGCTCACGCCGATCATCTTCTTCAACCTCGTACTCGAAGTGATCAAGTCGTTCCAGTCCTTCACCCAGTCGTTCATCGTCAGCAGCGGTACGGGCGGACCGGTCGACTCCACGCTCTTCTACACGCTCTACCTCTACCTGAAGGGCTTCAAGAGCTACGACATGGGCTATGCGGCAGCCATGGCCTGGGTCCTCCTGCTCATCATCGCCGGACTGACCGGCGTCAACTTCCTCGCGTCGAAGTATTGGGTCTTCTATGGCGACACCAAGTAAGGCCGTCCCGCTGCTGTTCCGCCCGCTTCCGCGGGGCAGCCGGCTGCTCAAGCACATCCTGCTGATCGGCTTCGGCCTGGTCATGCTCTATCCGCTGCTCTGGATGGTGTCCAGCTCACTCAAGCCCGAGGAGCTCATCTTCCGCGAGCCCGGCCTGTGGCCGAGCACCTTCACGCTGGAGAACTACAGCGACGGCTGGACCTCGCTCAAGCACTCCTTCGGGTTCTACCTGTGGAACTCCGCGGTCATCACCGGCCTGTCGGTGGCGGCCAACCTGATCGCCTGCTCGCTGGCCGCGTACGCATTCGCCCGGCTGAACTTCCCGCTGAAGAAGCTCTGGTTCGCGGTCATGCTCGGCTCGATCATGCTGCCGCATCATGTGACGGTCGTGCCGCAGTACATCGTGTTCTCCAAGCTGGACTGGATCAACACGATCTGGCCGCTGATCGTGCCCAAGTTCCTGGCCACGGACGCGTTCTTCATCTTCCTCATGGTCCAGTTCATCCGGACCCTGCCGAGGGAGCTGGACGAGGCCGCCTCCATCGACGGCGCGGGCTACTGGCGGGTCTTCCTCCAGGTGATCCTTCCGCTCTGCACCCCGGCGCTCGCCACGACCGGCATCTTCACCTTCATCTGGACGTGGAACGACTTCTTCAGCCAGAACCTGTACCTGACGAACTCCGACAACCTCACGGTCGCCGTCGCGCTGCGCCAGTTCCTGGACTCCAGCGGTGAGTCCTCGTGGGGGCCGATGTTCGCGATGTCGATCGTGTCGCTGGGGCCGATCTTCGGATTCTTCCTGGCCGGCCAGAAATACCTGATCCGTGGCATGGCGACCACCGGACTCAAGTAACACCCCCCCGCAACTCTTCACCAGGAGGTAGAGCTGTGAGTTTCAGCTCGCGCAAGAAGATTTGGACGGTTGCCCTGCTCGCGGCCACCGTGATGACGTCGGCCGGCGCCTGCGGCGGCGGCGACAAGGCGGACAGTGGCAAGGTCGAACTCCGCTTCTCGTACTGGGGCAGCGACTCCCGGCAGAAGCTCACCGAGCAGGTGATCAAGAAGTTCGAGGAGAAGAACCCGACCATCAACGTCGAGGGTGACTTCTCCGACTTCAACAACTACTACGAGAAACTCGCCACCAAGGTGGCGGCGAACGACGCCCCCGACGTCATGAGCATCGAGATCCGCGGCCTGGGCGAGTACGCCGGGCGTGGCGCCCTGGCCGACCTGGCGGGCAAGGTGGTCACGACCGACCTCGACCAGCAGGCGCTCGCCGCCGGGAACATCGACAGCAAGCAGTACGCCATTCCCTCCGGCGTCAACGCCTTCTCCATGCTCGTCAACAAGGCGACGATCGAGAAGGCCAAGCAGAAGGTGCCCGACGACAAGTCCTGGACCTGGGACGACTGGATCAACCTGGCCAAGCAGATCAGCGCGAGCGGTGGCGGCATCACGGGAGCCGAGTACAACTACAACCCCGCCTGGCTGCAGATCTTCGCGGCCCAGCGCGGCGAGAAGCTGTACGACGGTAAGAAGCTGGGCGTCTCGCCTGACACGCTGAAGGCCTGGTGGGCCATCCACCAGCAGCTCATCCAGACCAAGGGCTCGCCTGACGCGGCGAAGAGCTCCGAGCTGATCGCGGGCGGGGTCGAACAGTCGCCGCTGGGCACCAACGCCGGTGCGACGGGCATGTGGTGGAGCAACCAGCTCGGCGGCCTGACCAAGGCGTCGGGCCAGGAGCTGACCCTGCTGCGCATGCCCAAGGTGAAGGGGGCGACCACCAGCGGTATGTTCTTGCAGCCGTCGATGTTCTACACCGTCGCCGCCAAGTCCGAGCATCCGGCGGAAGCCGCCAAGTTCATCGACTTCATGGTCAATGACCCGGACGCGGCCTCGATCCTGCTGAGCGACCGCGGCCTGCCGACCAACGCCAAGGTGCTCGCCGCCGTCAAGGACAAGCTGCCGGCCGTCGACCAGAAGACGCTGGGCTTCATCGACGAGGTCAGGAGCGAGCTGAGCCCGATCGCCGCTCCGCCGAAGGGCGCCCTCCAGGTGGACGACATCCTCAAGCGCGTCACCGAGGAGGTCGTCTTCGCCAAGACGACACCGGACGCCGCCGCGCAGAAGTTCCTGACCGAAGCCAACGCCGCCCTCGCCGGCTGAGGTCGGTACGGGCAGGGCCGGGGCCGTCAGTGGCTCCGGCCCATCATTTTCGCTACTCGGGGAGAGAAGTTGAGCACCAGGTACGCCTTCGTCGGCCTTGGTCACCGCGTCCGGATGTACATCGACGCCCTGCTGGGCGACTGGCGGGACACCGGTACGATCGTCGGCCTCTGCGACACCAACCGGACCCGCATGGACTACTACGCCGAGCGCATCGGCGACGACGTGCCCCGCTTCCATCCGGACGAGTTCGGCAAGCTGCTGGAGCTGGCCGACGCCGTCGTGGTCACCACGGTGGACGTGACACACGCCCAGTACGTCATCGCCGCCCTCGACGCGGGGCTCGACGTCATCGTGGAGAAGCCGCTCACCGTCGACGCCGAAGGCTGCGAGGCCATCGCCGCCGCCGCCGAGCGCAACCCGGGCAAACTGGTGGTCACCTTCAACTACCGCTACTCGCCCCGCAACTCGGCGGTGAAGAAGCTGATCAGCGAAGGCGCGATCGGCGAGATCACCTCCGTCCACTTTGACTGGGCACTGGACACCATCCACGGCGCCGACTACTTCCGCCGCTGGCACCGCGAGCGGGCCAACTCCGGCGGTCTGCTCGTGCACAAGTCCACCCACCACTTCGACCTGGTCAACTGGTGGCTCGCGGCCGCACCCGAGCTCGTCTTCGCCCAGACGGACCTGCGCTTCTACGGCCAGGCCCTGCCCCGGGGTCCGCGCCCCGCCCGCGGCCAGGGCGCGCCCGGCCTCGGCACCGACCCCTTCATCCTGGACATCTCCACCGATCAGCACCTCAAGCGCCTCTACCTGGACGCCGAGCACGAAGACGGCTACATCCGCGACCAGGACGTCTTCGGGCCGGGCGTGACGATCGACGACAACATGTCGGTCCTGGTCCGCTACGCGAACCGGGCCATGCTCACGTACTCCCTCACCGCGCACGCCCCGTACGAGGGCTACCGCGTGGTCTTCAACGGCACGGAGGGCCGGATCGAGCTGGAGGTGTGCGAGCGATCTTGGACGCCGCCGCACGCCGCGATCGACCCGAGCGCCGCCACCAAGCAACACGCGGCCGGTGCCTGGGAGAAGCTCATCCTGCACCGGCACTGGCAGGAGGCGGAGGAGATCACCATCGAGCAGGGGGAGGGCGGTCACGGCGGCGGCGACCGGCTGCTCCTGAACGACATCTTCCGCGGCCCGAGCGAGGACCCGCTGGGCCGCCCCGCCGGGTACCGCGACGGCATCCGCAGCGTACTGGTGGGAGCCGCGGCCACCCGCTCGGCGACCACCGGCCGCGCCGTCCACCTGACCGACGACGGCACCCGCCTGGCCGACGCCTGACCGACGGTCGGTCACCCGGTCGGCCCGGAAGCCATCCGCAGGCTGGCGTACCACCTGCTTGGCGACCTCCGAGGTCAGAAGCCCTCTGTGATCATCACAGGGGGCTTCTTGCTAATACCGGCGCGGAGTGCTCGGCTGGGATCGAACCGAAGTAGCGGGTGCGTGGCGGGCAGGGATCGGTGGTGATCTGAATGTAACCGGCCGCAGTCGGCTGATGTGACGTCCCTGTAACGCCAGCTTCTTACCTTTTGCGTGTTGGATCTGCCCGCTGCGGCTGCGACGCGCCCACTGCCCGGGACAGCGTTCAGGCCCTGTAGAGGAGAAGGGCCGATGACGGCGACGGACCGGGTGAAGACCGTCTGTTCCTATTGCGGCGTCGGCTGCGGCATCGTGCTCGACGTCACGCGTGGCGCCGATGGGCGGCGGAGGGTGGTCAAGGCTTCGGGAGACAAGAGCCATCCGGCCAACGCCGGGCGTCTGTGTACCAAGGGAGCCACCAGCGCGGCGATGCTCGCGGCTCCCGGCCGGCTGGAGCGGGCGCTCGTCCGGCCGGATCGGGGTGCGGAGCCGGCGGAGGCCGGTGTCGACGCGGCGATCACGGCGACCGCCCAGCGGCTGCGCGCGATCCTGGACGAGCACGGGCCCGACGCGCTGTCGTTCTACGTGTCCGGGCAGCTGACGCTGGAGGCCCAGTACCTGGCGAACAAGCTGGCCAAGGGGTTCGTCGGCACCAACCAGATCGAGTCGAACTCACGGCTGTGCATGGCCAGCGCGGGCAGCGGCTACAAGCTGTCGCTGGGCTCGGACGGCCCGCCCGGCTCGTACGAGGACTTCGAGCGCGCCGAGGTGTTCTTCGTCATCGGCGCGAACATGGCCGACTGCCACCCCATCCTGTTCCTGCGGATGATGCACCGGGTCAAGGCCGGCGCCAAGCTGATCGTGGTGGACCCGCGCCGCACGGCCACGGCCGACAAGGCCGACCTGTTCCTACAGGTACGGCCGGGCACGGATCTGGCCCTGCTCAACGGGCTGCTGCACCTCCTGGTCGAGGACGGCCACATCGACCAGGAGTTCATCGCTGAGCACACCAACGGCTGGGCGGCCATGCCGGGCTTCCTGCTCGACTACCCGCCCGCCGCGGTCGCGGAGATCACCGGGATACCCGAGGCCGACCTGCGTCGGGCGGCTCAGTGGATCGGCGAAGCCGGCGAGTGGATGAGCTGCTGGACGATGGGGCTCAACCAGAGCACTCACGGCACCTGGAACACCAACGCGCTGTGCAACCTGCACCTGGCCACGGGCGCGATCTGCCGTCCCGGTAGCGGCCCGTTCTCGCTGACCGGCCAGCCCAATGCGATGGGTGGGCGCGAGATGGGCTACATGGGGCCCGGCCTGCCCGGGCAACGGTCGGCGCTGGTGGAGGAGGATCGCCGGTTCGTCGAGGAGTTGTGGGGGATCGCGCCCGGCACGCTTCGGACCGAGGTCGGGCAGGGCACGGTCGAGATGTTCTCGCGGATGGCCGAAGGCGAGATCAAGGCGTGCTGGATCATCTGTACCAATCCGATCGCCAGCGTCGCCAACCGCAAGACCGTGATCGCCGGTCTGGAGGCGGCCGAGTTCGTCGTCACCCAGGACGTGTTCGCGGCCACCGAGACCAACGCCTATGCCGACGTCGTCCTCCCGGCCGCCCTGTGGGCCGAGTCCGAAGGCGTGATGATCAACTCTGAGCGCAACCTCACCCTGCTCCAGCAGGCCGTCGAGCCGGTGGGGGAGGCGCTGCCGGATTGGCGGATCATCGCCAGGGTCGCCTGCGAGATGGGGTTCGAGGCCGACTTCTCCTATGAGAGCGCGGAGGAGGTGTTCGAGGAGATCAAGCGGGCGGGCAATCCCGCGACCGGCTACGACCTGCGCGGCGTCACCTACGAGCGGCTGCGGGAGACGCCGGTGCAGTGGCCGAGCCCGCCCGGTTCTGGCGCGCGCAATCCGATCCGCTATCTCAATGACGGTCTCAGCCAGGCGCCGCTCGTACGGGAGGACGGCAGCCGCCCGCGCCTGGCCTTCGCCACCGCCGACGGTCGTGCCGTCTTCTTCCCGCGCCCGCACCTGCCCGCCGCCGAGCTGCCCGACGACGACTTCCCGTACGTACTCAACACCGGTCGGTTGGGGCACCAGTGGCACACCCTGACCAAGACCGGCAAGGTCGCCAAGCTGAACAAGCTCAACCCGGGCCCGTTCGTCGAGATCAACCCGCGGGACGCCGCTGAGCTCGGCATCGGCGAGGGCGACCTGGTGGCCATCTCTTCCCGGCGCGGCCGGGCCGTGCTGCCCGCGGTCGTGACGGACCGGGTGATGCCGGGCAACAGCTTCGCGCCGTTCCACTGGAACGACCTGTTCGGCGAGTACCTCAGCGTCAACGCCGTCACCAGCGACGCCGTGGATCCGATCTCGTTCCAGCCCGAGTTGAAGGTGTGCGCGGTCTCCCTGGCCAGGGTGGTCACAGACGACGCTCCCTCGCGAGTACCTGAGCCGGCCGCAGTGCCCGAGCCGGCCGCAGCGCCCGGTCCGGTCGCGGCGCTGGCCGGGTTGTTCGGGCTGGGCGAGCTGGCCCCGCCGGTGCTCGCAGGTCACGAGCGCCAGTATCTGGCCGGGTTCCTGGCCGGTCTGAGCGATGCGCCGCCCGCCGGCACGGCCGTACCGATCTTGCCGAGCCACGCCCCCATCGACCCGAGCCATGCTCTGTGGATCAACGGTGCGCTGGCCGGCGCCTTCTCTCGTGTCGCGGCTCCTGCCCTCGTACCGGAGGCGCCCGAGGCGCCGGTGCGCGAGCTCATCGTCCTGTGGGCCTCGCAGACCGGAAACGCCGAGGAGTTCGCCGCCGCCAGCGCTCGCCGCCTGGCCGACACGGGCCGCAAGGCGCGGCTCGTCGACATGGCCGATTGCACCCCGGCCACTCTTCCCGCGGAGGCGGACCTGCTGGTCATCTCCAGTACGTTCGGCGACGGCGAAGCGCCCGACAACGGTGCCGCCTTCTGGGAGGCGCTCGCCGAGCCCGGGGCACCGCGGCTCGACGGCGTGCGGTATGCGGTGCTGGCCTTCGGCGACTCCAGCTACGACGACTTCTGCGGTCACGGACGCCAGCTCGACCGGCGTCTGGAGGAGCTCGGCGCGGTACGCCTGGCGCCGCGCGCCGATTGCGAGCCCGACGACCAGGAGCGCGCGCTGAGCTGGCTCGACCAGGTGCTCACCACGCTCATCGAGACGACGCCCCCCTCGCTCACCGAGACCAAGCCCGCCTCACCGTCCGTACCCGTCGAGTCTCCCGCGCCCACGCCGGGGCCCAGCAAGACGGCGCCCTTTACCGCGACGCTGTCGGGCAACCGGCTGCTCAGCCTGCCCGGCTCGGCCAAAGAGGTCCGTCAGTTCACCTTCGAGACCGGCGGCGAACTGGCCTACCAGGCCGGGGACGCGCTCGGCGTCATGCCCGTCAACAGCGCTGATCTGGTCATGGAATGGCTGGCCGTGACCGGTCTCAGCCCGGTCGACAACGTGGAGCTCACCGGCCTCGGCTCGCTTCCTCTCGGCGAGGCGCTGCACCGCCATCTGGACCTCACCAAGATCACCTCGGGGTTGCTCAAGTTCGTCGCCGAACGTACTCGCGACCGCGATCTGTCCCGGTTGCTGCGTCCAGGCAACAAGGGCGAGCTGGCCAAGTGGACCTGGAGCCGCCAGGCCATCGACGTCATCGCCGAACTCCCGGTACGCGCCGACGCCCAGGAATGGATCGGCGTGCTCAAACGGCTCCAGCCGCGCCTGTACTCCATCTCCTCCAGCCCGCTGACCAGCCCTGACGAGATACGGCTGACCATCTCGGTGGTCCGCTTCGACAATCTGCGTGGCCGCCCGCGCAGCGGCGCGTGCTCGGCCTACCTGGCCGACAACCCGGAGCGGACCCAGGTGCCGGTGTACGTCCAGCACACCTCCCACTTCCGCCCGCCCTCGAACCCGGGCACCCCGATGGTGATGATCGGCCCCGGCACCGGCGTCGCCCCCTTCCTCGGCTTCCTCGACGAACGCCGCGCCCTCGGCCACCACGGCCGGAACTGGCTCTTCTTCGGTGAGCAGCGCCGGACCACCGACTTCTACTACCGCGACGAACTCACCCAAATGCACGACGACGGGCTGCTGACCCGCCTCGACCTGGCCTTCTCCCGCGACCAGCGCGCCAAGGTCTACGTTCAGGACCGCATGCGCGAGCACGGTGCCCAGCTCTGGGCCTGGCTGCAGGACGGGGCCCACGTATATGTGTGCGGCGACGCCGGCCGGATGGCCAAGGACGTCGACCAGACTCTGCACGACATCACGGCCCGCTATGGCGGCCTCTCTCCTGATGACGCGACCGCGTACGTCAAGCAGCTGGCCGCGAGCAAGCGCTACGTGCGCGACGTGTATTGACGACGGGCACCGAGCCCTTGCTACCAGCCTGGTTGAGTGTCGCGACACTCCGCTCGATGCCGCAGCGGGAGACCACAGTGAGATTCGAGTCATGCCGGTCGTCCGGCGCGGGCGGGTTCATGCGGGGTAGGCGTGGGTCTCGGTGGCCTTGGCCGAGGCCCAGATCTGCTGGCCCGGGGTCAGGTCGAGGTCGGCGACGGCGGCGGTGGTGATGTCGGCGAAGGCGATGATGGGGCCGTCGAGGTGTACGCGTACGTTGTCGCCGTGGCGTTCGATGCCCTCGATGCGGGCTTGCCACAGGTTGCGCGGACTGCCGTCGGGGCGGGTCCGGTAGAGGGCGACGGCGGAGGGCGGGAAGGCGACGAACGCGGGCCCGTCGAGGTGTTCGTAGGTGCGCAGCAACAGCTCGCCGACCTTGACCCGGGATCCGTCGGCCACGCCGCGGTACAGGTTGAGCCCGACCAGGCGGGCCACGTAGTCGGTACGGGGGCGGCGGGCCACCTCGGCCGGACTGCCCTGCTGGACGATGGCGCCGTTCTCGATCACGATCAGCCGGTCGGCCAGCACCATCGCGTCGAGGGGATCGTGGGTGACCAGCACGGTCGCGCCGTCGAAGTCGGCCAGGTGGCGGCGCAGCTGGGAGCGGACCTCCAGCCGGGTGTGGGCGTCGAGCGCGGCCAGCGGCTCATCCAGCAGCAGCAGATCGGGCTGTACGGCCAGCGCCCGCGCCAGTGCCACCCGCTGAGCCTGTCCGCCGGACAGCTGCCGTGGCTTGGCGGCGGCGCGCTCGGTCAGGCCGACGCGTTCGAGCAGGGCGGCGGCGGTACGGCGGGCCTCGGCCTTGGGCACGCCATGGCAGCGCGGCCCGAACGCGACGTTGTCCAGCGCCGTCAGGTGCGGGAAGAGCAGGTAGTCCTGGAAGACCATGCCGATCGGGCGTTCCTCGGCGGGCAGGGTGTGCAGCGGCCTGTCGCGCAGGACGATCTCCCCGTCGGACAGGCGGGTGAGCCCGGCCAGGGCGCGCAGGGCGGTGGTCTTGCCCGCGCCGTTGGGGCCGAGCAGCGCCACGACCTCGCCCGGAGCGACCTCCAGGGTGAGGTCGAGGGTGAAGGCGGGCCGGGTGACCACCAGCCGGGCGTACAGAGTCATGACACACTCACCCACCGGTCACGCTGGATCACGGCGCGCTCACCCACCGATCCCGCAGGCTGGTCAGGATGATCACCGAGACGGCCAGCAGGACGAGGCTGAGCACAATGGCCGCCTCCGGCTCGGTCTCCAGCGCCAGATAGACCGCCAGCGGCATGGTGCGGGTGGTGCCGGGGAAGTTGCCCGCGAACGTGATCGTCGCGCCGAACTCGCCCAACGCCCGCGCCCAGCACAACACCGCCCCGGCCACGACACCCGGCATGACCATCGGCAGCGTCACCCGCCGGAACACGATCCACCGCGAGGCGCCGAGCGTGGCCGCGGCCTCCTCGAAACGCCGGTCGGCACCACGCAACGCCCCCTCCACGCTGATCACCAGGAAGGGCATCGCCACGAACGCCTCGGCGATGATCACCCCAGCGGTGGTGAACGGCAGCGTGATGCCGAACGTGGTATCCAGCCACTGCCCGACCAGCCCGCGCCGCCCCAGTACGAGCAGCAGCGCGACACCGCCGACCACCGGCGGCAGCACCAGCGGGACGGTGACCAGGGCTCGGACCAGCCGCCGCCCGGGAAACGACACCCGGGCCAGCAGCCAGGCCAGCGGCACACCGAGCAGCAGGCACACAGCGGTGGCGATGGTGGCGCACACCAGCGACAGCCGCAACGCCTCCAGCACCTGCGGCTCGGCCAGCCGCTGCAGCAGCGTGGACCAGGGGGCGCGGATCAGCAGCCCGGCCAGCGGCAGTACGAGGAAGACCAGACCCGCGACGGCGGGCACGACCAGCATCCACGGCAGGCGCCCGGAGACCTCGCGCCCCGCGGCCGGCCGACTGCCGGGCCCGCGTGGCGAGCTCGACAGGTCGACCTGCTCCGGCACGGAAGAGTTCATGAGTGATCAGGGGGCCTCGAAGCCGGCCTTGGTCAGCACGTCCCTGCCCTGCGGCGACAGCACCAGATCCACGAACTGCTTGGCCAGGTCACCGGCCGGCGCCTTGGCCAGTGTGGCGATCGGATAGTCGTTGATCGCCTTGTCCGCCTCAGGGAACTCCAGCCCCTGCACCTTGCCCGCCGAGGCGATCACATCGGTCTTGTACACCAGCGCCGCGTCCACCTCGCCCAACTCGACCTTGGTCAGCGTGGCCTTGACGTCCTGCTCCAGCGTCACAGGCTTGACCTTCAACCCGGCCGCGTCCAGCGCCTTGACCGCCGCCGCCCCGCACGGCACCTGCTCGGCGCACAACGCCACCTTCACCTTGCTGTCGGCCAGGTCCGTCAACTCATCCACCTTGGCCGGATTGTCCTTCGGCACGGCGATCTCCAGCTTGTTACGCACGAACGTGGTCGGCGCACTGGCCAGCGACGCGTCGGTCACCGTCTTCATCGTGGCCGGACTCGCCGCGGCGAACACATCCGCGGGCGCCCCCTGAACGATCTGCTGGGCCAGCGTCGCGCTGGAGCCGAAGTTGAACTTCACCGTCGTGCCCGGATGCGCGGCCTCGAAGGTCTTGCCGAGCTCGGTGAACGTCCCGGTCAGCGACGCCGCCGCGAACACCGTCACCTCCTTGGCCCCGTTCGCGGCGGCGGACGACACCGATGCTGTGGAGGAGGTGTCCGGTTGCCCGGAGCCGCAACCGGACAGGCCCGCCAGCGCGAGGGCGACGGGCAGGGCGATCGCCCATCGGGAAAGACGCCTGAACACCAAGGAGGGCTCCTCACAAATAACTGGCCACGCGCTCGTGACCGGGAATCTCCACGACGACGTTGGTGGACTTGATCACGGCGACCGCCACCACCCCCACCTCCAGGCCCAACTCATCCGCGGCCTGACGGCTCATCAGCGAAACCACCCGAAACGGCCCGGCGGCGATCTCCACCTGCGCCATCACCGAATCGCGGATCACCTCGGTCACGATCCCGCGAAAGCGGTTACGCGCCGAGGAGCGACTACCGCCGTCGCTCTCCTCGATCTGCGAGCGAGCGAAGGCGGCCAGATCGGCGCCGTTGACCCGCCGGTGACCGTGCTCATCCCGCTCGGCGCCCAGCCGACCCGCGTCCACCCACCGGCGAACGGTGTCGGCGCTGACCCCGAGCAGTGCCGCGGCCTCGCTGATCCGAAACGTCGTCACAAGCCTCACGATACCTTCCGCATATTCAAGCCTGAATACCCGTCTTCCACCGCAGCAGCGGCCTACTCTACGGCTACGCCATCGCATCCACGAGGATCGGGCCTTGGTTCCTCCCACCGCTGGGCCGTCGCATCCGCGCTCGCTGCCGCCTTGCCGGCCACGCTCACGCCCGCCACCACAGCCACGGCCGCGGTCGCTGCCGGTCCATCCTCCGCCAAACAGAGCGCCGTCGGCACAGTCGTCCTCATGGCGACCGGGATGCGGACGCTGACCAGCCCCGACACTGACCCGCTCCGGCCCGGCCTGGTGCAATGGCTGCTATGACGATCGCCCGTTCTCTGCTGTTGTTCGGTCTGGCCGCGCTGTTCGAGATCGGCGGCGCCTGGTTGATCTGGCAAGGCGTGCGCGAGCAACGCGGCCTGATCTGGGTCGGCGCGGGCGTGATCGCGCTCGGACTGTACGGTTTCGTCGCCACCTTTCAACCCGACGCCCACTTCGGACGCATCCTGGCCGCCTATGGTGGCGTGTTCGTGGCCGGCTCGCTGATCTGGGGCATGATCGCCGACGGCTTCCGTCCCGACCGCTGGGACGTCATCGGCGCGCTGATCTGCTTGGCGGGCGTCCTGGTGATCATGTACGCGCCCCGCGGCTGACCCGTACGGCACAAATGGCCTGCGCTTCGCTCCGGGCGTTCTTCCAGGGGCGCCTGCGGCGCACAACGGGCTTCGCAGTCGGCGCTTCGCGCTTCCGGGGGCTTCAGGCATAGCTCCCAGTCGGGCCAACGGCCCGACCCCTGCAGGACCTCGCTACGCTCGGACGCCCTCCTCAGGCGCAGGCTTCGCCTGCGCGTTCTCCGCTGGCCTCAAAGGCAAGAGATATCGCTTTCCGTTGATGTGCAGGAAGCATGGAGTGGCCTCAGGGGTCTCCCGGGCATCTGTCCCAGGCGAGGTCCAGGGAAGCCGTCGAGCCGCGATGGTAGCTCAGAGTTGCCTACAGTTACATCGTGATCGAGTTCCGTGAGGATCAGCCGAGATGGCAGCAGGCCGCACAGGTGATCCGCGAACGCATCACGGCAGGTGTCTACCGCCCCGGCTCACGCGTGGCAAGCGAGAACGATCTCATGCAGGAGTTCGGCATCGCCCGGATGACCGCCCACAAGACGATGAGAGCCCTTCGCGAAGAGGGGGCTATCTACACCGTCCGCGGCATGGGCAGCTTCGTCAGCCTGCCCGACGCCAGCAGCCCCTCCCAGGCGTAGGCCATGGCGCCGAGCCGACAGCCCAGCGTCGCGATGGCGAACTCATACCGTGCGGCCCACCAGACAGCGCGCCGGAGACACCTAATCAGTACAGAAACGAGCCTGATTGGGAAAGCTGTGACGTACTAACCCTGTTTTCCGCATGCGAGTGATCTTCAGCCAGAGGTCTCGTGGATCGATGCCGAAGAGGTCCAGGAGGCGGAGTTGGAGGTCGGTGGGTGGGATGGCCGAGGGTGACTGGCCGGTGACCGGGATCAGCGGGAAGTCGGCCAGCGCGTCGAGGATGAGGCTGCCGGTGGGGATGGCAGGACGTCCGGCGTAGAATCTGTCGATCCAAGCTGAGGGCTCTGTTTCTGCGCGAACCTCCGCGTACTCGGTGGGGACGTCTCCGACGTGGAAGTGAAGCAGTCCCAGCGCGAGCTGCCGAAGACGATCCGGGAGACCCTGTCGGCCTTCGCCAACACCCACGGCGGAGTGCTCATCCTCGGCCTGAGCGAGAGTACAGGATTCACAGCGACCGGTGTCCATGATGCTTCGAAGCTGTCCAACGACCTAGCCTCGCTCTGCTCCACGGACATGGAACCCGCTCTGCGGCCGTTGATCCGCGGCTCGAGGCGCCTGTATGCCCAGGTGGGGCGGCTGCGTTCTCCCCAGGTACCCCTAGCTATACCCCCATTGGGGCGTACATGGGAGCGACCGGGAGGGCCCCTGACTGATGTGCTGATCACTGTCAGTCAAGCGCATCTCTCAGGAGAAAATGAAATGACAGTCGACAGTCGGCGGGGCAGCGAGCATTACGCGAGTCAGACCGGGCTACGGGGTTTCATCCGGCGTCGTCCGCTGCTCAGTTTCTTCGTGCTGGCGAATCTGATGAGCTGGGCCGCCTGGACGCCCTACATTCTCTCGGCGACTGGCCTGGGGATCTTAGATTTCACCTTCCCTTCGGTGCTCGGGACCACGCAGTTCGCCGGTGTTCTCCCCGGCGCCTATCTCGGACCCATTTTCGCCGCGTTCATCGTGACCGCGGTCGCGGACGGCAAGGCGGGTCTTCGTCGGTGGGTCGGGCGGATGATGAAGTGGCGGGTCAGCTGGATCTGGTACTTCGGGGCCGCCGCCGGTGTTCCCGCCGCCATCATCATCAGCGGTTTCGCGGTGTCCAACGAAGACATCCACATGCCGCCCGTCGCCGTGCTGGTGGCCTATCTGCCCAGTCTGCTGCTCCAGATGGTCACCACCGGACTGGCGGAAGAGCCCGGCTGGCGTGACTTCGCCCTGCCCCGCCTGCAGCGCAAGTTCGGCCCGCTGGTCGGCACCCTCATCCTCGGTCCGCTGTGGGGCTTCTGGCACGTGCCGCTGTTCCTGAGCGAGTGGGGCGGGTGGCCGAACGTCACCTGGCTCACGGTCGCCGAGTTCATCGCCTTCGCCTGCCTGTTCAGCGTGATCGTCACCTGGGTGTTCAACCGGACCGGCCAGAGCCTGCCGCTGGTCATGGTGCTGCACGTCAGCGTCAACAACTTCATGTCGCTCGCCTACGCGGACATGTTCCCGTCGCTCGCCAACGCGCAGCAGACGTCCCACGTCACCCTGCTCGCGAGCGGCACGGCAGCGATCATCATTCTCGTCGCGACCCGCGGCCGCCTTGGCTACCGCAAGACCGAGGAAGCCGTGCCGGAGGCCACTCATCAGAGCTGAACGATCACACTGCGGAAGCGAGGGCGTGGGGCCGGGAATCGGTCCCGCGCCCGCTGTGCGTCTTCACCTCGGGCCCGGTTACGGAACGTCCCCCGCATCGTCCACGATGCCGACCGCCACCTGAGCCACCGAGAAGACCACCTCGCCCTTGGGCAGCTTGCCGTACGGGGACCGCGCATCCGCTCCGCCGATGTAGACGCGGCGCCCCCCGAGCAGGGCGAAGGTGTTCGGGTCGATGATGATTTCCTGGCGAATCCCCTCGTCGGTGTCATCCGTGTAGATGGCCAAGCCTTCTCTGCCCAGCAGATCGCGTACCTTCTCCACGCCGACCCCGTCCAACTTCGACAGGACGGTGTAGAAGGCGGCGCGCAGGCGAGCCGCTGGAGCGCCTTCTTGCAGGATCATCAGGACCTGATGGGAGACCGCCCGCGCCTCAGGCAGCTGCGTCACCCGCGCACTGTCCTTTTTCAGGCGTTCCAGTAGAGCGGTCGGATCCAAGGGGAGTGAGCGTAGGTACGCGGGATCGAACCGTACACGGGGATCCTCCCCGCCTTTGCGCCTTGCGATCGTCTTGCTGCCTTGCTCCCGCATGGCCCTTTCCTTGCCGTCCCCCCGGGCCCACATTTCCGCGGTGGACCGGGAGTTGGTCGAGGCGATCTTGGGTGTGCGGTAGAAGTCCCTCTTGGTGTAGATCCACTGATCGGCTCGCGGGTAGACGTCCGTCTGGTGCGCCGCCGCCGCCGTCGCGCGCTTGGCCAGGGTCTCCGCGTTCGCCACGGGCAGCCATGCCGGGGCAGTGGCGGTTCCTCCCTTCCCCGGGTCATCCGTACGGACGGACTGCACCACCGTGACGCCGGCCGCGATCGTGACGCCGAGGACGCCGACGGCGGCCACGCGCAGCGCCATACGGGGGAGTCGCCGCCTCGGTCGCTCCTGAGCCATCGAGGCCAGCATCCGCCGCCGGGCGCCGTGGAGATCGCGTTCTTCGCTCTGCCGCACCTGCGACCGCAGGTCGCGGACCATGTCCAAATCGTTCATCAGACCTCCTCGGTGACGTCGGTCGGGTTGCTGCCGCCCAGCGCGTGGGCGATCTTGCGGCGGGCGCGGGACAGCCGGGACCGTACGGTGCCGATGGGCACACCCAGCGCCTGCGCCGTTTCCTCATAGCTGAGATCGCCCCAGGCGATCAGCAGCAGTACGTCGCGCTCGCCTCGACCCAGCTTGGCCAGGGCGGCCGCGAGCCGTTCCCGGGTCGCCGAGGCGGAGACCCGAGCGACCACCCGCTCGTCGAAGGCCACCGCCACGGGGTCCTCGCCGGTTCGGGCGAGGGCCCGGTAGCCGCGCACCTCTGCCCTGCGGTGGGTGCCGATGATGTTCGTGGTGATGCCGTACAGCCACGGCAGGGCGTCCGAGCGGTCGAAGGCGTACTTGCGCCGCTTCTCGAACGCCCTGGTGAACGTCTCGGCCACCACGTCCTCCGCATGGTCCGGACCCAGACGCCGGACGACGTAGCGGTGCAGTACGGCGGCATGCCGGTTGAACAACTCGGCGAAACGCTCCGGCTCGCGCAGCGACGCTTCGATGATCGCCGAGTCCTCCATCGGGGCCAGCACGTCGAAGGCCGCCGGATCCTCTGCCAGGTCGCCTCTTCGTGGCTGAGCGGATGTCGCCATGCGGAGCGTCAGGCCCGCCGGGGTCGGATCCTCATATGGAATGGGTGTCACAGCCGTACTTATCCGGATACAGGAGAATGGTTCCAATCAACGCCGAACCTTAGGCCGTGGGGAGCGACGCGGCGGTAGCGTCTGAGGCGTGATCAAGGTGCTGCTCGCCGACGACGAGGTCCTGGTCCGGGTGGGCGTACGAGCCATCTTGGCCGCCGCCCCGGACATCGAGGTGGTCGCGGAGGCGGGCAACGGGCGGGAGGCGCTCGAACTCGCCCGTACGCACCGACCGGACGTGGCCCTGCTCGATATCCGGATGCCGCTGCTGGACGGGCTGAGCGCGGCGGCGGAGCTGCGCCGGGCGGCCCCCGATGTCGCGGTGGTGATGCTGACGACGTTCTCCGAAGACGGGTACATCATCAGGGCGCTGGACGGCGGGGCGAGCGGTTTTCTGCTCAAGTCGGGTGATCCGTACGAGCTGATGGCGGCGATACGGGCCGTGCACGGGGGTGCGGCGTTTCTCTCGCCGCGGATCGCCCATCGGGTGATTCAGCAGGTCAGCGGCGGCCGGATGAGCCGGCAGTCGGCGGCCAAGGAGCGGATCGCGGTGCTCACGCCGCGCGAGCGGGAGGTGCTGGCGCTGGTCGGCGCCGGGTTGTCCAACGCGGAGATCGGCGGGCGGCTGTTCCTGGTGGAGGGGACGGTCAAGGCGTATGTGAGTGCCGTGCTGGGCCGCCTGGAGGTGAAGAACCGCGTCCAGGCGGCCGTGCTGGCGTACGAGGCCGGGCTGGTCCCGCGCGACTGACGGGGTGAGCCGCTGGTCAAGCGTCGCGTTTGCGCATCACCCACATCCCAGCGGCGACCACCGCGGCGGCCCACGCGGTGAGTACGAGGCCGGATGCCGCCTCCCCCGCGATGAAGCGCTCCCCGACGGGGGCGGGCGTGTAGTAGGCGAGCGTGTTGAGGAACTCGGCGTCCAGCGAGGTGGCGAGCCCCTGCAACCCGATCGGGAGCACGAACAGCAGGGCGAACAGCATCGTGATGGCCCCGGCCGATCTGCGGATCAGCGTGCCGAGTCCGAGAGCCAGTACGGCGATGAGCGCCAGGTACGCCGCGATGGCCAGGATTCGCCCGGTCACCTGTCCGGCGTCGAATTCCCAGTACTTCTCCAGCTGCGGAGCGCTGGCCGCCACGCCGAGGACGGCGATGAGCCCGCCGGCGACGAATATCGCAGCGCCCACGACGGCCGTCTTGGCCAGCACCAGCCGGGTGCGGGAGGGCGTGCAGGCCAGCGTCACCACGATGCTGCGGGTGGCGTACTCGCTGGTCACCGCCAGTATGCCGAGCGATCCGAAGATGAGCTGCACCCAGTCCAGGCCTTCGATGACCGACGACACCGGTTCGACCGGTAGGCCATGTTTGCGCAGAAAGACGGCCGTGTCCTTCGCCTCCAGCACCGCCACCAGCAGCATCGTCAGGAGCGCGCCGCCGGCGAACCACCAGGTGGAGCGGACGGAGCGGAGCTTCAGCCACTCGGCGGCGGCCGCGCGGGTCAGGGCGTTCATGCGTGGGCTCCGAACTCGGTGCTGTCGGCGGTCAGCCGCATGTACGACTCCTCCAGCGAGGACTCGACGGCGCGCAGTTCGTACAGCGGCAACCCCAGCTCGTACGCCTGCCGGCCGATCTGCTCGGTGGTGTGGCCGCTGACGGTCAGCTCGTCCGGGCCGGTCCAGCGCGCGGCGGGCAGGACGTCGGCCAGCGGTCGCAGTCGCGGTCCGCGTACCCGCACCTCCGAGCCGGCGAGCAGGCGCTCCATCGGCTCGTCGGCGATCAGCCGGCCCTTGCCGAGGACGATCAGCCGGTCGGCGGTGCGCTCCATCTCGCTCATCAGATGGGAGGAGACGAAGACCGTGCGGCCCTCGGCGGCCAGCGATCTGAGCAATGTGCGGATCCAGCGGACCCCATCGGGGTCGAGGCCGTTGACCGGCTCGTCCAGCATCAGCACCTCGGGATCGCCGAGCAGCGCGCCCGCGATGCCGAGCCGCTGACTCATGCCCAGGGAGTACGTCCCGGCGCGGCGGCGGGCCGCCTCCGTCATCCCGGTGAGGGCGAGGACCTCCTCGACCCTGGATAAGGGCAGGCCCTGGCTCACGGTCATGGCGCGCAGGTGGTCCCGGCCGCTGCGGGCAGGGTGGACGGCCTTGGCGTCCAGCAGGGCGCCGATGGTACGCAGCGGACGGTCGAGGTCCGCGTAGGGGCGGCCGCCGATCAGGGCGGTGCCGGAGGTGGGGGAGTCCAGGCCCATGATCATGCGCATGGTGGTCGACTTTCCGGCGCCGTTCGGGCCGAGGAAGCCGGTGACCGTGCCGGGGGTGAGCTCCAGGGTGAGATCGTCGACGGCGGTCTTGTCGCCGTAACGTTTGGTCAGTCCGTGCAGAGTGATCATCAGGCTCCTTTGCCGACAGGGGTCTCGACCATAGGGATCCGGAGATGGCCGGGATCATGCACGATCGGCAGCGGGTGCCCCTTACTTTCGTCAGGTGTGGCGGCGTGCGGCACGGCGTAGCGTGACCGCCATGAATTGGTCGTTCCGGGACATCGTCATGAAGACGTTCCCGGCCGATCTGCTGCTCTGGCTGGCGGTCACCGTGCCGGTGTTCCTGGCGAACGAGTCGCCCGAGGTGGGGCAGCCTCCCGGTCTTCCACTGCCCTGGGCGAGGATCGCCGCCGTACCGCTGCTGGCGCTGGCCGTGGCCGTGGGCCGGCGGTGGCCGGTCGTGGCCGCGGCCGTGCCGGTGGGGCTGGCTCTGGCGGTGACACCGGAGCTGTACACCGACACCTTCATGATTCCCCAGCTGTTGCTGGCGTTCCTGCTGGGGCGGCGCACCGCCGGTATGCGTCCCGGGCTGCTGTTCTTCGCCGGGGTGTGCCTGGCGGGGCTGGTGGCGGTGAATCTCACTCCCGGCCTCACGCTGTCGGACTGGCTGTCGCTGGTCACCACTGCGGTGACGAACATCCTGCTGCCCTGGCTGGCCGGCCGGTACGTCCGCCAGCACGACGGCCTCGTCCGCACCGGATGGGAACTCGCCGAGCGGCTGGAGCGGGAGCAGAGCCTGATCGGCGAGCGGATGCGACTGGTGGAGCGGTCCCGGATCGCCGGGGACATGCACGACTCGCTGGGGCACGAGCTGAGCCTGATCGCGCTGAGCGCCGCCGCGCTTCAGGTACATCCGGGGCTGGACGAGTCCGCCCGCCAGGCGGCCGCCGAGCTGCGCGGGTCCGCTGCGAGGTCCACCGAACGGCTGCGCGAGATCATCGGGGTACTGCGGGAGGACGGCGAGAGCGCGCCCGTGCTGCCGTCCGGCGACACCGTGACCGCGCTGGTCGAGCGGGCCGCCGCGTCGGGGATGGCGGTGACGCTCCACGGCGAGCTGGAGCCGCTGCCGCCGATGGCCGACCGGGCGGTCTACCGGGTGGTTCAGGAGGCACTGACCAACGCCACCAAGCACGCGCCGGGCGCCGCGGTCACCGTACGGCTGGGCACGGACCACGCGTCCGGCGAAGCGGAGGTCACCGTGGTCAACGCGGCGCCCCCGGCCGGGCCACTGCCGGCGGTCCTCCCGGGGGAACCGTCCGGTGGCTTCGGGCTGGTCAGTCTGGACGAGCGGGTCCGGCTGGCCGGGGGCAGGCTGCGGGCGCGGCCCGCCGACGGCGGCTTCGCCGTCACCGCCCGGCTGCCGCTCACCGCGGGGGTCGCGGCCACGCCACCCGACTCGCAGCGGGAGCTCGCCCTGGCCCGCCGCAAGGTACGGCGCAGAATGATCGACGCGATCTGGCTGCCGATCGCGGCGGCCGCCGCCCTGATGCTGGTGACCTCCGGCTACGACCTCTACACCGCGCGCCGCTCGGTGCTGGACGCCGGGGTGTACGCGGAGCTGCGCGTCGGCCAGAGCCTGGCGTCGCTCGGGTCACGGTTGCCCGCGTACCAGGTGAACGACCGCGGACGGCCGAGGGGCGCGCCTGCGGATCCGCAGGGCGCTGACGAGTGCCGCTTCTACCGGATCAGGGCGAACTCGCCGTCGCCGGCGTACCGGCTGTGCTTCACCGGCGGTCGGCTGTCGCACAAAGACGAGGTGCCGACAGTACGGCGGTGACGGCCGTGGCCTGTGGCGGGGATGAAGTACGGCTGAATCAGCCCCTGGCCAGCGCGAAGACCGACAGCTTGAGCTGGGGGTAGAAGTCGGTCGGCAGGTCTCCGGCTTCTTGCCGGCCGAGTTTGCGGTAGAGGGCGGCAGGAGCGGACCCCCGATTCCTCGCCGCGTACGCCGACGCGGTCGAGGCGATGATCCGGCGCGCACGAGGATGGGCGATGCTGCGCGGCCTGATGCTCACGATCAACCCCGCCCCTCTGGTTCCAGGTGACCGCGACTGGTTCCAGCTGACCGAATTCCTAGCGCCGCTAGCGCAACTGTCGCAGCTATGTTAGCGTCACTCTTGCAACTAGCAGCGCTAGAAATTGGAGTGGATCGTGCTTACCCCCATCGCTTACGGACTCGCTGTCGTGCTCGACCTTTTCATCCTCTTCATCGGTCTGCAGTTCCTGCGGGCGCCGCAGGCCGCCGCCGCCGGCTATGGCGTGCCCGCCAAGAAGGACGGGGACGCCGTCTACCTGACCATCAAGGGCCAGCGCGACGCCGTCTACGGCCTCGTCGGCCTGGCCCTGCTCTTCTTCGTGGGGGTCCGCGCCGAGGCATGGTTGATGCTGGTCGTGGCCCTCATTCCGCTCACCGACACCGTCATCGTCCTGCGTAACGGCGGCACCAAGGCGGTGGCGTTCGGCATCCACTTCGCCACCGCCGTGGTCGTCCTCATCTGCGCCGTCCTGCTGTTCCTCGCCTGAGCCTTAAGGAGCCACCGAAATGTCGCTCATCGTGCCCAACTCCGACAAAAACGAGAACAAGTCCGTCATCGTGCGCTCCGGGGACGCCGAAGTGATCGGCCAGGCCCCCACCACCATCCGACTGCTGGCCGACAGCAGTTCAACCGGTGGCGCGCTGTCGACCCAGCGGGTCACGCTCGCGAACGGCGCGGACGGCGCCAAACCGCACCGCCACGGCGCCTCCGCCGAGCTGTTCTACATGCTCGACGGCACCGCGCAGTTGCTGTCCGGTGAGCAGGTCGTCACCGCCGAGCGTGGGGACCTCGTGATCGTGCCGGCCGGTCTTCCCCATGCCTTCGCCGCGGCGCCGGGAGAGGACGCCGACATCCTCATCGTCATCACTCCGGGCGTCGAGCGGTTCGAGTATTTCCGCCACCTGGAGCGCATCGCGTACGGCAAGGTGCCGCCGGAGAGCCTCCTTGACGTGCAGGAGCTCTACGACACCTACTTCCTCACCAGCACGACCTGGAACGACGCCAGGTCCTGAAGCGCCGCCAGCCCTCCAGAAAGGCGTTAATCATGAAAAAGCTCCTCCATGCGGCGCACATCTACATGATCATTGGCGTGATCAGTGGTCTGTACTATCGCGAGCTCACCAAGTTGACCGACTTCACGGGAGACACCCAGCTCGGCGTGGTGCACACGCACCTGCTCGTGCTCGGCATGTTCTTCTACCTCATCGTGCTGGCGTTGGAGAAGCTGTTCACCTTGTCGGCCAGCAGGCTTTTCAACTGGTCCTTCTGGGTCTACAACGCCGGTCTCGCGTTAACCGTCCTGATGATGATCATCCACGGCACCCAGACCGTCCTGGGCGCTCAGACCAGTGCGATGATCTCCGGCCTCGCCGGACTGGGGCACATCGTGCTGACCGTGGGTTTGGTCCTTTTCTTCATCAACCTCGGCAAGCGGATCCCTGCCAAAGACGAATCCTGATCATGGGCCGCTCAGCAGGTGCGGAGCATGTTGAGCAGGGCCACCTTCTCCTTTCGGGTCACGAGGAGCCGGTAGTGATGCTTCACGGTGATCCACGAGGTCGCGTACCGGCACCAGTAGGCGCGGCGCGGCGGACGCCAGCTCTGCGGTCCTTGGCCGCCCTTGGCGATGTTGGCGGAGTGGCTGATCACCACCAGCTCGGGGCGGGTGAGGTCGTTGGCGAAGGCGCGGCGCCGCGCCTGGCTCCACTTGCTCGCCCCGGAGCGCCAGGCGTAGGACAACGGCACGACATGGTCGACGTCGACCAATCTCTCGCTTTTCAGCCGCTTGCCGTCGTACGGGCTGTACCAGACGCCCTTGACCGGATGGCAGGCGGCGTTCTTACGTACGCGTCGCCCGTCGCGGGCCAGGACCACCTCTCGTGCGTCGCACCTGCCCTTGTGGTGCGCCCACCGGGGCAGGAACCGCCGGTGGCTGTAACCACGGATGGATAACGGCTTGGCGACCTTCAACCGGGCCAGCATGCGGCGGCCCGCTGTCCCGCCCTCGGCCTGCGACCGTTCGCGCACGTCGGCGGCCGCCGGTGGCGTGGCCGTGGTGGCGGTGATCGGGATGGCCAGAAGGGTGAGTACGGCGACTCCCACTGTCCGCCTCAAAAAGATCATGCTTCTACCCTTACCAGCTACTTCCGCTGACCGCGATTCTCACGACAGGGATGCTGCGGGTCCATGGTGCTGACGGACCGTGTGGGAGGAGTCGCCGGTGCGGCGGGGTCACCGCTCGTTACGTTGCCCGGCTTAGTAGATGCGGTACTTGCGGCCGCAGTTGTCGAACTTGCCCGCCCAGCAGGTGAACGTGTACACCTTCTTGATCCCACGCCCGCTCCAGCGGCCGACGACCTCACCGTCCCACGACTGGTTGAACTTGTGCCAGCTGCCGTTCTTGTAGTACTCGAACCACACCCAGCCCTTCTTGCCGCCGACGTTGTCCACCCCGTGCCACGTCGTGAAGATCTTGCCGCCGCTCTTCCACGTCCTGCCGAACGTGTACGCCTTGCGGTCACTGGAGAAGAATTTGCCCCAGTTCACCGTGAAGGTGGTCGCGCTCGCGGTGGTGGTCGTGGTCTGGGTGGTCGCCTGGGCGGCCGGGCTGAGAGCGATACCGGTGAAGGCCATCGAGCCGGCCAGAGCCGCGATCGCAAAGGTCTTACGCATTGGGTTCCTCCCCCTTGTCGGTGCTGCCGGGTTCGTCCGGCAGGACAGACATTAGGGAGACGGCTAGCGATCAACTGTGCAGAAATCCGCACATCCAAGGTGATCAGCACCACACGCGTACGGGACATCCAACCAGCGGTTTCGCGCGAACGCCCGCCGGCTTCAGGGGTCAGGCGTGCTGTCATCGTCAGCTGACGTCGGCGCGGTTCGGCAACCCTGGGAGCACCCCTCGAATCGAGCGGTGTCGATGGGGGAGAACGACGTCGGGGGCACGCCCGCCAACGCGCCGATCATCGTGTCCTTCCAGATCGGCCCGGGAAGGGTGGCACCCGCCACCGCCCCGTAGTAGCGCCCGCCGATCGTCACCCCGGTCAGCTTGTGGTCCTGGGAGCCGCGCGGGTCCCCGATGCTCACCGCCGCCGCCAGGTCCGGGGTGAACCCGGCGAACCACGCCGACGCGTAGTCGTCAGTGGTGCCGGTCTTGCCCGCCGCGTCGCGCCCGATGCCCCCGACGTCGCGCATCGTGCCCTTGGTGAGTACGCCGGACAGCACGTCGGCCGTCGCGTCGGCGATGGCGGGGTCGAGCGCCTGACGGCACTTCGGCCGGTACCGGGTGGCCTTGCCGTCGCGGTCGGTGACCCGGGTGATGGCCGTCGGCGCGCAGTACTTGCCGCGTGCCGCTATCGCCGCGTACGCCGTGGCCACGGTCACCGGGTCCATCTCATTGATGCCGAGCGTGAACGTCTCGTACTCCTGCAGCTTCCGCCCGTCCGAGCGGCGGATGCCCAGCGACTTGGCCGTGGTGACCGTCTCGCAGAGCCCGGCCCGCCGCTCGAGTTCCATGAAGAAGGTGTTCACCGAGGCCCAGGTGCCGGTCCGCAGCGTCTTCCACCCCGGGGAGCCTTCGTCGTTGGTGACCGTGTGCGTCGGGTCGCCGATGTTCTCGCCCTTGCAGTTCTTGAACGTCGAATAGCCCGGGGCCCGGTATCCGGCGCCCGCGCTCAGGCCGTCGTCGAGCTTCATGCCGTTCTTCAGCGCGCTGATCAGGGTGAAGGTCTTGAACGTGGAGCCGGCCTGGAACCCGGCGCCGCCGCCGTGCACGGCGTCCGCGACGAGGTTGTAGGAGATCTCGTTCCTGGCGCGGTCGCCGCCGTACGGCCTGCTCGCGGCCATGGCCTTGATCGCTCCGGTGCCCGGCTGGACCAGGGCCTCGGCGGCGACGGGGTCGTCGGAGGCGTACACGTACTTCCTGATCGCCCGATCTGCGGCCCGCTGCATGGCGGGGTCGATCGTGGTCCTGATCGTCAGGCCGCCGCGGTTGAGCATCGCCAGGCGCGCCGCGGCGGTCTTGCCGAAGTCGGGGTTGCTGAGGATCTCCTGCCGGACATACAGGCAGAAGTACGGATATTTGCTGGATTCGCAGCCACCGGGGAGCTTGGTGCCCTTGTAGCCGAGTTTGGTGGCCTTCGCCGCGGCCGCCTCGGCTGGAGTGATCTTGCCCAGCTCGGCCATCCGGTTCAGCACGACGTTACGGCGGTTCAGCAGCCTCTCGCGGTGCTTCCTGCCGATGTTCGGGTCGGTGGCGTTCGGGTCCTGTACGGCTCCCGCCAGCGTCGCCGCCTGTGGCAGGGTGAGCCGGTCGGCCTTGACGCCGAAGAACCGCTTGGCCGCCGCCTCGACGCCGTAGGCCCCGGCTCCGAAGTACGCGATGTTCAGATATTTCCCGAGGATCTGGTCTTTGGTGTACTTCTCCTCGACCCCCATGGCGTACCGCAGCTCGTTCAGCTTGCGCGCGTAGCTGGCCGCAAGGGCCGCGTTCCGCTCCGCGTCGGTGTCGGCGGAGTTGAGCAGCACCTGCTTGACGTACTGCTGGGTGATGCTGGACCCGCCCTGGCTCACCTTGCCCGCCCGCAGGTTCTTGGCCAGCGCCCGTACGGTGCCCTCGATGTCGATCGCGCCGTGCTCGTAGAAGCGGTAGTCCTCGATCGAGACGATCGCCGTCTTCATGACCTCGGCGATCTGGTCGAAGCCGACGACCTCCCGATACTCCTCGTAGAAGCGCGCGATCTCGCCCCCCTTGGCGTCCTGCACGATCGTGACCTCGGCCGGCGGCGGCTCGACGAGGGCGACCGGCTTGAGCTCCGCCTCGCCCACCGCCGACGCGAATCCGAGCGCCGCACCCCCCACGGCCGGCACCGCGATCCCCGCCACGAGCACACCCGCGGCCACCCCGGCCGCGGTGAGCCGTACGATCTTCGTCCCCCGACGCGCCATCAGAGCCCCTCTTGGTCAGCAGAGGGCAGGAGCAAATCAGAACCGATCGGATGATGTCTAATAGCGCTATGCGGTCGGAATCAATATCTGATTCGATATGATCCCTGGTCAAAAGGCGTTTTGAGAGGCCGTGACCGGATTCGAACCGGCGTTCACCGCTTTGCAGGCGGTTCCCTGAACCACTCGGGCACACGGCCAAGCAGACGAACGGTCAGGCGCCGGCTCGCCGGGCCAGACGCTCGTCGAGGTGCTCCAGGCTGGTCAGGAACCAGACGTGGTCACCCTGGTTCGTCTCATGAACGAAGTCGCGCAAGGCCGAGCTCGCCGCCGTGTGCCGGGAGATGTCCCCCGTGATCACCAGAAGCAGCCGGTACGTCGTGAACTTCTGCATGATGTCACCCGCGACCCGCGTCCGGAGTTGGAAGAAGGCGTCGTCGAGCCGTTCCGCCGGAATGACGATCACCTCGGCGCGCTGCCCCCACGCCTCGCCCACCAGATCGGTGGCGGCGCGTTCGTCCTTAATCGGTTCGCCATTAGGGGCGCACGAGAGAACACGGAATCCCTGAATAAGGGAAAGCGTTTCAGGCATGACGATAACCACTCTCTCAAAAAGGGAAGAAAGCTAAAGATGCGCGCGCGACGTCATTTGACGGCACGGCGAGAAACCGCCGTTGGGGCGATGTGCGAGGGAGGGTTGCGCGTCAGGCGCGACAACAACGACAACAGGACGAAGCGGCCGGATCGCAGGCGGAGCAGGCCATCATGGCTGCTGCCTTCCTGTCCATCGTCCGGCTCCTGACCTTCGTCTCCAGGCGGTCGGTGAATTCACGCCTGTTCGTCATTTCCAAAACGACAATAGCGACGGATATCCGCGGCGTCAATCGCCGTGACTCGCGAGAAGGATCAGCGCCTGCTTTCGAGGACCGACTTCGCGTTCGCCATGTCGTCGGTGGCGATGACGATCCGTACACCGCCGAAGGTCGTGTAGGCGAGGTCGATGTTGACGTTGGCGTCGGCGAGCTGCCGGGTCAGCTCGCCAAGGGCGCCCGGATGGTCGTCCATCTCCGCCACGAGTACGGAGCGCTCATCGGCGATCCCCATCCCGGCGCCTTCGAACGCCTGGCGGCATCTGGTGGCGGCCTCGTCATCGACGAGCACGTGTACGACGCCCTTGCCCTCTCCGGTGAAAGCCGCGAGACCCTGGATGTTCACGCCCGCCTCGCCGGTGACCCTGCCGAGTCGGGCCAGCTCACCCGGTTGATCATTGAGGATCACAACAATATCTGTTGGCATCGTCCGATGATCCTCTCACTAGACCCCAAATGCGACAAAGCGCATGTGAGGCGACATTAATGAGGAAATTTCCCACTAAACGGCAACGTATTGAGCCTTTGGGCAAAGCTTGTCCGGCGCATATCCCACCCGCGACCATAGGCACGTGGACCCACAGGGCTTCTACCGCGACCCGTACCCCGTCTACACCGAGGCTCGCCGGACGCAAGGGCTTACCTTCGTACCCGAGCTCGACGCCTGGCTGGTGAGCCGGCGCGAAGACGTACGCGAGGTGCTGGGCAATCCAGAGCAGTTCTCGTCGGCGGGCGCGCTGCGACCCGACTACCTGCCGAGCAAGGCCGCGCTCTCGGTGCTGAGCCAGGGGTTCGGCGGCGTGCGGACGGTGCTCGGCGCCGACGGCGACGCGCACCGGCGCCTGCGCCGCCCCCTCAGCAGAGGGCTGTCGTCCGCCAAGGTAGCCGCCGCGCTCCCGTTCGTCACCGAGCGGGCCGAGGCGCTCATCGGCTCCTTCGCCGGCGACGGTCAGGTCGAGTGGATGGACGCGTACGCCCGGCCGCTGCCCGCCGCCGTGATCGGCCATCTGGTCGGCCTGGACCCCGCCGACGCGCCTGGCGCGATTCGCGGGGCGCAGGGAGCGGAGAGGCTGGTGTTCACCGAGCTGACGGAGACCGAGCAGGTCGAGGTCGCGGAAGAGATCGTGAACATGCAGCGGCTGCTCGACGGCTACGCTCGCGCGCGGAGGAGGGCTCCGCGCGACGACCTGTTCACGGAGATGGTCCGCGACCTGGCCCCCGGCTCCGACGACCTCACGCTCGATCAGCGCAAGGAGATCGTGTCCAATGTCCAGAACCTGCTGCTGGCCGGCCACCTGACGACGACCGCGCTGCTCGGCACCGTGGTGCTCAACCTGCTGCGTGATCGCCGCCAGTGGGAACTGCTCTGCGAGCAGCCGCGGCTCATCGCCGCGGCCATCGAGGAGGCACTCCGGTTCGAGGCGCCGGTCCAGGGCTTCCGGCGTACGGTCACCACCACCGTGACGCTGAGCGGCACTGAGCTGCACGAGGGCGACGTGGTCTTCGTGTCCTTCGCCTCAGCCGGCCGCGACGCCGACGCCGATGCCGCTGCGCAGGCGGACGGTGACGTGCGGGCGGACGGTGACGTGCGGGCGGACGAGTTCGACATCGGCCGGGAAGCCTTCCGCCACCTGTCCTTCGGACATGGTCCGCACGGGTGCCCGGGCTCGCAACTCGCCAAGGAGCAGGTCCGGATATCCCTGGAAATCTTGATCCGCGAACTCCCCGGCCTGCGCCTGGCCCACACCGACATCACGATGGCCCCCACCCTCATCCACCGCTCTCCCGAGACGCTCTTCCTCGCCTGGTGAGAAGGCGCCCGAACTCCGGTTCCGAAGTCACGTTGAGTTACGGTTCGCGCTTCGGACGAGTAGGCGTCGCGGGGTTGCTCGAACGAGAGAATCCCCAGCTCATGATCCCTTTTCGGAAGAGTGTCGTGCCGTGGAATGGCGCTTCGCGGCGATTACCATGTGTGATGATCGCTTTATCCTCGCACGCCATGGCTGCCCCCTGCGGACAGTGTCTCTCCGAGGTCATGACCGCTGAGGACTTTGACCTAAGGAGCACGCATGTCCATCGTAAGATTCACGACCCTTGCCACTGCCCTGGCATTCGGAGCCGCCCTCACGACAGGGGTCGGTGCGCATGCCGACGCCCGCCCTGTCGTCAAGCAGACGGTAGCCAAGGCACTTTCGGGGTCGACGACTCAGCGGATCGCTTCCGGGAGCACGGCGCCGGGAATCGGCTGGCAGCTCTACATAAACAACTCGCCCGGCCTCTACATCGACGTGGACACCACGTCCGCGGGCTTCAGGGGTACTCCCGTCTACACGGTCTCGGTCGGCGGCACGGATCACCAGTTCGAGCTGACGGGCACCAGCACCGTTTACCGCCCCACCGCGACCGGATTCCGCGTCTATATCCGTTGGAGCGAGAGGGACATCCCCCCGCTCACCGTCGCCGACGCGGAGACTTACGGGTGGTACGTCAACTGGATCGGCGTCGACAACCCGTAAGTACTGCCACGGCCACACCTCCGCTTGTCCAGTCGGCTGGGCAAGCGGAGGGACGGGGGGCGGTCAGCAGCGATACATCCGCAGTAGACAGCCGTCACCCGGATCTGTCACCATTTCCACCATGATCGTAGGAAAGGACGACGCCACCTTCATCTGGTGAGCGCTCCCGAGCAGCGGGAAGCTGCCGCAATCCGCGAAGAATGGCTGGGCTCGACGCTGTCGACCATGCCCGCCGACCGTCCGGCCAAAGAGGCCGCCATCTCCGAGCTGTACCACTTGATCGGGCTCGCCCCACCGCGTTTCCACTGGGTCCCGTCACCGCTCGCGGCTCTGGAGACCGTTCCGCCGGGTCTACGGCCTTCGGAAGCCGCCCGGCACATGTCCGAATGGCCGCTGCCGCCTCGGCTCTCCGCGCTGATGAGAGAGCTGTGCCTCGAACTCGACATCCGAGTCAGATGGGAGCCGATGGACCGGCTGATTCGGCGGGAGGTGGTCGGCCCGCTCGCGCGTTCCACCCAAGATTCGCTCCTCGTGCCTGTCCGGGCGGTGCATGACTCGCGCGAACGCCGGATGAATGGCTGGTACGGCGTGCAGTGCGTCTCCTGGATCGCCCATTACGACGCCCTCCGTCGAGCGGCCGGTGTGGTCTTCGCGACCGAGCGGGTCAGGCGGCTCGATCTGTGGGCGGCAGCGGCCCGGTCAGGCGGCTGGTGGTGGCCTCGTGAAGGCGTGTGCGTCATCTCCGAACGGCCCGTCGCCCTGCACACGGAGGTGTGGAGCGACGACGGCGAAGTCCGGCTGCACTGTGCCGACGGCCCGGCGGTGCGTTACGCCGACGGGTGGGATGTGTACGCCTGGCACGGCACCCAGGTGCCCCCCTGGGTGATCACGAGTCCGGACGTCCAGCGGATCGCCCAGGAGGCCAACGTCGAGGTCAGGCGGTGCGCGATCGAGCGCATCGGCTGGAGCTCGTACATCGAACAGGCCGGCCTGCGGTTGGTCGCGGCCGCGCCGGACCCCGGCAACCCCGGGTCGGAACTGCGGCTGTACGACATGCGCAAGGAGACCAAGGTGCTCCTCGCGGTCAACGGGTCCGTCGAACGCGACGGGCACCGCCGCCGGTACGGGCTGACCGTGCCGGGGTTCCTGAACGACCCGCTCGACGCCGCCGGCTGGACCTACGGGCTGTCCGCCGAGCAGTACTCCCTTCTCGTACGCCGAACCTGAGGTGATCTCCATGACTGTGACTCTCGCTTCTCTCTCCCAGCAGACCGGACTCGCCGTGCTCGACCACCTCGAGCAGACGGTGAGCATCCCTGTCGTCGACGGGCTCCAAGCCCAGGGCGACCTCATCGTCATCCCGCTCTCCGTCGTCGCGTCGTCCGTACGGCCATGGAACCCGGCCATGTGGACGGACGTACCGCCCGAAGGGGTCGAACTCCTGCGTGGCGCGGCCGGCGGCAACCCGCACACACTTGTCGCCGACCCGGGCACCTGCCGCTGGACGGTTGACGTGATGGACTCCGACCGGCTGGCGATCGGCATCTTCGAGACCTCCGCCGTCGCCTACCTGCTCCATCCCGAACACGGAGCAACGGGCTGCACGCCGGGCACGTACGTCATCCGGCGGCAGCGCGAGCACGAGGGCCGGAGGAGCCGCCTCGTGGCGGACTGATCCACGTCGACACCCCTGCGGCGCGTGCGAACCCGGTGCGCCGCAGGCGGTGCCCGATGATGAAGGGGCACGTGTGGACAGTCTGCGGGAGGTTCGGTGGAACTCGGGTTGAGGGACAAGGTCGCCGTCATCACCGGTGGCAGCTCCGGGATCGGCCTGGCCGTGGCACAGGGGCTCGCGGCAGAGGGCGCGCATCTCGTACTCGCCGCCCGTGTCGGCGACCGCCTGGAGGAGGCGGCGCGCGGCATCCGCGAAGCCCACGGTGTGCGCGTGGTGCCCGTCCCGTGTGACGTGGCGACCGCGGACGGCACGGCGACGCTGATCGAGGCGGCCGAAGAGAGCTTCGGGGGCGCGGACATCCTGGTCAACAACGCCGGAGCCGGATCCAACGAGACCATACTCGAGGCCCCGGACGAGAAGTGGCAGGCGTACTGGGACCTGCACGTCATGGCGGCGGTACGCCTGGCCCGCGGACTCGTGCCCGGCATGCGGCGGCGCGGTGGCGGGGTGATCCTGCACAACGCGTCGATCTGCGCCGTCCAGCCGCTCTGGTACGAACCCATCTACAACGTGACCAAGGCCGCGTTGATGATGTTCTCCAAGACGCTGTCGACGGAGGTCATCGACCACAACATCCGGGTGAACTGCGTCAACCCCGGCCTGGTCCTCACCCCCGACTGGGTGAAGACCGCCAAGCAGCTGACCGCGGACAGCGGCGGGGACTGGCAGGGGCACCTCGACGAGGTCGCGCGGGAGCACGCGCCGATCAAGCGGTTCGCCACCCCGGAGGAGGTGGCGGACTTCATGGTCTTCCTGTGTTCGGAGCGGGCCGGCTATTCGGTGGGCTCCACGTACTTCGTCGACGGCGGGATGCTCAAGACGGTGTGAGCCGGGGTCAGGTGAAGTGCGCCTCGGCTCGCAGCCTGCCGGAGGCGTCCTGGACGCTCAGCTGCCCCGACTCCGGCGAGCCGGTGACGACGAACGGCTCACCCTCGAAGACGGGACGCCGCAGGCGGTAGGTCAGGCCGGTGATCCGCCGCCCCAGGGCGTGCCGCCGGGGCAGCTCGGCCATGAGAACGGCGAGCAGCGGACCGTGCACGACGAGGCCGGGGTAGCGCTCGACGTCGGTGCAGTAGCGCTGGTCGTAGTGGATGCGGTGGGCGTTGGCGGTGAGCGCGCTGAAACGGAACAGCAGCGGCGGAGTGGCGGTAACCGCAAGCCGCCACGCGGCATCAGCAGCCGCGGGCCCAGCGCTGGCGTCAGCGCTAGCCGAGGCGGGGGCGGAGGCAGCGGCCGGGGCTGGCTCTCCCGGTTGCGGAAGCGCCCCGCCGGGAGCCGCCCCCTCGGTCGGCGGGTCCGAGCGGTAGACCAGGTCCTGCTCGTCGACCAGCCGCAACTCCCCACTCTGCCGGTACTCGTACCGCACCGTCACGAACAGCAGCTCTCCCGTCCGCCCCTCCTTCGGCGTGACGGCCGTCAGCTCAGCGGTCCGTACGGCGGGCCGCCCCATCTCCAGCCCCCGCCGCGCCCGCATCCGCCCACCCGCGATCATCCGCCGCCGATGCGGGATGGGCGGCAGGAAGTGACCCTCGGCCGGATGGCCGTCGAGGCCGAGGGCGGCCTGCGGCGGCCACTCCAGGAAGTACAGCCACTGCCACGGCAACGGCAGCGCCTCACCGGCGGTCGGCGGCGCGTCGAGAACCGCCGCCAGGGCCGCCGCGGGCTGGGGTGAGATGACGTCTTCGCTGGTCACGGGCTTGGGCTGCCAGTCGCGTAGGTAATCCAAGAGCGCCATTCGCCTACCACCCCTTGAGCGCGCGACCGGGCCACCACGGCAGCGGTTCGCCCGGCACCTCATCGGTACGAGGCTATCGGCGAGGCGGGCGGCGAACGGCAGGTGGTAGCCCCAATGGCCCGGGCGGTCGGCAGGTGGTGACCCGAACTGGCTCGGACGGGCGGCAGGTGTGACCCCAACTGGCGGAAGAGCCGTCCCGACCGCCCCAGGGACGGTTAGTGTCACTCCGGACACGAGGAGTGATGATGACCATGCTGGCGCGGGCCGTAGAGCTCAAGGCCGAGCTGATCCACTTTGCCACCTCAGGCAGGTTCGAGCGCGAGCTGAGCGGGGTGCTCGACCGGTTCTACGCCGACGACCCGCCCACCGACGAGGCCGCGGCCTTCCTGCCCATCGACTACTTCGCCCACCAGCACCCGCTGACCGGTGGCGACACGGTCATCGACCGGTTCCTGCGCGAGCGGCCCGACCTGGCCAGGGCCGAGGTCGAGCTGCTGTCGAGCTGGAAGGAGGTGGTCGAGGGGGTGTACGAGGTGCGGGTGGTCGACGGGGCGGCCGTGCTGCTGTTCAACCTCGTGGACGAGCTGGTCTACCGGGTGTTCTCCAACCTGGGTGAGGCGGCGTTCGAGGAGCTCCGCCCAGGGATGTACGTGGTGGGCAGGCTGCTGCCGCTCGGCCTCGACTGGCTGATCAGCGGCACGCCCGCGGTCCACGACGCCGCCGCGCGTGACACGCTCCTGCCGGTGGCCGCGCACATCGCGCTGGAGCATCCCGACTGGGTGTTCCGCAACCCGGTGCTGCTGGCGCGGGCCAGGGAGCTGCAGAGCGAGCAGCGCCGGTGCTTCATCAGTCACTTCGGGACCGACCTGGTCGTGCTGCGGCCCGCCGAGCTGGCCGACCGCATCCGCGGCTACCTGGCCTACCAGTCGGGTCGTCTGGGCGGCGCGGCGCCGACCAGGGAGGAGCTGCCCGTACGGATGGACGGGGCCGAGACGGTGGCCCTGATCTTCGACGAGGTGGCGGGGCTCGGTTACTACGCCGACTTCGCCAAGCTGGAGGAGGTCTTCCAGGACCCCGGCCTGGTCGCCAGGCGGCCCTATCGCGAGCTGGTCAGCTCCTACCTCCGGGGCGACGCCGTCTCGCCGGTGCCGATCCGGCGGCTGGCCGAACGCGATCCCGAGAAGGCCGGCGCGGTCTTCGCCAGGCTGCTCAACAAGCGCGGCTTCGACTGGGAACGCAGCGGCGAACTGCTGCTGCGCACCCACAAGCCAGCACATTTCACCACCCGGCCGCTGCCCACGGTCATACCGGTCACCGGGGCCATCGCCGAACACGTGGGAGCCGCCTGACGGCACCCGAAGGTCAGGAGGCCTTCTCCTCCGGGAGGGGGATCCACTTGTGCGCCCAGACGACCAGCTCGTCTATGACCGGGCGCAGCTCCTCGCCCATCTCCGTCAGGTGGTATTCGACCCTGACCGGTGAGGTGGCGAGCACTCGCCGCTCGATGAGCCCGGCCGCCTCCAGCTCCCGCAGGCGCCGGGCGAGCATCGTGTCGTTGACCCCGGGGATGGCCGCTTTGAGCGCGGCGTAGCGGTGCGCACCTTTGAAGATCATTTGCAGCACGGCGCCCGACCATCGGGCGCCGATCAGTTCGAGGGCGGTGTGGAACCTGACGCACACCGAATCAATGCTCACGTCGTAGATCTTACCCAACCGCCGCTCCATTTGCTAAGAAATATGTAGTTACTCAATAATGTTGAGCAGCTAGCCGTCTGAGACTGAGGAGCGCCACATGTCCAAGCCCGTACTGCAGGTGATCGTCGCCAGCACCCGCCCCGGCCGCGTGGGCAGGACGATCGGGGAGTGGTTCTACGAGCGGGCCGTGGCCGGCGGCGACTTCGACGTCGAGCTGATCGACCTGGCCGAGGTCGGCCTGCCCTTCCTGGACGAGCCGAACCACCCCAGGCTCAAGCAGTACGAGCACGCGCACACCAAGGAGTGGAGCGCCATCGTCGAGCGCGGAGACGCCTACGTCTTCGTGACGCCCGAGTACAACCACAGCTTCAACGCCGTCCTCAAGAACGCCCTCGACTTCCTGCACCAGGAGTGGCAGCACAAGGCGGCCGGCTTCGTGAGCTACGGCGGCCTCTCCGGCGGCACCCGCGCGGTCAACAGCCTGCGCCAGGTGGTCAGTACCCTGAAGATGATCCCGGTGGTCGAGGCCGTCAACCTGCCGTTCGTGCCGCAGTTCGTCGAGGACGGCACGGTCAAGCCCAACGACGTGATGACCGCCGCCGCCGACGCCATGCTGGCCGAACTCGCCAAGCTCACGAGCGCCCTGCGCCCCATGCGCCTCTCAGTCGCCTGACCCGCCTGCCTGCCGGGACCATGCGGCAGGCGGTTTCTGGCGGGTTATTCGGATTATTTCAGGACTCGTCGTCGTTGTCGATCAGGTTGTCGAGCACGCGGGTCACGGCGTCACCCAGTGGGCGGAACGCCTGGCTGAGCGCGTTCGCGAGCGGGCCGAAGATCTCCGTCACCTCGTGGATCAGGTCTTCGGACTTGCTCTCGGGAGGCGCCCAGCGCATCGCGTCGGCGCTCAACGTCTCCCATTCGTCGACGACACCGTCGATGGCGTCGAGAACATGATCGGGATCGCTCGGCATGGCCCTCCTCCAAAGCGCGGGAGTGGGATAAGGCCACGGTACATCCAGTGCGAAATGTGACGCCAGGACGTCAGGCGGGGGATGGAGACGCTAGGACGTCGGACCGGGGATGGAGACCCCAGGACGTCGGACCTGGGATAGAGACGCCAGGACGTCAGGCGGGGATAGACGGGACGTCAGGCGGGGATAGGCGGGACGTCAGGCGGGGATAGGCGGGACGTCAGGCGGGGATGGAGACGCCTACGCCGCCGCGCGTCTGGCCGCCGTACCTCTCCTTGTCGGCCGCGATGTTGAGCGGCCGGATGCCGCTGCGCGCGGTCAGCACCTCTTCGGTGAGGAGCGAGGCGGGCACCAGCCACGAGACCTCGAACTCCAGGCCGTCCGGGTCGTGCGCGTACAGGGCCTTCGTGGTGGAGTGGTCGGAGGCCCCGGCAAGCGCGCCCAGCTCGCTCAGCTTGGCCGCGATGCGCTCCAGCTCGTCGAGCGTGTCCACCTCCCAGGCCAGGTGGTAGAGACCCACGGTGGACCGGCCGGCGGTGGACTGACCCGCCTGCTCGCCGATCTGGAACAGGCCGAGGTCGTGGTCGTTGGTCGAGCCGGCCGCCTGCAGGAAGGCGGCGCCGGGCATGCCCATGACCACCTCGAAGCCGAGGGCCTCCCGGTAGAAGGCGACGCTGCGCTCGACGTCGCGTACGTACAGGACCGCGTGGTTGAGCCGTTGAACCGGCATGGTGAACCCCTCTCGGCGGAAGCTACCTTCGAGTATATGAGAGTTCAACTAAAATGGGCGCATGACCCGATGGCTGGATGATGACGAGCAGCGCACCTGGCGCGACTTCCTGGCCGCGACCCAGTTGGTCAACGAGGCGCTCGACCGCCAGCTCCAGCGTGACGCGGGCATGCCGCACACGTATTACATGATCTTGGTGGCCCTCTCGGAGGCGCCGGAGCGTTCGATGCGGATGAGCGAGCTGGCCAACAGGGCGCAGAGCTCGCAGAGCCGGCTCTCCCACGCGGTCGCGCGGCTGGAGGAGCGCGGCTGGGTGCGGCGCCGGCCCTGCGACTCCGACCGCCGGGGCAGCTTCGCCGCGCTCACCGATGAGGGCTTCGCCGCCCTGGCCGCCGCCGTGCCCGGCCACGTGGAGGAGGTACGGCGGAGCCTGTTCGACGTCCTCACCCCCGAGCAGCTGGGGCAGCTCGCCGAGATCTGCGCGGCGGTGCGGAACACGCTGGAGCCGTAGCGCGAACGTAGCGCGAAACGGTGTGGAACACGCTGAGGCCGTAGCGCGAAACTGTCCCCGCGACGCCGTACGGTTCTCCCGGAAGTCGAACGAGGAGAGCGGATGCACGACACGGATGAGGCGCTGTTCAGGGCAGTCCACGGGATCGCCGGCCGCTTGGCCGGGCAGCCGGTGCCCGTGGTGATGGACGCCTTGCTACGCCAACTGCCCAAGGCCCCCGGCCTGGACATGGCCGAACTCCGCCGGATCGCCGAGGAGATCAGCGTCGGCAGAGACCCCTCGGGCTTGTAACCCGACGGAGCCCGAGAAGACCCGACGGAGCCCGACAGAGTGCAGGGCCCTCCACTCCCGAGCGGCGAGCGGCGATGGACCGTGCCCGGCCAAGAAGACGCACGTCACGGCGCCCAGCCGGTGAGGCGGAGGACCGTGCCCCTGGAAGGCCGCCGACCCCGGTCGGCGGATGGGCCCTCCCGTGCCTGCCGTAACGAAAAAGACCCCAAAAAACCCCGAGAGAACCTCAGGGTCGGGTCAGGGGCGGGGCCTGATGTGAGGGTGGGCCGTGGGCGGGAAAGTAGGGACATGACCGCAAAGAGGCTCTATCCCATCGTCGCCTGCGGGTCGATCGTGTTCGCGGTGGTCGGGATCGTGGTCGGGCAGCTGGTGCTCGACCCCGGCCTGAACCCACTCAACGCGACCGTCAGCGAATACGCCGTGTCCGACCGCGGGGGCGTCACGGAAGCGGCGATGATGGTGCTGGGCCTCGGTTCGCTGATCCTGGTGAAGGCGCTGAAAGCGGCGAACGCACCGGTGCGGGGGCTACCGGAGCGGCTGCTGTGGGTGTGGTCGGGGGCGCTGATCGTCGCCGCGGTCATCCCGACCACGCCGATCGGCGCCGACCTGACTCTGACGGCGGAGATTCACCGTTACGTGTCCGTGGCGGCGTTCGTCAGCCTGCCCGCGGCGGCGGCTCTGCTGGTGCCCCGGCTCACGGCCGACGAGGTGTGGAAGCCGGTCGCGCGGACCGTCGAGTGGCTGGCCCTGGCGGGCGGGCTCGGGGTGCTGGCGGTCACCTATGTGGCGCTGCCCGGCGAGCGGGTGATGATCGGGTTGGTGGAGCGGTTGCTGCTGGGCGCGGAGGTGGCGGTGCTGGCGGTGCTGGCCGCGTGGTTGGTACGGCTGGCCTGGGGCCGGGCCGTCCAGCGACCTGCGGATTTCCCGACATATCATAGATTTGTGGCGAGTCGATCTTAAGAACCGCCGCATTTGGTGCTATTCTCTCCCGCGATCTTCTATCCGGGAGCGGGCGTCATGGCATCTGGCAGATCCATCAGATTCAAGATCTCGACGCTGCTGGTTCTCCCACTGGTTTCTCTGGTCGGACTCTGGGGCTTCGCCGCCAGCACCACCTCCGGTGAGGCCATGGGCCTGCTGAAGGTCGACACGATCTGGTCCGGAGTCATCAACCACGCCGACTTCCTGGTCTACACAATCGAGCAGGAGCGTCTCGCCGCCGCCGAGGTGATCTCCGGCGGCGTCGCCGACCCCGCCCAGCTGGCCGCCACACGCGGCAAGGTCGACGAGGTCAAGAAGCGGCTCTCCGACGGGGGCCTGTCGGAGACGACGCAGGCCGCCCTCACCCCTGAGATGCGCGGGCGGCTGAAGGACGTCTTCACGGCCGTCGACCGCCTGCCCGAGATCAGGAAGAAGGTCGACAGCCGCCAGCTGACCCCCGGCACGCTGATCACCGAATACTCGGCGGTCAGCGACGCGGTCCATCACCTGTACCCGTCGCTGACTCTCGGCACGGACGTCGAGCTGGCCCAGCAGGCGCAGGGTCTGATCGCCGCCAGTGAGGTCCGCGAGCTGCTGAGCCGCGAGCACTCGCTGATCATCGCGGCCAACGGCAAGCCGTCCATGGGCGACATGCACATGCTCGCGAAGCTCGACGGCACGCGGACGTACATGTTCCCCAAGGCCATGGCCAACCTCGACGCTGAGCTGCGGACCCCGTTCGAGCAGGTCACCGAGTCCCCGCGCTGGGCCGCGATGGAGCGCGCGCTGGACGGCTACGTCGCGGGCCGGATGCTCGACCCGGCGGTCTGGCGTGGCATGGCCGACCCCGAGCTGAAGGCCTACACCCAGGTCATCTGGGACAACGGGGACCGGCTGCTGGCCCGGATGACGCCGGCCGGCATCGCCATCCTCGTACGGGCCGGCGTGGCGGGCGTCCTCGGCCTCATCGCGGTCGCCTTGTCCATCTTCATCTCCATCCGGGTGGGCCGGCGCGTCAGCCGTGAGCTGGCGGCGCTCCGCCGCAACGCGCTCGACCTGGCCGAGATCCGGCTGCCCGGCGTCGTGACGAAGCTGCGGCAGGGCAAGAACGTCGACATCCCGGCCGAGGTGCCGCCCATCAAGATGTGCGACGGCGCGACCAGCGAGATCGACGACCTGGCGAAGGCGTTCGACAGCGTCCAGTACACCGCCGTGGACGCGGCCGTCGAACAGGCAAAACTGCGCCAGGGCGTCTCCGAGGCGCTGCGCAACCTGGCCCGGCGCAGCCAGTCGCTGCTGCAGCGCCAGCTCAAGCTGCTGGACGAGATGCAGCGCGAGACCGAGGACCCGGAGGCGCTGTCCCGGCTGTTCAAGATCGACCACCTGACGACCCGCATGCGCCGCCACGCCGAGGGCCTGGTGCTGCTGTCCGGCGGCTCCGCCGGGCGCAGGTGGCGCGGCGTCATCCCGGTCGAGGACGTGCTGAGCGGCGCCGCCGCGCAGGTCGAGGAGTACACCCGGGTCCGCGTCTACCCGATGCCGGAGTGCGGGGTCTCCGGCGCGGCCGTGGCCGACCTCATGCACCTGTTCGCGGAGCTGATCGAGAACGCCGCCGCCTTCTCCTCGCCGGGCAACGAGGTGTCGGTCCGCGGCGAGCTGGTCGGCAGGGGCTTCGCCGTCGAGGTCGAGGACCGCGGGCTGGGCATGACCCCCGAGGCCCGGCAGGCCGTCAACGAGCGGCTGGAGAGCCCGCCCGAGTTCGAGGCGTCGCAGACCGAGCGGCTCGGCTTCTCGGTGGTCGGCATGCTGGCCGCCAGACACGGCATCACGGTCACGCTCAAGCCCTCCCCGTACGGCGGCACCACCGCGATCGTGCTGGTGCCCACAGCGCTGATCCAGGCCCTCCCGACGCCGGTGCGGATGCCCGAGCTGGAGTCGGTGTCCGTCTCGGTGGTCAGGACGCCTCAGGACACCAGGACGTCTCACGACACCAGGACGCCTCACGACACGACGGCCCCCGGCCAGCTGCCACGCCGCCAGCGCACGGCCAAGCACGGCCCTGAGCGGTCCCAGGAGTCGGCGCTGCCCCGCCGGGTGCGACAGGCCAACCTGCCGGAGCAGCTCAAGCAGTCGCCACCCCCCGAGCAGACTGAGGCACTCTCGTCCGAGAGCCGCTCACCGGAGGAGGCCAGGGCTCTGCTCTCCTCGCTCCAGTCGGGTTGGCAGCGCGGGCGGCAGGACAGCGATCAGGATGGGGGATCCCAATCGTGACCCATGGGCCAGACGAGTGGGTTGACGAGGAGGCCGGCCCGGTTGTGCGGCCGTACGCGGTGGCCAGGGGGCGCACCAAGTCCTCGTCACCCGAGCTCGACCTCCTGGCGACCGTGTCGTCGACCGGCCTGCCGGTGCCCGCCAAGGCGGAGCTGAGCGGTCAGCACCGCCGGATGATGGACTGCGTCATGGCTCAGACCAGGCCGGTAGCCGAGATCGCCGCCGAGCTGAACCTGCCCGTGGGGGTGGCCAGGGTACTGCTCGGCGATCTGCTCGACTACGGCCTGGTGTCGGTCCGGCCGCCGCTCGCCAAGGCGACGACCCCTACGGAGAGCCTGCTCAGAGAGGTCATCAACGGTCTACGGGCCCTCTAGCTCGCCGAGGTCATCAGCCGAGGTCATCAACGGTCCGCGCGCTCTAGTTCGCCGACGTCATCGTCCTCAGCGAGTGCTCGACCAGCGTGACCATGACCTCCTTGGCCGAGGTGCGCCGCCGCACGTCACAGAGCAGCACGGGCACGTCGTCGTCCAGGTCGAGCGCGATCCGCACGTCGTCCACGCTGTGCCGGTCGGCGCCGTCGAAGCAGTTGACGGCCACCACGAACGGCGTGCCGCGCTGCTCGAAGTAGTCGACGGACGGGAAGCAGTCGGTCAGTCGCCGGGTGTCGGCGATCACGACGGCCCCGAGCGCGCCGTAGGACAGCTCGTCCCACATGAACCAGAACCGTTCCTGCCCCGGGGTGCCGAACAGGTAGACGACCAGTCCTTCGCGGATCGTGATACGGCCGAAGTCCATCGCGACGGTGGTGGTGGTCTTGGCCTCCACACCGTCGAGATCGTCGACGCCGACGCCGCGATCGGAGAGCACCTCCTCCGTGCGTAGCGGCCTGATCTCGCTGATCGCGCCGACCAGCGTGGTCTTGCCCACGCCGAACCCCCCGGCGATCAGAATCTTCAGCGCGACGGGGTCCTCAGAGAGCACGGAGTCCATTGATCACTTCCTTGAGAATGCGCTCATTCGGACGCGGCCCCTTTTCCGAGGGGGACGTCACCGAGATGAGGCCGTGGTCACGCAGGTCGCCGAGCAGCACCCGGACGACGCCTACGGGCAGATCGAGCTCGACGGCCACGTCGGCCACCGTGATCGGGTTACGCGCTGCCCGCAGGATGAGCAATTGCTCGGGTTCGAGATCGTACGCCTCCGTGTCGCTGACGACGGAGACGATCGCCATGAGGTCGAACGCCTCTCCGGAGGTTCTGGTGCGCCCGCGAATGAGGGCGTAGGGCCGGACGACCGGCCCCGCGTCCTCGTCAAGCCACCGCGGGGGTTCGTTCATGACGATGTCGCCCTGGGGTTGGTGGATATGTGCTGCCCCACCCGCTTGACGAGCATCGCCATCTCATAGGCGATGTGCCCGACGTCCACGTTGGCGTCGGCCAGCACGGCCAGGCAGGTGCCCTTCCCCGCCGCCGTCACGAAGAGGAACGCCGACTCCATCTCGACGATGGTCTGGCGCACGTCGCCGCCGCCGAAGTGCCGTCCAGTGCCTCGGGCCAGGCTCTGGAACCCGGCGGCCACGGCCGACAGGTGCTCGGCGTCCTCGCGGCTCAGTCCCTTGGAGTAACCGACCGCCAGGCCGTCGGTGGACAGGATGACGGCCTGGCGTACTGCTCCGACCCTGCTCGTCAGGTCGTCGAGGAGCCAGTTCAGCTCACCGGTGTTGGTCGTCGGCACACTCATGCCTCCCCCTCCTCATTCGCTTCTTCTCGGGCGCGTTGGGTTCCCCGCTGGTAGGCGGAGAACAGGTCCCGTACCTCATCGGGAGAGCGCTCTGTCTTCGCTTCCGGTTCCGGCTCAGGCGGCTCGTCCGTCTTGAGCTGGGGTGCCAGATTTGCCTGTTTCACTCGCCTTGGCAGCCCGGCATGCGTGCCGTTCACCACCGCGAGCGTCTTCTTCTTGGTACGGCTGGGCAGCGCGGGCGCCTCCCCGTCGCCGCCCGCCTCGAGTGCGGCCTGGTCGTGGACCAGCCCGCGCGGCACCAGCACGATCGCGGTGGTGCCGCCGAACGGCGAACGGCGCAGCAGCACCTGGATGCCGTGCCGTTCGGCCAGCCTGGCCACCACGAACAGGCCGAGCCGGTCACTGTCGGCCAGGTCGAACTCCGGCGGGTTGGTCAGCAGTGCGTTGAACGCCGCGTACTCGCCCGGAGACAGCCCCAGCCCTCTGTCCTCCACCTCGATCGCGTAGCCGTTGCTCACCAGGTCACCGCGGACGACCACGGTGGTGGTCGGTGGAGAGTAGATGGTGGCGTTCTCGACCAGCTCGGCGACCAGGTGGGTGAGGTCGGCGGCGGCGGCTCCGTCGAGCGCGCTGCCAGGCATGGCCTCGACGGTGACCCTGGTGTAGTCCTCGACCTCGGCGATGGCCGCCCGGACGATGTCCACCGCGGGCACCGGCTTGCGCCAGGCCCGGCCGGGGGCGGAGCCGGACAGGATGATCAGGCTCTCCGCGTGACGCCGCATCCGGGTCGTCAGGTGGTCGAGGCGGAAGAGCTCTTCCAGCCGGTCAGGGTCGTGCGTACGGCGCTGCATGCCGTCGAGCAGCGCGAGCTGGCGGTGCAGCAGGCCCTGCTTGCGCCGGGCCAGGTTGAGGAACACCTGGCCGATGCCGCGGCGCATCGCGGCCTGGCTCACGGCGGCGTTCACGGCGGTGCGCTGCACGGAGCCGAACGCCTTGGCCACGTCGACGATCTCGGCCGCGCCGCTGACCTTGAGCGGCTTGGCCTCCTTCTTGACGTTGACCTCTTCGCCCCGGCTCAGCCGGTCGACCAGGCTGGGCAGCCGGTTGTCGGACAGCTCCACGGCCGCGGACCTGAGCGCGGCCAGCTCACCGGCGAGGCGGCGGCCGAAGCGTACGGAGATGATGATCGAGGCGAGCACGGCGATCAGCCCGAGACCGCCCGCGGTGCCGATCTTCACCATGGTGCTGGTGGCGGCGTCGAGCGCGCGCTCGCTCAGCACCTCTCCGGACGACGCGCCGAGCTTGTCGAGCTGCGCCGCGAGCCGGTCCACGGTCGCGTTCCACGTCGCGCCGTCGGCGGGTGGGGCGCCGCTCGCGATGATGCGCGCCTCCATGGCGGTGAAGTCCCTGAACGGCTCGCCGGCGAAGATCTGCTCGTACGGCCTGCGGAGCGCCGTGTCGAGCCCGGCCTGGCCGCGGGCGCTGAGGAACCTGCGGGTCGCGACGTACTCGGTGAACGCCGTGAGCTCCGGCTCGGTGAGTCGGCGGTCGATGAGCGCGCCGCTGACCAGCGCGTGCTCGCGGGCGATGATCTCCCGGGCGTTGCCCATGGCCTGCAGCGACGACGCCTGCTGGAAGAGCGGCAGGTCGGGCACCGAGACGAGGTGGTCGTAGAGCCGGAAGATGGCGTCGAGGACCCGGTTGTACTCGTTGAGGCTGGTCAGCCGGGAGCTGATGCCGCCGTCGATGTCGGCGCGGATGGAGCCGAGGCGGTTCAGCTCCGCGGTGAGGGTGTCGAGGGAGGCGCGCAGGTTGTCCTTGATCGCGTCACCCGCTGTCACGGCGGACTTCTGGAAGTCGGCCACGGACTTGTCGGTGCGGGCGCGCTGTGTCCCGAGCTCCTGGGTGAGTTGACGGGTGGTGACCGCCACGGCCGATTGGGCCCGCTCGGCTTGGAGCTGTAAGCCCAGGTCGGTGGAGGTGATGCCGATCGTCTGATAAAGCGTGTTGGCTCTTAGCAGGGCCTGGCCGTCACCCACGGTGAGATTGAGGGCAAAGCCCCAGAGCGCACTCAGAGACAGGAGGGGTAGCAACAGCAATAAGAAGATCTTGAACCGAATTGACCGGTTATGCGAGCCCATGTCCCAACCTCGGAGTCGAGGGGTATTTGCACACTCTGTGTAAACACACCTCCGGAAGATCGCACAGGAGACTAGCACCGATTATGCTTCCGGCGCAGTGGGAGGAACGCGTTGATTAGCGTGATTACTGGGGCGAGCGCCGGCATCGGCGCCGCGGCGGCGGCCGAGCTGTCACGACGGGGGCACCGGGTCGTGCTCGTCGGTCGGGACGAGACTCGGCTCAAAGCCGTGGCCGACGGATTGAGCGGGCCGGAAGCCGATGTTTTGACCTGCGACTACACATCGCTTGACGACGTTCGTAGGCTCGCGGCGGTGTTGCGTGAGCGTTATGACCGAATTGCCGTACTGGCCAACAACGCGGGTGTGATGAGTCCGGGGCGCCAGATTACGGTGGACGGTCACGAGCTGATGGTTCAGGTCAACCATCTTGCCCCCTTTCTGTTGACCGATTCTCTAACAGATCGGGTCGACAGGGTAGTCACCACTTCTTCACGGGCGGGCAGAAGCGGCCGGCTCGACCCGGACGACCTGTCGCGTGAGCGGCGACGATGGAACGGCTGGCTCCAGTACGGCGACACGAAACAGGCGAACGCCCTGTTCACGGTCGGGTTGGCGGCCCGGGGGGTGGCGGCCACCTGTTTCCATCCCGGCGTGATCCGCACCGGGTTCGCGGCGCAGACGTGGATCATGCGGATGTTCCTGGCCGTGCCCGGCTATGCCAAGCCGCCCGAGTACGGCGCGCGCACGCTGGTGCACCTGGCCACGCACACCGACGGCGAGCGGCGCGCCGGAGCCTACTTCGCGAAGCGCGCCCCGGAGCCGGTCCCGTCCGCGATGTCCGACCCCGCCCTGGCCGAACGCCTCTGGCAGGCCAGCCTCACCGCCCTGAAGGGCTGAGGCGGGCAGGCCGGCGTCACCTCCCTGAGCGGCTGACGGAGCGCAGCCACAGCAGCGCGGCCAGCGAGATCACCAGGAGCCCCGCCCACTCCAGGATCGTGTAGACGTGCACCTGCGCCTCGGTGACGCCGGGCACCCTGCCGATGCGCAGCAACTGGAATTGCCACACCTGCCCGGTCAGCACCAGCGTGATCGCGATGGCGATGGCGTTCATCGAGTCCCACAACGCGTGGAGCAGCGAGACCCCGAGATAGGCCAGCACCACCCGCCCCTTGAGCCGGCCCCCGGCGGAGAAGAGCACCCCGCCCACGATGGCCGTCCACAGGCCGTGGCCGACGGGCGACAGGACCCCGCGTAGCACCTCGGTCTCGACGAGCTGCGACAGCGACAGCCCGGCCGAGGTGAAGAGCGAGTTGAAGGCGTACCCGGCGCTCTCCAGCGCGGCGAAGCCGAAGCCCACGGTCGCGCCGAGCACCAGGCCGTCCTTGGTCGTCCGGCGGATCAGCCGCCGCGAGACGAACATCAGGGCCGCCAGCTTGACGCCCTCCTCGATCAGGCCGACCACCACGTACATCAGGAGCGAGGGCTGGACCAGCCAGCTCTCCAGCAGGGACGCGCCGAGCACACCCAGCGCGCCGCCGATCACGAACGCGCCGAACATCGTCTCGACCGTCACCTCGGGCGACCGCGCGCGCCCGTAGGCCCAGGTCACGAATGTGACCGGGACCAGGAAGCTGCCGAACAGCACCACCATCGGCACGAGGTTGGAGTTGGCGGTCCACGCGGTGACGATCACACTCGCCACCCAGAGCACGAGGCCGATCAGGAAGACGCGTAGCCATGGCCTCATGTCGGCAGTTCGCTGATGGCCCGATGGGCGGCGGTGATGGCCGCGTCGGCGCGGGAGGCCGGTACCGAGTCGCAGTTGGCGATCGCGATCCTGCCGAACCGCCGGCGCGCGAGATCGGCGGGGAACGGCCCGTCCGGATAGAAGGAGTTCCACGGGCGGCAGTACTCCGGGGCGTACCCGTGGCCCCAGCGGTTGACCGTGATCGCCTCTATGTCCGCGGCCGGGTCGAAGCCGCCGGGGCCGAGCAGCCGGGCGAGCTGGTCGCGGATGGTGTACTCCAGGCGGCTGTAGGGCGTGTTGAGCAGCTCGTTCCGGCCCGTGGCGGCGCCCGCGGCCGGACCCAGCTCCGAGCGGCACGTGGCGGCCAGCATGCGTACGTTGATCGGGTTGCCGGGCTTCGTCGGGCAGTCGTAGCCGGGCATGGTGACCGGGTGGTCGAGCTCCGACAGGCACCAGTAGGCGCCCGTCCAGCGGGTGCGGTCGATGCCTAGACGCTGCCACGCCTCCCAGTCGCGCAGTTGCACCATGGCGTCCACCACCGGCATCTTGACCGCGTCGCGCAGCGCCTGCTTCTGGTCCTCGGGCAGGTCGGGGACGAGGTAGGGGATGACCATGTTCCAGCAGGCCAGGACGACCGCGCCGGCGCGGACCGTACGCACCCGGTGGCCGTCGAAGTAGCCGACGGTCGCGGTGCCCGCCGTGTCGGCCGGGCCGTCGTTGCGCGCGCTTACGGCCGTGCTCGACAGCCGGAAGCGGACCCGGTTCGCGGGCAGGTCGAGCCGGCCGTAGTCGAAGGAGGCGGTGGTGATGCCGTCCATGGAGGTGGAATCGGTGAAGCCGGGGATCATCCGGCCGACCATCATGCGGACCAGCGCCTGGTTGCCCTCGGGGAAGTGGTAGATGTTCGGGTCGGCCGCCTTCCACTCCTTCTTCATACTCGGCGAGCTGAACCGGGAGGGCTTGCCGCCGTCCAGCCCCAGACCGCCGAAACCCGGGTAGTCGCTGCCCCAGGCGTCGATCGCGCCGAACGTCTGCGTGCCGTACCCCCACATGACGCTCGGCATGGTCCGGCAGAACAGCTCGACGTCGGGGTGCACCTGGCAGACCTTCAGCAGGAAGTCCGAGTAGGTCAGCGCCGCCAGCCGCTCCTCCTTCCGCTCCTGCGACAGGCCGGGGAACCAGTCGCGCGGCTTGTCGTACAGCATGACGAGGTCCTTCTTGGCCTGCTCGGCGATCGGCAGCCCCTTGACCCACTCTTCGGTCCGCGTCTTCGGGGTGATGCGGACGAGGGCGTCGGTCCGGAAGGTCTCCCGGTCGCACATCACGCTGCGATGCATCCCGAGGTCGCCGTAGAGGCGTTGGTCGAAGTACCGGTCGAACCTCTTCAGCTCGATGCCGAGCCGGTGGAGCAGCTCCTTGCCCTCGGGCGTCCACACCGAGGGCGTCCGGAGCGACCGTGAGCCGCCGCAGCCGACCAGCACCCCGCTGCGGCCGGCCGGGTGGAACTCGTTGCGCCGCGCGTGCCCGCCGATCTCGTCGTGGTTGTCCAGGATGAGGATGCGGGCTCCGGGGTTCTGGCGGTGCCACTCGAAGGCCGCGCTCACCCCGCTGATGCCCCCGCCGACCACCACCAGGTCGTAGTGCTCCCCGGTGGGCACGGGCGTGCCCGCGTACTGCCAGAAGCGGCCGTCGCGGAGCGCGTGGGCGACGCTGAGCGACTCCGGGGTGCCGCCCCGCAGTCCGGTCAGGCTCGGCGGAGAGACCTCGGCCCGGGGAACGCCCGGCGGGAAGGTCTCGCCCGACTCCGGCGGGCCCGGCCGCGACGTACAGCCCGCCGACACTCCCAGAGCCAGCGTGCCCACCGCCATGGCGACGCCGTCCAAGAAGTCGCGGCGCGAAATGGGCCGGTCCATCCCGAGGTCGCGCGCCGAGCGCGCGTTCATGTCGCTCATGCGCCGATCCTCAGGACTCCGGGTAAAAGCCGCGTCCTGCCGCGCAGTGCTTCGAGAAACATTTTGCGTGACCTATTACCGCGAATGCCCGTTTGGAGTAGCGTCCGAAATATCACGACGGGGGGAGTCCGGGTGGTCGGCAAGCAGGGCAGGGTCACAGGCAAGATCGGCCCTGGCCTCGTCGGCGAGGTCATGGTCCCGGTCAGAGGTGGCGTGGAGGCTTTCTACGCTCATCCGACCGTGCCTGACGAGGAGTTCTCCGTCGGAACGATCGTGATCGTGGTGGACTACTTCCCACCGCGCACGGTTTATGTGGCCAGAGCACTCGTCTAGGGAGGCCCCCGATGTCCCCCGAGCTCCTTCTTCTCGGCGGCGGCATCCTCGTCGCCGTCATCGTGCTGATCCTGCTCTTCAAGGCCGTCTGGCGGGTCGCCGAGCCCAACGAGGCCCTGATCATCTCGGGTCTCGGCGCGCGCCGGCGCAGCGAGGGCCCGGACAGCCTCGGCTTCAAGATAATCACCGGCAAGGGTACGGCGGTGCTGCCCGGCTTCCAGACGTCCAGGAGGCTGCGCCTGGACACCAGGGCCGCCAACCTCCAGGTCTCCTGCGTCACCCAACAGGGCATCCCTGTGCACATCCGCGGCGTGGTGATCTACAAGGTGGGCGACGACCTGTCCTCGATCGCCAACGCCGCCCGGCGCTTCCTCGACCAGCAGGACTTCATGACCGGCGCGATCCACGAGCTGTTCACCGGACACCTGCGCTCGATCATCGGCAACCTCACGGTCGAGGACCTGATCCTCAACCGCGAGCGGCTGACCAGCGAGACCAGGGCGTCGGCCGCCGACGAGATGAGCAAGTTGGGGCTGATCGTCGACTCGCTGCAGATCCAGGAGATCGACGACGAGACCGGCTACATCGTCAACCTCGGCAAGCCGCACGCCGCCAAGGTCGCCTCCGTGGCCCGCATCGCCGAGGCGCAGCGCGACCAGGAGGCCACCGAGGCCGAGCAGGCCGCCGCCGCCCGCAAGGCGGCCGCCGTACGCGAATCCAAGATCAAGCAGGCCGGTTACCAGGCGGAGATGGACCAGGCGGCGGCCAGGGCCCGGCAGGCGGGGCCGCTGTCGGAGGCGACGGCCAGGCAGGAGGTCGTCGTCCAGGAGACCAGGGCCGCCGAGCTGGAGGCGCAGCTGTCGGAGCAGCGGCTGCAGTCGCAGGTCCGCAAGCCCGCAGACGCCAAGGCGTACGAGACCGTCACGCTCTCCCAGGCCGAGCGGGACGCCCGCATCGCCCAGGCCGAGGCGGAGGCGCGCGAGACCGAGTTGCGCGCCGTCGCGCAGGCCTCCCAGGTCAAGCAGGCCGCCGCGGCCGAAGCCGAGTCCGTACGGCTGCGCGGCGAGGCGGCGGGCGCGGCCACCAAGGTCGCGGGAGAGGCCGAGGCCCAGGCCGCCAAGGCACGCGGGCTGGCCCACGCCGAGGCGGCCAAGGCGCTCGGGCTCGCCGAGGCGGCGGCCGCCCAGGCCAAGGGCCTGGCCGAGGCGCAGGCGATCAGCGCGCGGGCGCAGGCGCTGAAGGACAACCAGGAGGCGGTCATCGCCCAGCAGCTGGCCGAGCGCTGGCCCGAGGTGGTCGAGGCGGGTGCCAAGGCGTTCGGCAACGTCGAGCACATGGTGGTGCTCAACGGCGCCCAGGGTGTGGAGGAGATGCTGGCCAAGGCGCTCACCCTCGGCGGCACCGGCCTCGGCCTGGCCAGGGCGCTGCTCAACGGCGCGACCCCGAACGGCTCCGAACCGGAGTCCTCCGGCAAAGCGCAATAGACCGGCCCGCCGTCACGAACAGCTGAGCCGGGAAGTCCCTACATCATCCAGGGGGTAGCCATGGACTTAGTTCTCACCGGCGTCATCGTGGCTCTGGCACTTGTCGCGATCGTCGCCTTCAAGCTGATCTGGCGCGTCGCCGAGCCCAACGAGGCGATCATCATCTCCGGCCTGGGCGCGCGGGGCAGGGAGACGCTCGGCTTCAAGATCGTCACGGGGAAGGGCGCGCTGGTCGTGCCGGGGTTCCAGACTGCGCGCCGCATCTCACTCGACAGCCGGGTCTCGCCACTCGAAGTCAACTGCGTGACCAAGCAGGGCATCCCCGTACACGTACGCGGGGTGGTCATCTACAAGGTGGGCGACGACTTCGCCTCCGTCGCCAACGCGGCGCGGCGCTTCCTCGACCAGCAGAAGACCGTGGACGACAAGACGCATCAGCTCTTCTCCGGGCACCTGCGCTCGATCATCGGCAACCTCACGGTCGAGGACTTGATCATCAACCGTGACGCGCTCACCAACGAGATCCGCACCTCCTCCTCCGACGAGATGAGCAAGCTCGGCCTGATCGTCGACTCGCTGCAGATCCAGGAGATCGAGGACGCCACCGGCTACATCGTCAACCTCGGCCGCCCCCACGCCGCCGCCGTGTCGGCGCTGGCCAGGACCGCCGAGGCGCAGCGCGACCAGGAGGCCAACAGCGCCGAGCAGGAGGCCCAGATCAAGAAGTCCGCCGCGATCCGCGAGGCCCGCATCCAGCAGGCCGGCTACCAGGCGGAGATGGACCGGGCCGCGGCCAAGGCGAAGCAGGCCGGGCCGCTCGCCGAGGCGACCGCGCGCCAGGAGGTCGTGGTCCAGCAGACGACGGCCGCCGAGCTGGAGGCGGTGCTGGCCGAGAAGCGGCTGGAGGGAGAGGTGCGCAGGCCGGCCGACGCGCGGGCCTACGAGCAGGTCACCATCGCCGAGGCGGAGCGGCGGGCCGCCGTGGCGCGGGCTCAGGCCGAGGCGGAGGGCATCCGGCTGCTCGGGGAGGCCGAGGCCGAGGCGACCAGGCTGCGCGGCATGGCCGAGGCGGACGCGGCGCGGGCCAAGGGCCTGGCGCAGGCCGACGCCATCAAGGCCCGCGCCGACGCGCTGGCGTCCAACCAGGAGGCGGTCGTCGCCCAGCAGCTGGCCGAGCGCTGGCCCGAGGTGGTCGAGGCGGGTGCCAAGGCGTTCGGCAACGTCGAGCACATGGTGGTGCTCAACGGCGCCCAGGGTGTGGAGGAGATGCTGGCCAAGGCGCTCACGCTCGGCGGCGCCGGTCTGGGCCTGGCCAGGACGCTGCTCAACCGGCCCGCGTCGGAGGCGCCCGTCGCCCCCGTCCCCACTCCCAATGGAGCAAACTCCGAGGTCGTTCGCGAATCACCTGAATTACGCGAATAGCGCCGTTGCTCGGCTCGTTACTCCGCGCTTCCTCTAGCGTTTTATTGTAAGTCGCTTTAGGGGAGTGGAGAATTCATGCTTAAGGCTCTTTCTCTCATTTGTCTGAGCATGATGGCCATATCGGGATGTGCCGCCGACGAGGTCGTGGGCGCGCCCCTGCCGGACGTGCCCCCGGCCGCCGACCCGTCCGGCACCACGCCCGCCGACCCGTCCGCCACCCCGTCCCCGTCCCGGTCCGCGCCCGGAGCGGCCAGGCTCCGGGCCGGCCTGCTGCCCACCCCCAAGGGCATGAGCCTGGCCTACGGGCCGGAGGCCGGGGCGTTCGGCTCGCTCAAGTCCACCAGGCAGGGTCTTTCCGCCGTGCGCCAGGCCAAGCTCGACCGGCCCGAGTGCGGCGGGGCCGGTCAGCTGGACCTGACCAAGCCCGAGGTCGCGGAGGCGCCCGCCGCCGTGGTCGCCTTCTCCTCCGGCAGCGACTCGATCACCCAGGCGCTGGTGTCCATGCCCGCCTCCGCCTTTCCCGCGCCGCTGCCCGCGCAGTGCGCCTCCTACGGGGCCGACGTGCACGGCACGCGGGTGACCTACCGGACGCGCGACCTGGGCATGCCCACGCGGGGCGAGGAGTCCCGGGCCTACCTGACCACCGCGTCGGGCGGCCACGGCGACGCGCAGATCGGCTCGGTGGTCATCCGGCGCGGCAAGGTCATCATGAGCATGCTCGTCGTCGGCCGGAAGGTGGCGCCCGCCGACCTGTTCGAGCTCGCGGGCCTGGCTGACCAGAATCTGGCCCGCATCACCAGATAAAACTAAACAAGCACGTGATCGTCCGGTCGGCCGACAAAAGAGAATTGGGCGTTCCTGGTCAGCTTGATGTGGTCGGCCTGCCAGGTGTGCATGGAGGCGTCGGCGCTGCGCCAATAGACGAAGTTGAACCGGTCCGCGGAGTAGATCTTGACCTTGTCCTCTTTCAGCCTGCGGACCAGGTGCGTGTCCTCGCCCCGGGTGATGTCCGCGAAGCCGTACGACCGGAACATGTCCGCCTTGCCGAGGAACGTCCCGCCCTGCACGAGGAACGAGTACCGGTGCTCCAGCCCCGGCAGCCGCAGCATGGTGGTGTTGAGGCCCTCGAAGTAGGAGTAGTGGGCGCCCTTGCCGACCAGCTCCGCGTCGGTGTAGTCGAAGGCCCTGACCAGGTCCGACAGGTAGTGCTCGCCGTACAGGTTGTCGTCGTCCATCTTGGCGATCAGGTCGCCTTCGGCGGCGGCGATGCCCAGGTTCATGCAGGCGCCCAGCGACAGCTCGGCCGAGGCGGGCAGGACGACGACGTCGGAGATGCCCGCCATGCGGGCCTTGTCGGCCACCACCACCGGGTCGATGTCCAGGCCGTGCAGGACCATGACGAGCTGCAGCGGTCGGTGGATCTGCTTGGCCACCGAGGAGATCGCGTGCTCGATCTGCGCGGCCCGGTTGGTCGGCAGCACCACGGAGATCGACCGGGCCCCGGTGGTGACGGGCCGCCCCAGGAACCGGAGTATCTGGTCCACCCGGTGCGTGAACAGGTGCTTGTCGAACACCTCGCGCATCGCCAGGTGCCCCATGCGGGCCCGCAGCTCCGGGCTGTTGATCAGGTGCAGCACCTGGTTGTACGACTCGACCGGCTCGCGGGCGATCGGCAGCAGGTCGCCGAACGTCTCCTCGATCGCCCTGGACCACCCGGAGACGACCGGCGTGGAGCAGGCCGACAGCTCGAACACGCGGCGCGCGCACATCGTGGGCGAGTCGAGCACCGAGTTGACGTTGAGGAAGACCTTGTACATCCGGTAGGCCGCGAGCATCTGGTCGTAGGGGAGCTCGCCCACGATGTGCGGGCGATATTTCTCCGGCCAGGCGTACTTCTCGTCGACCTCGCCGTTGCGGGCGAAGATGTGCAGGCCCAGCTCGCGGATCGGGTCGATGACCGTCTCCATCTGCTCGCGGCGCTCGGGATGCTTGTCGCGGAAGTACATGCCGGCGAAGACGACGTCGTGCAGGCGGCCCTGCTTCTGCTGGATCGGGTTGTGCACGCGGGGCTGGGCGGCGAACTGGAGTACGTCCACCCGATCGTGGCCCAAAGTTTCACGATATTTCGGGACCATGTCACCGTCGCAGGTGAACACGTAGTCGAACAGCTTGGCCGTGTCGATGAAGAACTCGAAGTTCGGCGGGTCCTCCTTGTTCCAGAAGACCGTCGGGATCCCCTCGGCGCGGCACCACGCCACGAGGTCGCGCAGCGGGTCCTTGGGGGCGTTCGTCCCGGTCATCTGGTAGCGCCAGCGGCCCTGGTTCCCGTGCCAGGCCGACTCGCAGAACAGCAGGTCAGGCCGCTTCTCGGCGAAGATCTCCGGCCAGTCCTTGAGCCCGAACTCGATCTGGTCCCACTCGTACCTGAACGCCAGCCGCGAGAAGTCGTCCAGGATGACGGCGACCTTGAGGTCCGGCCGGTTCACCGGCCCGGCCGGCCACTTCACGGTCGGCACCTCGACCAGCGGCGGCCGGTGGTTGGCCGCCGCGACGGCCAAGGTGACCGGGATCGGGGCCTTGGGCGCCCGGTCCTTGGACCTGACCGCCTCCAGCACCTTGCCCGGGCTCTTCGACCCCAGCGCCTCACCCAGCTTGAACGTCCGCTTGGCCTGGGTGGCCTCCAGCTTCCACGTGGCATAGGCGGCCTTGGCCTCGGCTATCTCCAGCCGCCGGCGCAGCTCCCTGATGTCCGCCTCATAGCGCTCGACGAGCTTGCGCTCCTCGGGCAGCCAGTTCACGGGGCCGAGTCGCTGGTACGTGGGCTCTTCAGGGGTTTCGGCCATGGGGATGCACGCCTTATCACTTAGCGGAGGTATGTCATGGTACGGCGGGGACCGTACGGAATGAGGGGGTTATTCGGAACGCGCGCCCTGTGCGGCGGGCGAGAGGTTGTCCCCCTTGAGCCAGGCCGAGATGACCCGGGCGATCCGCGGCCCGGCGGCGCCGTCCCACAGCGGCGGCAGCTCACCCGACGGCGTCGTGGCCCCGTCGGCCAGCGCCTTCTCGGCCGCGGCCGGCAGCAGGGCCGGGGTGACCAGCCGGTTGGTCCCATGCGTGATCGTGATCGGCCGCTCGGTGTTGGGCCGGACCGTCAGGCACGGCACGCCCAGCATCGTCGTCTCCTCCTGCACGCCGCCCGAGTCGGTGACCACCAGCGCGGCGCCCCGGACGAGTGAGAGGAAGTCCACATAGCCCAGCGGCTCGATCACCTTGACCGAGGGACCGTCGACCAGGCCCGCCTCGGCCAGCCGGGTACGCCCCCTGGGGTGGATCGGCACCACGATCGGGATCTGGCGGGCGACGTCCAGCACGGCCGAGACCAGCTCCTTGGCCGCCTCGGGGGTGTCGACGTTCGCCGGGCGGTGCAGGGTCGCCACGGCATAACGAGCCGGTATGTCCAGCCGGGCCACCACGGGCGCCGGGTCCAGCGCCGGCAGCGCGGAGAAGAGGCTGTCGATCATGGGGTTGCCCACCAGGTGCACCTTGGCGGCGGGCACGCCCTCGGCCGCCAGGTGCGAGAGCGCGTCGGGCGAGGTGGCGAAGAGCAGGTCCGACAGGGAGTCGGTGACGATCCTGTTGACCTCCTCCGGCATGCCCCGGTCGAACGAGCGCAGGCCCGCCTCGACGTGCGCGGTGCGTACGCCCAGCTTGGCGCAGACCAGGATCGCGGCCAGCGTCGAGTTCACGTCGCCGTAGACCACCACCAGGTCGGGGTCGTGCTCGAGAACGACCTCCTCCAGGCCGACGAGCAGCGCCGCGGTCTGCTTCGCGTGACTGCCCGAACCGACGCCCAGATTGGCCACCGGCTCCGGCAGCCCGAGGTCGGCGAAGAACACGTCGGACATCAGCGCGTCATAGTGCTGACCGGTGTGGATGATGCCCTGCCGCACGCCGAGTTCACCGAGTGCCCGCACCACCGGGGCCGCTTTCACGAAGTTGGGACGGGCGCCCAGAACGTGCAGGACCAGGGGGTTCTCCCTCATTGACCTCGCCTTTCATAGCGGAAGGGAAAAAACGCTGCCTATGGTACGGTCACCGCGTGGCATCCGACGCCAGTCGTGAAGACTCCCCAAGACCAAACGGCAAGGTTTCCGCCAAGTCCGCTAGAGCCGGTGTCGGCGGCCTTATCAGGGGCTTCGTGCAGCACCCGATCATCGTCTCCCGCGTCGTCATGACGAAGGTGAAGGCCGACCCGGTGCGCGTGGCCCAGGCGGCGGCCGAGTCGCTCCCGCCCGCCCTCCGTCCCGTCGTGGGCAAGGTCGCCTGGCCGGCCGCCCGCCGGGCCAGGCGCGCGGTCCGCAAGTTCAGCATGCGGGTGCTCAAGGGGCCGTGGAACGAGGCCAAGGAGCACTGGGACCAGGGCCGGGTCAGCCAGGCCGCGGCGGTGCTCGAAGAACACACCAAATACCCCTTCGTCAAGCGCAGGGCCGCCTACTACCGGGGTGAGCTGGCCGCGATCAGCCCCGACCCGATCCCGCCGCAGCCCAAGGTGGCCGTCGTGGACCGGGTGGCCGGGCGGGTCCTGCACTGCGTGACCAACGCCCTGCCGTACACGCAGGCCGGCTACACGGTCCGTACGCACCGCATCGTCATGGCGCAGCAGGCCAAGGGCCTGGATCCGCACGTGGTCACCAGCTGGGGCTGGCCGATGCTGCAGGGGCACGCCGACGCGCCGCCGTTCGAGGAGCTCGACGGGATCCCCTACTACCGGCTGCTGCCCGACGGGCACGGCGAGATGCCGTTCGAGACCCGCGGGCGGATCATCAAGGGCGCCGAGGGGGTCACCAAGCTCGTCGCGGAGCTGCGGCCCCAGGTGCTGCACGCCGCCACCGACCACCGCAACGGCTCCATCGCGCACGCCGTACGCGAGCGGACCGGCACGCCGTTCGTCTACGAGGTCCGCGGCTTCCTGGAGGAGACCTGGGCCTCCCGCGATCCCGGCCGGATCGGCAGCGAGCGCCACGTGCTCCAGCGCGAGCGCGAGGCGTTCCTGATGCGCGAGGCCGACGCGGTCGTCACGCTGGCCGAGACGATGGCCACGGAGATCGTCGAGCGGGGCGTGCCCAGGGAGCGGATCTTCCTGGCGCCCAACGCGGTCGACGACTCGCTGCTCACGGCCTCCTACGACGGCGAGGCGTTCAGAGCGAGCATGGGCATCGCGAAGGACGAGATCGTCGTCGGGTCGGTGTCCAGCATCGTGGGCTACGAGGGGTTCGCGACGCTGCTGCGGGCCGCGGCGCTGCTGCGCGACGAGGGCACGCCGGTGCGGGTGCTCATCGTGGGCGACGGCACCGAGCGCGAGAACCTGCTGGAGCTGGTCGGCGAGCTGGGGCTGATGAGCGCGCTCCTGCCGGGCCGTGTGGGTCCGGACGAGGCGCTGCAGGCCCAGGCGGCCATCGACATCTTCTCCTGTCCCCGCGAGGACCTGCGGGTGACCCGGCTCGTGACGCCGCTGAAGCCCGTCGAGGCGATGGCGCTCGGCAAGCCGGTCGTGCTCAGCGACCTGCCCGCGCTGTCGGAGCTGGTCGGATCCGACGGCGCCGGGCTGCTGGTGCCGCCGGGCGATCCGGAGGCGCTGGCCAAGGCGCTCGCCGCGCTCAGGGAGGACCCTGCCAGGCGCGCGGCGATGGGTGAGGCGGGCCGGGCAGAGGTGGCCGCCAAGCGCACTTGGGGCCGAGTTGCCGAAACTTACCGGTCTCTCTACCGCTCCATTACCGAACGATGACCTTCAGATTGGCTGTCTGTTGTGACGGGTTCGGTCGCATTAGGCGTGAGCTAGGTGGACTTGAGATAGCCTTTGCGACCATGAAGTGTTGTTTCCGGCTCTCTAAGGCACTGCTGTGACAGAAATCGACTTGGCGGTCATCGGCCTGGGCTACGTCGGCATGCCGCTCGCCAAGGAGGCGGTCGCGGCCGGTCTGCGGGTCGTCGGCGTGGACGTCGACCCCCGCAAGGTCGACGCGCTCAACGCCGGTCAGTCCTACATCGATGACCTGACCGATGCCGATCTCGAGCACATGCTGACCAACGGGTTCAGCGCCACGCTCGATGAGTCCGTGCTGGCCAAGAGCAACACGATCGTCATCTGCGTGCCCACTCCGCTGGACGAGGACCACCGGCCGGACCTGTCCGCCGTCGAGGGCGCCACGGGGACGGTCGCGCGCAATCTGAGCAAGGGCACACTGGTCGTGCTCGAGTCCACGACGTGGCCGGGCACCACCGACGAGGTGGCCCGCCCGATTCTCGAGACCTCGGGCCTGGTCGCGGGGGAAGACTTCTTCCTGGCCTTCTCGCCGGAGCGGATCGACCCGGGCAACCCCAAGTTCGGGCTGCGGAACACGCCCAAGGTGGTCGGGGGCTACACGAGCACCTGCCGTGACCGCGCGACGGCGTTCTACGGCCAGTTCATCGAGCAGGTCGTGCCGGTCAGCGGCACGCGCGAGGCCGAGATGGCCAAACTGCTCGAGAACACCTACCGGCACGTCAACATCGCCCTCGTCAACGAGATGGCGATCTTCTGCGACGAGCTGGGGATCGACCTGTGGGAGTCGATCGAGGCCGCGGCCACCAAGCCGTTCGGCTTCCAGAAGTTCCTGCCCGGTCCCGGCGTCGGGGGGCACTGCATCCCCGTCGACCCGTCGTACCTGTCGTACACGGTGCGCAAGCTCGGCTACCCGTTCAGGTTCGTCGAGCTGGCCCAGGAGATCAACGAGCGGATGCCGTCCTATGTGGTGGCACGGGTACAGCGTCTGCTCAACAGGCATAAAAAGGCCGTAAATGGCGCCAAGGTGGTTATGCTCGGCGTGACCTACAAGCCGGACATCGCCGATGAACGGGAGACCCCGGCCCTGCCGGTGGCGCGTGCGCTGCTGGAACTGGGGGCCGAGCTCACGTTCGCGGACCCGCATGTCAAGGAGTGGTCGGTCGACGGCACCCCGGTGCCCCGTGAAGAGGACTTGGCCGAGGCCGTGGTCGGCGCCGACGTGACGCTGCTGCTGCAGCAGCACGCCGCGTTCGACCTCGACATGGTCGAGGCTAAGGCCAGGCTCGTGCTCGACACCCGCGGTGTTCTCACCGAGGGTGAACGCGTCGAGCGGCTGTAGCGACGGAGGGCTGCGCGCAGTGCACGTGCTCGTCATGACGGTGGTGCATAACCCCGAGGACGCGAGGATCCTGCATAGGCAGATCCGTGCCCTCGTGGATGCAGGTCATGAGGTCACGTATGCCGCCTCGTTCACCGCCCACGGGGTCGTGCCTCGTCCTTGGGTCAACGGCGTCGATCTGCCCAGGGCCGCGCAGCGTAAGCGCATGGCCGGGGTCTGGGCCGCCCGCAGGCTGTTCAAGCGCATGCGGCGCAAGGTCGACATTGTGCTGATCCACGATCCGGAGTTGCTGTTCGCGATCTGGGGCGTGCGCAACCGCCCGCCCGTGGTCTGGGACGTCCACGAGGACACCCCGGCGACGCTCTCCCTCAAGCCGTGGCTGCCGTCGCTGCTGCGGCCCCCGGTACGCTTCCTCGCCCGCATGCTGGAGGGCACCGCCGAGCGCCACCTGCACCTGCTGCTGGCCGAGACGGCCTACGCGGGCCGGTTCAAGCACGCCCACCTGATCGTGCCGAACGAGACCTGGGTCCCCGACTCGGTCACGCCGCCCGGCGACGACCGGGTGGTGTACCTGGGGTGGCTGTCCAGGGCCCGGGGCGTGATGGAGGCCGTCGAGGTGGCCCGGTTGCTCCAGCCGTACCGGGTGGCGGTGGAGCTGATCGGCTACGCCGACCCGTACAGCCGGCCGATGCTCAACCAGGCCGTCACGGAGGGCCTGCTGGAGTGGCGCGACTTCATGCCGAACGACGAGGCGCTGAAGCGGCTCGACGGCGCGCTGGCCGGGCTCTCGCTGCTGCACGACGAGCCGAACTACCGCCACTCGATGCCCACGAAGATCGTCGAGTACATGGCCCATGGCATCCCGGTCATCACGACGCCGTCTCCCCGCGCGGTCGAGCTGGTCGAGCGGTATGACAGCGGCGTGGTCGTCCCGTGGGAGGACCCGAAGGCCGTGGCCCAGGCCGTACTGACGCTGAGGGACGACGTACGGGAGCGGCGGGCGCAGGGCGCGCGCGGCTACGCGGCGGCCCGCGCGAACCACCACTGGCCCAACTCGGCCAAGAGGTTCGTGGCCCAGCTCGAATCGTGGGCAGGCGTCAAGAACTAGCGGCTTATCCTCGGCAGATCACTAGGGCGGTAGGTTCCTCAACGTGCGCTGGCTTCTCGTGCTTCTCGGCGCTGCGATCCTGGCCGCCGTCGCGGCCGTGATCGTCGTGCTGCCCAATGACGAACCTCCGAAGAAGACCAGCCAGCAGGCCAAGGCGACGCCGACCCGCACGGAGCCCACGCCTAAGGTGAGCGAGGTCACCGACCGGTGTGGAACGTTCGAGACCAAGGAGAAGGCTCCCTACGCCGTCACCGGCTACTGGATCACCCCCAAGTCCAACCCCTGCACCTGGCGCCACCAGATGGAGGACATCCACAACCTCGGCGGCGACACGGTCATCAGGATCGGCTATGGCCTGCAGTTTCGTACCCCCGACGACGAGGGCCGCGTGCAGACCAAGGACGGACAGCTCGACCCGCTCTACAAGGACTGCGTGGAAGACGGCCGGAGCTGCCGCGACGCGGCCGAGCTCGACCTTCAGAAGGCGAACCCGAAGAACCGGATCGCCCGCACATACGTCTACCGCACCGACGAGTCGTTCGGGCCCGGCCTGTTCCGCTGCCCCCAGATGGAACGCAAGATCACCGTGGGCAAGCGGGTGTACTTCCGCGTGCTCACCCCGATGGACGGCTCCGACGACGCCACCTGCGACTTCACCAAGCCCAAGCCGTACGACCTGATCCTCGTCGCCGGCTCGGACACCGACAGCCTGACGCAACTCCTCGACCTCGGTGAGCAGTTCGGTGTGCAGGTCTTCCCGGCGCTGCCGCTCGCGCCGCGCGACCCCGTGACCCCGACCAGGGCCAACAAAAAGCACATCGACACACTTCGGACGCTGACCCGCCGCATCCTGCAGGACTATGGTGCGCGCTTCGCCGGGCGCACCTCGCTCGGTGGCGTCTACCAGCCGTTCGAGGTGCAGATGGCCGACACGCTCGCCGGCAACCCCACCCTTGAGGTGTACGCCGAGCAGCACCAGATCGTGGAGCAGGAGCTGGGCAAGCCCATCCTCATCAGCCCCTACCTCGACGCCCGCAAGCGCGTCCCCTTCGGGCAGACGCCCAAACAGGTGGCCGCGGCGTTCGTGGCGCTGGCCAAGACCGGGGTGGGCATCATCGCGCCGCAGGACAGCCGCGGCACCGGCAAGGTGGGCCTGTTCTGGCCCGACCAGCGCGACACCGAGGTCGACGAGCGGCTGCGCTCCGTCGTGGGCGAGACCACGTACGGCACCGCCTACCACGGCTCGACGCGCGACTACTACCGCGAGATGTCCGCCGCCCGCGACCAGATGCTCCAGGCGGGCTTCGACGTGCAGCTCTGGGCGAACGTCGAGGCGTTCGAGCCCTCCGGTGATCGCCCGTGCGCCCCGCAGGGGACCCGCGGTCAGACCGACAAGAAACGCCTCGACCAGGCCGTCACCATGGCCGGCAGGTACGTTCAGAAAATTGTCTCCTACATGTGGAGCGACTTCCTGACCTGCGGCTCCCCTTCGCTGGAAACGCAGATCAGCCAGGACTGGCAGCGCCCGATCGCGGTGGACGCCATCCGGCGCTCCCGCGACATCCAGGACGGGGTGGAGGTGCGCGGGTACAACCTCAAGGACGGCACGGTCACCCTCCAGTACGGGGACGAGCTGAAGGAACTGGTGATCTCCGCCGTGGGCTGGCTCGACGAGGACCCGCTGGAGGATCTGCCGGAGGGCATGCAGACGGCGTGGGTGCCGTTCGACTGGGCCCAGGTGCCGCCGGACGAATGGGTCAAGGTCGGCGTGAAACTCCCCACGGGGAAGGCCACCACGGAGCCGCTCCACGTCCGCATCGCGGCGTGAGCGCGCCCGCCGCTGAGGGCGACCTGGGCCGGTCGGCGTGTAACGTGCCTGCCATGGTCCCGAGCATCCCGGTGAGCGTCGATCTGGTCGTGCTCACCGTGCGCTGCCAGGCCCTGTGCGCCCTCGTGTGGCGCCGGGACAACCCGCCGTTCCTGCGGCGCTGGTCGCTGCCTGGCGGCTTCATCCAGCTCGACGAGGACCTCCCCGCGGCGGCCCAGCGCATCCTGGCCGAACGCGCCGGCCTCCCCGGCGCCCCGGTGCACCTGGAGCAGCTCCAGACCTACGGCTACCCGGACCGCGACCCCCGCCAGCGCGTGGTCAGCGTCGCCTACCTCGGCCTGGCTCCGGACCTGCCGGCCTCGGAGAAGGCCCACATGAGCTGGCAGCCCGTCGACACCCTGTCCGTGATGGCCTTCGACCACCGGCGCATCATGCTGGACGGCATCGAGCGGGCGCGGGCGAAGCTCGAATACACCTCGCTGGGCGCCGCCTTCTGCCCGCCGGAGTTCACGGTGGCGGACCTGCGGCGCGTGTACGAGATCGTCTGGGGCCGCCCCCTGGACCCCCGCAACTTCCACCGCAAGGTCACCAAGGCGGAAGGCTTCCTGGTCGAGACGGGCGCCACCACCACCCGCGACGGCGGCCGCCCGGCCAAACTCCACCGCCGCGGCCCCGCCGAGCTGCTCCACCCCCCGATGCTGCGCTCCTTGAAGGAATAGCTCCATGAAGGAACAGCACCCGAACCTAGGGGCGGCGCCTCACGCGGCGATCAAGGCGGAGCGCGGCCGCCCTTAGGAGAGGGTCGAGCCGCGCCCGGCGAGGCTCAGCGGCGGATGGTCGCGGATCCGCAGGTCCCGGTTGACGGTCTCCACTCCCAGGTTTCCGCGGCAGACGCCGGAGCGGTGCACGATCTCCGTGTTCTTGGTTGTCGGCCCTCTGTATGGCGAGGTTGAATAGATTTTGAATCGTTTATCATTTGGGGGAGTGATGATCGAGGAACGCGCCTGCCTGCGACGCCTGATCCCCACCCAGGAGTCCGTCGCCGAACGGCCGGCGGCGGCATGACCCGGCCCAGGATCGCCGTGTCGCCCTACCCCGACGCGCTGCGCCCGCGCGACCACGTCCCCGCCTGATCAGCGGATGCGCATGCACGGCTCGCCGTCGCTGATCAAGAGGTCATTCAGCACGAAAGGAGCGATCGGGTGTCTGAATCGGGACAAGTGCTGGTGACGGGCGCGACCGGGTACATCGGCGGGCGACTCGTGCCCGAGCTCCTCGACGCCGGGCATCGCGTGCGCTGCATGGTCCGCTCCCCTGCCCGCCTGCGTGACCTGCCCTGGGCGGGCAGCACCGAGATCGTGGCGGCCGACGCCCTGGACGCCGCTGCCACGCGCGCCGCGCTGGAGGGCGTCGACGTGGCCTACTACCTGATCCACACCATGGGTGGCGGGAAGGGTTTCGCCGACGCCGACCGCCGGTCCGCGCGGGCCTTCGCCGCCGCCGCCGAGGCGGCGGGCATACGCAGGATCGTCTACCTCGGCGGCCTCACCGGAGACGAGGACCTGTCACCGCACCTGCGCTCGCGCGCCGAGGTCGCCGACATCTTCCTGGGCTGCCGGGTGCCCGCCGTCGTCCTGCGCGCCGCTGTGATCATCGGCGCGGGTTCCGCCTCGTTCGAGATGCTGCGCTACCTCACCGAGCGGCTCCCGGTGATGACCACGCCGCGCTGGGTGCGCAGCCGTACGCAACCCATCGCGGTACATGACGTGCTGCGTTACCTGCGGGCGTGCGCGTCCATCCCCGAGGAGGTCGACCGCGCCTTCGACATCGGCGGCCCGGACGTGTTGACCTACGCCGACATGATGCGCGGCTACGCGGCCGCCGCCGGGTTGCCGCCGCGATGCATCATCCCGGTGCCCTTGCTGAGCCCGTGGCTGTCCAGCCACTGGGTCGGCCTGGTCACGCCGGTCCCGGCCACCATCGCCCGACCCCTGGTGGAGTCGCTGCGCAACGAGGCGGTCTGCCGCGAGCACGACATCGCCGCCTACGTTCCCGATCCGCCGGAAGGTTTGATCGGATTCCGCCGCGCGGTCGCCCTCGCCCTGCGGAAGATCAAGGAGGCCGACGTCGCGACCCGCTGGTCCTCCGCCTCCACCCCGGGCGCCCCGAGCGACCCCCTGCCCACCGACCCCGACTGGGCCGGCGGCAGCCTCTACATCGACCGCCGCACCCTGACCAGCGACGTCCCGCCGGGTGCGTTGTGGGACGTCATCGAGGGCATCGGCGGCGGCAACGGTTGGTACTCCCTTCCCGTGGCATGGCGGGCCCGCGGCGTGCTCGACCGGATCGCCGGCGGCGTCGGGCTGCGCCGCGGGCGACGGGACCCGCGCAGGCTCAGGGTGGGTGACTCCATCGACTTCTGGCGGGTGGAGGAGATCGAGTCCGGCCGCCTGCTGCGGCTGCGCGCCGAGATGCGGCTGCCTGGCCTGGCCTGGCTAGAGCTCGCCGTACGGCAGGAGGACGGCAGAACCGTCTACGAGCAGCGCGCCATCTTCTACCCGCGCGGGCTCCTCGGCCACCTCTACTGGTGGACCCTGGTCCCCTTCCACCGGCTGATCTTCGGACGGCTGCCGAAGAACCTGGTCACCGCGGCCTCCTGATCAGCTCGCCGCCGCCACCAGCCGGGTCACCGCCTCTTCGAGCGAACCCACCCTGGTCACTCCGCGTGGCAGCCCATCCCACCAGCCAGGACCGCCTACCACCACCCGGTACGGCGGCCGCACCGGCGGCAGCGCCGCCAGCGGAGCCGGATCCCCCGTCAGCGCCTGTTGCGACCAGAGGAAGACCGCGCACGGCCCCAGCGTGCGGATCGCATCGGCCAGCGCCCCGTACGGCGTCCGCGCGCCGAGCAGCCGCACCGCCACCCCCGTGGTCCCGGCCAGCACGGCCCCGACCGCGTACAGGGGCAGGCTGTGCTGCTCCTCCTCCGCGCACGCCAGCAACACGGGCCGGAGGTTGACCGGCGCCGCGGGCGGTTCGAGCAGCGGATGCAGCGCCGCCAGGACGCCGTCGGAGAACAGGTGCTCGACCTCGATGCCCGCCCCCGTCCTGCGCTGCAGGCGGCTGATCGTGGCGAAGACGGGCAGGACGAGCCGCTCCCACGTCCAGGCCGGGCCGTGCCGCGCGATCGCGGCCGTGACCCCCGCGCCGACGGCCCCGCCGTCCAGCCTCGTCGCGGCCCTGGCCAGCATCGCCGTCGTGGGCACCGGCCCGGCCACCCCGGCTCCAGGGGCGGCGGGCTCGGCCGGTTCGCGCTGGTCCGCCCCCGGTCGCAGACGCAGCGATGCCCGCGCCGCCTCCGCCGGTGCGACACCCTCCCGGATCAACCTGTTCATCTCCTCCAGGCGGAGCAGATCCGTGGCGTCGTAGCGGCGGTGCCCGCCCCGGCTGCGGCCGCTCGGGCCGATGCCGTACCGCAGATTCCAGGTGCGCAACGTGGCCGCGGGCACGCCGAGCCGCCGGGACACGGCACCGATGCCATATCCCGTTTCCACCGAATCCTGATGCTCAGCCATGGCTCCGCCCATTCTTTCGAACGATCGCCTCCACGGTCGCAGCGAACCGCCTCACGCCGGAGACAACGGAGCCGATGGCCCTGCGGATGCAGATTTCGCCAACTTTGTTCAGCAGGCTCCCGATGCTGCCCTGCCGGTCGGCTTCTTTTAGGGTGAAGCCATGCCTCGTTTCCGCTCGATTCTGGACACCATGCCGGCGTACAAGCCGGGCAAGGCCGTCATGTCTCCTGATGGCCGCTCGTACAAGCTCTCCTCCAACGAGTCGCCCTACGACCCGCTGCCGTCCGTGGTCGAGGCGATCGCCGAGGGGGCGCGGCAGGTCCACCGCTACCCCGACCCGGGGGCGATCAAGCTGACGGAAGCCATCGCAGAGCGGTTCGAGGTGCCGGTCGAGCACATCGCGCTCGGGGCGGGGTCCGTCACCGTGGCGCAGCAGCTGTTCGAGGCCGTCAGTGAGCCCGGCGCCGAGGTGATCTACGCGTGGCGGTCGTTCGAGGCCTATCCGCTGCTGGCCGACCTGGCCGGGGCCGAGTCGGTCAGGGTGCCGCTGGCGGGCGAGGACCACGATCTGGACGCCATGGCCGAGGCGATCACCGACCGGACGCGCATGATCTTCGTCTGCAACCCCAACAACCCCACCGGCACCGCGATCCGCCGGGCCGAGCTGGTGGCCTTCCTCGACCGGGTGCCGGACGACGTGCTGGTGGTCCTGGACGAGGCCTACCGCGAATACGTGCGCGACGAGGACGTGCCCGACGGTCTCACCCTCTACCGCGACCGGCCGAACGTCTGCGTCCTGCGTACCTTCTCCAAGGCCTACGGTCTGGCGGGGCTGCGTGTCGGTTACCTGGTGGGACACGAGGCGGTGGCGTCGGCCATCCGGAAGACGATCATCCCGTTCGCCGTCAACCACCTCGCGCAGATCGCGGCCATCGCCTCCCTGCGCGCGGAGGACGAGCTGATGGAGCGGGTCGACACCGTGGTCAAGGAGCGGACCCGGGTGCGCGAGTCGCTCATCGCCCAGGGCTGGACCATCCCCCTGACCGAGGCCAACTTCGTCTGGCTGCGGCTCGGCGAGCGCACGCTCGACTTCGCGGCGGCGTGCGCGGCCGTGGGCGTGGCGGTGCGGCCGTTCGCGGGGGAGGGCGCCCGCGTCTCGATCGGCGACCCGGAGGCGAACGACACGTTCCTCGCGGCGGCGGCGGCCTTTAAGGCGAGTTGACAGTTTGTGTGGTCAGGCCGTGTAATGGGCCTCTTGTCGCGTGTCGCCGGCCGGAGGACGTCGGCGGCATGGAGGCACTGGTTGTAGGGGATGATGTCGTGACTTCTCACTTCACAGGCAGCGCCTGATCTGATCGCGCGCCCGCGCGTCGTCCCCATGCCCGGTGGTGCCCGGCACCACCGTCGCACGCGATCCTTTGCGCTGCCCTGCGGTCCGGCCATCGCCTGACCGTTGTGCTGCCCGACGGTCCGGTGATCGCCTGACCGCCCTTTCCCCTCGCGTGCTCATCGAGGCTCTCCGCCCGAGGCCGGTACGGCGTGCCGTGCGCATCCGCCCGTCGTAACCCTTTCTCACATCTGGAGAGCAAGCAGAGCATGCCCCAAGACTTCAATCAGCAGATCATCGACGAGTTCCGTGCCAACCAGGGCCAGGTCGCCATGTTCGACGGCGCCCGGTTGCTCCTTCTGACGACCACCGGCGCCAGGACCGGCGCCCAGCACACCACTCCGGTCGGCTACCTGCCGGACGGCGAGCGCATGCTGATCATCGCCTCCGCCGGAGGGGCGCCCAAGCACCCGGCCTGGTACCACAACCTCCTGGCCACGCCGCGAGTGACCGTGGAGGACGGCATCTTCACCTACCCGGCCGACGCGGTCGTCCTCGAAGACGAGGAACGCGACAGCGCCTTCGCGCGGGCGGTCGAGATGGACCCCGGCTGGGCGGCCTACCAGGCGAAGACGAGCCGGGTCATCCCCGTGGTCGCGCTGACCCCGCTCGGCGGCGCTCCGGACGGCACGCGAGGGGGTGACTTCCTGGTGCGGGTGCACGACGCGTTCCGCCGGGAGCTGCGGCTGATCCGCAAGGAGGTCGCCGCGTCCGGGACCGGCGGCCTGGGCGTGCAGTTGCGGGTCAACTGCCTGACCCTGTGCCAGGGGCTCCATCAGCATCACACGTTCGAGGACGCCGGGATGTTCCCTTGGGTCGAAGGGCGGCATCCCGAGCTCACCCTCGTGGTGGACCGGTTGCGCGAGGAGCACGGGACGGTCTCCCGGCTCCTCGACGAGCTTCAGGGACTGCTCGCGGACGGCGAGCCGGCCGCGCCCGCCCCGAAGGTGCTCGCGGAGGTGGATCGGCTCGTGACCGAGCTCGAAGCGCACCTCGATTACGAGGAACGGGAGCTCGTCCCGATCCTGAACGCCATGAACCCCTAAGCCCTGACCTCTTCAGGGGTGAGCCGTTTCGCCTTGGGTCGTCGCTCCGTGGACACCACGAGGGCGACGCCCACGAGGATCACCAACCCGCCCAGCATGATCTGCCAGGTCACCTGCTCGCTCACCACGAGCGCGCCGAGGAGCACCGCCACCGCCGGGTTGACGTACGCGTAGGTCGACACCAGCGAGATCGGCGCGTTGCTGAGCAGCCAGCTGAAGGCGGTGAAACCGACCAGCGACCCGACCAGGATCAGGTAGACCAGCCCGGCCCACGACCGTCCGGAGACGGCCGTGACGTCCAGCCGCTCGCCCACCGACAGGCCCGTGACGGCCAGCCCGGCCCCGCCCACCAGCATCTCGATCGTGCTGGCCGCGAACGGGTTGGCCGGCATCGGGATCCGCGCCGACAGGAACGACCCGACCGACCACGACAGCGACCCCACCAGGACGATCACGATCCCGCTGGTGCTCGCCGGCCCGCCACCGCCGCTCAGTGACAGTGCCGCCACGCCGCCGAACCCGACCAGCACGCCGACCAGCGTCAGCACCTTCGGCCGATCTCTGGCCACGATCCTGAACACCACCAGCCACAGCGGCACGGAGGCGACGAGCAGCGCGGCCAGCCCGCTGGACACGCTCCGCTCCGCCACGGCCAGCAGGCCGTTGCCGGTGGTCAGCAGGAGCAACCCCACCAGCGCGGCCCCGCCGAACTGGGCCCGGGTCATCCGGAACGGCGCCCAGCCCTTGCGCGCGACCAGGAACCCGCCGAGGATCACCGCCGCCGTCACGAACCGCAGCGCCCCGCTGAGCATCGGCGGGATGGTCTCAACAGCGATCTTGATGCCGAGGTACGTCGAACCCCAGACCACATAAACGATGACCAGCGCGCTCCAGACGAGCAGGGGAGGGCGGTCAGGGGTGTCCGATGCCATAGGCCATGACAATAGCGGGCGTTCCCGACAGAACGCTGGCGGGTCCCGGACTGCTGAGTCGACGGGACAGAGAGGCTTTGGTGCCCCCGTCCGAATCCCGTCGATCGGGGGCGACGCAATACATACCCTCTTCGGACGCGGCCAATCACTAGTTCACATGACCAAAAACACACCCGGCCGAAGAGGCAGGGGGCCCGCCGCCCCAGGAAAGGGAAGGGGGGACGGCGGACCCGTACCTGGGCGCGATCAGCGAGGCCCGAGCTTCTCCACGATGAGGCGGTAGAGCTGGCGCGGCCGGCCAGGCTGAGGCGTACGGTTGGGCGGCAGCGGCCACGCGAGTCCCTCGTCGACCAACGTGCGCAGCAACCGCCGAGCCGTACGCGGCGTTACTCCGAGCATCTTCCCCGCACCCTCCGCGTCAACCACGGTGTCGCCGCCCTCCAGCTTGGCGGCGAGCCGGGCCAGCACCTCCACGCCCTTGGGCTTGAGCGCGGTGGAGCCCTGAGGGGGCATCCGCGGGGCCGGGATGAGCGCTCGGCCCTCACGGTCCACGGCGAAGCCCTGGGCCTGTTTACCGGCCTGGGTACGCGCCAGAGCCGCCCGTGCGTGCGACTCCGCGTCGTGGGTGGTGCGTCCCATGCCCACGCCGACCTCGACCGCCAGTCCCAGCTCGTCGCGGATCCTGGCGGCGAACGGCAACACCCTGAACCCGTCGGTCGCGGCGGCGATCGAGCCCCTGGTCGCGGTGACCAGATAGCTGTGATCGTCGATCGGCCAGACGGTGGCGTTGATGCGGTTCGCCTCCTGGACCAGCAGCCGATGCAGCGACAGCCGGAGCTCGTCGCGCCAGTAACGCGGCGCGGCGCGGCGTACCGGCTCGCGTAACGTCGGCACCTCGACCAGCACCACGGTGAGCTGCGACTCCTCCAGGCGGTGGTGCGCACCGAGCAGCGCTGCGGTGTGCAGCGCGGTGCGCACGGCCGCGGAGGTCGGCCTGATCCTGATGGCCGGGACGCCGGACGCCTGGAGGCGTTCGGCGACCGCCGGCAGGCACGTGAGCGCGCCGGTGGTGGATCCCTGGCGGGCCAGGCGCTCGTGGTAAGCCGCGATCGTGCCGGTGGCGCCCGGCTCGTCGCGGCTGTGGACATCCGTTGCGGCAATCCCGAGGTCTGTGTACGCCTCCTCGACGTCCGCCCTGGCCACCACGTCGATGCTCACCCGCTGCGGGTCGATGCGCGAGTCCAACGCCGCCTTGGCCAGCGCGGCGACCAGCGCCGCGCCGCCGAGCTGCACGTAGGTCGCGGGCATCGTCAGCACACCCGAGCGCCTGGCCAGGTCGTAGGGGACCGGGCTGGCGAACAGGCATGCGTCCACGCCGGGCCCGAGCCGCGTCACTTTGTCGGGCGCCTCCTGCTCATCGCGGTAGGCGGCCGCCACAAGGCGGCACGGAAGTGGCGCAGCAGCGTGCCCCATCAGCATGACCCGCTCGACCAGATCGTGGGGTCCGACCACACCAATGGTGAGGTCCGGTGTCATGGCACCCGGGCGTGACACTCGGGGAGTTTCTTCGGCCCTCTCGACCAATGTTCGTCCCATCCTGCTGTCTGTTGCAGTGCTCTCTTTTGGAACGATCGCTCGCGGGGACCATAATGTCACGCCCGACTTTTCCGGAAAGTCGTTCTGCTTGACTGGCTGTGAAGGTATATCAGCAGCTCAAGCAGGTATTCCTCACGCTTTTTAGCGGTCGGAAATCTCTTGTGTAATGTCCGCCCCCAGCGCCCGCATTCGCTCGGCGAGATGCGCGTGCCCGCGGTCGATGAGGTATCCGGACTCGATGACGGTCTCGCCTTCGGCGGCCAGTCCGGCCAGCACCAGCGCGATTCCGGAACGCAGGTCGTGCGCCGTCACCCGGGTGCCCTTCAGCGGGGTGGCGCCCCTGACGATCGCCCTACTGCCCTCGACCTCCACGTCGGCGCCCATCTTGTTCAGCTCGCCGGCCAGCGCGAAGCGGCCGTCGAAGATGCGCTCGTGGATGTAGCTGGTGCCGTCGGCCAAGGCGGCGACCGTCATCATCGGGGACTGGAGGTCGGTGGCGAAGCCCGGGTAAGTGTCGGTGATGATGTTGATCGGCCGCAGCGGCCGCTCGCACCGTACGTGGAGAACCGCGCCGGGCCGGGCGAAGTCGACGCCCATCTGCTCCAGCTTGTAGCGGACGACGCCCAGGTCGAGGCCGGTGCCCACGAGGCTGAGGTCGCCGCCGGTGATCGCCGCGCCCATCGCGAAGACACCGGCGTCGAGCCGGTCCGGCATCACGGTGTGCTCCACGGCCTGCAGCTCGTCGACGCCCTCGACGGTGATGAAGCCGGTGCCGCCGCCGCTGATCCGCGCGCCCATCTTGGTGAGCATGTCGATGACGTCGAGCACCTCGGGCTCCAGCGCCGCGTTCTCGATCACGGTGGTGCCCTTGGCCAGGGCGGCGGCCATGATGAGGTTCTCGGTGCCGGTGTGCGAGGGGGTGTCGAGGTAGAGGGTCGCGCCCGTCAGGCCGGACGCCTTGACGTGGATGACCGTCTCGCCCTCGTCGACGACCGCGCCCAGCCGCTTGTAGCCCAGGTAGTGGAAGTCCAGGTTGCGACTGCCGAGATTGCAGCCGCCGACCCCCTCCACGATCGCCTCGCCCAGGCGGTGCAGCAGGGCGGGCGTGAACAGGACCGAGCCGCGAAAGCGCCTGGCGATGTCGGCGGGCAGCACCGCGCTGGTCAGCCGGGAGGCGTCGATCACCAGGGTGCGCTCGGCCTCGTGCAGCTCGACGTACGCGCCGATGGCCTCGGCCAGCTCCACCGCCCGCCGCACGTCCTCGATGATCGGTACGTTGCGCAGGACAGTGCGGCCTTTGGGGGCAAGCAGGGCCGCACCGATCATGGGCAGCACGGCGTTCTTCGCGCCCTGGATGAAGGCGGTTCCACGCAGTGGGTTGCCACCGCGCACGCGGTAACGGACCATTCGTGCGGCTCCTCGGAGGTCTCGGTCTGAGCTGGACCGGGCCAAGAGTAGCCGTTAACCACTGCTGCCCCAGCCGAATCATCCCCTAAAGGGAGCTCCAGTGACGCGCTCGTAGGCTTCCAGATAACGCTGTCTGGTCTGTTCCACTACCTTGTCGGGAAGGCGAGGTGGGGGAGTTCCGGAGCTTTTGTCCCATCCCGATTCGGGCGACAACAGCCAATCCCTTACATATTGCTTATCAAATGACGGTTGGGAGCGTCCCGGCTGCCACTGGTCAAGTGGCCAGAATCGTGACGAGTCAGGCGTCAAGACCTCGTCCCCCAGCGTGAGCACACCGTCGGCGTCGCGACCCAGCTCGATCTTGGTGTCGGCCAGGATGATGCCCCGCTCGCGGGCGATCTCGGCGCCGCGCGTGTAGACGGCGAGCGTGATCCGGCGCAGCTCCTCGGCCGTCTCCGCGCCCACGTCGCCGACGACCCGCTCGAAGGAGATCGGCTCGTCGTGCTGGCCGACCGGGGCCTTCGTCGAGGGCGTGAAGATCGGCTCGGGCAGCCGGGACCCGTCTTCGAGGCCCGGCGGCAGCTCGATCCCCGAGACCGCCCCTTCGCGCCGGTAGTCGACCAGGCCCGAGCCGGTCAGGTAGCCGCGCGCCACGCACTCGACGGGCACCATCGACAGCGGCCGGCACAGCACGCTGCGGGAGTCGGGCCCCCGCCCGATGAGGTGATGGGGCACCAGGTCGGCCAGCTGCTCGAACCACCACAGCGACATCTGCGTGAGGATGGCCCCCTTGTCGGGGATCTCGGACTCGAGCACGTAGTCGAAGGCCGAGATCCGGTCGGAGGCGACCATCAGCAGCTGACCGTCGTCGGTCTGGTAGAGATCGCGGATCTTGCCGGAGTGCAGGTGCTTCATCGGGCGATGTCCGTCCTGTGGTGCGAGCCGCGCAGCCGTATGCGCGAGACCAGCTCATAGGCGTTGCGGCGGGCCGTCTCCTGGTCGGGGCCGGTGCCGACCACGTTGAGCACCCGCCCGCCGTCGGAGAGAACCTGGCCGTCGACCCGCTTCGTGCCGGCGTGGAGGACGTAGGCGCCGCCGATGGGGTCGAGCCCTTCGATGACGTCGCCCTTGACCGGGGCGTCGGGGTAGTTCTCGGCCGCGACGACCACGGCGACCGCCGACCCCGCGCGGAACACCGGCGCCGGATGCTCGCTCAGCCGCCCGGTGGCGCAGGCCGCCAGCAGCCCGGCCAGCGGCGTCTCCAGGCGGTCGAGCACCACCTGGGTCTCCGGGTCGCCGAAGCGCGCGTTGAACTCGATCACCTTCGGCCCCTTCGCGGTCAGGGCCAGGCCCACGTACAGGACGCCCTGGAACGGGCTGCCGCGCCGGGCCAGCTCGTCGATCGTCGGCTGGACGACCTCGCGCATGACCTGCTCGGTGAGCCCTTCGGGGGCCCAGGTGAGCGGGGTGTAGGAGCCCATGCCGCCGGTGTTGGGGCCTTCGTCGCCGTCGTAGGCGCGCTTGAAGTCCTGGGCGGGCTGCAGCGGCACGGCCGTCTTGCCGTCGCAGAGCGCGAACAGCGAGACCTCGGGCCCGTCGAGGAACTCCTCGATCACCACCCGCTCGCACGCCGCCGCGTGCGCGAGCGCCTGCTCCCGGTCGCCGGTGACGACCACGCCCTTGCCCGCCGCCAGCCCGTCGTCCTTGACCACGTACGGGGCGCCGAACTCGTCGAGGGCCTGAGCGGCCTCCTCGGGCGTGACGCAGGCCCGCGCCCTGGCCGTGGGGACGTCGGCGGCCGTCATGATCTCCTTGGCGAACGCCTTGGAGCCCTCGATCATCGCCGCCCGGCTCGACGGACCGAAGCAGGCGATGCCCGCGGCGCGCACCGCGTCGGCCACGCCCGCCACCAAGGGCGCCTCGGGGCCCACCACCACCAGGTCGGCGCCGAGTCGTAGGGCCAGCTCGGTCACCTGGGCGGGATCGGTGGCCGTGACCGGATGCGGGGCCGAGATCTCCTCCATGCCCGCGTTGCCGGGGGCGCTGTGGAGCTCGGTGACCTGGGGATCGAGCATGAGTGAGCGGCACAGGGCGTGTTCACGCCCGCCGGAGCCGATGACTAGAACGCGCACCGCCCCATTGTGGCAGGGACGGCCGGACGGCCACCCGGCGCACCCGCGTCAGACCAGCCTGGGCACTCGAAATGTGGGAATAGGCGGGAATCTTTGTGGAGTTCTACCTGCTGTCAGGACCCGTCGGAGAGTATCGTCAGTCGGGTCCATCCGCCTGTGGTAACTTAGGGCGGCTTTATGGCATCTCTTGTGATTGGAGGTGGTCCGGGATGAAACCTGGTGATCCCAGCAGTACGTGCTCACGCACGTACACCGTGTATGCCCCCGACCACTCCAATCCGGCAGCCTGATCGTGCCTCCACGTACTTTCGTTGATTGAGGTGACTTTTCGTCGCGCGTGGAGCGTGCCAGGTCGGGCGGAAAGGGACTGCCATGCGCACGTCTACGCTTTTCCGTCGCACCACCCGTCACCCCGCACAGCCGCATGTCTCGCGCCAGCTCACCAAGCCGCTGCGTGAGGTCTGCGTGCCTCCCGTTGACTCCATCGTCGAGTTCGGCGCCTACATCAAGGGCGAGAAGGTCGTCGCCCCGGGCATCGAGGAGTCGCTCGAGCTGGTCCGCGAGCACAACAGCCGCTCCGACGGCGCCAAGGCGTTCGTCTGGGTCGGCCTGCACGAGCCCGCCGCCCCCGAGGTCGAGTGGCTGGCTGGCGTGTTCGGCCTGCACCCGCTGTCCGTCGAGGACGCGGTCAAAGCCCACCAGCGCCCCAAAGTCGAGCGCTACGGCGACTCCCTGTTCATGGTGCTCAAGTCCATCGCCTACCTCGACCACGACGAGCTGACCGCCACCAGCGAGATCATCGCCACGGGCGAGATCATGGTGTTCCTCGGCGTCGACTTCGTGGTGACCGTACGGCACGGCCGGCACTGTCCCCTCACCGAGGTGCGCGAGCGGCTCGAGGACAAGCCCGAGCTGATGAACCGCGGGCCGGCGGGCGTGCTGCACGCCATCGCCGACCACGTCGTCGACCGCTACCTGCAGGTCGCCGACCTCATGCAGCTCGAACTCGAAGAGGTCGAGGCGACCGTCTTCGCCGACGTCAGCTCCCGCGACATCAACCGCATCTACCAGCTCAAGCGGGAGATGCTGGAGCTGAAGCGGGCCGTCACGCCGCTCCAGGCCCCGCTGGCCGCGCTGCCGCAGCGCCGGGTGATCCCGTCGGAGATGCGCGAATACTTCCGTGACGTCGGCGACCACCTCTCCCGCGTGTGCGAGCAGGTCGAGTCGTCGAACGAACTGTGCAGCTCGATCCTGCAGGCGGCGCTGGCCCGCTCGAACGCCCTGGCCAACGAGGACATGCGCAAGATCTCGTCCTGGGTGGCCATTCTGGCCGTGCCGACGATGATCGCCGGGATCTACGGCATGAACTTCGACTTCATGCCCGAGACCAACCAGGTGTGGGGCTATCCGGCGGTCCTCGGTGTGATGATCACGGCCTGCGTCCTGCTGCACCGAGGCTTCCGCCGCAACGGCTGGCTTTAGACCGTCAGACTCCGACGGGCCGCTTGAGCGGGCCGACGGGGTCGGGCAGTCGCAGTCCGCGCTCCCGCCACAGCTCGCGCATCCGATCGGGGTAGTCGGTGACGATCCCCGCCACCCCCAGGTCCAGCATCCGGGCCGCCAGCGCCTTGTCGTTGACGGTCCAGACCGCCACGTCCAGCCCCGCCGCCGCCACCTGGGCCATCAGGTCCTCATTCACCATCACGTGCTCGGGCGACAGCGTCGTGGCCCCCGCCTCGCGGGCGGCGGCCGGGATGTCGTCGCCCAGCGGGCCGTTCCAGTGCAGGGTGTCGAGCTCGATCAGCGCGAAGCGCCGCGTGCCCGGCGCCAGCCGGGCGGCGTGGCCGATGATCCGCCAGTCGAAGCTGAGTATCGCCGCGTTGTCCAGCCTGCCGTGCCGGTCGAACTCCTCGAGCACCATCTCGGTGAACAGCTCGGGATCGGCCGTCAGCTCCGGCCTGGTCGGGTCGGACTTAAGCTCGACGTGCAGGCGTACGTCCTCGGCCTCATAGGCGTTGACCAGCCCGAGCACCGCGCCCAGCGTGGGTATCCGGGTCTCCGGCATCGGCCGCTGCGTCAGCGCGAAGGGATCGTCGGCGTGCCGGGGCAGCCGTACGCCCACATCGAGCATGCGCAGCTGCGCCAGCCCGAGCGAGTTGATCGGCTTGCCGACATAGGGGAAGTGGGGGTCGTCCTTCGCGATCGGCCGCGTGTCGGCACTGGTCACGGCCGAGACCGTGAGGTCGTGCGTCAACACGAGCCGCCGATCGGCGGTGAGCGCGACGTCGAACTCGAGCGCGTGCACCCCGAGCTCCATCGTGCGGCTCAGCCCCGGAAGAGTGTTCTCGGGCCAGAGGCCCCTCGCTCCCCGATGACCGTGAATCTCAACGCGCACACCGGGGACACTACCTGCCGCGCGCCACGAGCACGACGTGCCACGCCGCGCCCTTTTTGTGGTGGGTATGGCTATTCCTGGCTGAACGCCCACACATAGACCACCTGGTCCTTCTCAGGTACCCCGCCCGCGCCGCTGTACGTGGCCTGGGCCGCCTCGTTGCCCTCGTCCGTCGCCACCCACATGCCGTGGCAGCCGCGCTCGCGAGCGAGCCCTTCCAGGGCCGCGACCAGCGCCCTGGCGATGCCCCGGCCACGGAAGGACTCGTCCACGCCGAGCTCGTAGAGGAACATCTCGGTCCCCTTGTCGGGGTGGGTGGTCTCGACCCCGGTGATCATCCCGGCCGGGGTCTCGTCCACGTAGGCGATGAGCAGGTGGTGGCGCTCGTCCGCCAGGAACTTCGCGGTGGCCTCCGGTAGGGGAGCGGAGTCGAAGAGGTGACCGGCCGCCTCGACGACCTCGGGCTCGGTGGCACGACGGATCTCCATGCCCGGAGAGTAAGCGCAGGTCGCCGCGCCACGCACGGCATTTATTAGGTCGATAAATGCGACTCTGTGGCAATAAGCTGGCGGTCATGACGGAGGCACTCGAAACGGTCCGGCCGGAAATCGTCCAGGCCTGGGTCGACGGCTGGGTGGTCTCGCGCAGCGCCCCGCGGCCCGTACGGGAGCCATGGGGCCTGCGAGTGGACGTCGGCCGGCCCGGCCACGTCGCCCGCCACGTGCTGCCCGCGCCCACCCCCGGCGACCTGCGGTTGCTGGCCGAGACGATCAGCACTCCGGGCACCTGGCTCAAGCTCTGCGCACCCGCGGAGACGGTCGTCCCCTGGCTCACGCCGGCGTGGTCCATCGACGAGCCGGAGTTCATGATGACGGGGCCGCTGTCGCGGGGCCGGGTCGAGGCTCCCGACGGCTACACGCTGGCCGTCACCACCCGGTCGGACGTGACCGTGGCCCGCCTGCTCACGGCGGCGGGCGAGATCGCGGCCCGGGGGCAGATCGCGGTCACCGGGCGTACGGCGGTCGTGGACCAGGTCGAGACCGCCCCGAACCACCGCCGCCGCGGCCTGGGCCGCGTGGTCATGACGGCCCTGGCCGACACCGCCGCCTCGCGTGGCGCCAGGACGGGCATCCTGGTGGCCACTCCCGCCGGTCAGGCCCTCTACCGGAGCATCGGCTGGACGACCCGCACCCCGATGACCGCTGCCGTCCTGGCCGCCTCCTGACGTCCTGGGGGGCTTTTTACGGTCGTTCGGGTACGGCCGGCGACGCGGTGCCGGCCGTACCCGTGAACCGGTTGGGTCAGACGAGCGAGCGGAGCACCAGCGTCTGGTCACGGCCGGGGCCGACGCCGATCGCGGAGATCGGCGCGCCGCTCATCTCCTCCAGCGCCCGCACGTACGACTGCGCGTTGGGCGGCAGGTCGTCGAAGGTCTTGGCGCCGGTGATGTCCTCCTGCCAGCCGGGGAACTCCTCGTACACCGGCTTGGCGTGGTGGAAGTCCGTCTGCGTCATCGGGATCTCGTCGTGCCGCGTGCCGTCGACGTCATAGGCGACGCACACCGGGATCCGCTCCAGCCCGGACAGCACGTCCAGCTTGGTGAGGAAGAAGTCGGTGACCCCGTTGATCCTGGTCGCGTAACGGGCGATGACGGCGTCGAACCAGCCGCAGCGCCGGTTGCGGCCGGTGGTCACGCCGTACTCGCCGCCGGTCTTGCGCAGCCACTCGCCCATCTCGTCCTCAAGCTCCGTGGGGAACGGGCCCGAACCGACGCGGGTGGTGTACGCCTTGAGGATGCCGATCACCTTCGTGAGCCGCATCGGCGGGATGCCGGACCCGGCGCAGGCGCCGCCGGCCGTCGGCGAGGAGGAGGTGACGAACGGGTAGGTGCCGTGGTCGATGTCGAGCAGCGTGCCCTGACCACCCTCCAGCAGCACGAACTTGTCCTCGTCCAGCGCCCGGCTCAGCACCAGTGAGGTGTCGGCGATGTGCGGCTTGAGGCGTTCGGCGTAGCCCAGGTACTCCTCCACGACGGCCTCGGCCTCGATGCCGCGCCGGTTGTAGACCTTGGTGAGCACCTGGTTCTTCTCGGTCAGCGCGACCTCGATCTTCTTGGCCAGGATGCCGGGGTCGAGCAGGTCCTGGACGCGTACGCCCATCCGGTAGATCTTGTCGCCGTAGGCGGGGCCGATGCCCCGGCCCGTCGTGCCGATCTTGGCCTTGCCCAGGTAGCGCTCGGTCACTTTGTCGAGCGCCTTGTGGTGGGGCATGATCAGGTGCGCGTCGGCGGAGATCAGCAGGCGCTCGGCGGAGATGCCGCGCGCGGCCAGCCCGTCGATCTCGCTGAGCAGGACCCCGGGGTCGATGACGACCCCGTTGCCGATCACCGGCACGACGTGCGGCGACAGGATTCCGGTGGGCAGAAGGTGCAGTGCGTATTTCTGGTCACCGATGACCACGGTGTGACCCGCGTTGTTGCCACCCTGGTAGCGGACGACGTAGTCGACGTCGCCACCGAGGAGGTCGGTGGCCTTGCCCTTGCCCTCATCGCCCCATTGGGCACCAACGAGAACGGCAGCCGGCATGGTTCAGTCTCCCGAGCACAAAACGAAACCCCTGGCGCAAGTGCGACAGGGGCTCTTGCGTAGAGAGACTACCCGAGTCGGCCTATTCGTCCCAAGTGCTAGTTCTTGGCCAGCGCGTCATAGGCGCTCTCGCTGCTGTCCTTGAGGAATTGCAAGCATCGTTCGGCCTCGTCCTTCTCGCCGATCGCCTGGGCGGCCCTGGAGAGCGAGTAGAGGCAGCGCAGGAAGCCGCGGTTCGGCTCGTGCTCCCAGGGGATGGGACCGTGCCCCTTCCAGCCGCTCCGGCGGAGCTGGTCGAGCCCGCGGTGGTAGCCGGTGCGCGCGAAAGCGTAGGAGGTGACGGCGTGGCCCTGCGCGAAGTACTCCTCCGCGAGCGTGGCCCAGGCCGCCGGGTAGGCGGGGAAACGGGCCGCCACGTCGGCGGCCTTGGCGCCGGCTTCCAGCGCCTCCCTGGCCTCGGGCAGGTCCGGCAGTTGAGTCGGGGGCGGCCCGGCGAGAAGGTTATCCATAGGACAAGTCATACCCGCCGAGCCGCCGCAGTGGCTAGGAGATCTTCGTCCCAGCGGATTTCAGGTGCTCACAGGCCTCGACGACGCGGGCCGCCATGCCGGCCTCGGCCGCCTTGCCGTAGGCGCGCGGGTCGTAGGCCTTCTTGCTGCCGACGTCGCCGTCGACCTTGAGTACGCCGTCGTAGTTGCGGAACATGTGGTCCGCGATCGGCCTGGTGAAGGCGTATTGGGTGTCGGTGTCGACGTTCATCTTGACGACGCCGTAGGAGATCGCCTCGTGGATCTCCTCCATCGCCGACCCGGAACCGCCGTGGAAGACCAGATCGAACGGTTTGTCCTTGCCGTACTTGGCGCCGACGGCGTCCTGGATCTCCTTCAGCACGCTGGGCCGCAGCTTGACGTGCCCCGGCTTGTAGACGCCGTGCACGTTGCCGAACGTGGCGGCCAGCAGGTAGCGGCCCTTCTCACCGAGCCCCACGGCCTCGGCCGTGGCCAGCGCGTCCTCGGTCGTGGTGTAGAGCTTCTCGTTCATCTCGCCGACGACGCCGTCCTCCTCGCCGCCGACGACGCCGATCTCCATCTCCATGATGATGTTGGCGCGGTGGCACTTGTCGATGAGCTCCTTGGCGATCTCCAGGTTCTCCTCCAGGGGTACGGCCGAGCCGTCCCACATGTGCGACTGGAAGAGCGGGTCGAGACCCTTGGAGACCCGCTCCAGCGAGATGTCGATCAACGGCCGCATGAAGCCGTCGAGCTTGTCCTTGGGGCAGTGGTCGGTGTGCAGCGCGACCGTCACCGGGTATTTGGCGGCGATCACCCTGGCGTACTCGGCCAGCGCCGTCGCGCCCGTCACCATGTCCTTGACCGTGGCGCCGGACAGGAACTCCGCGCCGCCCGTCGACACCTGGACGATGCCGTCGCTCCCGGCCTCGGCGAAGCCGCGGAGCGCGGCGTTGAGCGTCTGGGAAGAGGTCACGTTGATCGCCGGGTAGGCGAATCCGCCCGCCTTCGCGCGGTCGAGCATCTCGGCATAGACCTCTGGGGTTGCTATAGGCATGCTTCATCTCCCTGAGAAGTACGGCTTCGCGCAGCCCAGTATCCCGTTCCGCTACCCCGCGTGGTAGAGACAACGCGCGGCGGCCAAGGCCGTTCGCGACGGGTAGGCTCACCCCGTGGACTGGCTTTCCAATCTCCTGGACCCGACGTGGTGGCTGACGATGCTCGGCGCCTTCGCGACCGTCGGCGTTCTGGCGATCATCTTCGCCGAGACGGGCTTGCTCATCGGGTTCTTCCTGCCCGGTGACTCGTTGCTTGTCGCCGCGGGCATTTTCAGCTCCGCCGCCGCGGCGAAGGGGATTGGCATCGAGCCGCTGTCCTTCCCCGTGCTGCTGATCGCCACGCCGCTGTGCGCGGTGGCGGGCGCCCAACTCGGCCACCTCATAGGGGTCAAGATCGGCAGGAGACTCTTCGACAAGCCGGACTCACGGCTGTTCAAGAGGGAGTATGTGGAGAAGGCCGAGCACTTCTTCGTGAAGTTCGGCCCGGCCAGAGCGGTGATCATCGCGCGCTTCGTACCGATCGTCCGCACGTTCCTCAATCCGGTCGCCGGCGTCCTGGAGATGCCGGCCCGCACGTTCTTTCTGTGGAACGTGGTCGGTGGCGTGCTGTGGGTCGAGAGCATGCTGCTGATCGGCCACTTCCTCGGCAACCAGGTCGATCCGACCAAGATCGACAAGTACATCCTGCCGGGTGTCTTCCTCATCGTGCTCATCTCGCTGATCCCGATCATCGTCGAGGTCGTGAAGACCCGCAGGGCCGGCAAGCAACTACCGGAGCCCAACGGCAAGCACCACCGCGTGCGCTGATCCCACTGACGATCGTTCAGCGATCTTTTAGTGATCGAGATCGACCCCGCCTACGAGTACGCTCCCCCTTGTGGGACGCCACAGGTCAGATCCGATGGGCCTCGCCCGCCTCGCGCTCGCCGTTCTGGCGGCGGTGGCCGTGGTGACGCTCCTGGTCGTCGGCGGTCGCGCGCTGCTCACCTCGCTCGACACGCGGCAGCAGCAGCCCGAACGCGGGAAGGTCGCGGCCCAGCCGCAGGCCAGCGCCCAGGTGCCGACCGTCCGCATCGAGTGCGTAGCGGACACCTGCCCCCTCGTCACGGTCCGCGTGCCGGGCGGTGATGTGCTGCAATATCGCGACATGAGCAGGGGCGAAGAGGTCAGCTACTTCGAACCCGAGCTCGACGTGGTGCTCAGCGACGCCGCCACGGTCGTGGTGACCGAGAACGGCAAGCCCCGCGCGCAGGGCAAGGCCGGCGCGCGGGAGGCGTTCACAGTCCGGAGTCGTGGGGCGTGAACGGGGCGTGGGAGGTGTTCACAGCCCGAGGTCCTGGAGCGTGAACGCGGAGCGGTAGTCGAGCCCCTCCTCGGCCATTCGGGGCGCCGCGCCGCGCTCGACGATCGTGGCGACGGCGACCACCTCCGCGCCCGCCTCACGCAGCGCCTCGACGGCCGTCAGCGGGGAGGCGCCGGTCGTGGAGGTGTCCTCGACGGCCAGCACGCGACGACCCTTGACCTCCGGACCCTCGATCCTGCGCTGCATGCCGTGCGCCTTCTGCGCCTTGCGCACCACGAACGCGTCGAGCGGGCGCCCTTGCGCGGCGGCGGCGTGCATCATCGCGGTCGCGACGGGATCGGCGCCCAACGTCAGCCCGCCCACGGCGTCGTACTCCAGATCCTTGGTCAGGTCGAGCATCACCCTGCCGACCAGGGGCGCGGCCACCCCGTCGAGCGTGATCCGGCGCAGGTCCAGGTAGAAGTCGGCCTCCTGGCCCGAGGAGAGTACGACCTTGCCGTGCACGACGGCCTTCTTCTTGATCTCGGCGAGCAGGTTGTCGCGGTCTGTCATGGGTCCCAGCTTAGGGTCCTCGCGCTACGTCCAGGCGGCCCGCGTACGGCCGGCCAGGAGGTCCACCTACGGCCAGGTCCGAGCGGGCCGCCGGAGGCTCTGGAGTGCCGCCGGGAGGGCCGAGAGGGTCGTCGGAAGGTAAACACGCCCCTGCGGTTTAGCCGGGACGGTGGCTGCGGAATGCTCGGAGGTAAACTCTGGGTAATCGTGAGGTCACTATGAGTGCAGAATCGCCGCAGAGCGATGCGGATCTTCTCCACGCGGTCCGAGCCGGCGACGCCACCGCCTACCGCGAGCTCCACGACCGCCACGTGGCCGCCGCGCGCTCGCTGGCCCGCCAGCTCGTCAGGGGTGAGGCCGAGGCCGACGACGTGGTCGCCGAGTCGTTCACCAAGATCCTCGACCTCGTCGGCCGTGGCGGCGGTCCTTCGGCGGGCTTCAGGACGTACCTGCTGACGGTTGTGCGACGCACCGTCTATGACCGTACGCGGGTGGCCGACGGCCAGATAGCCCTGCGCGGGGTCGAACGCCAGGCGACCACGGGCGGGATCGAACGCCAGGTGATCCTGGGCAGAATCGAGGGCCAGGCGGTCATAGGCCGGACAGAGCGGCGGGCGGCCGTGGGTGGGGGCGAGTGCCAGGCGGCCGTGGGCGGGGCCGAGCGGCAGGCGGCTATGGGCGGGATCGAGCCGGTCGATCCCGGTGTGCCCTTCATCGACCCGGCACTCATCGGCCTCGAACGATCGCTGATCGCCAAGGCGTTCCTGTCGCTGCCCGAGCGGTGGCGGGCGGTGCTCTGGCACACCGAGGTCGAGCACTTGCCGCCCGCCGACGTGGCCCCGCTGCTCGGCCTGTCAGCCAACGGCGTCACCGACCTCGCCCGCCGGGCTCTCGCGGGCCTGCGCCAGGCGTACCTGCAGACGCACCTGGCCGCGCCACCGCCCCACACGTGCCGGCTGGCGCTGGGCAAGATGAGCCGTTACGTCCGGGGCGTGCTGGCCAGGCGCGACTCCAAGGCGGTGGACGAGCACGTGAGCGGCTGCCCCGAATGCCGCGCGGTCCTGCTGGAACTGACGGACGTGAGCCGGGGGCTACGCGTCATCATCGGACCCCTGATCACGGGGCCGGTCTTCGCGGGGTACGCGGCGGCACTGGCCAAGGAGAGAACCCCGAGCGACGCCCCGGATGGCCTTCCGGGCACACTGGGCCGCTTGGGGCGCGCGCCCGGGCGGCTGTTCGGGAGGGCGCGGGAGACGTCCGGGCAGGTGTCCGATTGGGCGCGGCGGGTGGCCGCGTACATGCTCGGTCGGGTGTGGCAGGCGCCTGTGCGCGTGTTCGGCTGGGTGTGGCGAGCGTCCGGGCAGGTGCTCGGCCGGGCGCCCAGATGTGCGCTCGGCCAGCTTTGGCGCCTGCCCAGATACGTGCTCAGCTGTGTCCGGGGCCGGCCCAGGCGCGCGCTCGGCTGGGTTCGGGGCGTGCCCAGGCATGTGTTCGGCTGGGTTCGGGGCGTGCCCACGTACGCACAGGCGGCGGTGGCGGGTGGTACCGCCGCCGCTGTCGCGGCCGCCGCCGCGTTCACGCTGGTCTCGGCCGAGGAGCCGATGCCGAGGCCGGTCGCCAAGCCCGTCGCGTCAGCGGGGCCGCCGCCCGTACGACCGGCCGACAAGCCCACGCGGGTTCCTCCCGGTCGGCCGGACACCCCGTCGGTGGCGAGGGGGCACCGGGCGCGCCTGCACGCCACGATCGGCGTGCTCGGCGCACTGGTCCGCGACCAGCCCGGCATCATCGGGCTACGACTCCGCAACTCGGGCAACGCCCCGACCGCCGAACTCACGGCCACCGTGGACCTGCCCGCAGGCGTCACGCTGATCCCATCGGGCGATAACCGTCATGGCACCGCCGCAGGCGTGACCCTGACCCGCCCGCTCGGTTCCGACCACGGAGCGGCACCGATCCAGCGGGGCGGCGACGGGGACGGCGCCGCACCGATCCAGCCGGGTGCCTACGAGCACAGTGTCGCGGCGGGTGGGGCGCCGATCCAGCCCGGTGGCTACGGTCACGGTGTTGCGATGGTTACGCCCGTTGGGACCCTGGATGGCTGGACTTGTCGCCCGGCCGGGCACGGCGCCGTGTGTGCCAGGGGGCCGCTTGAGGCGCGTCGTCGCACCGCCGTGTTTCTGCGCGTTCGGGTGGCCGCCCAGGCGCCCCAGGGTGACGGGCCCGCTGTGCGGATCACGTCCGGTTCGCTGCGGATCGGGGCGCGGTCAGCGGCCGGGGTACGGCGGGAGGGCATGCCCGCCAGGTTCGCCACCGACGGCAAGGTGACGGTCAGGGCGGTCGGCAACTCGCTCCTGAGTTGCCCGCTGGAGCGCGACGGCTGCGCGGAGGCCCGGCGGCGGGAGGGCGACAGGCGAGACGACGAGCTGTGGCCCATGGCGGTCGTCGACGGGGATGGGGTGCCGGATACGTACGCCTCCAGCGGCGCCATGCTGCGATTGCCCCCGGGCGGTCGGGTCGTGTGGGCGGGCCTCTACTGGTCGGCCAGTGGGGAGAACACGGGGCCGATCAGACTGCGGCCGCCGGGTCGGCGGCGTTACCTGTTCATCAGGCCCGAGCAGGTGACGGTCCGCGAGTTGCCCTCTGGGCCCGCCTACCAGGCGTTCGCCGACGTGACCGGGCTGGTCGGGAGTGTCAGGCAGGAGGGCACGTGGTGGGCGGCCGATCCGCCGATGGGGGAGGGGGTCGCGCAGCACGCCGGATGGAGTCTGGTGGTGATCGCGACCGATCCGACCGAGCCGTACAGCCACGCCGTGGTGCTCGACACACCGACCGTCATCGGCGGTGAGGCGGGTCAGGCCCGGATCCCGCTGGACGGGCTGGTCTCCGCGCCTGAACTCGCGCGAGGCCCGGGACGCCCACAAGGGAGCGTGGCTCCTGTGGCCGTGCGCGCGCGAGTCCCGAGCAGGCGCCCGGTCTCCGGGGGCTCGTCCAGGCGGGTTCCGTCGGGCGGGCTGGTGCCTGCTCGGATCGAGGTGGTGACCTGGGGCGGTGATGCCGATCTCGACGGTGATCGGCTCTCTCTGGGTTCGGGGCCGCTCACCCCAGTGGGAGGCGACCGTGACGCGGACAACGTTTTCGACGGCTCGTCCAACGGCGCCAAAGGGATGACGTTCGGTGTCGACGTCGACACGTTCGGCGGCGAACTCGGCCATGACCCGGCGCTGGCCATCGATACGCGGAAGGATGTGGTGTTGTTCGCGATCGCCGCCGTCAGCGTGCGTGCACGGTCGTGACGTACGTGCACGATAGTGACCAAAGTCCGACATATTGGTACGGTCAGCCCGGACGCACCGGCGTATGGTCAGGGCAGGGGCGAATCGTCGGGATTAACCTCGCGCGATCACCCGCTTTCATTACCCTGAGAGAGGGCCGCCCGCGAATCCGGCTCTGACGGTGCACAGTCTGCTAGGTCGGACCACCAGGAAAGGGGCCGTGTCAGTGGATCGCTGCGCGCTGTTCGTGGACGCTGGCTATCTGCTGGCCGACGGCGCGATGGCCGTGCATGGCACCCGCCATCGTGAAGCCGTGGCCTGGGACTATCCAGGGCTCTTGCAGCTCCTGTCGAACCTCTCGCGCGAGCGCACCGGCCTGCCGATGCTGCGGTGCTACTGGTACGAGGCGACCGTCGAAGGCCGCCGTACGCCGGAGCACGAGGTGCTCGCCGACATCCCCGGCCTCAAGCTCCGTCTCTCGCGCATCCGCCCCGGTCGGCGCGAGGGCGTGGACGCCCAGGTGCACCGCGACCTGATGACCCTCGCCCGCAACAGCGCCATCTGCGACGCCGTTGTGGTCAGCGGTGACGAGGACCTCGCCCAGGTCGTCAGCGACGCCCAGGACCTCGGCGTCCGGGTGACCGTGGTGCACATCGCGGTGGACGGCAGCTGGGCGGTCTCGCGCACGCTCATGCAGGAGAGCGACGACATCATCGAGCTGGGCGGCGTCCACCTGCGCCCCTACGTCAACGTGGTGGCCGGCGCCATCGAGGCGTCCAACGGACATCACCAGTCGGCCGGCAACGGCCACGCGCAGCGGGAGCTGCCGCCCGCCCAGCCGAGCGGGGGCAGCCACGCCGCCGACCGGGCGAGCCAGTCCGGTGCCAACGGCGCGATGCCATCGGCGGGACGTGGCCAGCAGTCGCCGCCCAGCTACGCCAATTACCAGCCGGATCCGACGCCGTCGGCCGCCCCGGTGACCGGACCCATCCCGCAGCAGCCGCAGGCGCCGACGACCGGGCAGTTCGCGTCGCAGTCCAACGGCACCTACCAACCGCCGCCGTCGCAGTCCAACGGCACCTATCAGCCCCCGCCGCCGCAGTCCAACGGCACTTACCAGCCCTCGCAGCTCGGCGCCTACACCGGCCCGCAGCCCGCGCCGGTCTCCCAGCAGCCCTCGGCGGCCACGGCCGGGGCGACCACGCTGTCCGACGCCGTGAAGGCCGCCCATCGGGAGGGGCACGACTTCGGCGAGTCCGTGGCCCGCGACGCGCCGGCCCTGTGGCTGGAGGCCGTGCTCGCGCGCAAGCCGCGGATGCCCTCCGATCTGGAAGCCCGCCTGCTGCAGGGGTCGTCCCTGCCGATCGACTTCCTGCTGCACGACGAGGTACGCCACGCGCTGCGCCGCGGCTTCTGGGACGCCTTGGAGCGCGCCAGACACTAGCCTGACGCGCTCCCTGAGGCCGGACCTCCGCCGCTGCCGTCCAGACGCCAGCGGCGCCTCTGAGAACGATCTCAGCGCCTCAGGGACGCACATGAGCCTCGGGGACGCACATGAGACGGCGTCTCTCGTATGGACAAAGGCACAGCGCATCTCGTACGGGACGGCGTCTCTCGCACCGTGGCAAGGGACGGCGCGGCGGCCTACGACAGGGCGTCGAAGCCGGAGCGCAGGTGGGCGAGTCGGTCGGCGAGGTCGGCGAGCGGGACGGACAGCGTCGGGTCGTGCGACTTGTTGGCCAGCTCCCGCACCCTGCCCAGCTCGTCCTCCACCGCCGTCAGCCGCCGCGACAGCTCGGGCAGGATCGCCGCCTGGTCACCCGCGCCCGGCGGCAGTTCGCCGCTCAGCCGCTCGCGCAGCATCGACGCCTGCTCGGCCAGCCGTTTGTTCATGTTGTACAGCTCGGTGAACACCGACACCTTGGCCCGCAGCACCCACGGGTCGAACGGCTTGGTCAGGTAGTCGACGGCGCCCGCCGCGTAGCCGCGGAAGGCGTAGTCGGGCGCGCTGTCGACCACCGTGAGAAAGATGATCGGGATGTTGCGGGTCCGCTCCCGCCGCTTGATGTGGGCGGCCGTCTCGAACCCGTCCATGCCCGGCATCCGCACGTCGAGCAGGATCAGCGCGAACTCCGTGTTGAGCAGCGCCTTGAGCGCCTCCTCGCCGGACCTGGCGCGTACGGGCACCAGGTCGAGCGAGCTCAGGATCGCTTCGAGGGCGATCAAGTTCTCCTCGCGGTCGTCGACCAGGAGGATCTTGGCACGATCCGGCATGGATCACGCCCCTTCGGCAGTGGACTCGCCGCTCGACCGCCCCCGGCCGAGCCAACCGCGCAGCCGTTCGAGCAGCCGGTCGACGTCGACGGGCTTGGGTACGTAGTCGGACGCGCCCGAGGCGATGCTCTTCTCACGATCGCCCCGCATGACCTTGGCGGTCAACGCGATGATCGGGAGATCGGCGAACTGAGGCATGCGCCTGATGGCCGAGGTCGTGGCCCAGCCGTCCATCTCCGGCATCATGATGTCCATCAGCACGAGAGCGACGTCCTCGTTCCGTTCGAGCTGTTCGATTCCTTCCCGGCCGTTTTCAGCGTAGACGACCGTGGAGCCATGCCGTTCGAGGACGCTGGTCAGAGCGAACACATTGCGGATGTCGTCGTCGACGATGAGGATCTTCGCGCCGTTGAGCGGGTCGTCGCCGTGCCACTGGGTGGTCTCGGCGGGTGGCTCGATCAGCTCGGGCAGCGGCAGGTCGAGCGGCATGGGCGGCTCGTGCAGCGCGGCCGCGGTCTCCTCGACCGGCACGGCGAGCAGCTGCCTGCGCTCGACCACGGCGTCGGTGTCGGTCTCGGCCAGCGGGCCGGTGTAGGACGCCGGCAGGTAAAGGGTGAACGTGCTCCCCTTGCCCAGCTCGCTGTCGACGTGGATCTCACCGCCGAGCAGCCTGGCGATCTTGCGGCAGATCGACAGGCCCAGCCCGGTGCCGCCGTACTTGCGGCTGGTGGTGCCGTCGGCCTGCCTGAACGCCTCGAAGATGACCTCACGCTTGTCGGGCGCGATGCCGATGCCGGTGTCGATCACCTGGAAGGCCAGCAGGTCGTGGGCGCCGTGCAGGGTGTCGTCGTCGAACTGGACCCCCGCCGGCACCGGCGTGACCCGCAGCTTGACCTCCCCCTTCGGGGTGAACTTCACCGCGTTGGACAGCAGGTTGCGCAGCACCTGCTGCAGGCGCTGCTCGTCGGCGCGCAGTTCCTGCGGCACGTCGCAGTCCACCTCGACGGCGAACGCCAGCCCCTTGTCCTGGGCCAGCGGCGCGAACGCCGCCTCCAGGAGGTCGACCATCTTCGGCAGCGACACCTGGATCGGATGGATGTCCATCCGGCCGGCCTCGACCTTGGACAGGTCGAGCATGTCGTTGATCAGCTGGAGCAGCGCGGAGCCCGCGCCGTGGATCGTCCTGGCGAACTCGACCTGCTGCGAGGTCAGGTTGCCCTCGGCGTTCTCGGTCAGCAGCTTGGCCAGCACGAGCAGGCTGTTGAGCGGCGTGCGCAGCTCGTGGGACATGTTCGCGAGGAACTCGGACTTGTAGCGCGAGGACACGGCCAGTTGCTCGGCGCGTTCCTCCAGCGTGCGGCGGGCCTGCTCGATCTGGAAGTTCTGGATCTCGATGGCGCGGTTCTGCTTGGCCAGCAGCGCCGCCTTGTCCTCCAGCTCGGCGTTGGACCTGCGCAGCTCCTCCTGCTGGCGCTGTAGTTCGTCGGAGCGCTCCTGCAGCTCGCGGGTGAGCCGCTGCGACTCCGTCAGCAGGTCTTCGGTGCGCGAGTTGGCGATGATGGTGTTCATCGTGACGCCGATGGTCTCGACGAGCTGGGTCAGGAAGTCGAGGTGCACCTCGCCGAACGGGGTGAAGGAGGCCAGCTCCAGCACGCCCAGGACGCGGTTCTCGAACAGGATCGGGAGTACGACGATCTGCGCGGGCGTCGACTGGCTGAGGCCGCTGTCGATGGTGATGAACCGCGGCGGCACGTCGTCGAGGACGATGTGCCGGCCCTGGGCCGCGGCCTGGCCGACGATGCCCTCGCCGACCGCGAAGCGCTGGCGCGGGCCACGGTCTGGGCGTACGCCGTAGCCGCCGATCAGCAGCAGCTCGTGCTCGCCTTCGGGATCGACGCCGTAGAAGGCGCCATAGCGGGCCGACACCAGCGGCGTCAGCTCGCTCATCGTCAGCTTGGCCACCTCGAACAGGTCGCGGTGGCCCTGCATGAGCCGGGAGATGCGGGCCAGGTTGGACTTGAGCCAGTCTTGTTCCTGGTTGGCCTGGGTGGTCTCGCGGAGGTTGGCCACCATCGAGTTGATGTTGTCCTTGAGCTCCGCCAGCTCGCCCTGCGCCTCGACGGCGATCGAACGGGTCAGGTCGCCTCTGGCCACGGCGCTGGTCACGGTGGCGATCGCGCGTACCTGCGTGGTGAGGTTGCCGGCCAGTTCGTTGACGCTCTCGGTGAGCCGCTTCCAGGTGCCTTCCACGCCCTCGACCCGCGCCTGGCCGCCGAGCTGGCCTTCGGAGCCCACCTCGCGGGCGACTCGGGTCACCTCGGAGGCGAACGACGACAGCTGGTCGACCATCCGGTTGATGGTGGTCTTGAGCGCCAGGATCTCGCCCTGGGCGTCCACGTCGATCTTGCGGGTGAGGTCGCCGTTGGCGACCGCGGTGGTCACCTCGGCGATGTTGCGTACCTGGTAGGTCAGGTTGTTGGCCATGAAGTTGACGTTGTCGGTGAGGTCCTTCCAGACACCCGACACGCCCTGCACCCGGGCCTGGCCGCCGAGCTGGCCCTGTGTGCCGACCTCGCGGGCGACTCGGGTCACCTCGTCGGCGAAGGACGACAGCTGGTCGACCATCGTGTTGAGGGTGTCCTTGAGCTGGAGGATCTCGCCCTGCGCGTCAACGGTGATCTTCTTCGACAGGTCGCCCTGGGCCACCGCGGAGGAGACCGCCGCGATCTGGCGCACCTGGGAGGTCAGGTTGTTGGCCATGGAGTTGACGTTCTCCGTGAGGTCCTTCCAGACCCCGGAGACGCCGCGTACCTGTGCCTGGCCGCCCAGCTGCCCCTCGGTGCCCACCTCGCGGGCGACTCGGGTCACCTCGGAGGCGAACGACGACAGCTGCTCGACCATCGTGTTCATGGTCGACTTGAGCTCCAGGATCTCGCCCTGGGCGTCCACGTCGATCTTGCGGGTGAGGTCGCCGTTGGCCACGGCCGTCGTCACCTGGGCGATGTTGCGTACCTGGTAGGTCAGGTTGTACGCCATGGAGTTGACGTTGTCGGTGAGGTCCTTCCAGACGCCCGACACGCCCTTCACCTCGGCGCGTCCGCCCAGCTTGCCCTCGGTGCCGACCTCGCGCGCCACGCGGGTCACCTCGTCGGCGAAGGACGACAGCTGGTCGACCATCGTGTTGAGGGTGTCCTTGAGCTGGAGGATCTCGCCCTCCGCGTCGACGGTGATCTTCTTCGACAGGTTGCCCTGGGCCACCGCCGTGGCCACGGTCGCGATGCTGCGTACTTGGCTGGTGAGGTTGTTGGCCATGAAGTTGACGTTGTCGGTGAGGTCCTTCCAGACGCCCGACACGCCCGACACCCGGGCCTGGCCGCCGAGCTGGCCCTGTGTGCCGACCTCGCGGGCGACTCGGGTGACCTCCTCGGCGAAGCCGGAAAGCTGGTCCACCATCGTGTTGACGGTGTTCTTGAGCTCGAACATCTCGCCCACGGCGTCGACCGTCACCTTGCGGCTCAGGTCGCCCTTGGCCACGGCGGTGGTCACGACCGCGATGTCACGCACCTGCGCGGCCACCCGGGAGGACATCGTGTTGACGGCCTCGGTGAGGTCGCGCCAGCTGCCGGACATGCCGCGCAGGTTGGCACCGCCACCCAGCCGGCCCTCGGTGCCGGCCTCCCTGGCCACCCGCGTGACCTCGGAGTTGAACAGCGCGAGCTGGTCGACCATGCCATTGATCGCCTTGCCCAGGCGGCGCACCTCGCCGCGGGCCGAGCGGTCGAGGTCGATCCGCCGCGACAGGTCGCCCTTGGCCACCGCGTCGATCACGTCGGCGGCACCGCTCACCGGGCTCACCAGGGCGTCGATCAACATGTTGACCGACTCGACGCTCTCCGCCCAGGCGCCGACTCCCGGCCCCGGTGTCAGCCGCTCGCCGAAGCGGCCCTCCTTGACAACTTCCTTGCGTACGCGCACCAGCTCGTTGGCGAGATGTTCGCGACGATCGGCCACTTCGTTGAGCAGCAACCGCACTTCACTGAGGATGCCGGCCGGGGCATGCGGGACCCGGCGGCGGAAGTCGCCGTCGCGCCAGGAGAAGAGGGTCTCCAGGATCGGGACGAGGTCCGACTCGGTGTAAGTCCTCTCCTCAGAGCTCAATGCGGCCTTGGCCGTTGTCATGGGGCCTCCTTCACTCCCGGGGTGCCACCGCGAGTGAGTCAAGTCTGTCACGATGAGTAGCTCATAGTCGCGTCCTTGGATTTACCCCAAGTCAGCAGGAAGTGTGGTAGGCACGATGCGATGACTGCTACTCCCCATGCGGTGCTGGCCGCTACGTTCGCGCCCGGCGACACCGCCGTGACGGCTGCGATGAGGTTCACCCGTGAGGTGATGACCGCGTGGGCAGTCGGCAGCGTGCTGCATCTGGCCGAGCAGGTCGCGGGTGACCTGGCACAACAGGTGGTGGACGAGCCGTTCGAAGTCATCTGGAAGCATTTTGGTGACGCCGTGCAGGTCGAGTTGAGACAGCGGAGCACCTCGCAGGGCGACCCGAAGGCTCCGTCTGTGGGGGTGGAGGAGTGGGGAATCACCTTCGCAGGTGATTCTCGTGTCCATTGGGCAAGACTCACGCTACCCGGCTCAACGGACAGAGTGGCATCCGAATGGCTGGAGGAGAGCGCCAGAGGGCCGCATTGGCTGGGGTTCCTGGCTGACGCGAGTGACCTCCTCGCGGGCACTCTCGACCCCGACATGGTGCCCGCCATCATCGCCCAGATCGTGGTGCCGCGACTGGCGAGCTGGTGCGCCGTCTACACCTCTGACACCGCTGTCGGACCGCTGCGGCTGGTCTACCTCTGGCACGCCGACGAGGCCAGGATCGACGGGCTGCGCGAGCAACTGGGCGACATGGACGCGATGATCGCCGACGCCCACGTCACCTCCACCGTCCACCTGGCCGACTCGCAGGTGCTCGCGGTCCCGCTGACCGCGCGCGGCCGGGGCCTGGGCATGATGTGCCTGGGCCGGCCCGACCGCTTCCCCGACGAGGTCATCCAGTTCGCCGAGGACATCGCCAGGCGGGCCGCGCTGGCCACCGACAACGCCCGCGTCTACGCCCAGCAGGCCGCGGCCAACCGGGCGCTCCAGCGCAGCCTGCTCCCGCCGAACGAGCCCGAGGTGCCCGGCCTCGACTACGGCGTCGTGTACGAGCCCGCCGGCGAGGCCAACGAGGTCGGGGGCGACTTCTACGACCTGTTCAAGGCCGGCGACGACTCCTGGCGGTTCGCGATCGGCGACGTGTGCGGCACCGGCCCGGAGGCCGCCGCCGTGACCGGTCTGGCCCGCCACACCCTGCGCCTGCTCGCCCGCGAAGGCTACGGGGTGGCGGCGGTGCTCGGCCGCCTCAACCAGGCGATCTTGGAGGAGGGCGAGCGGGCCAGGTTCCTCACGCTGCTGCACGGCGACATCACGCCGGTGCCGACCGGTCTTGAGGTACGCCTGGTGTCCGCCGGTCATCCCGAGGCGCTGCGCCTCAAGCCGAGCGGCGTGGTCGAGACGGTGACGACCCCGCAGTCGCTGCTCGGGGTCTTCCACGAGGTGGTGTTCGAGGCCGACACGCTGCATCTCGACCACGGCGACGTGCTGCTGGCGGTGACCGACGGGGTGACGGAGCGGCGCTCGGGCGGGCGGCTGCTCGACGACGACGGCGGGCTGGCCAAGCTGCTCGCCGAGTGCGCCGGGCTGTCGGCCCGTGCGGTGGCCGAGCGGATCCGCCGAGGGGCGGCCGACTTCGCCACGGAGCCGAGCGCGGACGACCTCGCGATCGTGGTCCTCCGCGCCCGCTGACCCCGAGGTCCTCCGCCCCTGCTGATCCCTCGACGTCCTCCGCGCCCGCGGACCCCTCGATGTCCTTCACGCCCGCTGACCCTCGTGGGCCTTTTCGGCTGACTGCCGACTTGGCGAATGGTCGATTATCAGTGTGGATTTACATGCTTGCGGGCGAATTCAAGCTGTAGCGCGATTTGTGCGATCCGTTCGGACATGACCAGCGAGCCACGGATGGCGTCGTAGGCGTAAACCTCATGCTCCCGCCCGTGCTCAGCAAGTTTCGCCACATACTTCTCGATCTGCCGCAACGGGCAGCGGCTGTCGTTCTCGCCGGCCAGGATCAGCACCGGACTCTCCACCCGGTCCACGTACGTGATCGGAGAGCTGGCCGCATAGCGCTCGGGCTGCTCGTCGGGCGAGCCGCCCAGCAGCGCGCGGTGGTAGGCGCGCAGGCTCTCGGCCTCGTCCTCGTAGGAGGTCTCGTGGCAGGCGATCGGCACCGCCGCGATGCCGGCCGTCCACAGCTCGGGCTGGGTGCCGAGGCCGAGCAGCGTGAGGTAGCCGCCCCAGGCGGTGCCCGTCAGCAGCATTCTGGCGGGGTCGGCGATGCCGCGCTCCACGACGTGCTCGCGTACGGCGGCGACGTCGGCCAGCTCGATGTGGCCGATGTCGCTGTGGAGCGCGTCGCGCCAGGCCGAGCCGTAGCCGGTCGAACCGCGGTAGTTGACCCGCACCACCGCGAAGCCGGCGTCCACCCAGGCCGCGACCTCGGGGGAGAAGGCGTCGCGGTCGTGCGTCGTCGGGCCGCCGTGCAGCAGGAAGACGGTCGGGAACGGCGCGGCGCCGGACTCGGGACGGGAGACCAGCGCGTGGATCCTGCCGCCGGGGCCGGGCACGTCGAGGTCCTCGACGGGCACGCTCGGCGGTGCCGAGGGGCCGCTGGAGTTGAGCACGACCTGGCCGTTGCTGGAGCGGATCACCGGTGGCCGGGAGGCGCTGGACCAGGAGTATTCGACGTTGCCGCCGGGGCGCGGGGCCGCGGCGTCGATCACGCCGTGGGGCGTCTCGAGCAGGGTCAGCCCGCCGCCCGCGAGGTCGTAGCGGTGCAGATAGCTGCGGGCGCGGTTGTCGCGGAGGATCAGCAGGCCGCGGCCGTCGTCGTACCAGCTGGCGGTCAGCTCGCCGGAGTCCTTCATCCAGATCTCGCGCTGCTCGTCGGTCGCCGGGTCCCAGACCAGGGGCGCCTGACGCTGACGGCGCTCGTGCAGGGCGAGCATCCGGCGGTCGCCCGGCACCGGGGCGAACTTGAGGCCGATCACGCCCTTGTCGGGGCCGTCGTAGAGCTCGCCGACGACGTCGCCGTTCGGGCGTACGACGCGGAGCGCCGGATGACGGAAGTCGCCATACTCGGCATGATTTATCGCGATAAGTGAGCCGTCGAGGGACATGTCGGCGACCCAGGCCGCCTCGGCGTGCTCGTACAGCAGGCGAGACGGTTCGCCGGGCCGTACCAGATGGATCCTGAACGAACCCTCGCTGGCCAGGCTGATCGCCGCGTGGCCAGCCATGGACAGGGCGATGCCGCCCGGCTGGCCGGGCTCCAGGTCGGGAGCGACCTGCTCGTCGGGGCCGCCGGTGAACGGCTGGCGCCACCACGTGCCGAACTCATCGCCCTCGGTGTCGGCGAACCAGTAGATCCACTGGCCGGTGGGGTCGATCGCGGCGTGGGCCGTGCCCTTGGGCCGGTCGGTCACCTGGCGGTTGGCGCCGCTGGCACGGTCCCAGGCGTAGACCTCCCAGGTGCCGGTGGCGTTGGAGCGATAGATCGAGCGGTTCGGGGCCAGCCGTGCCCAGGAGGGCAACGTCATGCGCGACGCTCGGAACCTGGCCTGCCAGCGTTCCTCGGCCTTCATCCGGCGCGCCCCCCTCCCTCTCGCCCCGCCTCCGGGCGTGGGTTGCCGTCCAGTATTGCGCTTGTCTCGCGGAAATACTCCGGGAATGTGGGGGAATTTCGGACTAAATGCCCCATCATTAACACGAGTCCCAGATGTCCGTCAAGGAACAGCCCTTGATCGCGGCGGGGCCTCGAAGATAGACAGGTGGAACGCGGCCTTGGCCGCCACTTTTTCCCGCTTTTTCACGGCATCCCGTGACAGATAGTTCGAAATCCGCTCCGCCAGCTCGGCCGCCTCAGTGTGCCACGCGCTCGGTCCCATCCCCACCACACCGGCGACCTCGTCGGGACCCAGCTCCAGATCGAACTCGACCGTTCGCCGCTCGGTCTCCTCGAAGCCTTCCAGGCTCCTGGCCAGCCGCCGCTCCTTCTCCTCATCGACGGAGAGCAGCCCCAGCTCCTCGACGAGCGGGCTCAGATGCGCCTGAGCGGGTGTCACGACGACCACCGCGCCGCCAGGCCGCAGAATGCGCCGGAACTCGGGACCGTTCCGCGGCGCGAACACGTCGATCACCACGTCGGCCACCCCGTCCCTGATGGGCAACGGCCGCCACACGTCGGCCACGAAGGCGCCGGCCCTCGGATGCGACCGAGCGGCACGCCGCACGGCGTGCTTGGAAACGTCGAATGCCATCCCGATGCCACGGTCCACCGCTCTCAGCACCGTCGCCAGGTAGTAACCGGTCCCGGCTCCGGCATCAACGATCACGGGCTCCGGCGCGTGATCGGCGTCCTGCCACGCCGTCCCTGCTCCACGAGCCACTGCGGCACTACGGTACGCCTTCTCGGCCGCCGCGTCCGGCAGTGCCGAGAACCTATCCCTACGGAAAGCATCGTCTTCCCGGCCATTGGCGCCGAATATCCTCAACCGCACACTCTCGGCGAGCGCGTCGGCGAGCGGAGCGTAGTGTCCGGTTCCCAGGAACTCGGCCCGCGCCGCCACCATTGCCGCGCTGTCAGCCGTTCCCGGCGTCCGCGAGCCGACCAGGAGACTCACATAGCCCTGCTTGGCCACGTCGTACGCATGGCCTTCGGCGCAGCGGAGCGTGTCACCCGCCGACCACATCTCACGGGCGCAGACGGGGCAGGCCAGGTATTTGATGATGTCAGCAAGCATGCGCCCATTGTCATGGCCCGGGGGACCTGACGCGCCAGGGGGTCAGGCGCCGGCCTCAAGCAGGAAGGCCGCGTTGGAGGGCGTCTCGCGGAGCTTGCCGACCAGCAGCTCCAGCCCCTGCTGCCGATCGAGCGCGCCGAGCATCCGGCGCAGCTTCCAGACCACCTGCCGCTCGCCGGCCGGCAGCAGGATCTCCTCTCGGCGGGTGCCGGAGATGCCCAGGTCGACCGCGGGGAAGAGGCGTCGTTCGGCCAGGTCGCGGGCCAGGTGCACCTCCATGTTCCCGGTGCCCTTGAACTCCTCGTACAGGCTGTTGTCCATGCGCGACCCCGTGTCCACCAGCACGGTGGCCAGGATGGTCAGGGAGCCGCCGCCCTCCACGTTGCGCGCGGAGCCGAAGAAGCGCTTCGGCGGGTACAGCGCGGTGGCGTCGATGCCGCCGGTGAGCACGCGGCCCCCGCCGGGGGCCAGGTTGTTGTACGCGCGCCCGAGCCGCGTCAGCGAGTCGAGCAGTACCACGACGTCCTCGCCGTTCTCCACGAGGCGCTTGGCGCGTTCGATGGCCAGCTCGGCGACGGCGGTGTGGTCGCGGTCGGGGTGGTCGAAGGTCGAGTAGAAGACCTCGCCCTGGATGGAGGCGCGCATCTCCGTGACCTCTTCCGGCCGCTCGCCGACGAGCACGACCATGAGGTGCGTCTCCGGGTGATTGCGCGCGATGGCCGCCGCGAGCGCCTGCATGACCATGGTCTTGCCGGCCTTGGGCGGGGCCACGATGAGCCCGCGCTGGCCCTTGCCGATGGGCGCGAACAGGTCGATGACGCGGGTGCTGAGCGACTCGGTCTCGATGCGCAGGCGTTCGGTGGGATGGATCGGGATCAGGTCCGCGAAGTGCGGGCGGTACCGCCAGTCGGCGGTGCCGTTGACGGACTCGACCTCGACCGGTTTGCCGCCCGCGACGGTGGCGACGACGTGGTCGCCGGGGCGCAGGCCGAGCTGCTTGACCCGGTCGGGCGGCACGCGGACGTCATCGGGGCCGGGCAGGTGTCCCGCGCGGATGAAGGCGCCCTTCTCCCGTACGTCGAGCAGGCCACTGACCTGCCGAATGGGCGCACCGGAGCGCGGTTTGGGAATGGTTTGAACAGACATGATGAACCCTCCTCGAGGGCACCGCCGAAGAAAGCCGGCGAGTGTGAAGAATGAGCCGGGCCCAGGAACACCGGGCGGGCTATGGGGGAAGTGGCGGAGCTGGAAGCTCAACGCCGCTGGCAACGTATCACACGTTCCGGCCCATACAACACCTAGCCCGCTTGGGCTATTCCCGGGGGGTTCTCGGCTCTTCCGCCTCGCCGCCGGGGGCGCGGCGTAACAATGTTCTCCTCGGTGCCGGAGTGCTGCGAATTACCCGCAGCAGGTGTGCACGACGACACAGATCGCCCATCAACGCACCGGCAACCTGTCAAGTGAGATGCAGGGCCGCTGCAATCCGATGAGGCTTTCATAGAACCACGAACTCCTTGGGGGATCACGATGAAGACCAGCACCCGTTGCCCGCGGTGTCACAACGAGCTCGACGAGGGCCCGATCATCTATCGGTGCGCCCACTGCAGCCGCGCCGTCTACGCCGCCGACGTCGAGAACGAGTACGTTCCGCGCCAGCGCGTGGCCGCCTAATCTGGGCGAATGCCACACAAGCCGCGCACGATCTCCGGCGTCGAAGTGACGCCTCTCTGCGACGCCGTGGGTCCCATGGGCCCGGCGATCCGCCGCCCGCTCACCGAGATGTTTCCGGGGGGAGGGCTCGCGGACGAGCCGTGGATCCTGCACTTCCACTGTTACCTGCTACGTGACCGGGCGGGCCGGGTCACCCTGGTCGACACCGGCATCGGCGCCGCGGACTCACCGGCGTCGACTTGGGCGCCGGTGCCGGGGACACTGCCCGGTGAGCTGGCCGCCGCCGGGGTCGAACCGGCCGACGTCGGCACCGTGATCCTCACGCACCTGCACAGCGACCACGCCAGTGGCGCGGTCGCGGACGGCCGGCCGCTGTTCGAGAACGCCAGGTATGTTCTCCAGCAGGCCGAGGTCGACGCGGCCCACGGCGCGATGCTCGACCAGATCGTCACTCCCATCAAGGGCCAGTTGCAGGTGGTCGACGGCGATTCCCAGGTCGCGCCGGGCGTACGCGTCCAGCTCACCCCGGGGCACACCCCAGGCCACCAGGTCGTCCGGCTGGGCGAGCTGGCGATGACCGGCGACCTGGTGCTGCACCCGGCGCAGCTGGCCGATCCGAGCGTCCGTTACGTCTACGACGACGACCCGGCGGCGGCCGCCGCCACCCGCGCCGAGGTGCTCGGCGCGCTGCGGGCCGAGCGCGCGGTCCTGGCCACCGCCCACTTCAGCGACCCGTTCCTGGACCTCAGCTTTCCGTAGGAGGGTCCTCAGGCGGGTACCGGCTGGTCGGCCAGCAGGTCGGCGGGGAGGCTGACGAGAGCGGTGAGCCCCCCGTACGGCGAGACGTCGAGCGTGACCTTGATCCCGTTCCTGGCCGCCAGCCTGGCCACCACGAACAGCCCCAGCTGGTCACTCTGCGCCAGGTCGAACTCCGGCATCTCGGCCAGCCGCGTGTTGAGCTCGTCGAGCTCGACCCTGGTCAGGCCGAGACCGCGGTCCTCGACCTCGACGGTCACTCCATGCGGGGTGATCGTGGTCCGCAGGTCCACCCGGGTCTGCGGCGGCGAGAAGAGCGTGGCGTTCTCGATCAGCTCGGCCATCAGGTGGGCGACGTCGGTGACCGCCGAGCCGACCAGGGAGACGGGCGGCGGCTGCAGCACCTCGACCCGCGGATACTCCTCGACCTCGGCCACGGCCGCGCGCAGCACGTCGTGGATCGGCACCGGGTTGCGCCAGCCCCGGCCGGGCGCCTGGTCGGACAGGATGATGAGGCTCTCCGCGTGCCTGCGCATACGGGTCGTGAGGTGGTCGAGCTTGAACAGGTCGCCGAGCGTCTCGGGCTCCTCCGCCCCGCGTTCCATGCTGTCGAGCTGCAGCAACTGGCGGTGGAGCAGCGTCTGGTTGCGCCGGGCCAGGTTGACGAAGACCTGGCTGACGCCGTGACGCAGCCTGGCCTGGCTCAGCGCCGCTGTCACGGCCGTGGCCTGCACGTTGTTGAACGCCTGCACGATGTCCAGCACCTCGCTGGTGTCGGTCTTCACCTCCAGCGGCGGCAGCTCGTCGGGCGTCGGCGCGCCGACGTTCGTACGCAGCCGCTTGACCAGCGCCACCAGGCGTACCTCAGCCAGCTCGGTGGCGGCGTCGCGGAGCCCGGCGAGCTCGCGTACCAGGCGGCCACGGAAGCGGAGCGACAGCAGGATGGAGGCGAGGACCGCGAGCAGGCCGACACCGCCCGCAACGCCGATCTTGATCAGCACGTTGACGGCAGCGGGCGTGACGCGCTGCGTGATCTCCCGTACGGCCTGGCGTTGGTTGCGATCGACGGCCATCCACAGGTTGCTGGCGTCGACGGGCCAGGTGGCCGCCGTGGCGGGCAGGCCGTTCGTGGTGGCCTGGCCCATGATGGCGTCCTCCGCGCGCATGAACTCGCGGTAGGCGGGCGAGGAGACCAGCTGCTCGTACGGCCCGCGCAGCTCGGAGTCGAGGTGGGACAGCGCCTGGGTGTAGAGCAGGCGCCTGGTGGCGACCATGCCGGTGAACTCACGGCGCTCAAGGGTGGTCGCCTTGCCCCTGTCCAGGACTACGGCGATGATCGCCCGCTCTCTCGACAGCAGGTCCTTGGCCTCGCCCAGCATGGTGACGGCGCGGGCCTGCCGGTAGAGCGTCATGTCCGGCATGAGGATCATCGCGTCGTACATGCGGAAGGAGGCGTCGGCGATCTGGCTGTAGCCGTCGATCACGTCGAGCGGGGCGGGGTTTCCGCCATCGACCTGGCGGCGGATCGCGGGTAGCGCGTCGAGCCGGTCGTACAGGGCTCTGAGCTGCACGGCCATCCCGGACGAGATGGCCTGCTGGTCGCCTGCCAGCTTGCGGAAGTCCGCGACGGCCTTGTCCGTCCGGGCGCGTTGCCTGGCCAGCTGGGTGGTGCCGCGCTTGGTCGTCAGGAACTCGACGGAGGCCAGCCGCTCGTTCTGGAGCTCGACGTTGATCTGCTCGGACGGGTCGGCCAGGTTCGTCACCAGATCGTTGATCTCCAGCAGGCGCAGGCCGTCGCCGCCGGTCAGTGTCGCCGCGAAGGCCCACAGGCCGACCAACGACGTGAGCGGGACGATCAGCAGGATGAGGAGCTTGATGGCGATGGGACGGCCACGCGTGGGGGGCATGCGACCTCCGGAGGCATGATGAGATCGCCTCGCAGAGTACACCCCCTTTTACCGGGATTTCTGGCGACGGCTCGGCGCGAGGGCCCTGACGCCCCCGCGCCTGCCGCGCTCAGGGCTACCGCCGCCTGGTGTTCTCGGCGCCACCGGCCACGAGCCGGTCGGTCGACTCGGACTCGTTCACAGGCTCGGCCCGGCGTGCGTGCTCAGGCGCGCGCACCTGCTCGGGGACGCGCAGGTTCTGCGTCTCGCGCATGTCCGGCTCACGCGCGTGCTCAGGCTCGCGCGTGGCGGCGTGCTCGTGCTGCAGCTTCCGCTCCAGCTCGCGCTTCTCCTCTTCGAGCCGGGCCACCCGGCTGGAGGCCTCGGCGCTCGCCACGCGCTTCTGGCGGCGACGCTTGGCCGACCGGCGGGAACCGGAGCTGATCATCGCGATGCCCAGCAGCAGCACGGCCGTGGTCACGGCACCGGCGATGAACATGCCGAACGAATTGAATTCGAACGTGTAGCCGAACAGAATGTACCTGGAGGTCTCCTCGGCGGCCACCAAGGCGATGGCGCCACCGGCGAGCAGGACCAGGAGTAGACCCAGCAAGATCATTTCAGCTCACTCCCTGTCGTCAGAGCGAGTCTCTACTGCCCCGGCTCGGGCGGACTATGCCCCGCGATCGCCGATCCGGCCGGGGTTCCCGGTCATCATGGAGATCATGAGACCTGAGCCCGGCCAAGTGCTGCACTTCTCCGAGGACCCGACGATCGAGCTGTTCGTGCCGCACGTGGCGCCGACCTCCGCCCTGCGCGAGCCGTACGTCTGGGCGGTCGGCTACGAGCGCTGTCCCGACTACTGGTTCCCGCGGGCCTGCCCGCGGGCGATGGCCTGGAAAACGGCCGGCACCAGCGAGGCAGACGCCGACCGGATCATCGGCGCGGGCTGCGGCGACCGGGTGCACGCCATCGAGTACGGCTGGCTCAAGGCCCTCATGGACGTCGGCCTTTACGCCTACCGGCTGCCCGCCGGCCCTTTCCGCGCCATCGGCGACGACGGGCACGCGCTCGTGGCCGAGGTGCCGGTGAAGCCGCTCGGCCCGGCTGAGCCGGTGCCGGATCTCTTGGACCTGCACGAGGAGGCCGGGATCCAGCTGCGCGTGCTGGACAACCTCTGGCCGTTCTGGAACGAGGTGACGGCCAGCACGCTGGGCTTCAGCGGGATACGGCTGCGGAACGCTCGTCGATGAGCGCGGCCAGTTCGGCGGCCGACATCGAGCCGGGCGGCAGCTTCTCGCGCGCGTGGCGGTTGGCCTCGCGCTGGAGCACCTCGTTGGCCGGGGTCGGGATCCCGTACTCGCGGCCGAGCAGCACGATCTCGCCGTTGAGGTAGTCGGCCTCGATCGAGCCGCTGGACCTGGCCAGGCTCTGCCAGGAGGATCCCCCGCCGCGTTCGATGCCCTCGATCGGCCGGTTGTCCACCTTGTTGCCGCGGACCTCCGCCTGCTCGCTCGGCGTGGCGTAGGGGATGCCCGCCTCCTCCAGCACGGCCATGCCCTCGGCCCTGGCCTGCTCGGTCAGCGCCTCGCCGCCGGAACCGCTCCGGCAGACCGCGTCGACGGCGTTGTTCAGGTTGCCGAGCAACTTGGCGTACTTCCAGCGCATGACGTCTGGTGCGTCGAGCCCGTACATGCCGCTCTTGTTGAGGTCGGTGACGAGCTGCCGGGAGATTTCATCCACACCCTGTGGATAACGTCCGACATGCAGCATGCCCGAGTACGGGTGGCCGAAGGCCGCGACCGTTCCGGGCTCCAGGTGTGAGGCGGGCAGCCACACGCACATGCCGTAAACCTTCTCGAACCTCCGCAGGACGGTCCGCTCGTTGTCGACGCCGTTCTGGGCGCACACCACCGGCAGGTGCCTGGGCCACGGGTCGAGCGCGCTGATCGTGTCCTGCGACTTGGTCGCCACGATCAGCACGTCGTCGTCGCGCGTCGGCACAGGGCCGTCGGCCACGGGCACGTCCAGGGTCTCGGTGGAGTCGGGCGTGATCAGGCGCAGCCCGCCGCTCTTCAGCGCCTCATAGTGGGCGCCGCGCGCGACCAGCACGACCTCGTGCCCGCCCTGGAACAACCGTGCCCCGATAGTGCCGCCAACTGCTCCTGCTCCGATGACTATGTAGCGCATCGTCCGAGAATGGCACCGTTCACTCGGCGAGCGCCACCTGGGCGTGCGGAGCCATCGCCCCTCTGGTGCGCTCCCGGAGGATCGTCTTGAGTACGCGCCAGCCATCGCGTACGGCGTGCAGGTTGCTCTCGCCGTGGATGCGGGAGTGCTCGTGGCTGGGCACCTCGCTGATGCGGAGTCCGGCCTGGGCGGCTCGGACGTTCATCAGCGTCTCGATCTCGAAACCGTCGCAGTCCAGTGCCATCGCGTCCAGGTGGTGGGCCCAGAACGCGTTGTAGCCGTAGCACAGGTCCGTGTAGTGGGTGCCGTACAGCAGGTTCGTCAGGCCCGTGAGGACCTTGTTGCCGAGCGAGCGCAGCGGGCTGATGTCGTCGGAGCCACCGCCAGGGGCGTACCTGGAGCCCTTGGCGAAATCGGCGCCTTGAACCAGGGCGCTGACGAAGGAGAAAATCTCTCCACCGTCGGTCGACCCATCGGCGTCGATCATGACGATGATGTCGCCACGTGCCGCCGCGAATCCCTCAATGAGGGCGTTGCCCTTGCCGCGTCCCGACTGCGCCACCACGCGCAGGTCGGGCCGGAGCCGCCGGGCCACGGCTACCGTGTTGTCGGTCGAGTTGCCGTCGACGAGGACTACTTCGTCGATCCAGGTGGGCAGCGTCGCGAAGACGTGAGGGAGATTGCCTGCCTCGTTCATCGCAGGAACGACTACAGTGACGCTCACGGCGAAGGGCTTGTTCATGCCCCGAAGGTGCGCTGGCCCGCATGCAAGCCGCTTGACAGCTTCTTGCATCGATTGCGGTTATATGTATATGTCCGCTTATATAGTCCCGGGTTTCAGCCCAACTGAGGCAGCCGGATATTTAGCGGAGCAAAGGAAGCCGCCCGGTGTGGCGCTCCACCGCGGCGCGCGGGCCGAGCAGGCTGACCGCGTAATAGGGCGGGTCCTCGGTGCGAGCGAGCTCGGCCAGGTAGTCGTCGTAGACGTTCGTCCGCTGGGCGATGGCCGCCATGTCGGTGACGACCAGGTCGGGCTCGGCGGCGGCGTCGGCCCGCACCCGGCTGACGATCGCGGCGGGCGCGGCCAGCACCGTGCAGCCGATCCACGGCAGTCCGGCATGCGCGTGGCCGCCGGCGTCGGTGCCGCCCGGGCCGAGGATCGCGGGCACCGTACGGCCCACGGAGGCGGCGAGGCAGGCGGCGGCGTTCGCCTGGAGGCCGCGGGGCAGGTCGCGGTCCATCACCATCACCCACTTCACCGGGAGCTCCCGGGTGGGCAGGTCGCTACGGTGGTCGAGGCGGTCGATCCAGTCGGCGAGCACGGTCATCCATCTCTCCTTCTCCGAACTTATGAGGGGAGATTGCACTTTTCGCTGCTGGATCGACAAGTCGGGGTGGCGGATTCCGAAGAAAGTTCGGAGATTCGTGGCAGGATGCGGGCGTGGACGAACTTGATACGGCCATCGTCGTCGAGTTGCAGCGCGACGGCCGCCAGACCAACCGCGAGCTCGCCGAGCGGATCGGCATCGCGCCCTCGACCTGCCTCGAACGGGTGCGGTCGCTGCGCGGCAACGGGGTGATCGAAGGCTTCCACGCCGAGGTCAACCTGGCCGCCATCGGCCGTCCGGTGCAGGCGCTCATCCACGTACGGCTGCACCCCAAGATTCGAGAGTCGGTCGAGGGGTTCCGCGACTACGTGGCCACGCTGCCCGAGACACTGGCGATCTTCGTGGTGTCGGGCGGCGACGACTTCATCATCCAAGTGGCCGTGCGCGACACGGGCCACCTGCGTGACTTCGTGCTCGACCACGTCTCACGGCACCGCAACATCGCCGACGTGCGTACGTCGCTGGTCTACGACCACATCCGCAAGACCTCGGTCGAGGTCCTGCCGCCTGAACGCCCCAGCCCACCCCGAACCGGCCGCAAGTGACCGTCCGATGGGCCACTGTCTGACGGCGTCCGCCAGGCGGCGACCGCACGACGGCGACCGTCTGATGGCGACTGTGCGACCGCGTCGGTCAGGCGGCGGGCTCCACGTGGACGACGGCCTCCGCGGCCCTGGCGAGGATCTCGTCGACCGTCTCGGCGGGCGTCAGGGGCCAGCACGACCACATGTAGCGGACGGCTCCGGATCAGCCCGGCCAACAGCTCCAGGTCCGCGCCAAGCACCACGGAAGTAGAGATCGGTCGCGGCGGCGGCGAGCCGGTAACGCGGGCGGAGCCGGCTCAAGCGCCGACCAGCTTCCGGACCTGGTCGGCGCCGACGGCCAGGAGGAGGGTGGGGAGGCGTGGGCCGGTGTCGCGGTTGACCAGGAGCCGGTACAGCAGGGCGAAGAAGGCTCGCTGCGCCGTCTTCAGCTCGGGCGTGGCCTTGGCGTCGGGCGCCAGCCCGGCTCGTACCTTCGGCACGCCGTAGACCAGCGTGGTCAGCCCGTCGAGCGACCAGTGTTCGTCGAGCCCGTCGACCAGCAGCCGCAGCGAGTCACGCTCGTCCTCGTCGAGCGCGGCGAGCAACTCGGCGTCGGGTGACTCGCGCACGCGGGTGCGCTGGTCGGTGGGCACCTGGGTGTCGACCCAGCGCTGCGCGCGGTCGAGCCGGGGCCGGGCCTCGTCGAGCGAGGTGAGCTCGCCGTCGACGTCGCGCAGGATCCGTAGCGTCTGGTCGTCGTCGCCCGTGGTGATGTCGACGACGGAGGCCAGCGTCCGGTACGGCACCGGCCGCGGCGTGGCGGTCAGCGGGCCCTCGGCCGTGCGTACGGCCCGCTCGTAGGCGGCCAGCTCGGCGGGTTGGGCCGCGTCGGTGGCGACCTTGCGGCCGAGGCTGTCCCACTCGTCGTAGAGCCGCTGGATCTCCTGGTCGAAGGCGATCTTGAAGGACTGGGAGGGCTTGCGCCGCGCGTACAGCCAGCGCAGCACCGGCGCCTCCATGATCTCCAGCGCGTCGGACGGAGTCGGCACGCCACCCTTGGAGCTGCTCATCTTGGCCATGCCGGTGATGCCGACGAAGGCGTACATCGGGCCGATCGGCCGCTCGCCGCCGAACACCTCGCCCACGATCTGCCCGCCGACCACCCAGGCCGAGCCGGGGGAGTGATGGTCGACGCCCGAGGGCTCGAACACCACGCCCTCGTACGCCCACCGCATCGGCCAGTCGACCTTCCACACCAGCTTGCCGCGGTCGTGTTCGGCCAGGCGAACGGTCTCCCCGAACCCGCACTCGCACACGTACGCCAGCTCGGTGCTGTCGTCGTCATAGGCGGTGACCGTCGTGAGATCCCGCTCGCACAGCTCGCAATAGGGCCTGTAGGGGTAGTAATCCACCGCCTCGGTGCGGGCCGTCTCCTTGGTGCGGTAGCGGGCCAGGACCGCGTTGATCCGTTCCCGCTCGCGCATGGCGAGCAGGATCTGCTCGCGGTAGGTGCCGGCGGAGTATTGCTCGGTCTGGCTGATGCCGGTGTAGGTGATGCCGAGGCCGGCCAGCGCCTCGATCATCGGCGCTTTGAAGTGCTCGGCCCAGTTCGCGTACGGGCTGCCCGGCGGGGCGGGCACCGAGGTCAAGGGCTTGCCGATGTGGTCGGCCCAGGACGGGTCGATGCCCGCGGGCACCCTGCGGAAGCGGTCGTAGTCGTCCCACGACAGCAGGTGCACGCAGTCGAGGCCGCGGCGGCGGATCTCGTCGGCGACCAGGTGCGGAGTCGTGACCTCCCGCAGGTTACCCAGGTGGATCGGCCCGGACGGGCTCAATCCGGAGGCGCAGACGATCGGTTTCCCCGGGGCACGACGCTCCGCCTCGGAGATCACCTCATCCGCGAACCTGGAGACCCAGTCGGTCTCCGTAGTGTCAGCCATCGCGCCATTCTTGCGGCTAGCCCGCGATCAAGCCAACGAAATGGGCGGTTCAGGCCAAGGTCACCTGGCCGAGAGGGGTGTCCAGCACCGCCCGCAACGCGATCTCCGGGCCCTCGGCGATGTCCAGCTCGACGCCCAGCGCGGTCAGGTCGCGGCGGAGCGCGGAGGGCTCCGGGTGTACGGCGCTGAAGGCCGCCAGGCCCAGCCGGGGCAGTCCCGACGCCGCGGGATGGGTGGTGCCGCCCCAGTCGATGAGGAACGGCACCGGCCTGACCGGCGCGGAATCGTCCCGCCTGGTGAGCCGCCACTCCAGCAGGGTGCCGTCGGGGGTGCGCCGGGACAGCGGCTCGACGTCGCCGGGGTCGTAGCCGTGCTCGCGGGCCTGCCGTACGGACTTGTCGAGGTCGGTCGGGTGTACGGCCCAGGTGATGAGCCGTGGCTCGGACAGGGTCTCCAGGTCGAAGACGGAGCGCTGGAGGCCGTCCTCGGCCTCCGGGTCTGGCCCGATGATCTCCAGGTAGGAGGTATCGCCGAAGGAGACCAGGTAGTTGGCGGTGCCGCCGGGGTGACGGCCTCCGGCCGCCGGGGTGACTCCGGTGCGCGCGGCGAAGTCGGCGACGCCGAGCAGGAGGTCGGGTACGGCGTAGACGAGGTGGTCGAGGTGCGGATCGGTCACTGGTCTGCCTTCCGGTCGCTGGTGGGCTCTCCTAGCGAGAGCATGAGCCGGTTCGCCCAGTTGAAGAAGGCCGCCGCGTGAATCGTGTCGCTGATCGCCAGATCGTCCAGCCCGGCCGCGCGTAGCGCCTCGATGTGCTCGGCGCCGAACTCGGACGGCGTGGCCGCCAGCGCCACCGAGGCGTCGATGACGGCCCGCCACCGCCCGTCCTGCGGCGCCGCCACGCCCTCGTCGAGCAGCCGTCGTACGTCGTCGGGCCGTTTGGAGTAGTGCGCCGCGAACCGCGCGTGCACAGAGGCGCAGAAGACGCACCCGTTGCGGCGCGAGGTGGCGGTGGCGGCCAGCTCGCGCTCCGGGCGCGGCAGGCCGCCCTTGGTGTTGTAGAAGATGTCGTTGTCGGTCTTGGTCCGTGCGTGCAGGATCTCCGGGTCGCGGGCGAGCAGCCTGAAGTACGGGGATGCGGCCCGGGACGCGTCTACCAGGGCCTCTCGGTGGGCCTCGGTCAGCTCGTGTTCGGCCAGCGGCGCCAGCCACGGCTTCCAGCCCAGTTGGTCGGTGGTGAAGCCGGTCATGCGGTGGTCTCCTTCTGGGCGGCGCCGAGCAGCCGCAGGCCCGCGACCACCCGGATCTGGAAGCTGAGGAAGGCCACGAGCTGCGAGAGCGTCACGATGGCCGCGTCGCTCCAGCCCGCGTCCGCGAGCGCCCGCAGGTCCTTGGGGTCGGCCTCGCGCGGGCGGAACACCAGCAGGTGCGCGTGCTCGAAGGCGGCGGCGAGCCGCGCCCCGAGCGCTTCGGGCTGCCGGGCCCGGTAGCGCAGCCCTTCGTCGCTCTCGGCGGCGAGCGGTCCGTCGGCGGGGTAGGCGCCGTAGGGGCCGGTCGTACTCCCGGCCTCGATCTCCAGCCGGACCGCGCCGAGCAGTTCGGGAGCCAGCTCGGCGAGCCGGTCGGCGTAGAAGCGGGCGGTACGGGGATCGCTGTGCAGGCCCGTCACGAAGGCCGCCACCGCGTCCCGCTCGACCAGCGAGACCGCGCCGGGCACGTCAGGGGTGAGCAGCGCGTCGAAGCCGCGCTGGGCGTGCTCGCGGGCGTCCGGCCGCCGGTCACGCAGGCGATCGAGCGGGGAGTCCGGCTCGATCCCCACCAGGTGGTCGATCACGTCGATCATGTGGTGCTCAATTCCGTGGTGTTCGGGGCCCAGCCGAACGCGGGGGCGACCTCGGTCGCCAGCAGTTCGATGGAGCGGAGGATCAGCGGGTGCGGTGGGTCGACCGAGTGCACCTGCAGGACCAGGTCGGTGACCCGGTCGAGCGTGGGATCGGCCTTGAGGCTGTCGATGACGTCCTGCGGGGTCCCCACGTGCACGTCGAAGGCGGTGATGCGGTCGCGGGAGGTCTCGAAGGGCAGCCGGGCGCGGCTCAGCCCGCGTTCGGCGTACCGCAGCGCCTCGGCCCGGCTGTCGGCCACGAACGCGGTCCGCGACGCCACGATCCGGGGCGCGGTGCCCGCCGGCAGGTTCTCGTAGTAGGCGTCCACGATGGGCCGCTGGATCTCCGCCAGCGTCGCCTCGGGATGCTCCTCAGGGCGTGGCTGGGTACGCGACAGCATCAGCCCGTTGCCCGCCCGCCCCGCCCTGGCGCCGCCGCTCACCGAGAACGTCGCCTCCCAGACGGCGTCGAGCAGGCGCGGCGCCGCGGGATAGAGCCGGTTGCCGCCGCCGAGGTCGCGGCCCGACCAGGCGTCGACGAGCACCGCCAGATGCTCGGCGTAGACGGCCGCCCGCCGCGCGCTCTCCTTCCCGAACGCGGTGAACGACGACGGCGTGCCGCCGCTGCCGACGCCCACTTCGAGCCGGCCGCCGGTCAGCAGATCGAGTACGGCGGTGTCCTCGGCAACGCGTACCGGATGTTCGAGCGGCAGCGTGATGATGCCGGTGCCGAGCCTGATCCGGCTGGTACGCGCGGCGACGTGCGCGAGGAAGACCAGCGGCGCGGGCAGCCCGCCCTCCGCGCCGTCGAAGTGGTGCTGCGCCACCCACGCCGTGTCGAACCCGAAGGACTCCGCGTGCCCGATCTGCTCGGCGGCCAGCCGGTAGCGCTCGTCAGCGGGCACCTCGTCGAGCAGTCGGCTGAAGAATCCCAGCCTCATCGCACCGGCTCCGGGATCGCGGCCAGGAGTTCGCGGGTGTAGTCGTGCTGTGGGTCGGTGAAGACCCGTTGTGTGGTTCCGAATTCCACTATGCGTCCCTTGTTCATGACGGAAACGGTGTGTGAGATCTGGCGCACCACCGCGAGGTCGTGCGAGATGAACAGATAAGTCAGCCCCAGGTCACGCTGGAGCTCTTCGAGCAGGTCCAGGATCTGCGCCTGTACGGTCACGTCGAGCGCGGAGACCGCCTCGTCGAGCACCACGACCCCCGGATCGACGGCCAGCGCGCGGGCGATGGCCACGCGCTGCCGCTGGCCGCCGGACAGCTCACGTGGCCTGCGGTCGAGCAGGCTCTCGGGGAGCGCCACACGTTCCATCAGATCACGCACCCTGCGGCGGCGGGCGGCGCGGTCCCCGAGCCGGAAGTTGCGCAGCGGCTCCTCCACGATCGCGGCGATGGACTGCCGGGGGTCGAGCGAGCCATAGGGGTTCTGGTAGACGAGCTGCACGTGGCGCCGGAAGTCGCGCCCCGCTCTCCCCCCGACGACCGTTCCCGCTCCGGCGATCGTGACGGTGCCGGAGGTGGGCTCGGCGAAGCGTACGACCATGCGGGCCGTGGTCGTCTTGCCCGATCCGGACTCGCCCACGAGAGCGTGCGTGGTGCCGGGGCGTACCTCGAAGGACACCCCGTCGACAGCGCGGAACGGACGTCTCCCGACGCGGAACTCCTTGACCAGGTCGCGGACCACGATCGCGGGCTCCTCGTCAGTGGCCTCCGCTACCGCGCGGAACTCGCGCACGGACAGCGCGGGCGCGTCGCGCAGCAGCTGCCCGGTGTAGGCGGCCTGCGGAACTGACAGGACCTGGCTCGACGGGCCCTGCTCCTCGATCCGGCCGTCCTTCATGACGATCAGGCGGTCCGAGCGGTTCGCGGCGATGCCCAAGTCGTGGGTGACCAGCAGCACCGCCGTACCGAACTCGGCGCGCAGGTCGTCGATGAGATCCAGGATGCGCCGCTGCACCGTGACGTCCAGTGCGCTCGTCGGCTCGTCGGCGATGACGAGCCGCGGTTCCAGGGCGATGGCGATGGCGATGAGGACCCGCTGACGCATCCCGCCGGACAGCTCGTGCGGGTATTGGCGGGCGCGCGTCTCTGGGTCCGGCAGGCCGACGCGGGTGAGCAGGTCCACGACGCGGCGGGAGATCGTACGACGGTCGCCGCGTTTGTGGATGCGCAGGACCTCGCCGATCTGGGCGCCGACGGTCTTGACCGGGTTCAGGGAGTTGGACGGGTCCTGCGGGATCAGGCCGATCTGGGCGCCCCTGATCGATTCCATCCGGCGGGTGGACCAGGTGGCCAGGTCGGAGTCGCCGAGCAAGATCTGGCCGCTGTCGAGGGTGGCGTTAGGGGGCAGCAGGCCGATGATCGAGTGGGCGGTGGTCGTCTTGCCGGAGCCGGACTCGCCGACCACCGCGACCACCTCGCCGGGCTCGACCGTGAAGGAGATCCCCTGGACCGCCGGCCGGGCGTCGTAGGAGACCGCGAGGTCGCGTACGTCCAGGAGGCTCATTGGTTGGGGCCTCCAATCGACCAGCTCATGTCGTGTTCCTTCCGATCGACCCGCTCATTGCGCGGGCCTTCCGAGCGACCAGTTCATTGCGTGGGCCTTCCGATCGGTGGCTCATGTCGTGTTCCTTCCGATCGAGCGGCTGATTCGGCTCGCGGCCAGTACCACGGCCACGACCACCACGCCGGGCAGCGTCGTCAGCCACCACGAGGTGGCCAGGTAGTTGCGGCCCTCGGAGATGAGCAGTCCCCACTCGGGCGTCGGCGGCTCGGCGCCGTAGCCGAGGAAGCCGAGCGTCGAGATGGCCAGGATCGCCACCCCGAACTGCAGGGCGGCCAGCGCGATGACCGGGCCGAGCGAGTTGGGCAGGACGTGCCGCCAGAGCACGGCCGGGAACCGGCCGCCGCTGCCGAACGCGGCCTCCACGTAGTCGGACCGGCGCACCCGTACGACCTCCGAGCGCGACAGGCGGGCGAAGGCGGCGACGGACCCGATGCCCACCGCGATCGCCACGTTGACCGTGCCGGGACCGAGCAGGATGATCACCGTCAGCGCCAGGAGCAGGCCGGGCACGGACAGCAGGACGTCGGCCACCCGCATGACGGCGTCGTCGAGCAACCCGCCGGTCGACCCGGCCAGCAGACCGAGCAGCGTGCCCGCGAGCAGACCCACGGCGACGGCGACGAACGCGCCCGACAGGGAGTGCACGGAGCCGTGCACCACGCGGGCGAACAGGTCGCGGCCCACGGCGTCGGTGCCGAACAGGTGCTCGGGGCTCGGCGGGCGCAGCTTCTCGGCCGGCACCCCGGCCAGCGGGTCGTACCCGGTGAACAGGGCGGGCACGACGGCCCAGAGCACGACGAGAGCGATCGTCAACCAGGACAGGATCTTCACGCCGCCGCCTTCAGCCGGGGGTCGAGCACCGGGAACAGCAGGTCCACGCCCAGGTTGACCAGGACGAACACGGTGCTCGCGAGCACCACGACGGCCAGCATCACCGGCGTGTCCTGCGCGTTGACCGCCTGCTCGGTCAGCCGTCCGATGCCGTTGCGGCCGAAGACCGTCTCGGTGACGACCGACCCCGCGATGAGCTCGCCGAACGTCATCCCGGCGACGGTCAGCGCGGGCAGCACCGCGTTGCGAGCCACGTGCCGCCACAGGATCCACCACCGCGACGCGCCCTTGGCGGCCACGACGGGTACGAACGGCTGGGTGTACACCTGGTCGATGCCGCGTGCCAGCACCTGCGCGATCGGCGCCGAGATCGGCACGGCCAGCGTCAGCACCGGCAGCAGGAGTTGCTGCGTCGGGCTGCCGCCGATCACCGGCACCAGCCCGAGCCGGAAGGAGAACACCTGGATCAGCAGGATCCCCAGCCAGAAGGCGGGCACCGAGACGAACAGCGACGGCACCGCCAGCAGCGCCCCGCGCAGCCAGGACGTACGGCTGTACCCGGCGGCGAAGGCGAGCACCACGGCGATCAGCAGGGCCAGCGCGAACCCCGCCGTGGCCAGCTTGGCCGTCTCCGGCAGCGCCTCGGCCAGCCGTTCGACCACCGGCGTGCCGGTGTCGATCGAGTAGCCGAAGCCGCCGCGCAGGAAGCCGAGCAGCGTGTGGAGGTAGCCGATGATCGGCGGGTCGCCGCCGCCGTAGTAGGCGCGGATCTCGGCGATCTGCTGGGGCGACAGCCCGAGCTCCGGGTTCTGGAACTTGATCAGGATCGAGTCGCCGGGCAGGAGCTGGAGGAGTACGTAGCCCGCCGTGAAGGCGGCCCACAGCACCAGCGCCGCCTGCCCGACGCGCAGCAGGACGTATCGGGTCACCGCTTCGACAGCCAGACCGAGTAGAACGTGGGCCTGGCCACCGCCTCGAAGGCGACACCCTGGACGTACGGGGCGGCGCCGTAGACCTGCGGCTCCTCGAACAGCGGGATCGCGTAACCCTGGTCCACCACGTAGCGCTGGATCTCGCCGACCTTGGCGTCGCGGGCGGCCTTGTCCGCCAGGGCCGACTCCTCCTCCAGGAGCTTGTCGAGCTTGGTGTCCTTGGACAGGATGACGTCGCGGTTCTGGCTGTGGAAGTGGCTCTTGATCACGTCCTCGTCGGCGCGGCCGACCATCGAGTGGGCGATGGCGGTCTTCTCCGCGTTCTTGATGTCGACGGCCTGGGTGCCGGCGTCGGCGGGGCGGATCTCCAGCTTCACGCCGATCTTGGTCCACTGCTGGGCGATGAGTTCGAGGGTCTGCTTGGACAGCGGTTGCGGGCCCGAGACGAAGACGCCCAGCTGGAGCGGCTTGCCGTCCTTGGCGCGGATGCCGTCGGCGCCGCGCGCCCAGCCGGCCTTGTCGAGCAGGGCGTTGGCCTTGGCCGGGTCGTAGGCGAGCTCCTTGGACAGGTCGACGTACCCATGGGCGAGGTGGCTGAGGACCGAGGTGGCGACCGGGTAGCTCGGGGTGAACAGGGTGTCGACCACCTCCTTGGCGTTGGTTCCGGCCTGGAGCGCCTTGCGTACGTCGAGGTCGCTGAGGATGCTGTTGCCGGGCCGCAGGTAGAGGCCGTTGTTCACGCCTCTGGTCGGCTCCGCATAAATCTTGAAATTCGCGTCCTTGACGGTTTTTTCGTCATAAGCCTGGACGTAGCGGACGTAGTCGGCTTGGCCGGAGGTGAGCGCGCCCACCCGCACGTTGTCCTCGGGCGTCACGATGATCTTGATGGTGTCGAGGTACGCGCGGCCCTGGTGCTTCGACGACGCCGGCGCCCAGTTGTAGTCCTTGCGGGCGGTCAGGTCGATCTCCTTGTCCACGACCTGTTTCGCCACGGTGAACGGGCCGGACCCGATGACGTTCTTGAGCTGGCACTGCTGTTCGTACGGCAGCGAGATCGTCTTCTTCGACACCAGGCCCGCGCCGATGACCGAGGTTCCTTGCAGAAAACCGGGTGACGGCTTCTTGAAATGGAAGCGCACGGTTCTGTTGTCGATGACCTCACTACGTTCGTAGTTGTTGACGAACTCGGCCGGGGGCAGCTTGAGGTCGGTGTCGCCGAGGCCGTACACGTCGAAGTTGGCGGCCACGGCCGAGGCGTCGAGCGGGCTGCCGTCGCTGAAGGTCACGCCGTCGCGCAGGTGGAAGGTGTATTCGGTGGCGTCCTTGTTCACCTCCCACTTGGTGGCGATCCACGGCTCGATCCGCAGCGTCTTCGGGTCCTGCCAGGTCAGCTTGTCGGTGAGCTGGTTCAGCACGCCGCCGTTCGGATAGAAACCGGCGGCGGGCAGGTAGAGGCAGGTGGGCGGCTGATGCTCCAGGTAGGTCAGCGTGCCCCCGTAGACGGGTGCCCCGCCGGCGGCCTGCGCCTGGACGGCGGGACCGCTGCTGCCACAGGCGGCGAGGAGCCCCGAGACGGCCAGCCCCGAGGCGGTGAGCATGGTGAGCGCGGCGGAACGCATGGGACATCCTTCACGGTGGTCGCTGGAACTAAAACCACCATATCCTACCGAGATAGTAGGTATATAACCCACCTCTGCCCTCTCAGCGGCCTGGCTGAGCGCCGCGTGCTCAGTGGCCTGATCGAGCGCCGCGTGCTCGGCGGCCTAGCTGAGCGCCGCGTGCCGGGCGGGGGACGTCAGCGGGGGACGCTATTCGCCCGTCACACCGTCGATCTGCTCACGCAGGATGTCGGCGTGGCCGTTGTGGCGGGCGTACTCCTCGATCATGTGGACGAGGATCCACCGGTGGGAGCAGTCCTGCCCGTGGCGCTGCTGCTTGCCCAGGGCGTCGAGCGGCACCCCGGCCGACACCTCGCGGGCGTGCTCGATCTCGGTCTGCCAGGTCTTGAACGCCTCGTCGGCCGAGGCGGTGTCGACGTCGTCGAAGTCCGCGTCTTGGTTGGTGTCCTTGCCCCACAGCTTCGGGACGTCCTCGCCGTTCAGCACCCCCCGGTACCAGGCCCGCTCCACGTGAGCCATGTGACGGACCAAGCCGAGCAGCGACATGGTCGACGGCGGGGCGGAACGCTGCCGCAGCTGCTCCTCCGACAGGCCCTCGCACTTGACGGCCAGGGTCTCGCGATGCCAGTCGAGCCAGTTGGTGAGCATGGCGCGCTCGTCGGCGATGAAGGGGGGCGGGATGCGATTGTCACTCATGCTGCGCAAACGTAGCTGACCGGCCGAGTTACCGTCGAAGTAGACCATCCAGGATGGTCTGTTTGGCGAACCAATAGCTGGAACGAGGAGTCGAACGGGTCAGGGGCGGAAACGGCGGGGGGTCGTGATCATGAGGGGTCTGGTGGCCGCATTGGCGGTGGTCACGTTGACATCGACATCGTGCGGGGGGATCGGGCAGGCGTCCGAGGTGTGGCAGGCCTCCGTCCGCTCGGAGGACCCGGTCGTGACGGTCGCGCCGACGTGGATCCGCGGGCTGCGGGTGGTTCGCGACAACGGCAACGAGGGATCCTGTGCCTGGTCGACCACGTACCCGCAGGTGCCGGGCGCGCAGCCGCTGACGGACGCGCTGCGCCGGCTGGTCGAGGCGCGGCGGGCCACGTTCCTGAAGTGGGCGCGGGAGAGCGGGTGCGGCGAGCAGGACGGGAAGGCGCCCGAGCTGAACGTCGGGTTCGGCTTCGTGGCGGCCTCGGGCGATGTGATCGGGGTCCGGTTCACCGTCTACCAGCTCGGGGGCGCGGGCGACGGCAAGTCGACGACGTCGCTCTGGTACGACGGGGTCAAGGGCCAGGTCGTGCCCGCCATGTCGCTCATCGACGCGGCGTCCATGAGCGGGTTCGAGGCGCTGACGGAGAAGGTGCTGACCGAGAAGGCGCTGACCGAGGAGGCGCGGCTCGCCGACCGGAGCGCCCAGACGCTCGACGACCTGGGTTTCACCAAGGACGGCGATCTGGTCGTGACCTTCGACGAAGGGGAGGTGGCGGCGGGGGCCGTCGGCCAGGTGCAGGCCGTGTTGCCGCGCGCCGAGGTGGAGCCGCTGCTGTCGGACTTCGGCCGGCGGGCGCAGGCCCAGGTCATGCGTCCGTCCGGCCGCATGGCGCTGCCCGGATATACGGCGGACGGCTCGGTCGACTGCCGCCGGGTCAAGTGCGTGGCGCTCACCTTCGACGACGGCCCGAGTCCGTACACCCCCAGGTTGCTCCAGTATCTGGCCAGGTACCGGGCGCGGGCCACGTTCTTCGTCGTCGGGCAGAACGTGGTCGCCCGCCCCGGCGTGGTGCGCGGCGCCCTGCGGGCCGGGCACGAGATCGGCAACCACAGCTGGTCGCACCGCGACCTGACCAGGCTGTCCGCCCGTGCGGTGCGAGCGGACCTGGCCAGGACCGACCAGGCGATCCGGAAGGCGACCGGGGTGACGCCCACGCTGGTCCGCCCGCCGTACGGTGCCTTCGACCGCGTCGTACGCAGGCAGTCGCCGCACCCGCTGGTGCTGTGGAGCGTGGACACCCTGGACTGGTTGTACCGCAACAGCGGCCATGTGACCCGTGCCGCGGTCGGCCCAGCGCGACCCGGATCAATCATTCTTTTTCATGACATCAGGCCGACCACCGTGGCGGCGATCCCCCAGGTGCTGAAGAGGCTGTCCAAGCGCGGCTTCCACTTCGTGACGGTCAGCGAGCTGTACGGTGGCCGTCCCCCCGCGGTCGCAGTCCAAGGCCCGAGCCCGAGGCATCCATGACCCCTCAGAGGTGGACGTACTCGTAGTCGAGCGGCCGGCCGTTGATGCCGTTGCGCGGCGGGGCCAGCCAGGCGGCGATCTTGCCGGGTTCGTAGACCGGCCGCATCAGGCTGTGGACGTACGCCTTGTCGGCGGGAGTGGGCAGCCAGCGGTCCCGGTCGCGCTCCCAGGTCGCCTGGTCGACGAGGCGGCCGTCCGGGGTGAGGTGGTGCCCGGCGAACGCGCCGACCTGGCGGTTGAAGCCGACATGCGGCAGGTAGAGGGTGGCGACGCCGTCCAGGATGCGGTTCCACCGGGTCAGGCCGGTGGCGCAGTCGGCGATGTACTCCCCACGCAGGTCGGCGTTGAGCGCGGTCAGCGCGGGCAGGCGCACGTCGGCCAAGCGGCCGTCCACGACCTGCTGGACGGTGGTGGCCGCCTCGGTGAGCAGGTGGTCGTCCTTGCGCCGTTCCTCCTGCCAGCGGCCCTTGAGTCCGGCCGTGTAGTAGTTGGCCACGTTCGTGGAGGTCTCGCCGCCGAACAGGTCCAGGCTGACGCTGTAGTGGAAGTTGATGTACTTCTGGATGACATCAAGCGGGATGCCGCCATATTTCTGGATGTCGTCGGTGTCGTGCTCGCGCATCAGCGTCGCGGTGCGCTCCACCACCCGGTCCACGCCGGTGGTGCCGACGAACATGTGGTGGGCCTCCTCCTTCAGCATGAACTCACACGTACGGCTGAGCGGATCGAACGCGCTCTCCTTCAGCGTGCCCAGCTGGTACTTGCCGTCGCGGTCGGTGAAGTAGGTGAACATGAAGAACGACAGCCAGTCCGGCGTCTCCTCGTTGAAGGCGCCCAGGATGCGCGGCGAGTCCTCGCTGCCGGAGTTGCGCAGCAGCAGCGCGTCGGCTTCGTCGCGACCGGCGCGGCCGAAGTAGGCGTGCAGCAGGTAGACCATGGCCCACAGGTGCCGGCCCTCCTCGACGTTGACCTGGAACAGGTTGCGCAGGTCGTACAGGCTGGGCGCGGTCAGCCCGAGGCGGCGCTGCTGCTCCACGCTGGCCGGCTCGGTGTCGCCCTGCACCACGATGAGCCGCTGCAGCTCGGCGCGGAACTCGCCGGGCACCTGCTGCCAGACCGGCTCTCCCCGGTGCTGGCCGAAGGCGATGCGCCGGTCGGGGTCGCGCTCGGCCAGGAAGATGCCCCACCGGTATTCGGGCAGCGCCACGTGGCCGAAGTGCGCCCAGCCCTCCCGGCCCACCGCCACCGCCGTACGCAGGTAGACGTCCTGGGTCGGCAGCGCCGGTCCCATCTCGCCCCACCAGCGCAGGAAGCCGGGCTGCCACGACTCCAGCGCCCGTTGCAGCCGCCGGTCCTCGGCCAGGTTGACGTTGTTCGGGATGCGCTCGCCGTAGTCGATGGACATCTCACACTCGTTTCCGGTCGAAGGCGGGCCGCTGCCCGGTGCCGTAGCGGCGCAGCGCGCCCTCGGGACCGGCGGCGTTGGGCCGGTTGAACACCCAGTTCTGCCAGGCGGTGAGCCGGGCGAAGATCTTCGTCTCCAGCGTCTCGGGGCCGGCGAAGCGGTGGTTGGCCTCCATAGCGGTCAACGCGTCCGGGCTCAGGGCCGCCCGCTCCTCCAGCGCGATGCGTACCTCGTCCGCCCAGTCGATGTCGTCGAGCGCGAAGGTGACCAGGCCCTGCTCCTCCGCCTCGGCGGCGTCGATCTCGCGGCCGGTCTCCTGCCGCAGCTTGGCGAGGTGGCCGGGATCGCCGAGGAAGCGGGCGGCCAGCCGGGACAGGCCGTTGCCCATGGGGAACGCGCCGAAGTTCGCCTCGGTGAGGGTGATCGCCGTGCCCTCTTCGTCGTACATGTACTGGCGGTCACAGGCCAGCGCCAGCTCCAGCAGCGGCCCGGCGAAGCAGCTGCCCGGCTCGATCAGCGCGATCAGGCTGCGGCTCGTCACGTCCAGGCGTTTGAGCGTGCGCTTGAAATAGTGCCGGATCTCGTCGGCCGGCCAGCCGTCGCCCTCCCAGGCTTCGAGTACGCGCCGGGCGTCGCCCTCGGTCTTGATCACCCAGGTGCCCAGCTCCAGTTCGTTGGTGCGCAGCCGCAGGATCAGGTCGTCCAGCTCCCTGGTGAGCGCCAGTGGCCAGGACTCGATGTCCTGTCGAGGGCCGTACGCCGTGATGGTGACCAGCCCGTTCGCCCGGTCCAGGTCCGCGGTGACGTTCGGGTAGCGGATCGCGTCGGCGCTCACCTCGCGCTCCAGCGGGGTCAGCGTGATCCCCTTGGCGTCGCGCGGGCGGGTGGAGCGGGCGGCGGCCTCGGCGGCGCGCTGCCGTACCGTCTCCTCGAACCTGCTGCGCGGCACCGCCTCGTCGACCAGGCCCCACTCCACCGCGCGCGAGCCGCGCACGCCCTCGCTGCGCGTGGCGAACACGTCCGCCAGGTCCTTGCGTACGCCGCGCTTGTCGACCAGCCGGGTCAGGCCCCCGGTGCCGGGCAGTACGGCGAGCAGCGGCACCTCCGGCAGCGACACGGCCGTGGAGCCGTCGTCCAGCAGGATGATCCGGTCGCAGGCCAGCGCCAGCTCGAAGCCGCCGCCGGCCGCCGTGCCGTTGATCGCCGCGAGGTAGGTCTGGCCGGAGTTCGCGGTCGCGTCCTCGATGCCGTTGCGGGTTTCGTTGGTGAACTTGCAGAAGTTCACCTTCCAGGAGTGCGATGACCCGGCCAGCATCCTGATGTTGGCGCCCGCGCAGAACACCTTCTCCAGGCCGCCGGTGATGATCACGGCGCGGACCTCGGGGTGCTCGAAGCGCAGGCGCTGGACCGCGTCGTACAGCTCGATGTCCACGCCCAGGTCGTAGGAGTTGAGCTTGAGCTCGTAGCCGGGGACCAGGCCGCCGTGCTCATCCACCTGGAGGACGATGCGGGCGATCTCGCCGTCGTACTCGACGCGGAGGTGGCGGTAGCGGTCGGGGTGGGTGTCGAAGGACACCTCGGGCGCTGTCTCGGACACGTCCCTATTTCGACATCCTTTTTTCGCTGCGTCAAGCATGTGTAGCATTTAATAGGGTGGCTGGGAAAGCGCTTCCCGCCGCCGGAGGTCCGATGCCCGCGCACCGCATTCACGACACAGAGCCCGCGCTGACCTGGGAGGACGCGTTCCTTTCCGGCAACGGCGAGTACGGGATCATGGTCTACGGCGAGCCGCACGCCCAGCGCGTGGTGTTCGACCATCACCGCTTCGTCCTGCCCAACGGCTCCCGCGACCTGCGCCCGCCCGCCATCGCCGACCGGCTGGAGGAGATCCGCGAGCTGATCCTGTCCGGGCGGGCCGCCGAGGCGCAGCGGGTGGTGGCCGATGGGCGGAGTCTGGCCTGGACGCAGGCGTTCCATCCGGGGTACGAGCTGGTCGTCGAGGGCGCGTTCGCCGCCGGGCCGTATCGGCGGGTCACCGACTTCGCGACCGGGGAGATCGCGGTCACGTCGGGTGGGCGCGCACACCACGCGTTCGTCTCGCGGGCCGACTCCGTCGTGGTCCAGCGGCTGACCGGTGAGCTGAGGCTGCGTCTGACGGGCGAGCTGCCGGGCAAGCCCGACGACGTCCTCTACCAGACCACTGCTTACGAGAAGGATGGGCACGTCTTCCTGAGTGCTCGCGGCGCCTATCCGGCCGGGCTGGGCGCCGCCGGGTTCGAGGGGCTGACGCTCGTCCTGGCCGCCGACGTCTCCGTGTCCGGCGACGCGGTGGTGACGCGGGGCGAGACGCTGCTGCTGACGAAGCTGGACCGGTACGAGGAGCCCGGCTGGGGCACCGACCGGCTGGAGGCCGCTCTCACAACCTTGGCCGGGCATCGGTACGACGAGCTGCTGGCGCGGCATGTCGCCATCCATCGGCCCATCTACGAGCGGGTCACCCTCGACCTGGGTGTGGCCGGGGACCCGCCGGTCCGCGAGCTGATCGCTGAGCCTGGTCCCGCGTTGGTCGAGCGGTTGTTCCACTCGGGCCGCTACCTGCTGCTCAGCTCATCGGGCGTGCTGCCGCCCCGGCTCACCGGTCTCTGGCTCGGCGCGTGGGGAGCGGCCTGGTCGGGCGACTTCACCACCGACGCCAACCTCAACCTGCAGATGGCCGGGGTGAACATCGGCGCGATGCCCGAGCTCATGGCCGGGTACGCCGCCCTGATCCGCGACCAGATCGACCACTGGCGGGTCAACGCCCGCGAGATCTACGGCGTCGACGGCATCCTCGCGCCGAGCCGTACCGACGGGGAGAGCGGCTACCTGTTCCATTTCGACGAGGACTGGCCGTGGACGATGTGGCTGGCCGGGGCCGACTGGCTGCTGTACCCGCTCCACGAGCACCACCAGGTCACCGGTGACCTGCCCGAAGAGCTGCCCGGCTGGCTGGCGGAGGCGGCGGCGTTCTGGGAGGAGTTCCTGGCCGGGTCCGACTTCGTGATCGTGCCGTCGTTCTCGCCCGAGGTGGGTCCCGAGGGCTCCTCGTACGCGAGCGTCAACGCGACGATGGACATCGCGGCGGCCCGGCACGCCCTGGGCCTGGCCGGATCACCGCTGGCCGAGCGGCTGCCGCCGTACCGGATCGACGAGCGGGGCGCGCTCACGGAGTGGGCGTGGGACGCGGCCCCGCACGAGGATCACCGGCACGTCAGCCACCTCTATCCGGTGTGGCCGCTGCACGAGATCAACCCCGACGACGAGCCGGAGCTGGCCGCGGCCGCGCACCGCGCCCTGGAGCTGCGCGGCGACGAGAACCTGTCGGCCCACGGCAGCCTGCACCGGGCGCTGGCGGCGGCCCGGCTGAAGGACGCGGGGCTGGCCCAGGCGAACCTGATGAAGATCCTGGGCATGGACATGCTGTTCCGATCGCTCATGACCGCCCACAATCCGAGCCGGGAGATCTACAACGCCGACGCCGCGCACACCCTGCACGGGCTGGTCATCGAGCTGCTGGTGGACTCCCGGCCGGGGGTCGTGGAGCTGCTGCCCGCCGTGCCCGAGCTGCTGCCGAAGGGGACGATCCGCGGCGTCGCCTGCCGGGGGCGGGTCGTCGTCGAGGAGCTGACCTGGGGAGAGGGGAGGGTGCGGGCGGTGCTGCGCTCGCCCGTGGACCAGCGGATCACCCTGATCCACCGCGCCTCCGGGCACCGGGAGGAGGTCGAGCTGGTCGCGGGCGAACCGCACCTGGTGGCCATCGACGGCTGAGGGCCGTGAAAGCAGATCGCCCCATCGGTTGAGTACAGGTGTGACTGCCAACATGACGGCTCGGCTCCGGCTCGTTGATCCCTCGGGGGCGATCAGCGACGCGGACCTGGTGGAGGCGTCGTACCGAAAACCCGAGCGGTTCGGGGAGCTCTACGATCGCTATATCGGGGAGATCCACGCGTACCTGGGCAGGCGGCTCGGTCAGGAGGCCGCCGACGACCTCGCCGCCGAGGTGTTTCTCACCGCGTTCAGGAAGCGCACCACGTTCGATCGCGAACGCGGGGAGGTGCGTCCCTGGTTGTACGGCATCGCTTCTAATCTGATCGCGATCCATCGCCGTACCGAGACCAGGAAGCTGGCCGCGCTGCGCCGCAGCGCGGCCGCTCCCGCGGGCACGGACCACGGTCACGAGGAACGCGTGGTCAGCCGCGTCGACGCCGCGAACGAGCAGGCGCGGCTCACGGCGGAGCTCCAGGCGCTCTCGGACGGGGACCGGGACGTGCTGCTGCTGAGCGCCCTGGGCGAGCTGAGCCATGGGGAGGTGGCCGAGGCGCTGGGCATCCCGTACGGCACCGTCGGGTCCCGTCTGTCACGGGTGCGCAGGAAGCTTCGTGCCGCCCTGGGCGGCGTCAATCCCTTGCTTGGAGGCTCTGATGGATGATTACCGGGCGGTGCGCGAACTGCTGCCCGCGCCGCCGCTGTCGCCGGAGGTCCGGCGGGCCGGGCGCGAACGGCTGGCCGGCGCGTTCGCTCACGAGGGGGCTCGGCGGCGCCGCAGGGCCGCCAGATGGAGCACGCTGGGGCTCGGCCTGGCCGGGGCGGCCGCCGTGGCCCTGCTGGCCACCACCTCCGTGTCGCCGGGCGGGTCGCCCGCCACGCACAGTGCGGTCGCCCCGATGAGCGCCAACCAGATCCTGCTGGCCGCCGCGACCTCGGTGGCCGCGACGCCCGACGCGGGCTCCTGGTGGGGCAGCAAGGTGGTCGACGGCCGCGAGTTCTACGACCCGGGCCACCACTACCTGCTGCGGCAGAGCAAGTCGATGGAATCCTGGATCCCAGCGGATCCGGAGGCCCTTACCTGGTACCGCGAGACCTACCTCGGCGCCGTGCCCGTGGGCTCCGAGGGCGCGGCCGCCTGGCGGGCGGCCGGCGCGCCGACGACCTGGATCTACGGACAGGGCAAGACGCCCGGCCTGATCACCGACGACCGGGCCGAGGGCATCGTCCGGGCGGCGCGGGGCAAGCCGTGGACCTTTTCCAGCGAGGACTGGGACTTCCGCATCCTCCTGGCCGATAAGCCGCTGACCAGGATGAACGAGGTGCCGACGACTCCCGAGGGGCTGCGTGCGCTCTTCTCCGACGTGGACGATCGGGTGCTCGTCGACAACGCCGTGAGCCTGCTCGTGTACGCGCCGGTGACGAGCGAGACCCGGGCCGCCGCCTACCGGTTGCTCGCGTCGCTGCCCGGGGTCTCGGCCGTCGGGCAGGTGACGGACACGCTCGGGCGTATCGGGCAGGCCCTTGAATACCAGTCCGCGCAGCGTCCCGTGACCGAGTACGCGGGGGGCACCCGTACCCGGCTGGTGATCGATCCGGCCACCGGGAAGCCCCTTTCGATCGAGACGCGCGCCACGGACGATGGCCGTCTCCTGGAGTTCACCGCGATCCAGGAGAGCGTCTGGACAGATGACAACCCACTGAAGGAGCACAAGTGAGATCGCTGATCGCCGCAGTCGCCGGTTTGGCCTTCACCGGAGCGCTCGCCGTACCCGCGCAGGCGACCCCGCCCGAGGGCAAGTACTGGCGGGTCGACACGATCCTGAGCAGGACCCATCCGCGTCCGGTCGGCAGCGGCTACTGGCTGGCGGAGCGGCAGGCGTCCACCGTCTGGCAGTCACCTGAGGGCAAGAGCTGGTTCGGTTTCCGGCCGCTCGGGGCTCGGCCCAAGACCGAGAAGGACGAGGCGGCCTGGCGCGCCGACGGCTCCCCGACCTCGTGGACCTACCGTACGGAAGGCATGAAGATCTCCCTGTCCACGGAGCCCGGTGAGGGGCACGTGGGGCCGACGAAAGGCGCCCCCAAGGGCTTCCGCCTGGGCGAGAGGTACGTGACGTACCAGCAGCTCCAGGATCTGCCGTCGGATCCGGTCGCCCTCAAGAAGTATGTCGTCGCCGGCGTGAAGACCTGGATCAAGGAGGCCGCGGACGAGGCGAAGACCACCGCCCCGAATTCCAAGATCGAGGACTGGGAGTCCCACCTCGACCGTTACGTGGCCATCGATCTGAGCCGGATGCTCTGGGAGAACCCGGTCCCGCAGAAGGTCAGGAGCGCCGCCTTCCAGGCGTTCAAGACCACCAAGGGCGTCACCGACGTCGGGCGGGCCCGGGATCCGCTGAACCGCTCCGGGCAGAAGTTCGCCCTGCCGACGCTCACCACCAAGGGCACGGTGCTCAAGCAGCAACTCCTCATAGACGCCAAGACCATGACGCTGCTGGCCGAGTACACCGACACCACGGTCGACGGGAAGCCGTTCCCGGCCAAGACCAAGGTGGAGACGTACAAGGTGGGCTGGACGAACGAGCAGCCCGCCGTCCCGGACGGCAAGTAGGGCCACGAGGACTCGCCCGTCAGGGCGAGTCCTCGTCAGGCATCAGCGCACGACGGTGCAGCCGACCCACTTGATGACGTGCTTGTCCTTCTTCGTGAAGAACTCCGCGCCCTTCTTGCTCTTGAAGGCGCGCTTGTGCAGAACGCCCTTCTCATCGCGGAACCGGACATTGACCCGGCCGCCTTCGCGGTGCTTGACCACGCACTTCATCTTCTCGTCCGGCCCGCAGGCGTCGTCCTCGGGGCCCAGCCGCTCCGAGAAGACGCGCATCTTCTTACCCCTGATGAGCTTGCCGTCCTCATCCTCGAACCGGCCGTCCTTGAGGCTGATCCTCTTGCCCTCCTCGCCCTTGAACATGACGTCGGGCTCCGAGCACTCCAGGATTGGCGCGACCTGGTCGCTGGTGATCAGCTGGGGCTGTGACGGGTCGTCCGAGGCGAATGCGGGGGCGGATACGGCAGCGGTGGTTCCGAAGGCCGCCACGGCGATGATGGCGGCACCGAGTGCGCGTCTCATGTGACTCTCTTCTCTGACGGTTCTCTGAGGGTTGTGAGCTGTGACGACCGGCCGGTCACGATGAAGACTGCCGGGCCGGGTGTTAATTCCGTGTATGACAAAAATTGACCGCCCGTATTGACGATCTCGCAGGCGGCGGCTAGCGTCGTCTCATAATTGACAGGAAACTTTCCTATAAGTTTCTTGTCGGGCCTCCCACCCACCCCCAAAACCGCCGGAGGTCGGACCACCATGAGACACACGATCCTGAAGAAGGGCCTCGCGGTCCTGGCGGCGCTGCTCCTGCCGCTGACCGCGACGGTCGCCGCACCTACCGGCGCGTACGGCGCCAGCTCGGTCGCCTTCGCCGCCGCCTGGGCCCCGTGGACCGCGTACACGGCAGGGACCCGCGTCACCTACAACGGCGTCGACTACGAGTGCGTCCAGAGTCATACGTCCCAGCCCGGCTGGGAGCCGCCGAACGTACCCGCCCTGTGGAAACCGGTCACCGGTGGCGGCACCGACACCACCGCGCCGTCCGTGCCCGGCAACCTGCGTTCGACGGGCACCACCTCCAGCAGCGTCTCGCTGGCCTGGGACGCCGCCACCGACAACGTCGGCGTCACCGGCTATGACGTCTATCGCGGCTCGACGCGGGTGACCACGGTCACCGGCACCTCCTACACCGACAGCGGGCTCGCGGCCGCCACCAGCTACACCTACACGGTCCGCGCCCGTGACGCCGCCGGGAACGTCTCGGCCGCCGGCAACTCCGTCACCGCCACCACCTCGGGCGGCACCGGCGCTCCCGGCCAGCCCGGCCCGCCCAGTGTCACCGGCACGACCGGCAGCTCGATCGCCCTGTCGTGGGGCGCCTCTTCCGGAACCGTCACCGGTTACCGCGTCTACGAGGGGAGCACGGTCAAGGCGACCGTGACCGGTACGTCGGCCACCATCGGGTCGCTGGGCGCCTGTACGTCGCACACGTACACGGTCAGGGCGTACAACTCGGTGGGCGAGTCCGCGGCCAGCGCCCAGGTCACCGGCGCGACCACCGGGTGCACCGGCGGCGGCAACAAGGTGCTCGGGTACTTCGTCCAGTGGGGCGTCTACCAGCGCGGCTACCACGTCAAGAACATCGACACCAGCGGCTCGGCCGCCAAGCTGACCCACATCAACTACGCCTTCGGCAACGTGACGAACGGGCAGTGCGCCATCGGCGACAGCTACGCCGACTACGACCGCTTCTACCAGGCGGGCGAGAGCGTGGACGGCGTCGCCGACACCTGGGACGCGGGCGCGTTGCGCGGCAGCTTCAACCAGCTGCGCAAGCTCAAGAAGAAGTACCCGAACCTGAAGGTGCTGTTCTCCTTCGGCGGCTGGACCTGGTCCGGCGGCTTCGGCCAGGCCGCGCAGAACCCGACCGCCTTCGCCAACTCCTGCTACAACCTGGTCGAGGACCCGCGCTGGGCGGACGTGTTCGACGGCATCGACATCGACTGGGAGTACCCGAACGCCTGCGGTCTCAGCTGCGACAGCAGTGGCCCGGCGGCGTTCAAGAACGTCATGTCGGCCCTGCGCTCCCGCTTCGGGTCCGGCAACCTCGTCACCGCGGCCATCACGGCCGACGGCACCAGCGGTGGCAAGATCGACGCGGCCGACTACGGCGGCGCCGCTCAGTACGTCGACTGGTACAACGTCATGACGTACGACTTCTTCGGCGCCTTCGCGGCGCAGGGCCCCACGGCCCCGCACTCGCCGCTCACCTCGTACGCGGGCATCCCGACACCGGGCTTCTACTCCGACAACGCCATCCAGAAGCTCAAGAGCAAGGGCGTGCCGTCGAACAAGCTGCTGCTCGGCATCGGGTTCTACGGCCGCGGCTGGAGCGGGGTCACGCAGTCCGCCCCCGGCGGCACGGCGACAGGGCCGGCGCCCGGCACGTACGAACAGGGCATCGAGGACTACAAGGTGCTCAAGACCCGCTGCCCGGCCACCGGCACCGTCGCCGGCACCGCGTACGCCTACTGCGGGGGCCAGTGGTGGAGCTACGACACCCCGAGCACGATCGGCGGCAAGATGAGCTACTCGAAGAGCCAAGGCCTGGGCGGCGCGTTCTTCTGGGAGCTCAGCGGCGACACCACCGGCGGTGAGCTGATCACCGCCATGAAGAGCGGCCTGGGGTGACCATCCTCACCTTCTGAGGGCCTTGTCCGGGCCGGTTCCGCGTCGCGGGGCCGGCCCTTTCGGCTTTCCTGCCCGGTTGGAGGGTTGACCCGGGAGCTGCGTGGAAATCTTGAAGTCATAACGCTTCGTGATCGCCCACTAACTGTCAGCTCATGATCTCCGGGGGTGATGATGATGGACATGCTTCCGCCGTCAGCGTTCATTCGCAGGACACCGACCCCGCCACGACGGCGGTGGGGATCGGCGTGCATGGCGCTGGCGCTCGCCGGGGCCATGGGCTTCGGTAGCGGGCTCGGATACTCGGTGGGCCGGACCGTACAGGAGCGTCAGTCGTCGCTCCGGCCACGGGTGGCGGCGATGTCGGTCACGACCGGTGAGGCCGCGCCGTCAGCCCCTGAGCAGGTCAACGCGGCGCCGAAGCCCGCTGCCCCTCCCGCTGCCCGCCCAGCTGCCCGTCCGGCTGCTCATCGAGTTGCTCATCGGGTAGTTCGGAAGGCTGCCCATCCTGCTGTCGAGCGGAAACATCGCGTCAAGACCGCGAAGACCCGCCATCATGTGAGGGCCGAGCACCGCTCGGCTTGCGTCCGACTGCAGGGACTCAGGGCACGACTGTGCAGGACCCTGTTCAAAGAACACTGACCGCCGGGGGCCGCCGGGCGAAGAACACGAACTCCAGGCCGGGCCGGTCGGGCGCACCACGGACTTCCTCCACGGTGTACCCATGGGCGACCAGCGCCGCCTCGACCTCGTCACGCTCGCGGAAGCGCAGCGTCGAGTGCGAGGTCAGCACCTGCCCGTCCGAGCCGAAGACGTGCGTCCCGCGGAAGGTCACCAGCGGCCCGCTGACGTCGAGCACATCGCACCAGCTCTCCACCGCGCCGACGCCCTGAATCTCGGTGACCTTGTGCGTCGCCGCGCGATCCCACCCCTCCCAAGCGCGTTTCGCCGGATCCCGGGTCTCGAACACGAGATGTCCACCGGGCCGCAACGCGTCGTAGACCCCACGTAACGTCCCCTCCCAATCGCGCGGGTCCATGATCGCTTGGGCGACATTTCCCGTCATGGTGGCCAGATCGACTTGCATCGGGGGAAGGGCCGTCGCGTCACCGTGGAGCCAGCGCACCCGCTCGCCGTTCGGCTTGGCCCGCGCGACATCGAGCGACGCGCGGGCCGGGTCGACGCCTATGACGTCGACGCCGCGACCGGCCAGGAGCAGCGCGAACGTCCCCGTCCCGCACCCCACGTCCAGCAGGGTACGGGCACCGAGCTCATGGACGATGGCCACATACGCGTCCAGATCACCACGGTCGGGGTCGAGCGCGTCATAGATCGAGGCCAGACGCGGATGTTCGAACATATCGTCAGCCATCAGGCCACGGTATGCCGCAGAGCGTGCTCGGCTGTACTCAGTTTCCGGCCAGCTTCTTGGCGAGCTCCTCATCGGAGTTCGCCTTCACGAGCCGGCAGGGCGCGATCGGGCTGCCGGCCTTGGCCAGATAGGGGAGGAACGCATAGTCCATTCCGGCGTAGTTACCCGGTCGGAACTCCAGGACGAGCGTCTCCTCCGGGCGCATGAAACGGGGGGAGATCACGAAGGTGTCCTTGTTGATCGGCGCGGCGACGTCTCGGGAGCGCCAGTTGTCCGGCTTGTCGAACTCCTTGCGCTGCTGCTCGGTCATGTTCTTGGTGCTCGGCGGGTCGTAGGCCAGGTCCGCGCCGACGAAACGCCCACGGGCGCACTGCTTGTCCGCTTCCGTGAACGTCACGTCAGCCACGATCCCCGCGCTCCTGAGCATGGCCTCCAGCCCGTCGGGGTCCCGGAACTCCTTGACCGTCACCTGAACGGTGCCGTCGGCGTTCTTCACCACCGCGTACGCCGCACTCGGCGCCCCGGAGACCAACGGCACGGCCACCAGCGCGGCCGCGGCGATGCCCGCGACGGCCACCCCCGCCAGCACGGGACGACGCATCGGCGTCCAGGAGGGCCGACGGCGGGCGGGCGGGGTCGCCACGATCTCCGCGAGGAGGTCCTGAACGCCCTGGCCCATGGAAGGCTCGGCGTACTCGGCGGCCGGATCGATGGCGGACACCATGCGGTCGATCTTGTTCATCGGGTTTCTCCCCTCAGCGCGGTCATCACGGTGACCTCGTCCGTCGCGGTCGTGTCGAGCAGCCGAGCCAGTCGTTTGCGGGCCCGATGCAGCCGGAGCCGGGCGGCGGTGCTGCTGCAGCCCAGTACCTTGGCGATCTGCGGGCCGGTCAGCTCCTCCCAGCAGGCCAGGGCGAGCACGTCCCGGTCGGCCGCGTTCAGGGCGGCGAAAGCGGTGCGTACGGTCTCGGTCCGTGGGTCGGCGGCCGTCTGCCCCTGTCCGACGGCCAGTTCGCCACGGAGCCGCGAGGCCAGCGCGGTACGGCGCGACTCGCCGCGCCGGTGATTGGCCAGGACCCGCCGGGCCGCGCCGTACAGCCAGAGCACGGCGGCCTCGCCCTCGGGTACGTCATCCAGCCGCCGCCACGCGGCGAGGAAGGTCTCCGCGATCACATCGGCGACGTCGTCCACGGAATCGGTACGACGTATCGCATAGCGATGTACCGCCGGATAACAGGCGAGATAGAGCGCCTCGAAACGATCTCGCGTGTCGGGTGGCACGCGTTGATCCTGCACGGGTGTCTCCTAACCGAAGAATGCCGGAACACCTCACTAGGTGTCCGGCATCTCCGCAAGTGTTTCCACCCGTGCCCGGGGGCCCCTTGCGTCTGAATAACAGATAACGGTTGAAGAACGCGGCATGGCGATGCGGTGTGCAGTAGAGCAGCATTGAGGTTGTGGCAGGGATCTCCGTCTGGCGGCGGGCGAGTCTGCGTCACGGGCCCTATGTGGCCCGGGCGATGGCCGAGCTGCGCTCCTGGCCGGCTCTGGCGGTCAGCGACACCCGGCGCGGCGTGGCCTTCGCGGTGCGGGGCACCGAGATCCTGCGCCCGTCCGGCCGGGACGAGGTGCACCTGCGTCTGACGGCGGCGGCGATCGACCGGCTCGAACCGCATCTGCGGGTCTGCGACCAGGTGCACGCCTGCGCCGACAGCGCCTGGGTGGCCGTGCAGGTGGACGCCGAACCCGACCTCGAACTGCTCCTCGCCCTGACCAGCGTGGCGATCAAGGCACACGCCTCGTAAATCTGGAGCCGACTGGCCGCCGCTAACAGGAGGCCGACGTCAGGCCGCCGCGTGAACCCGCAGACCGGCCTTCCGCCACACCTTGAACAGCCGCCTGGCCGAGCCACCCACCGGCCCGACCGCCTCATAGAGCACCTTCGACGAGACCGGCTCGGCAGTCTCCACGGCGGTCATCCTCGAACCCGGCGTCGAGCAGCAGGTTGCGATAGGAACGGGCGGCCCGGGGGCTGGTCACCTGGTCGGCGCGCGCGTGGACGATGGTCCGCGTGAGCGCCGGGTCGTCGGAGTCGATGACGAGGGTGTCCCAGTCCTGCCCGATGAGCACGATCCGCCCGCCCGGCGCCGCACCCGACATCCACCACGGCGGAGCCGTGCGGAAGATCAAGCAGCTCGTACGACCGTGCGCGCAACCCGACAGCGTCCGGCAGGGCGTCGACGACGTCCAGCAGCCGGATGAGCGATTCCTGTTGTTCGGAAGACATGGGGGCAAGCATGCGACTTCATGTCGACATGAAGTCAAGTACCAGCATGAGCAGCGGATGAGTCCTGGGCAGGCTCCTATGGCTGGGCCTGCTCGGCCATCATGCTGGTGATGGCCTGCTCCGCGGTGGTGTGGATGTTCAGGGCCGATGACAGGCCGGTGATCTCGAGGATGCGAGCGGGTGCGCCGCGTACGGCCGCCAGATGGAGTGCGGCACCCTGTTCGCTCAAGGCCGCGTTGAGGCGTATCAGCAGGTGCAGGCCCATGCTGTCGAGGAAGGTCAGCCCGCCCAGGTCGAGCAGCAACGGCTCGCCGGCACGGACCTGCCGACTGAGGTAGGTCTCCAATTGGGCGGCGTTGGTGGTGTCCACCTCGCCGGTCACGGTGATCAGCACGCCGGTGATCAGGCGTTGGCTGTCCAGGCTCAAAGGGGGCATGGCGGCTTGACGGCCCGCTCAGCAGGCGGCCGACTGCGGCACGACGGTCATGACGTCCTCTCAGGGCTGGCCGAGTACGGGCGCGATTCCTTCCTCGCATCCGAACTTTAATCCCGAAGACCGATACCGGAAAGACTTTTCCCCATAGGATCTTCTGGGAAGAGAGGGTACAGTCCGCCCCGCAGCTGCTGTTAACCGCCGGGGGCGGAGAAGGTGAAGACCCGTGAGCGCATCCGACGACCGTTCGTCCACTTGGACGTTCCTGACCCATCACGCCCGCGTCCTGCTGGAGATCGCCCGCGACCCACAGGCGCGGATGCGCGACATCGCCGCCGGCATCGGCATCACCGAACGCGCCGTGCAAGGCATCGTGACCGACCTGCACCAGGCCGGCTACCTCTCCCGCGACAGAGTCGGCCGCCGCAACCACTACAGCCTCAACCTCGACGAGCACTTCCGCTACCCGACCGAGGCCGGCCTGCCGATCCGGCTGCTGATCGACATGTTCACCCAGCACGACCTGCCCGGGCGCCCCACCACCCCACAACCACACGAGTGACGCACGGGTTTCTGGTGGCTAGCGTTCGTCGGCATCGGCGGGGTAGTCGGCCGAGCGGCTGACGTCGGCCCATTTCTCGGTCTCGGCGGCGCGGATCTCGGCGGCCTTCTGGGCGAGGGCGACGGCGTCGCTACCGAGGAGGAGCCGCCGAGGTGGGTCGTCGTCCCGGACCACGTCAATGATGATCTTGGCGGCGCGGGCGGGGTCGCCGGGCTGGGTGCCGTCGGTGTCGCGTCGGAAGCGGTGGATGGCGCCCACGGTCTGCTCGTAGTCGGGGCCGACGGGGTGGATCTCCATGGAGGAACCCTGCCAGTCGGTACGGAACGCCCCCGGCTCGACGATGATGACCTTGATGCCGAAGGGTGCGACTTCGTTGGCGAGGACTTCGGAGAAGCCTTCGACGGCGAACTTCGCGGTCTGATAAGCGCCCATTCCGGGGGTACCGCCGACACGTCCTCCGACGGAGGAGAACTGTACGAAGACTCCTGATCCTTGGGTGCGCAGGACGGGCAGGGCGGCCCGGGTGACGTTCACGACGCCGAAGAGGTTGGTCTCGATCTGGGCGCGGAAGTCGTCTTCGGCCATCTCTTCGATCGGTGCGCTGTTGCCGTAGCCGGCGTTGTTGACGACCACGTCGAGGCCGCCGAAGGCGTCGGTGGCCGCCTTGACCGCTCGGGAGGCCGCGGCGGCGTCGGTGACGTCGAGTGCGACCGCTCGGATCCGGTCGCCATGGCGGGCCACCAGGTCATCGAGTTGTTTGGGGTTGCGTGCGGTGGCGATGACCTGGTCGCCCGCTTCGAGGACGGCTTCGGTGAGGCGGCGTCCGAGGCCGCGTGAGGCGCCAGTGATGAGCCATGTCTTGGCCATGGGTGGTTCCTTTGCTCGATTAACTGTCACATCAATATAGCACTTGCTGACTTAATCGCCGCATAACTGTGAAGCAAAGCTATGCCATGTGCTACGCGAGGGGGGTATGTTGGGCAGGTGAGAGCAGACGCGACACGCAACCTGGAACGCGTCCTGAGCACGGGCGCCCGCATGCTCGCAGACGACCCCTCAGCGACCATCGCCGCCATCGCCGCCGAGGCGGGGGTGGACCGCCGCACGGTCTACCGCCGCTTCGCCTCCCGCGAAGACCTCATGGCCGCCGTCTACGGAGCGCGCTACGACGCGGTCGAGCAGGCCATCGAGGCCGCCAGACTGCGCGAGGCCCCGGTCGCGGTCGCGCTGCATCGCTACGTCGAGGGCATCATCGCCGTCAACCGCAAATGGCCCGTGGAAACGAGCCTCATGCTCCGCGAGATGGCGATCCGCGAGCGTCGCCGCAATCTGATCGACGAGGTCGACGCCTTCCTGCGGCGCGCCACCGACGAGGGCCTGCTGCGCTCCGACCTGCCGCGCGGCTGGGTGGCCACGGTCCTGCCGTCGCTGATGGAACACGCCGCGGCGAACCTGTCCGAGCTGAGCGCCGCACAGGCCGCCGACATCGTGGTCGACACCCTGCTGCGAGGAGTCGGCACCCCACCGGCCCGCTGACCCGGCTGCTTACCGGGCTGCGCGAGAAGAAGTGGCAGACGGCCGACGCGCTCTGGCCCCGACGGCTGCTACGGTGATAAACGCTCGTGTTCAGACCTTAGGAGACCAGACATGGCAGGTGACGACGACATCTCCGGGTGATACCGGAGGTTGACCGGCCCCGGCAGGCGCGCATGACCGCCGCCGACGTGGCCCTCGTCGTCGTACCCCCAACCCTGTCCCTTTGCCGGGCCCATTCGCGCGCCCGGGTCTCGTATCGAGGTCTGTCGCATGTCCGATGCGTTCATCATCTGTTCCGGCCTGTCCTTCTCCTGGCCTGACGACACCCCTGTCTTCAACGACCTGTCCTTCACCGTGGGCGGCGGCCGTACCGGCCTCGTCGCCCCGAACGGCGCGGGCAAGAGCACGCTGCTCAAGCTGATGGCCGGCGAGCTGCGGCCCTCCTCCGGCGGCGTCGCCGTCGAAGGGGTGCTCGGCTACCTGCCGCAGAACCTGCCCCTCGTCGGTGAGCCGACCGTGGCCGAAGTGCTCGGCATCGCCCCGGTGATCGCCGCGCTGGATGCCATCGAGTCAGGCGACGCGAGCGAGGAGCACTTCACCACGATCGGCAACGACTGGGACATCGAGGAGCGCACCCGTGCCCAGCTCGACCGGCTCGGCCTCGCGGATATCGGCTTCGACCGGCGCCTGGGCACGCTCAGTGGTGGCCAGGTCGTCTCGCTCGGCCTGATCGCGCAGCTGCTCAAAAGTCCCGAGGTACTCCTGCTCGACGAGCCGACGAACAACCTCGACCTCGGCGCGCGCCGCAGGCTCTACGACGTACTCGGCGAGTGGACCGGCTGCCTGCTCGTCGTCAGCCACGACCGGGCCCTGCTCGACCGCATGGACCGCATCGCCGAGCTCGACCGAGGCGAGGTCCGCTTCTATGGCGGCGACTTCACCGCGTACGAGGAGGCCGTACGCGCCGAGCGGGAAGCCGCCGAACGGAACGTGCGCAGCGCCGAGCAGGACCTCAAGCGCGAAAAGCGGGAGATGCAGCAGGCCCGCGAGCGGGCCGAGCGCCGGGCGGGCAACGCCGCCCGCAACCTCAAGAACGCCGGGCTACCGCGCATCTTCGCCGGGAACATGAAACGCGGCGCCCAGGAGTCGGCCGGCCGAGCGGGCCAGATGCACGCCTCACGGGTCAGCGACGCCCAGGCCCGGCTCGACGAGGCCGGGTGGGCGCTGCGCGACGACCAGAGGATCGCGCTGGAGCTGCCGGGGACGAACGTACCCGCCGGACGCACGGTCTTCCTCGGCGAACACCTGCGGACTCGCGGCCTGTTCGCCGAGCCGGGCGTCGACCTGACCGTACGCGGCCCCGAGCGCATCGCGCTGAGCGGCCCCAACGGTGCGGGCAAGTCCACCCTGCTGCGCCTGATCAGCGGCGAGCTGGAGCCGGACGGCGGCACGACCAGGCGGGCAGACGGGCGGGTCGCCTACTTGTCGCAGCGACTCGACCTGCTCGACGTCGAGCGCACCGTGGCGGAGAACCTGGCCGCCTTCGCCCCCGGCATGGCGGCGGCGGAGCGGATGAACCTGCTGGCCCGCTTCCTGTTCCGCGGCGCGCGTGCGCACCTGCCGGTGGCGGCGCTGTCCGGCGGTGAACGGCTGCGGGCCACCCTGGCCTGCGTGTTGTACGCCGAGCCCGCGCCTCAGCTCCTGCTGCTCGACGAGCCGACGAACAACCTCGACCTGGTCAGCGTGGCGCAGTTGGAGGGCGCGCTCATCGCGTACCAGGGAGCGTTCGTGGTGGTCAGCCACGACGAACGCTTTCTCGCCGCGATCGGCGTACAACGGTGGCTGGAGCTGGCGGACGGTCGCCTCCTGGAGACCGGAGGTCCCGCCGGTGAGTGACGCGCTGGTTGCGCGCCCGCTGGCAGGGCCACCACATTCGCCTGCCATGAACGTCCTCAGGAAGCCCGGACGAACGCGGGGAGCGCCTGCTTGAGCTGGGACGAGAACGGCAGGGGTTCTGTGTAGTGGGCTGCGGTCCGGCTGGGGTCCTCCTTGAGTACGTGGTTGATCCCGGTCAGGCGGATGAAGTCGGTGGCGGCGGGGGCCTTCGCCAGCCCGGCGGCCAGGTGCTCGACGTCGTCGCAGCTCACCTGGATGTCCGCATCGCTGCAACTCAGCAGAACCGGGGTGTGCGCCTTGAGCCGGGCCGCCACTTTGGCCGGGTCCTCGCGGTCGACCTCCGACAGGAATTTCGCGTTCGCCGGGGACAACACGTTCGACAATCCGCCGGGCAGGTTCGCCGCGACCGTGCCGTTGGCGCGCAGCGACGCGACAGCCCTGGCCAGGGCGTCCTCGACCTCGGCCGCCTGAGCGCCGGTGATCGTACCTGCCTGCTGTTGGGCCTTGATCTGGGTGGTGATCTGACCGCTGAGGATGTCGAGGTATCGGCGGCTCAGCGGTTCGAGCAGGCCCAGGCTGCTGACGCCCGTCTTCGATCTCGATTTCGTGGCGAGCAGGAGGGCGAACAGGGCGCCCTCGCTGTGCCCGATGACCGTGAGCCGCCGCTTGTCGGTCTCGGGCCGCCGGGCCAGGAAGTCCAGCGCCGCCCTGGCCTCGTGTTCGAATGGGGCGATGCCGATGTCGGCGATCTTGGACGCGTACGGCCCGAGGCCGGTCTTGCCGCTCCCGAGCTTGTCGTAGCGCAGGCTCGCCACGCCGCCGGCAGACAGCACCCCGGCTAGGGTCTTGTACGTGTCGATCCCGCTGAGCCCGGCGCTGTTGCCGTCGCGGTCGGTGGGACCGCTGCCCGCGATGATCAGGGCAGCCGGGACCTTCGCGCCCGGCCGGGCCGGATGGCGCCAGGTGCCGTAAACGGTCATCCCGTCCACCCGGAAGCTCACTTCCTCCTCGACCCAGGCGGGGGTCGTACGAGAAACGGCGGCCATGGGGGAGGCGGTTACGCGGGTGGCCGACCCGCTCCCGCACCCGCTCACCAGAAGGGCGAACGCGCACAGACCGGCGCCCAGACGCGGCGCGCGATCATTCCGTGCGCGTACGAACTCACGTAAGAACATCACAGGGTCACTTCATCTCTTTGATTCGAGTGGTTTACGCAGTGTCGGGACGCCGGAGGAAAAGCCCGGCGACCTTGCCGTCCCCGTCGTAGGCGACGCGGGCGGTCAGCTCGCCCGCCTCGAAGGAAAGCGGGATGTCCACGATGGTGTGGTCACCCGCCTGGTGGGGCACCGGCTCACCCATGCCTTCGTACGCGCCGACCATGCCGACCGCCTGTGCCCAGGTCGCGGCCAGTTTGGTCGCGCTCAGGCCGGCGGCGACCGTCTCGTCGAAGTCGCGGCGTACTTCCTCCCAGCGGCCGTCGGTCAGGTCCGCGACCAGGGCGGCAGCGCGGTCGGCGGCGCCGGGCAGAATCTTGTCGATCATGGGTGTTCCTGTCCTTGGGTCGAGTGGCCGGCCGAACCGCTGGAACGCCGCCTGCCGGCTGGAGCCGAGCACGTCGCCGATCTCCTGCCAGGTGTGTCCCGTCGCGCGTGCTCTGTCGACCGCTGCCCGCATGGCCTGGTCGACCGCACGCGCGAGGTCCCGGGTGACGACCACCGCGTCCAGCGGGGACGCATCCGGAGCGCTCAGTCGCTCCACCAGCCTCCGGGCTGTGTCCGCCAGGTCGGTCGGTGCCGCCACTTCCGTCACGTCGTCAATATTTGCTTTACGAGATGAGAATGTCAAGCTTTCATTTACATCCTTGGCGCGGTCGCGGATGCGTCGCGCGGCGCTACGGCAGGTGGAGTCGCAGTATTCACGCCTGCGTCCACGTGCTGACTGGGAGGAGAAGGGTTTTCCGCAATGCTGACAGACCTCGGTGCCACGCGGTTTCAGCACGCTGGTGCTCCTTAATATCGTGCTGTTTTCTGTGGCACGTAATAATACGCTGCGGCAGCACGAAAAGCATCCGGCGACTGATCGCCTGGGGAAGGCCGCGCTTGAACGGACCGATCCGCACCGGACTTCAGGAGTCGTAGACGTGCACCAGATCCGCGTCGTCCGCGTGCAGCAGGGGCCCGTAGTGCTCGCCGAACAACTTGGCCACCAGTTCGCTGCGGCTGCTGACGTTCACCTTGGCGAAGATCGCCTTGGGGTAGTCGCGCACGGTGCGCGGCGACAGGTGGAACTGCGTGGCGATCTCCGACGTGCTGAGCCCGCGGGCCACGCATTCGGTGACCTCTCGTTCGCGTGGCGTCAGCGAGTACGCCTCCACGATGATGGGCACGATCTGTGCCGAGGCCGCGGTTCGATCACCACCGAGACCGGTCCCAAGCGACGAAGAACTCCGCGAGTACGTCAAGCTGGCGACGGGTTCGTTCTTTCAGCACGTGGGAACCTGCGCCATGGGCACTGATGAACGTGCCGTCGTGGATCTGGAGTTGCGTGTCCGGGGCATCGTGGGTCTGCGGATCGCCGACGGGTCGGTCATGCCCTCGATCGTGGCCGCCACTAACCTAGACCTCCCACGTCGTGAAGGCGATCTCTAGCTCGACTGGCTCGTATGAGACCCGCATGACGCTCACCAGCGCCACCTTCTTCTCGTTCGTCTCAACGCAGACCTTGGCGCCCTGCTTGAGATCGTCCATCCGAACCTCGAGCTGCCGGTAGTTCTCATGCGCAAGCAGGTTCACGCAATCGTCGGCACTGGCGGCCGTGCCGGGAGCAATTACGAAGCGCCGGGTCGTGTCGGGCCCGTGGATGTGGTCATCTTCGAGAATGATTTCGGCCAGTCCGCCCTCCCTGGCTGCTCCCACTTGGATGGAGGAACTGCCGTGCCCAGGGGTGCCAGTGTCAAGGTCCACCTTGTCGCCGTCGTTGCAAACGATGGTCCACGAGCAGGGTTTCAGCAGATAGTCGTTGCTGCTCGTGGCCACGGACGATGGATCTGGGGAGGGAGGTTTCGCCGAAGCGGGGCCGGGCGAGGCGGGGGCAACGAGAGTCCAGACTGCTGCGATCCCAGACACGATGCTGAAGAGCCACCCGATGCGCTCCATCCACGTCCAGAACGATGACGCGGGTTGGTCTGCCTCCTGTCTCCTGCTTCCGGCGGCGCTGACCCGCTTCTTGCGTACGTACCGGATCGTAAAGATGAATGATCCTGCTGCCACGCAGGCAATCAGCCAGATGATGGGCGATGACATGAATGTCTCCGTTGGAGTTGTTCACTGGTGTCTACTGAGGCGTCGCAAGAGCCACAGGGTGGCCCCCGCAAAGCAGGCGAGCGTCACTATCCCGAGCGCGAAGAGGTCGAACAGCCACTGGTGGAGGTCGTGCCGCCACAGTGCGTCTTTCGGCGTTCCGGGACCGGTCAGGGCACGCAGATCGAGCGAGGAGGCTGCGGCGGCCAGTCCCCACCGGTCTGGAAGAAGGGCGGACAGGGCGGTCAAAGGCTGGCTGCCGGACAGGTCAGCCGTGACGCCATTCAGCGCGATCTGCGCGACTGACGTTGCTGTCACCAGCGCGACGGCCTGTTCCAGCCTTCGTGCGACCACCGAGATAAGCAAGCCGAGCGACATCGCCGCCACGGTGAGGGCTGCCAGGCTGACGAAGAGCTCCACCGCTGGCCCGAAAACCAGCGAGTGCGCGGGCCCCGGCCTGATCCAGACGAACAGCGCGGCTATCAGCAGCGCCTCCGCCACAGCGACGACGGCGTAGACCAGCCACCGAGCCAGCAACACGGCCAGTGTCAACGTCCCGGTGCGGCGCTCCCTTCGAATGATCGGGTAGTCCGAAACGATGTCGCTATAAGTGAGCGCCTGGCCGCTGAGCACGCAGAGTGTGGTGAGCAGGCTCAGGGCCGTCGGCGCCGCGCTGCCGCCAAGGCCGGATTTGCCGGTCACGCAGCCGGCCAGCGCCGCCGAGATGCTGGCGATGATGAACGGCGCTAGGACCACCCTGCTCCTGCCCGTCCACTCGATGAGCTTGCGATCGTCATCGCCGCGATTCCTGGACGCGCCACGCGTGGCCAGGAGGGAAATCTGGCGCAGGACGAGCACCGAGAGCTGTCGAATGAAGGTCCGGGCCGTGCCGCGATGGCGCATGCGGGGTGGAGGGGCCGTCGACATTCTCGCGCGTTCAGCCTCCGCGACCGCCTCGGCGGCTTGGCTGTCGTCGGCGTACCGCAGGGCGGGCGGCAATGGATTGTGGGTGAGCGACTTCATGAGGTCGGCGTAACTCTCGGCCTCAAGCGTGCTCCTGACTAGTTCCGGCGGCCCCGAGTAGACCGGCCGACCGTCCTGGACGACGACGAGCACGTGCCCTGCCCTGTCCAGGTGTTCGGTCGCGTGAGTGATGACGATGACGGTATTGCCGTCGTCGGCGTACTCGCGCAGCAACGTCATGAGCTCGCGGTCCATGCCGGGGTCGAGACCAGAGGTGGGCTCATCCAGCATGAGAAGACGAGGTTTGGTGAGCAGTTCCAGCGCGATCGAGACGCGTCTGCGCTGCCCGCCGGAAAGCGTTGTGATGAGCTGGTCGATCTGCTTTTCGAGACCGAGTTGGGCGCACACCTCCTCGACGCGCCTATTGCGCTCGGGCCGCCGCCAGGGGCTGCGCAGCCATGTTGAGTACTGCAGCAGACGCCGTACCGTGAGTGTCTGATACAGCTCGATCTCCTGTGGGACGAAGCCGAGCTGTTCCCGGATCTGCCGGGCGTGGGTTTTGAGGTCGAGATTGCGGAAGAATATGTCGCCGCCATCCGTTTCGAGCTCTCCGAGCAGAGCTGAGAACAGCGAGCTCTTACCAGCGCCAGAGGGGCCGAGGATCGCGAGCAGGGTGTTGTCCCGCTGAACGAACGACATACGAGTGAGGCGCGACTTGTCGCCACTCTTGGCGTACACCTCTGCGACGACGAGGGCGCAGCCGCTGAGAGGAGTTTCCTCCAGGCCGGAGCCGTCTTCGCTAATGCGGTAGCGGTGGTCGGCGAAGTCGAAATAGTCGCCCGGCGAGAGCATCGCAGACTTGACGGGCTGCCCGGCGATGTACGGCCCGTGCCCGTGCCCGTGGTCCAATAGGCGAAATCGGGCGCCCTCCCGCCGCAACGTGAAATGTCGCGTCGCGGCCGAGATCGCGTCGAGCACGACATCGGCGTCTGGATCGGTGCCGAAGACCGTAATGTCACCCAGGGGGATTAGCTGCAACGTCGGCGGCTCGTCAGGTGATGGCCCCTCCTCCCATCGCGGTCGCGGTGCGTTGGTGGGCACGGGAGCGGGCGGGCCGAGCAGCGCCCAGCCTGGGATCTCCGGGGATGGGGAGCTGAGCACGTCGTTGACCCAGGCACCATGCCGGTGCGTACGCACTAGCCTTCGCCGATACACGGCGAGCCTGCGATGAGTGTGCTCGTGGATGCGCCGTATACGTGCTGTGGTCACACTGAGGGCCCCGTCGGCCTCCTCGGATGCCGCGGCGATCTGCCCCTCAAGAGAGGCGAGCTCCGCGTGCGCGTCGTGGACGGCGTCCTGCGCAGCGCGCACCTGCCGGCCCTGCTCGCGCAGCCGACGGGCAACCACGATCGGGTCATCGTGGCGCTCTTCTCCGAGACGTCGTTGTGTTTGCATCTCGGTGGACAGCGGAGTGGATACGGCGGCCAACTGTTTCTCGGCCCGCGCGGCTCGGTCCTGGACATGCGGTTTGACCACCGACACTGCGGCTCTGCGCGCCAGCGCCCTGGTGCGGGCCGTTTCGTAGCGGAGTCGTTCGTGTTCGAAGGCGTCTTGTGCGCGGCGTATTAAGGCATCTCGGTGTGGGGTGGTGACAGGTCGGCCCCGCGAACCGTGGACAGCTGGGGAGGGAATTTCCGCCCAGCCGTCGCGCCAGCCGTGATACCAGTCGGTCAGTCGAGCGAGCGGACCGTAGGGGATCGGTTTCATGTGGATGGGCAAGTCAGTTGGGCGATGACCTTGCGATTGCGCGCGGCAGGGCCTGGTAGCAGCGTGCCGTCGGGCGCGACGTCGTCGATCCGGTTCTGCCCCTTCTCACCATGGCCCTCGGCGGTGATACTTTCAGCGGACACACCGAGCTTGATGAGCTCCTGCTTCACCGCATTGGCACGTTCCTTGGAGAGCCTGAGGTTGTGCTCCTGCGAGCCCTCCGATGAGGTGTTGCCGATGAGTTTTACCCGGAGGTCGTCTTTGCGAATGGTGCTCGCGAGGTTGGTGAGTGTTTTCCTCGCCTCGGCGGGTTCGCGGAACTCCGACCTACCCTGCAGGAAGCCGACGTGGTTGCCGTCGCTCAGATCCGCCTGGCTGCAGGCGGTGAATGTGTCGGGCACGGATGGCAGGGGAACGACGCTGACGGCCGGGACACCTGTGGGGGCCGCCTGGTCGTTCGGCTTGCCGTCTATCGCGACGCAGGCGGCCCCGCCGGCCTGTGCGATTGCCTTCCAGATAGCGATGATGTTCTGGTAAAGGCGGGAATCTGGTTTGGGCTGAGGCGAGGCGGTGTCGCCCAGCCCCGAGAGCAGGACCTTGCGACCGGTGAGGTCAGGGATGAGCTGCTGCTTGCGCAAGTGCGCGACCACTTCGGACGGTTCCGCGTCGATTACTTCTCGGAAATCGAGAGGCTTCGTGGTCTGCAGACCGGGATCGATGAGAACGACATTGCCGCCGGGCTCGGTGCTACGGGCCGCCCGTGATAACGCGGACAGCACATTCACTTCCGGCGCCTTAGCAGGAACGTCACCCTTGATCCTCTGCTCGACCGCGGTGAGGTAGGAGTTGATGTCGTCCTCCAGGCTGACGTCGTTTCCTGCGCTGCTAGTGAAGGGGATATCGAAGACCACCTCCGGGGCGCCGTCGACCCGTACAAGGACGATGTTGTGCCGGGCCTTGACGCTCTGCTTCATCAGATCGACCAGGGCGGGATCTATGCGGGGCGCAGGGGCGTTCGCGTGTGAGCCCACAGCCAGCGCGAGCGTGCCGCTGCCCGATATTTCGCAACCCAGCGAGGCCGTTGCGGGCGTGGGAGACGGGCCTTCCCAATCCTCGGAACAGGCGCTGAGCGACAGGCCGAGGAGCGCGACGACAGAGAGGAAGGTCGCGGACGAGCGTACGGATGGATGCATCAGCGTGTCTTCCAGAAGGGATTCGATCAGTAAGGAGGTCCGGGTCGGTCACGAGGTTGATCGGGCCGACGGAGTGTTGTTTGCAGTGCCTGGCCGCCACTCGTAGGGCCGTAGATCGGGTTCGAGGATGGCGTCGGTGACGGCCGGGTCCTGCGCCCGCTGCGCGATCAGCACACGAGCCATCTGTTTGAGCCGCTCGGCGAGGGCTAGGCGGACCTGAAGAGAGTGCAGCAGGGTTTGACGTGCTGCGATGAGCTCGCTCGCGTGGGCGGACCGGTTAGTCTCGGCCAGAGCGAGGTCGCGGGCTGAGGCGATGGATCGCCGAAGTACGCGCTCGTGGACGCGCAGCGCTCGACCATAAGCTGACCGGAGGGGGTTATGGGTGAGATATGCCCCCACGCCCGCGACTATGCCGGTGCCGAGGAAGAAAGCCAGGAAGAACAGCGCAGAAAGGAGGTGGTCGTCCGCTTCCTGCGGACCGAACGCCTGGGACGGCTTGGAGAGCACGAGGCGAGCCGCGAAGGCTGCGGTACCGAACGCGACCCACGCGAACACGCAGAGGAGGGGCAGAAAGCGACTCGCTCCCGCCGATCCTGCCCTGATGTCGCGGAACATCACGCCGGCGGAATGCGCGAGCCAGACCACGATTCCCGTGAACCCGGCCACCACCAGGGACGTGGTCGGGCTGGACTCCGAGGGCATAACCCGCTTCACCACCTGTAGGAAAGCGGCCCAGTCGGCGCCCACGGCGATGGTCAGCGCCGCAGTGTGGAGCAGCAGTGGCACCCGCGGCCACCCAGCCAGTAGCGCGGGATCCGAATGTCCCCGATCACCCCAGCGCACAAAGCGGCCTACGCCCGCCGAGCCGTTGTCGATCATAAGGTGGGGTTCGCTCGTCGGGTCGTCGTTGCGTGAGAGGTCGGTATCGCTGGCCGGGTCACCCTTACTCATGGGACCCACAATGTTTGAGGAACCGTCGTCCCCCTGCACCAGGCGAGAGCGGGCCGCGTTGAGGGCGAGGCACGCGTCCGCGAGGCGTTGGCGGTCGTCGGCCTCTGCTGGTTGGCGCTCAATCACGGCCGCATTCGCCATGCCTACGAGCCTGGCGGCCTCCGCGCTGTACGCGGCGAATTCCGCCTGGACTCCCTGCTCCCAGCCCGCCAGCATTGAGTTGATGAGGTTGTCGAGGGAGTGCCCAGTTGCTTCGTCCACCCCGCCAGGCGCCAGTCCCTCCACCAGACGCGTGATCTCCGCGAGCGCAGCATTCTCGTCGACATCCGAGGGGACGAACCGCCTGGGCTCCGGCGCGCGCCGCAGGCGGAAGCCGCCGCGCCTAAGGTGCCACCATGCCATTCGCAGTCTCTCCTCCTGTTTGATGCCGTGCAGATTCCTCAGGAACTGGATTTGAGCCGTAGAGCTCAGTCGGTTCGTGGGCCCACCTCGGCAGGTCGGGTCCGAGCAGTTCGAGGTGGGCGTTGAGATCGGGCCCATGTGGGTGGGTTCGGACGAGTTGTTGCAGGTACGAGGCTGCGCGTCGGCTTATGAACTCGTGCACGCGCCGCGCCCGCGACCGGCTGGCCGCCTCCTCAAATGCGATCTGCTGCCTCAGTCCCTCAACTGCTTGCACCGCTGCGGCTAGGTCTTTCTCCGCTTTGGCCCATTCGTTCTCGGCCGTGGTCCGCCTCCTATCGCGGTCGGCCAGTCGACGTGCCCGTACCAGGGAGTCCGTCCGCCCTTCCCGGAAAGACTCGGCCAGCCGCCGCTCTTTGAGGTCTTCCTCTGGTACTGGCTCGCGTGCCTCCTCCCATCGCTGCCGGGCCATGTGAACTTGGCGCTCGGCCGACTTTCGTCGTTCTTCGGCACCAGCCAGCTCCGGCTGGAGGCATCCAGTGCGCGACAGGAGTGCGCTCCGCTCCTGATCAATCTGATCCCGGGCGAGGTGGCGCAGGTATTCCAGCTTTGGGGTGATCACTCGGACTTCCGAGGCCGTTTTAGAATCAGATTCAGATTCGGTGGCATGAGACATCGAAGGAATGCGGCGGCGCCCGTCCTGAAAGCCTTGATAGGCATCCCATAGCCGCAGCAAGAACCCGTAACGGAGGGCCCTGGCGGGTGGGCCCATCCATTCATCCAATCCGACACCTCCAGCCCATGAAGATCGCAATGCGGGCATGAGTGAATCCGACATATGGTGCCGAAGGTCCGGAACGTGGATAATATAACGTCCAGGCTGGAACATATGCCCAAAATGCCCCAATAAGACATGTCATCGCCGGGGTCCGGGATTCATGCCGATTTGTGCGTGCTGGAACACTATGTGCGATACGCGAGCCGCGGATGAACTACGATCCCGCTCAGCGGGAATCGTGCGGGCTGACCTGGCTTAATGGCAGGGTCGCAACTGACTGGAGACTCAGTGGCGGGGAGCGGCAAGAACTCCGGACAGTCGGGCGTTGCCCGGGCGATGTCGATCTTGAAGGCGTTCGCCGGTGATCAGATCGAACTGTCTCTCACAGAGATCTGTGAGAGAACGCAGCTCGCGTCGAGCACCGCGCATCGCTGGCTCCAAGAGCTTGTGACACAAGGCGCTCTGGAGCGACTGCCGTCTGGGCGCTACTGCCTGAGCAGGCTTATCTGGGAGATCGGTACGCGGTGCCCGCGCGCCTCGATTCTGCGCGATATCGCTATGCCAGTTCTGCAAGACCTGTACCAGTCAACTCGTGGGCACGTGGTGCTAGCCATGCCTGCCGATGACAAGGCGTTGGTTGTGGAGCGGCTCCTCAAGAACATTTCTGTCCAGCCTGTAGGCCGCGTGGGCGGTCGTTTACCGCTGCACGCCACGTGCGTGGGAAAGGCCATTCTCGCATATGCACCTGCTGAGGTCAGGAAAAGAATCCTCCAGAGCAAGCTTGCGTCGTACACTTCTTATACGATCACCTCTCCTCAGTGTTTGAAAGATGAGCTCAACGATATTCGGAAATATGGCTATGCCGCCTGTCATCAAGAACGGACGATTGGGCTAAACTCGTACGCGGTCCCTGTTCTCCAGCACGGAAGCGAAAACATCCTCTTGGCTGCGGTCGCCGTCCTGATAGAGGTGGGCCCCAAAGAAGCAGATGGGCTGCTCAACGCCCTCCGACCAGCGGCGGTTCAGATCTCTCGCGCCTTGCGGAAGGCGCCAATAAAATATCCGTTTGATGGTGTTTAGCGTTGTTTTCGGTCTTTAGCTTGTGCTGTCTTCTTGGCGGTCGTACGCAAGATCGCATCGGCTTAACCCGATTCTTCGGTGGGCTGTGTTGTGCGAGTGGTCCCGCAGTTCGCCCGTAAGCCACGGGCCCTGCCCCAAGGCCGGGTAGTTAAGGCGCTCGTGGCGCTGTCAAGCACGTGAGGTCTCAGGACTTGGGACGGAGATCCAGTAAAACTGGTGATCTTCCATAACCAGCCGTCGAAGAACTGGATCTCCGTTGATTGCCGAGTCTGTCGGCTCTGCTGTGTCCGCGCTATCGAGATTTCAGCCGCGCCGGTGACAGCAGGGCCGCCGCCTCGGCCTCACGCGGCTCCTGGCCGCGCCAGGACTCGGAAGGGCTGCGCGACGCCGCCGCCGAACAACAGTACCCCGAGCGGAAGAGAATGTGCAGCGCCCGGCCGCTGGGTGAGGACAGCAAGATTCCCGCCGTCACCGCCTGGAACAGCAGTGCGACGACGTGCAGTGTCACAGCGGCACAGAGCGCCTGAACGGTCCAGGAAGAAGGAGCGGCAACGGTCGGGCGCGAGGTCGTGATCGATCTCCTGCGAGTGCTCGGGTGATGAGGGATTCGGTGTGCTCAGTGGTCGTGATCGCGCCGCGAGGCTGTTCAGGAGCGGATCCGGCCGGCGTCCGAGGCGCCGTCCGTCAGGCGGCTGGGCGGGGCAGCGTGCAGTCGGGAAGGGACAGGTCCAGCACCGAGCCGGGTGCCAAGCAGGCGGGCACGGCCGCGACCTGCTGCCCATAATGGGCGCCCTTGCGCACCGTCACGTGGCCGGCCGCGTCCACTTCACACGGATTGTTCTCCGTGCAGCTCTTCCCGTCGTCGTTGCTCGTGCTGTGCAGCCCGACCACGGTCTGCCCGTCCGGGGCGATCAGCGGTGACCCCGAGGCGCCATGCCCCGGTTCGCAGGCGCTGGTGTACGTGAGCGCGTTCTCCTGCTCGTACCCGCCCTCACGCAGCCCCGGCAGCACGGCCTGCACCGCGCAGCTCCAGCGGCGGCCCCAGTTGCCGGACAACAGGTCCACCCGGTCACCGGCCGCGGCCGGGGTCGTGGTGAGGTCGAAGACCTTGGCGTCGGCGGCGGCCAGCTCCGCGTAGGTCCGGTTCAGGCGGTACAGGGCGATGTCGGTGCCGGTCATGGTGGCGTACACCAGCCGGGTCGTCCTGGCCTCGACCTTGGGGTAGCCCTCGCGGTCGGTGATCGTGACCGGCTGGGCGGCCGGTTGATCGACCAGCGCCGACCCCGGCGCGGGGCGGGTGCCCTGGACGCAGTGGCCGTTGGTGAGGAGCAGGGCCGGATCCTCCGCCCGGTCGCTCCCGGTGCGGACCACGGCGCCGGAACATTCACCGAACTGCGCGGCACCCTCCAGGGACGGCATATGCGGTTCCGGCGGAACCGCGCTGCCCGTGACGATGCCCCGGATCCACTTCCGATACACCGACACGTCGCTGTACACGGTCGGTGTGTCATTGCTGTTGCTGCCGCTGACCGCCCCGGCCAGCAGCCAGCTGCCACTGCGGCGGACCAGCGCCGGGCCGCCGGAATCCATGTTGGTGGCCGAGATGCTTCCGTCCGGGCTGCCCACGCACAGCTCACGCTTCGCGGTGATGCCGCTCACTTCACATTTCGAGTCGGGCTGCACCACGGTGTCGGCCTCGCGCAGGCGGTCCGGATAGCACTTCGGCGCGCGCTCGTCACAGGTCACGCCCCAGCCGATGATGCGGGTGGCGGTTCGGTCGGCCGGCGTGACCGGCGCGATCCGCGCCGGCTTCGCCCGAACCGGGGTACGCAGGTGCAGCAGCGCGAGATCCTTGCCGTAGACCTCGGTGGAGTACCGATAGAACCTGTCGACCTCGGCCAGTTCGCCGCCGGAGGTCACGCTCAGGGAGCCGACGCGCACCCGCCAGCCCCGAGGGGTGCCGACCGGCGCCTGATTGGGCGTACGGGCGCAGTGGCTCGCGGTGACCACCCACTGCGGCGCGATCAGTGTGACTCCGCAGACATGGCCGTCCGCGCGCGGGGACTCGGCGCGTTGTAACGAGCCCATGAACGAGTACGGCCGTACCGACTCGACGCCGCCGCGCAGGGCGAACGACGGAGTCGCGGTCGCCGCCAGCGCGGCCAGCGCCACGGGGACGACGAGAAGAAGACGACTTCGCATTTGCGACACCCTGCGCGGTACAGGTGTCCATGCGGCGGCGGTCACGTATCGGAGGCCGCTTGGCTACGTATTGGGGGTGTATCAGGGGCTGACACACACTCGATACGTAGCCAAGCGGTCGTGGATACGCGACCGCGACAGCGCGGACACTCGCACCGCGCAGGGTGGCCAACCATGCCCAACACACTTCACCTCCCTCGTACTCGCGTCGCATTCGCGGCTTTCGCCTGCCTCGCGGGCCTGCTGGCCGGTTGCGGCGACGCCAACGGGTCGAGCGGGCCGCCGAACAACTCGTCGGCTTCCGCCGTTACGGCCGACCAGAAGTACACCGAATGGGAGGTCAAGTTCCGGTCGTGCCTGAGTGACAAGGGCTTCGTGCTTCCGAAGGAGGCCGGAAAGATCGACTTCGGCGACCGGCAGGACGCGTACGAGGTAGCGAGGGACGCCTGCATCAAGGAGATCGGCAAGCCGCCCACGGCCTCTGACGACCAGCCGAAGATGTCCGACAAAGAAGCGAAGGAGAAAGAGCTCAAGACCCTCCAGTGCCTCCGCGATCACGGGTACAAGGTCAAAGACCCCGCTCCAGGGCAGGCCGCACAGGTCGAGGTGCCTGATGGCGTCTCGCAGGACGGCTTGACGGAGTGCTACCGCAAATGACCTCCGGAAAGCCAGAGCGCGCCCTGCGGGGACACGGCCGCACGTAGGGGCCGGCGATCACACCCCTCGCTGGCATCGCCCTCGGCGCGGTCGCGACCTTGACGGTGAAAGACCGTCATGAACCTCCTCATCAGTGACTCTCCGAGAGGCGGCTCCGGGGACGTGGTGTCTGTCCGCCGGACCGCCCCGCATCATGGCCGTTGGGTGGTGGCCCCAGGTCGGCTGTTAACGCTCACACGTCTTCTTCTCGGTCGCGGTTCCTTTTCTGTCAGATGGTCGTGGTGACAGGTCGGAGCCAATACGAGAGGAAGAGGCGACGTCAAGGACGGCACTTCGCGCCCATGAGGGGGCGGCGGACGGGCGTGCGGCTCATCAGGCGTTATCGGGGGTCGCCGCCCGTGACGGCAGGAGCGTCACTCTGAAACTTTCGCCGAAACCTTGACACATTTCGGGATGGTTTCCAGACTGTGGCCCAAGGCGGCCTCCTCCTGCTCGTGGTGGTGCGCGGCGAGGACCGCCGTTCGCGATGCCCTGGTGGTGTGCGTTCCCTGATCACGGGACGCGGCGTCGATCGTGCGGGATGACCCCCGCGTGTCCGCTTTCTCGTGATTCAGTCTGGAGCAGCCAGTCATGGGGATCAAAGCCATACTTCCGCCGCGGCCTCTCAGGAGCCCGCGGGTGCTGATCGCCGCCGCCGTCGGCGTCCTCGGCGTGGTCACCGCGGTGATCGTACCGACCATGCCGGCCGGAGCGGCGGCGAGTACGCTCGGCGCGGCCGCCGCGCAGAGCGGGCGATACTTCGGCACCGCCATCAGCGCGGGCCGGCTCGGCGACTCGCAGTACACCACGATCGCCGGCCGCGAGTTCAACATGGTGACGGCCGAGAACGAGATGAAGATCGACGCCACCGAGCCCAACCGGGGCCAGTTCAACTTCGCCAACGGGGACCGGGTCTACAACTGGGCCGTGCAGAACGGCAAGCGGGTGCGCGGGCACACGCTGGCCTGGCACGGCCAGCAGCCCGGCTGGATGCAGTCGCTGTCGGGCAGCTCGCTGCGCCAGGCGATGATCGACCACATCAACGGCGTCATGGGCCATTACAAGGGCAAGATCTACGCCTGGGACGTGGTCAACGAAGCCTACGCCGACAGCGG
>NZ_JBEZFW010000022.1:0-175261 GCF_040649695.1 Nonomuraea sp. NPDC048901 | reverse complement strand
TCCTGGAAGGTGCTCACCAGGCTGCGCTGTTGTCCGCATCGCACGACCGCGCTCGTGCAGGCGAACCTCGTGCTGCAGCTCGTAGAAGAAGGCCGGCTACTCAGGATGAAAAGGGCTCACTGCGACCGAGATCGTCAACGCGATCCTCGCCGTGCTGACGGCGCTCGGCGTGTACAACTCCGCCCGCCAACGCCTCTACACCGCAGCCGACCTCAGCGCCTACGCCACCAGCACCGACGCCACCCCACACAAGATCAACTCAGCGTGTTAATTCTCTGCAAGTCCTAAGCGTTGCGAGTGGAAGCGTCTGTGCAGCCGTTCGGAGGCTCCTCGGCAGCCATCGGGCGTCCTCATGTCTCGGTTGAGAGCTCAGCCTGAGCTGTTGGCCGCGCGGACTCGGGCTAGGCGCGCCGCCAGCAGTGAACAGAACCACCCCATCCACCGCCATCCGCTGCTCACGCGCCCACCGGAACGGCGAGCTCAGGTCGGTGCCGCCGACCACGACGCCGCAGCCGCCCCAGTTGCTCGACATAGCGGTCGATCACCAACCGATACCAAGACCGCGCCTGGCAAGAGGTGATCATGCGGATCTTCTGGTGCTCCGGTTCGTCCGGTTCCAGAGCGGATGGTGCGCACGAAAGTGGGCCGCGCCAGGCCGGGGGGAGACTGGCGCGGCCCATCGCCGGGGGAACCATCCCATGCCCTGGAGGTGGCCGGCGAGATTGGGAAACTAGTGGGCGAACTGCTCTTCCTCCGTGGAGCCGCGCAGCGCGGTCGTCGAGGAGTCGGGGGCGATGGCGGTGCTGACGAGGTCGAAGTAGCCGGTGCCGACCTCGCGCTGGTGGCGGGTGGCGGTGTAGCCGCGCGACTCGGCCGCGAACTCCGCCTCTTGCAGGTCCACGTACGCCGTCATGCCGTCCGAGGCGTACCCCTGAGCCAGGTTGAACATCGAGTAGTTCAGCGAGTGGAACCCGGCCAGCGTGATGAACTGGAACTTGTACCCCATGTGCCCCAGCTCCCGCTGGAACTTGGCGATCGTGGAGTCGTCCAGGTGCTTCTTCCAGTTGAACGACGGTGAGCAGTTGTAGGCCAGCATCTGGTCCGGGTACTCGGCCTTGATCGCCTCGGCGAACTCGCGGGCCACGTCGAGGTCGGGCGTACCGGTCTCCATCCAGAGCAGGTCGGAGTGCGGTGAGTAGGCCAGGCCGCGCGCGATGCACGCCTGGACGCCGTTGCGGACCCGGTAGAAGCCCTCGGCGGTCCGCTCGCCGGTGGCGAAGGCCTGGTCGCGGGGGTCCACGTCACTGGTCAGGAGCGTCGCGGCCTGGGCGTCGGTCCGCGCGATGATCAGAGTCGGGACACCGGCCACGTCGGCGGCCAGGCGGGCGGCGTTCAGCGTCTTGATGTGCTGGCCGGTCGGGATCAGCACCTTGCCGCCCAGGTGGCCGCACTTCTTCTCGGAGGCGAGCTGGTCCTCCCAGTGCACGCCCGCCGCACCCGCGGCGATCATGCCCTTCATGAGCTCGAAGGCGTTGAGCACGCCGCCGAACCCCGCCTCGGCGTCCGCCACGATCGGCGCCAGCCAGTGCGGGGCGTCCTGGAGGCCCTCCGACCAGGTGATCTGGTCGGCACGCAGCAACGCGTTGTTGATCCGGCGCACGACGGCGGGCACGGAGTTCGCCGGATACAGGCTCTGGTCGGGGTAGGTGTGGCCGCCCAGGTTCGCGTCGGCCGCGACCTGCCAGCCGGACAGGTAGATGGCCTGAAGTCCGGCCTTCACCTGCTGCACCGCCTGGTTTCCGGTGAGCGCGCCGAGCGCGTGCACGTAGTCCTCGGTGTGCAGGAGGCCCCACAACCGCTCGGCGCCGAGCCGGGCCAGCGTGTGCTCCTCCTGGACGCTCCCGCGAAGCTTGATCACATCCTCGGCGCTGTAGGTCCGTTCGACGCCCGCCCAGCGATGGTCGTTGTCCCATTCGTCCTGCAGCTGCTCAGCAGCTCCCTTGAGGCGATCGTTCATTTTTCACTCCTTTGTCGTCCCCTGGGGCCTGTGCCGAGTCTGTGCCCGGGCCGACGTGGCAAAATAGCCTCCTTCGAGTAGAAGAAGCAGCAAATTTCGCGAAATATGAAGGTTTGGCCGTTGTTCAGCGGAGAATAAAAGGCAAGTTTTCCATATGGACTAGACCAATGTGAAGGGGCTCCAGGAGGCTGCGACACCCCCGGCACTCCGACCTCCGATGTCTAGAAAATGGCCGGAATTTCTGTCTAAGATGCTCGCATGGCGTCCTTGCTAGGCGAAGAACCGCTGTCTTTGACGCAGGAGCTTGATCTCATCGCGTTTGGGCAACGCCTTCGTCACCTGCGCAAACAGCGTGGCCTGACCCTCTCCGACCTGGGGGCGCGGGTCAGCAGGGCGCCCAGCCAGCTGTCGCTGCTCGAGAACGGCAAGCGCGAACCGAAGCTCACGTTGCTCAAGTCGCTGGCCGCCGCGCTGGGCGTCCCCGTCGAGGAGCTGCTGCGCCGTCAGCCGCCCAACCGCCGCGCCCAGCTCGAGATCGCCCTGGAAGAGGCCCAGCGCGACCCGATCTACGCGAGCCTCGGCCTGCCCCGCCTCAAGGTCTCCGCGCGCGTGCCGAACGATGTGCTCGAACACCTCCTCGGCCTGTACGGAGAGCTGCGCGCCAGGCAGGCGCGGGGCACCGCCACCCCGGAAGAGGCCAGGGTCGCGAACGCCGAGCTGAGACGCCGCCAGCGCGAGGTCGGCAACTACTTCCCCGAGATCGAGAAGGCCGCCGCCGAGGCGCTGACCTCGGTCGGCTACCGCACCGGCGCCCTGTCCCAGAGCACGGTCCAGGGCCTCGTCACCCATTTCGGCTTCACGGTGCACACAGCTCAGGACCTCCCCAGATCCGTACGCTCCATCACCGACCTCCGCAACCGCCGCATCTACGTCAAGCACGAGCAACTCGGCATGCACACCCCTCGGACCATCCTGCTGCAGACCCTCGGCCACCTCGCGCTCGGCCACGGCAAGCCGCGCGACTTCGCCGATTTCCTGCGCCAGCGCACCGAGGCCAACTACTTCGCCGCCGCCGTACTCGTACCGGAGAAGGCCGCGGCCCTCTACCTGCAGGAGGCCAAATCGGACCGGGCGCTGTCGGTGGAGGACCTGCGTGATGTGTTCGCGGTGTCCTATGAGATGGCCGCGCACCGCTTCACGAACCTGGCCACCCACCACCTCGATCTGGTCTGCCACTTCGTCCGCAACGACGCGGGCGGCACGATCTACAAGGCGTACGAGAACGACGGGATCGTCTTCCCCGCCGACGAGCAGGGGGCGATCGAGGGGCAGCGGATGTGCCTGCAGTGGTCGGGCCGCCAGGTGTTCTCCTCGCCGGACCGGTTCTCGGTGTTCTACCAGTACTCGGACTCGCCCACCGGCACCTATTTCTGCGTCGCGCACGTGGACCCGTCGCGGGAGCGGGACTTCGCGATCACGCTCGGGGTGCCGTTCAGGGAGTCGCGGTGGTTCCGGGGCAGGGAGACCACCAATCGCACCAAATCCAACTGCCCCAACGGCGACTGCTGCCGCCGCCCGCCCACCGAGCTGGCCGAACGCTGGGAGGGCTACGCCTGGCCTTCGGCCCGCGCCAACTCGCACGTCCTGGCCGCCCTGCCGCCGGGGTCGTTCCCGGGAGTGGACGAGGCCGACGTCTACACCTTCCTGGAACGGCACGCCGCAGCGATCTAGGCGAGCCGATAGCCCACGCCGGGGGTGGTGGTGATGACCGGTGGTTCGCCGAGCTTGCGGCGCAGCCGGCCGATGGTCACGGTCACAGTGTTGGTGAACGGGTCGGCGTTCTCGTCCCAGACCCGCTCCAGCAGCTCCTCGGCGCTGAGGAAGCCGGGACTCGCCCGCAGCAACGCCTGCAGCAGGGCGAACTCCTTCACCGAAAGGTTCAGCTGCCTCCCGTCGCGCACGGCGGTCCGGTGGATCGGGTCCAGCTCGATCCCGGCGGCGCGTAGGGTCCGCGGGCGCGCGTCCGGCCTGCGGCGGGCCAGCGCCTGGACGCGCAGGACCAGCTCCGGGAAGTGGAACGGCTTGGCGAGGTAGTCGTCGGCGCCCAGGGTCAGACCGCTGACCCGGTCGCCGGGCGCCCCGGCCGCGGTCAGCATCAGCACCATCGGGCGGTCCGGCCGCTCGCTGATCATCTGGCACAGCGTGTCGCCGTGCAGGCCGGGCAGGTCGCGGTCCAGAACCACGACGTCGTACTCCGTGAGCTCCAGCTTGGCGGCGGCGCTCAGCCCGTCGTAGGTGATGTCGACCGCCATCCCCTGATCGCGCAGCCCTTCGGCGACGACCTCGGCGAGCGGCCGCGCGTCCTCGACCACCATGATCCTCATGCCGTCGCCCCGGCCGGCAGCGCGATCGAGACCCCCAGGCCGCCCTGCGGCCGGGCGAGCAGGTCGAGCCGTCCGCCGTGCGCCGCCGTGATCGCCGCCACGATGGACAATCCGAGGCCGGAGCCGTTCTCGGAGCCGGTGCGGTCGGCGCCGAGCCGTTCGAAGGGCCGCGCGAGCCGATCCACGTCCCCCTGGGCGAGGACGCGTCCGCCGGTCTGCACGACGAACCGGACCTCGGCGCCCTCTCGGACGGTCTCGGCGTGGATCCAGCCGTCCTCCTCGTTGTACGCCACGGCGTTGTCGATCACGTTCTGCACCATCCGGGAGAGCAGCGCGGGATCGCCCCGGGTGCCCGCCGCCCGCAGTTGTGTGGTCACGGTCAGCCGTTTCGCCGCGATCCCGGCGGAATGGTCGCACAGCGCCCGCGTGACCAGATCGTCCAGGTCGACGCCGGCGGCCTCGGCCAGGGCGCCGTGCTGGGCCCGCGCCAGCACCAGGAAGCCGTCGAGCAGCTGATCCACCTGGTCCAGCTGGGTACGCAGCCGATCCCCCACGACGAGCGTCTGCGCCGGCACGCCGGGCTTGGCGACCGCGACGTCCAGCGAGGCCCGCATGGTCGCCAGCGGGGTCCGCAGCTCGTGCGAGGCGTTGGCGACGAACCGGCGCTGGGCGGCGAACGACGCCTCCAGCCGTTCCAGCAGGCCGTCGATGGTGTCGGCGAGGTCCTTCACCTCATCGGCCGGGCCGCTGACGGCCAGCCGCCGGTCCAGGTTGTCGGCGGAGATGTGCCGGGTCGCCGCGGTGATCAGCCGCAGCGGGCGCAGCACCCGGCGGGCCAGCGCCCGGCCGACCAGCAGGGACACGATCGCCATCACCACCAGCGCGAGCAGGGAGCCGACCAGCAGCTGCCGGGACTGGTTCGCCTCCGCGTCGCCCAGTTGCCGCTGCAACTGGAGAATGTGCCGCTGCGCCCCGGTCATGCCGTCGCCGCCCGGCGGGGGCGGTCCCACGGAGGCGACCTCGGTGTCGGACAACACGAAGGTCAGGGCCAGCAGCACGATGCCGGACAGCAGGAACACCCCGGCGTACAAGATCGTGAACCGGGCCCCCACCGTGCCCTTACGCAGCCTGATCACGCCCCCAGCATGCCCGAACGGACCTAACAACGGTATGACAGGCCCGGTTCGGGTGATGTTAGGCCCGCGCCCATAGAACGAGCGCATGCTGAGCACTCAACTGCTCCACCAGGAATGGACGGCCTTCCGCCGTCCCGGCCGCCTGATCGCCCTGGCGGTGGCGGCCCTCATCGTGATCGCCATCGGCCTGGTCTTCACCTCCACGGTCGACTGCGGCGATCCCTGCCCGGTCGCTCCGACCGCCGCGGACGGCTCGATCGTCAACGACCAGTTCTGGTTCCACCACCGCGACCTCGGCCCGAACGGCGTCATCACCGTACGGATGACCTCGATGACCGGCACGATCACCTACCCCCCGCCGAACCACGACCAGATCGTCTCCGGCCTGGTGCCGTGGGCCAAGGCCGGGATCATCATCAAGGACGGCGTCCGGCGGGGCTCCTCGTACGCGGCGCTCATGATGACCGGCCACCACGGCGTGCGGATGCAGGCCGACTACCGGCAGGACATCGCCGGGAGCTCGGGCGGCCTGTCACCAGGATCCCCGCGCTGGCTGCGGCTGGCGCGGTCCGGGGACACCGTCACCGGCGCGGAGTCCGCCGACGGCCGGAGTTGGCAGACGGTCGGGACGGTACGCCTGGCGGGCCTGCCGGAGACGGTGCAGGCCGGCCTGTTCGCCGCCTCACCCGGTGACCTCACGTTACGGGAGGTCGGACTCGGCGGTGCCATCGAGGAGGTCCGGTTCACGCAGGCCACCGGGGTCTTCGACCATGTCGACGTGAGGGGCGCGGCCGACGGCAAGAACGCGGCGGACGCGGCCGGCGGCGAGAACGCGGCGGGCGCGTCCGGCGGAAAGTGGCGCAGCGAGTCCGTCGGCGAGATGAACCACACCGACTGGGAGAAGTACCACACCGCCTCCGGCGCGGTCGAGAAGGACGGCGTCATCACCGTGAGCGGGACCGGCGACATCGGCCCGAGCGAGGGCGGCATGACCGTCACGACCGCGCTGTTCGGCCTGGTGATCGCACTGATCATCGTCCTGGTCGTGGCCGCCCGGTTCGGCGCCCGGTCCGGCACGCCGGCCTCCCGCCCGGCCCTGGCCGCACGGGCCGTGGTGGCCGGCGGCGCGATCTTCGTGGCCGGTCTGGTCGCCGTCGGCGTGGCGGTGACGCTCGGCTTGGCGATCCTGACCGGTAAGGGCGTCAACCTGCAGCCGCTGTCACCGGTGACCGGCGCCCGGGTCGTCATCGGCCTCGCGGCGGTGCTCGCGCTGTGCGGTGTGCTGGCGTACGGGCTCGGGGTCCTGCTGCGGCGCGGCTGGGCGGCGATCCTGCTCGCGCTGGCGCTCGTCGCCGTGCCCTACACGGTGGCCGCGCTGCCGCTGCTGCCCGACACCGTGGCGCAATGGCTGCTGCGGCTCACCCCGGCCGCGGGCTTCGCCGTCCAGCAGACGGCGGTGGAGTATCCGCAGGTGACCGCGCACTACGCGCCGTCCGCCGGATACTACCCGCTGCCCGGATGGGCCGGCTTCGCCGTGCTGTGCGCGTACACGCTGGCGGTGCTGTGGCCGGCCGCGAAGCGTACCCCGGCCGGCCCATCCGCGAACTGGCGATAGCGTCCGGCGCGCATAGGGTAGGGGGGTATAGTAATGTGAGCGACAGAGTGCGGGAGAGGAGCGGCGAATGGCCGGCTACACCGACAACAAGCAGGACCACCAGCGGCGGTTGCGCCGGGTCGAAGGCCAGGTGCGTGGCCTGCAGCGGATGGTCGAGGACGACAAATACTGCATCGACATCCTCACGCAGGTCTCGGCGGCCACCAGCGCCTTGCAGTCGTTCGCCCTGTCCCTGCTCGAAGAGCACCTGAGTCACTGCGTCGCCGAAGCCACCCTCCAGGGCGGTCCCGAGGCCCAGGCCAAGGTCAAAGAGGCCAGTGACGCCATCGCCCGACTTGTTCGTTCCTGACCTGGAAGGTTGATCGATATGAGCACTGCCACCTACACCGTCAAGGGCATGACCTGCGGCCACTGCGTGAGCTCGGTCAAGGAAGAGGTCGGCGAGGTCGCCGGAGTCACCTCCGTGGAGGTGGACCTGGCCAGCGGACTGCTGACCGTGGACAGCGAGGGCCTGATCGACGAGGCGAAGATCGTCGCCGCCGTCAAGGAGGCCGGCTACGAAGTGGCGAACCAGTGACGCACGGCGATCACTGACGCGAGAAAGGGGTGGTGATGACCTCCCTCGCCGACGGCAACGCCGTCGAGCTCTCGATCGGCGGCATGACCTGCGCGTCCTGCGCCAATCGGATCGAGCGCAAGCTCAACAAGCTCGACGGCGTGACCGCCACGGTCAACTACGCGACGGAGAAGGCGAAGGTCACCTTCCCCGAGGGCATCGACCCGCGGGTGCTGATCAGCGAGGTGGAGAAGGCGGGCTACAGCGCCGCGCTGCCCGCCCCGCCCGCCGTCGTGGCGGGGGAGGAGCACGGGCCGGACGACGAGCTGCGTCCGCTGCGCGACCGGCTGATCACCTCGGTCGTGCTGTCGGTGCCGGTGATCGCGATGGCGATGATCCCGGCGCTGCAGTTCACGAACTGGCAGTGGTTGTCGCTGACCCTGGCCGCGCCGGTGGTGATCTACGCGGGCCGGCCCTTCCACCAGGCCGCCTGGACCAACCTACGGCACGGCGCGGCGACGATGGACACGCTCGTCTCGGTCGGCACGCTGGCCGCGCTCGGCTGGTCGCTGTGGGCGCTGTTCTTCGGTACGGCGGGCACGCCCGGCATGACGCACCCGTTCGAGTTCACGATCCAGCGCACCGACGGCTCCGGGAACATCTACCTGGAGGCGGCGGCCGGGGTGACGGCGTTCATCCTGGCCGGCCGCTACTTCGAGGCGCGTTCGAAGCGCCGCGCCGGAGCCGCCCTGCGGGCGCTGATGGAGCTGGGCGCCAAGGAGGTCTCGGTGCTGCGCGACGGCGTCGAGACCCGCGTTCCCGCCGACCGGCTCGAGGTGGGCGACACCTTCGTCGTACGGCCGGGCGAGAAGATCGCCACCGACGGCGTGATCGAGGAGGGTTCCTCGGCCGTCGACGCCTCGATGCTGACCGGCGAGTCCATCCCCGTGGAGGTGCGGCCCGGCGACGCGGTCACCGGCGCCACCGTCAACGCGGGCGGCCGTCTCGTGGTCCGCGCGACGAGGGTCGGTGCCGACACCCGGCTCGCCCAGATGGCCAAGCTGGTGGAGGCGGCGCAGACCGGCAAGGCGCGGGTCCAGCGGCTGGCCGACCGCGTCTCCGGCATCTTCGTGCCGATCGTGATCGGCCTCGCGGTCGCCACCCTGGGCTTCTGGCTCGGCACCGGCGGCGGGGCGGGAGCGGCGTTCACCGCGGCCGTGGCCGTCCTCATCATCGCCTGCCCGTGCGCGCTCGGCCTGGCCACACCGACCGCGCTGCTGGTCGGCACCGGCCGGGGCGCGCAGCTCGGCATCCTGATCAAGGGACCCGAGGTGCTGGAGTCGACCCGCGCGATCGACACGATCGTGCTGGACAAGACCGGCACGGTCACCGAAGGCAGGATGACGCTCACCGGCGTGCACCTGGCCGACGGCGAGGACCGCGAGCAGGTCCTGCGGCTGGCCGGCGCGCTCGAACACGCCTCCGAGCACCCGATCGCCCAGGCCATCGCGCGGGCGGCCGGATCCGACGCCACGGTCGAGGACTTCGCCAACATCGAGGGGCTCGGCGTGCGGGGCACCGTCGACGGGCACGCGGTGCTGGTCGGCCGCCCGAAGCTGCTGGCCGAGCGGTCCCAGCAGCTGCCCGCGGACCTGGCCCGCCGGTCGGCCGAAGAGCAGGCGGCGGGCCGTACGGCGGTGGCGGTGGGCTGGGACGGTCAGGCCCGGGCGGTGCTCGTGGTGGCCGACGTGGTCAAGCCGACCAGCCGGGAGGCCATCGGGCAGCTGCGCGGGCTGGGCCTGACCCCGGTGCTGCTGACCGGCGACAACGGGGCGGTGGCCGGGTCGGTCGCGGACGAGGTCGGCATCGACGAGGTGATCGCCGAGGTGCTGCCCGCCGACAAGGTCGACGTGGTCAAGCGGTTGCAGGCCGAGGGCAAGGTCGTGGCCATGGTCGGCGACGGGGTCAACGACGCCGCCGCGCTGGCCCAGGCCGATCTCGGGCTGGCCATGGGCACCGGCACCGACGCGGCCATCGAGGCCGCCGACCTGACGCTGGTCCGCGGCGACCTGCGCGTGGCGGCCGACGCCCTGCGCCTGTCCCGCAGGACGCTCGGCACGATCAAGATGAACCTGTTCTGGGCGTTCGCCTACAACGTGGCCGCCCTGCCGCTGGCGGCGCTCGGGCTGCTCAACCCGATGATCGCGGGTGCGGCGATGGCGTTCTCGAGCGTCTTCGTGGTGAGCAACAGTCTGCGGCTGCGGCGCTTCAGGTAACGAAGATCGGAAGTGGCCGGGGGTTTGCTTCCGGTTCGTCGTGGCTTAGCGGGGTTTTTCGCCGTCTTGTTGCGGCGCCCGGCCCTGTGCGGGCTCAGCGGCCGTATTCCTGGAGGCCCTCAGCCCTGGTCGGCGGATGGGGCTTCCCGGGCTTGCCGTACAAGAGAAATGGTCCTTAAGGGCGCGCGGCCAGGGCGGCGGCCTGGTCGCGGAGGGCGCGGCGGCCAGCGGGGGAGTCGGCGTCCTCACCCAGGATGATGCGCGCCAGCTGCGGCATCATCGACTGGAACAACGCCAGCCCCGTCAGCAGGAACAACCTGCGCGCCGTCGCCGCGTCCGGCTCCTCACCCCGGCCCTCGGCGAGCGAGGCCGTCTTGCGCGCGCAGCGCTCGACGCGGGCCTCCTGGCCGGGCAGCAGGTCCTGGCCGCGGTAGTTGAGCGCCTCCCACATCAGCAGGCGCACCAGGTCGGGGTGATCGTGGTAGTAGTCGGTCAGCTTGGCCACATAGTCGCCCGGATCGGCGCCCGGCAGCGCGATCTGCGCGGTCAGATCGTCGAGCGCCTCGGTGATGACGGCGTCGAACAGCTTCTCCTTGCTGCCGAAATGGCCGTAGATGCGCTCCTTGTTGACGCCCGCGCGCTCGGCGATGCGATCCACGCGGGCGCCCGCGACGCCGTACGCGGCGAACTCCCCCCGCGCGGCCTCCAGCAGGGCGGCTCGGGTGGCGGCGGTCGAGACCTTGGGTGCCATGGTGTCCATCTTGCCATGACCAACTGGTTGGTTGCAATCCAACTGTTTGGTTGACATCCAACTAGTTGGTTGGCTACCGTCCCGGCCATGGCTATCTCCTTTCCTCGTGTGATCCGCGGCCGGAGCGCCGCCCGCCCAAGCCCACGTCCGGCGCCGGTCGCATGCGATCGAGCCGCGCCGACGTCGGTCCCCCGCGACGCTGCGGGTTCCCTTTCGACTGTCATCGCTCGTGAGCGCGTGCGAGCCGAACCCGCCCCGGCTGTCGCGCGGTTCGGGCGGACGATGGTGGCCTTCGTGCTCACCGCGGTGCTGGTCAGCGGCCAGCTGTACGTCGTGATCCCGCTCCTGCACGACATGGCGGCCGGTTGGGGCGCGTCCACCGGCGCCTTGACCTGGTTGGTCACCGCCTTCGGCATCGGATATGGCGTTGGCTTCCTGGTGTTCGGTCCGTTGTCCGACCGGTTCGGGCGCAGGCGGTTGCTCCTGCTGGGACTGCCGCTGGCCGCCGTCACCACCGCGCTGGTGGCGTTGAGTCCTTCGCCGGAGGCGGCCTTCGTGCTGCGGGCGCTGCAAGGGGTGGCCGTGGCGATGTTCCCGCCGGCGGGCATGGCGTACCTGGCCGAGCGGGTCGAGCCCAGGCGCAGGGTCGTGGCGATCGCCGCGGTGACCGGCGCGTTCCTCGCCTCGGCCGTACTTCTGCAGGTCGCCGCCCAACTGCTGGTGGGCGTGCTCGGTTGGCGGGGGCTGTTCGGGCTGTCGGCGGCCGGGTTCGTGCTGGCCGCGCTAGGGCTGCGCGCCGTGATGCTGCCCGACCTGCCGCGGGAGGGGTCGGGGTCGCTGTTGTCGGTGTACCGGTCGGTGCCGGGGTTGCTGTTCGATCGGGTGTTGGTGCTGCGGTACGTCGCGACGATCGTGCTGATGGTCGGCTTCGTGGCCGTCTATACGGGATTGCAGATCTACGGCATGACATCTCCGAGCGAACTGCTCCTCCTGCGCGCCGGTGGCCTGCCCTCGATCGTGCTCGTACCGCTGCTCATGCCCTGGCTGGGCCGGATCTCAGCGACCACGCGGGCCGTGGCGCTGCTGTTCGCGGGAGCCGTCGCGCTGGCCGTCATCGGCTGGACGGCCGCCGCCGCACTCGGGCTGGTGTGCCTGCTCGCCGTCTATGTCGCCTCGATCACCGGTGGCCTGCCGAGCCTCAACGAAGCGGTCTCCGCGCGGGCGGGACGAGCGCGTGGCACGGCGCTGGCGCTGTTCTCCTTCGCCCTGGCCGTCGGGGGCAGCGTCGGCCCGCAGGTGGCCGCCGCGTTCGGCGGGTTCGGCCCGCTCATGTACGGCCTGGCGATCGCGATGGCCTTGGCCGCCGCGGCCGTACTGGCCTCGACCCTGTCCCGCGGCCGCTGACGAGCGGGCTTCCGGTGATGGGCTACTGGCCGGTAGGGTGTTACCAGTGGTAACGGCTGGCCGTGTGTGGCCGTACCGTGAGCATGGCCTGGTGCCTTTAACGGGATTTTTCAGGGAGTAACAGCATGGGCGGCTTCTGTCCGGAGTTAGGCGACGATGTCGCCGAGGTGCGGGACTGGGTGCATACGTTCGCCCGCGACGTGATCCGCCCAGCAGGCGCGGAGTGGGACGAACGCGAAGAGACCCCCTGGCCCGTCATCCAGGAGGCCGCCAAGATCGGCCTGTACTCGCTCGACTTCTTCGCCACCCAGTGGTTCGAGGAGAGCGGCCTGGCGCTGCCGGTGGCGTTCGAGGAGATCTTCTGGGGCGACGCGGGCATCGGCCTGTCCATCGTCGGCACCGGCCTGGCCGCCGCCGCCCTGTCCGCGAACGGCACGCCGGAGCAGATGGGGGAGTGGCTCCCGCAGATGTTCGGCACGGAGAACGACGTCAAGCTGGGCGCCTTCTGCGCCTCCGAACCGGACGCGGGCTCTGACGTCGGCTCGATCCGTACCCGTGCGGTGTACTCCGGCGGCGACTGGATCCTGAACGGCGTCAAGACCTGGGCCACCAATGGCGGCATCGCCAACGTCCACGTGGTCGTCGCCTCTGTCGAACCGTCGCTGGGCACCCGAGGCCAGGCCACCTTCGTCATCCCACCCGGCACCCCCGGCCTGTCGATGGGGCAGAAGTTCCGCAAACACGGCATCCGCGCCTCCCACACCGCCGAGGTCGTCCTGGAAGACGTCCGCGTCCCCGGCTCCTGCCTCCTCGGCGGCAAGGACAAACTCGACGCCCGCCTCGCCCGCGTCCGCAACGGCGGACGCGCCGGCGAGCAGGCGGCGATGCGTACCTTCGAGACCACCCGCCCGTCGGTGGCCGCGATGGCCGTCGGCATCGCCAGGGCCGCCTTCGAGTACGCCAGGGACTACGCGCGGGAACGCGAGCAGTTCGGCCGCAAGATCGGCGAGAACCAGGCGATCGCCTTCCTCCTCGCCGACATGGCGACCCGCGTGGACACGGCCCGCCTGCTCACCTGGCGCGCGGCCTGGATGGCCCGGATGGGCCGGCAGTTCGGGCAGGCGGAGGGCTCGATGTCGAAACTGGTGGCGGGGGAGACGGCGGTGTGGGTGACGGAGCAGGCGATCCAGATCCTGGGCGGGGCGGGGTATACGCGGGAACATCCGGTGGAACGCTTCCACCGGGATGCCAAGATTTACACCATTTTTGAGGGTACGTCCGAGATTCAGCGGTTGATCATCGGCCGCGCCGTCACTGGATTGCCGGTGCGGTAAGCGTTGGGCAGTTCAACCGACCGCGTGGTGTGCGGCGGATGCCGGTACACGGTGGGCCACGCCGAAGATGTCGAGCAGTACCGGCTCGTGTGCGTCGGGGGTCAACGACATAACGACAAACGTAAGTTGGCACCTTTGGTAAGCGTGGCGGCGGAGACTCCCCGCTTGAACCCAGAGCGAGTTCCCCATCTATCTATGGCCAGTCGCAGGTCGCAGCCCCGTTGATCGAGGAAAACAGGGCATGAAACGCTCCTTGCTGGTCGATGGGCAGGGGATCCCGCTCGGCCGCGTGCTCGCCGGGGCCAACCGGCATGATTCACCGCTTCTGGCCTCTATCCTTGGACAAGCTTGATGACCTTGGCCCGCTGCCTGAGAACATCATTGTGCATCTGGACGCCGGCTACGACTCAGCGAAAACCCGCGACGAACTCACCGCACGCGAAATGACCGGCGAGATCGCCCACAAAGGCGACAAGGCCCCGATCCAAGCCGGTCAACGCTGGCATGTAGAGCGCACCAACGCCTGGCATAACGCCTTCAACCGGCTGCAGCGTTGCTACGAACGTCGTGAGAACGTCATTGACGCCTTCTTCGACCTCGCCGACGCCATCATCACCCTACGTAGCCTGATCCGCCGGGCGTGGACCACCCACCGCTGGGACAATCGGCCCACACGGCGCCCCTGAAGATCATCAATCCTGCGACCTCTAGCCCGATGATGTAGCTTGGATGAGATGGGCTGCTGGACCGGATATCTGCTGCATGACGCTGACGGCACGTGCTGGTATGCGGTCCAGAAGTGGGGTGTTTGGCAGATTACCGACAGCAGCGCGTTGGCCGAGGTCGTCACGTCGATCCGCCGCGACGGCATTCAGGTGGAGAACGTGACGCCGGGCTACTTCAACGAAGCTTGCTGTGGCGGCGTCGCCTTGAACATCCCGACCCGTCGATACCGGTGTTATCCGTGTCGCACATCGGTGCCCGGCAACGAGGCGATCGACCGTGAGGTGCGGACCGCGCCGGTGTGGGCTGGCTGGGACGCCGGACTGGCTTGGGGCGGCCGCGAGGAGTTGGTGGAGGTCGTTCCCGAAGCCGAGCGCCTGGTCTGGCCGTACGACGTGGTCATCCCGCCGCTGGAGGGAGTCCCGATTGCTAGCCGAAAGGGATGGTTCGTTACCTTCGACGCCGACCGGTTCGAGCTGGAGGTACTGCACGATGAGTCCAGCGCGGACTGGTACCTGCAGGGAGACCACCTGATCAGCGTCGTCGGAACGGACTACACCGTACGCGACTACCGGATCGACTGTACGTGGGAACGAACGGACACTCTTCTACCCTGGCTGGTGCACGGACAGCACCTCATCGACTCGCTGTGGACAGTGGATCCGTTCCCTGTGCCACTGGAGGATAACGTCCTCTCAGGCGCGGTGGTCGATCTCGCACGTCGCGAGCTGCGATACTGGACCGGTAAGTTCGTGCCGTCCCGGTTGCTGGCTCAGCTCCGTGCAGCGTGGCCGGGCTGGCAGGTCGAGCGGCTCCCGTACGGCATGGCCGGGCACTTGGCCGTCACCGGATCCCAAGAACCCGACATGCTGACGCCCGTGCCCGGCGAGGCAGACCCGGAATGGGTCACCGCCCGGGACCGGCTTACCGTGGACCCGCGACCGCTGCGCCGGCCCCGAGTCCGGGTGTCTCAAAACCGGGACTGACGATCAAGCACACGCGTGCTCGACCGGCTGAACCATCGATCACCCTCCAGGCCCACCGCCCCGACCGGCGTCTGGTTCATCCTGTACGAACTGACTCTGGACGCCGACTACGTCCTGTCCGTCCCCGAGAGCCTCGACCCGGCCGCCGCCGAGCCGTTGCTCTGCGCGGGCATCACCACCTACGCCCCGCTGCGGCCGGTTCGACCTCATCATCAACACCGTCAGCGCCGACGTCGACATCAACGCCTACCTGAGCCTGCTGACCGTCGACGGCGCCCTGGTCCGCGTCGGCGCCGCCCCTAGGCCGCTGACCGTCAACAGGTTCCTCCTCGGCAGCGCCCGGCGCGTCCTCACCGGTTCGATGATCGGTGGCATCGCCCTGACCCAGGAGATGCTCGACTTCTGCGCCGAGCACGGTATCGGAGCGAGGTCGAGGTGATCTCCGCCGACCGGGTCAACGAGGCCTACGAGCGAGTCCTGGCCTCCGACGTCCGCTACCGCTCGACACCGCCACTCTCGGCTGAAGCGCAGCGCGACCGGCCAGCGCCCCGGACCGGCGGATCCGTCGGGGTGGCCGGCCAGCACTGTCAAGGAGGATCGACATGGATTATCGGCATCTCGGCCGTTCTGGCCTACGGGTCAGCCGGCTCGGCCTGGGCACGATGAACTTCGGCATGACCACCGATGAGCCCACCGCCTTCAAGATCATGGACCGGGCCGTGGACATGGGGATCAACTTCTTCGACACGGCGGATGTGTACGGCGGCCTCCCAATCCCCGGACATGGAGAAGGGCTACGGCGTCTTGGAGGAGATCATCGGTCGCTGGCTCGCTCAGGGCGGCGGCCGGGGTGACCGCATCGTGCTGGCGACCAAGGTCTATCAGCCGATGGACACCGGCCCCAACGATCAGCGGCTCTCGGCGTACCACATCCGCAGGGCTTGTGACGAAAGCCTGCGCCGGCTCCAGACCGATCACATCGACCTCTACCAGATGCACCATGTCGACCGGTCGACTCCGTGGGAGGATTCGCTACTACGGCGTCGGACTCATTCCCTGGAGTCCGCTCGCCGGTGGTCTTCTCGGAGGCGTCTTGCGGAAGGCGAGCGAAGGCCGCCGCGCCGGCGAGGGCATGCGGCGGCAGATCGAGCAGCACCGGTCACAGATCGAAAGCTACGAGGCGCTCTGCGCGAACCTTAGTGAGCAACCCGCCGACGTAGCACTGGCCTGGCTTCTGGCCAATCCTGTCGTCACCGCCACGATCGTCGGACCACGGACCACGGAGCAGCTCGGCCGCGGCCAACGCGCGCTCGAGATCTCCCTCCCGGACGAGACACTCCGCGAACTCGACGCCATCTGGCCTGGCCCGGGAGGAGAAGCTCCGCAAGCATACGCTTGGTGACCGACGGCTCATGGCGGGTCGCGAGGCAGGGTGAGGGTCAGGATGGCTCCGCCGTGAGGCGCGTTGGCCGCGGTGAGGGTGCCGCCGTGCAGGCGCGCGTTCTCGGTGGCGATGGCCAGGCCCAGGCCGCTGCCGTCGGTTCGGGTACGGGCGGCGTCGGCTTTGGTGAAGCGGTCGAAGACGTGGGGCAGAAGGTCGGCGGGGATGCCGGGCCCGTCGTCGGAGACGGCGATGATGATCTGCTCGAAATCGGCCCGCACCTGAATAAGCACTGACACCGCCGCGCCGCCGTGCCGCAGCGCGTTGCCCACGAGGTTGGCGAGGATGACATCGACGCGGCGCGGGTCGAGGCGGGCGCGCAGCCCCGGGGGAACATCGGTGCGGACCCGGTCCCGCCAGTGCCGCAACGCGAGCGTCTTGGCGATGAACTCGCCCAGATCGACCTCGTCGAGGTTCAGTACGGCGGCCCCGGCGTCGAAGCGGGATACCTCGATCAGGTCCTCGACCAGGCGGGTGAGCTTGCGCGTCTCGTCGGAGACCAGGTGCAGCGCTTCGGCGGTGAGCGGCGCGAGGCGGCCGGAGGCGGCGTCGGCGTCGAGGACTTCCGTCACGGCGGCCATGGCCGCCAGCGGCGTACGCAACTCGTGAGAGACATCGGCGGCGAACCGGCGCGCCCGCGCCTCCATGGCGCGCAGCGCGGCCGCGTCGGCCTGGAGCGTGGCCGCCATGGTGTTGAAGGTACGGCCGAGGTCGGCGAGTTCGTCGTCGCCGGTGACGTACACGCGGGTGTCCAGACTGCCGCCCGCCATCCGCTCGGCGGCCGTCCGCAGTTGCCGGACCGGTCGCAGCAGTCTGCGCGCGGCCAGCAGCGCGAGGACGATGGAGGCCAGGGCGACGGGCAGGGCTCCGGAGCGAGCGGCTGCCGCCAGGGTGTCCACGTCCTGCTGCTGGGAGGCCAGGGAGAAGGAGGCGAAGACGGTGATCGGCGGGGGATCGTGCGGGCGTGCGGTGGCGACCACGGGAAGGGCAACGGCCAGCCAGGGCGTCTGGGCGTGGTGGAAGCGCTGGGCCAGCGCGGTGGTCGCCGAGGCCGCCTGGGTACGCAGTTGCGCGGGCAGCGGCGGCGCCGGCGCCCCGGCGGTGATGAGCGGGCCGCCGCGATAGGACAGGGCGGTGCGCCAGCCGCGCGTGCCCGCCGCCCGGTCCAGTTGCAGCGCCAGCGTACGCAGGTCCGCCTCGGCGGGGTCGGCGGGCAGGTCGGGCGCCCGGGCGGTGAGGTGGGCGCGGAGCTCCTGCAGTGCGTCGGCCTGGACGCGCTCCACGATCGCGGTACGGCCCTGGCGGAAGGTGAACGCGGCGGCGGTCAGCGCGCTGAGCGCCGAGACCAGCAGGAACACCAGGACCAGCTGGGCTCGCAGACCTCGGGCGAGGGGCGGGCGGATCACAGCGGCCCGAACCGGTAGCCGAAGCCGCGCACGGTCTGGATGTAGCGGGGGTCGCGCGGGTCGTCCTCGATCTTGGCGCGCAACCGCATCACGCACGCGTCGACCAGCCGGTAGTCGCCGTGGAAGCTGTGTTCCCACACCAGCTCCAGGAGTTGCTGGCGGCTGAAGGTCTGTTCGGGCGCGCCTGACAGGAACAGCAGCAGCTTCAGCTCCGTCGGCGCCAGCGCGAGTTGCGCGCCGTGCTTGAGCACGCGCAAGGCGACCCGGTCGACGAGCAGGTCGCCGTGGATGGTGCGGGCGGCCTGGCCGGGGGAGGCGGGCTGGGTGGTACGGCGCAGCACCGCGCGCATGCGGGCTTCGATGACCTCGCTGCTGGCAGGCTTGATCACGTAGTCGTCCGCGCCGGCTTCCAGACCGACGACGACGTCCACGTCATCGTCGCGCGCGGAAAGGATCACGATGGGCACCTGGCTGAAGGCGCGGATGCGGCGGCATGTCTCCAGGCCGCTCATGCCGGGGAGCATCAGGTCGAGCAGTACGATCTCGGGAGCGCTCGCGATGAGTTCGGCCAGCCCGTCCTCGCCGGTCGCGACCAGCAGGGTTTCGTGGCCTCGGTGGCGCAGGCCGAGGCTCACGCCCCGGCGCACGGCCGGGTCGTCTTCGATCAGCAGTACGCGGGTCACGAGGGGGTTCCCTGTTTGGCCGGGATGGCGGACCCGCTCTCATCGCACCTGACCGGCCACGGGTCGCCCGCCATGCCGGGCTCGAACACCTCGACGACGGGGTCGGCACCGATCCCTGGGGACGCGGCGGCCGTACACACCAGCTGGCTCACCGCCACCGGCCGCAGGTCGCGCACCAGCCACGGTAAATGCAGCTGCACCCGGCCCTTGGTCGTCCTGGCCCGGATCGGCTGGGTCACCGACGGCAGCCGCGTGATCAGCCCTCGGGCCCGCTCGGCCGCTGTGGGGCCGGCGAGCAGCGCGTCCATGGCCTGTCGCAACCGGTCTCCGTCCGATGCCGGCCGGGAGACCGGCCAGGTGCCCTGGGGCGTGACGAAGTACACCCGCAGCAGGCGGCTGCTGTTCTCGGTCAGGCCACCTTGGGCCGGCTGACCGGCGGGGAGCGCGCCGGTGTCGGTGATCCCGCAGCCCGCCAGCGCCGCCGCCGCGATCAGGCCGGCCGCCACGCGGCACAGTATCCCCGGCAGGCCGGTCGTCACACGGCACAGCGCCCGCGGCATGACAGTGGCCACCCGCCAGAGCACTCCCGGCATGTGTTCGCTCTCGTTCTTCGGCATGGTCTCTCCGGCTACGGCTGGTTCAGCATGCTCACATCGACCGTCCCGGCGCCGGGTCGCGGCCGCGGTATCGCCGCCCACAGCCCCACCGCCGTCACTCCCGCGACGGCCAGCGCCGCCCATCCGCGCCGCCCGGTGGCCCACCGGGCGCGCAGTCGTACCGGATCCTCGACCACGGCCTTCGAGACTAGCGCGACCAGCAGCGACAGTCCGACCGCGGCGATCGTCCAGCCCCAGCCGTCGAGCCCGGCCACCGGCCGGGGCAGCAGCAGATAGACCGGCCAGTGCCACAGGTACAGGCTGTAGGACAGCTCGCCCAGCCGCCGCGGTACGGCGCCGCCGACCACCCTGCCCACCAGACCGTCCGGCGTACGGGCCAGGAGCGCGATCAGCACGGCGCTGCCCAGGGAGTGCGCGAACATCCCGCCCTGGAACAGACCCGGGGCCTCTTCCCCGCCGGTCAGCAGCCATGAGGCGGACAGCCCGCACAGCAGCGGGACACAGATCGCGTCCACGGCTAGGCGCGGCAGGCCGGCCACGGCGTCTCGGACGGGCGCCGTGGCGGCGGCCGCGCCGAGCAGGAGAGAGAAGGCCCGGGTGTCGGTGCCCTCGTAGGCGCGGGTGGTGTCCACGGCCGCCCCGAGCTTGATCATGAGCAGGAGCGAGATGAGCGCACCGGCGACCGCGACGAGCGCCACTCGCCGCTGCCCGCCGGGCCCCTTCCCGGCCAATGCCACCACCAGGGGCCAGGCCAGGTAGAACTGCCATTCGACGCCGATGCTCCACAGATGGGCGAACAAGCGGGTGCCGGCAGCATCCCAGTATCCGAGCTGCTCGTGGATATAGTGCCAGTTCACGCTCTGGGCGGCCACCCATGGCGCGTCCTGGAGGGCGAACCTCAGCATGTCCGGCCTGGCGAACGCCCAGGCCAGCGGCAGCGTCGACGTGACCATGACGGTCAGCGCGGGCAGGAGACGGCGGGCCCGGCGCCCCCAGAAGGCCGTCAGGTTGAGCCGGCCGCCGCCGCCGAGCTCCTCCAGCAGCAGGCCGGTGATCAGAAAGCCGGACAGGACGAAGAACAGGTCGACGCCCAGGAACCCGCCACGCATCTGCCCGGCGTGAAACAGCAGGACCGCGGTGACAGCGAGCCCGCGCAGCCCGTCAAGCGCGCCGATGTGCGCGCGTCGCGGAGCTGAAACCATCAACCCCTCGCCCCGAGGAGCCGGCACCATCAGCCGCAGCCGAGTTTGGCGTAGCGCTCGTCGCCGGTCCACGGCCCGGTGGCCCAGACGCTGGGGGCGGCCGGGGTGAAGCCGGCCAGCTCGCCGAGCCGCTTGGCGAACCAGGTGGCGAAGGCCGCCGACCCCTGCTGGCAGGAGTGGATGCCGTCCTTGGCGCGCTGGGCCTTGCCGGCGGCGTAGTCGCTGCCCCACAGCTCGGAGGCGTCCAGGTAGCTTGCGTGAGCAGCCTTGGCGGCCATCGCGGGCGCGCTCTTGATCGCGTTCTCGTGCGGCTTGAAGAATTCGTCGATCTTGAACGGCGGGGCGGACACCAGTACGAGCCGGGCGCCGGCGTCCTGGGCCGTTCGGGCGAGCTTCTGGTAGGCCGACAGCTGCTGGCGGGCGGCGCCCCAGTCGTAGCTGGTGATCTGGTAGGCGATCACCGTCGGCCGGAAGGAGGCGAGGTTCGCCTTCAGGGTCTTCCAGGTGTCCTTGGCCGCCATGGCCGTCACCGGATGGTCACCGGCGACGATGTTGCCGCCGCCGTCGGACGTGGCGTTCTTGAACGCCACACCGCCGGCTTTCAGCGCCGCTTCCAGAGCCGGGGCCTGCGCGCCCGCGATGGAGTCACCCATCCATAACACCCTGACGCCGGCCGCGGCCTGCGCAGTCTGCTGTCCATCGCTGGTGGAGGCGGTGGAGGCGGTGGAGGCGCCGCAACCCGCGAGCGTGGCCCCGACCGCGACGGCCACGGCCAGGAATGCCCCGGTACGACGGAGGCCAGTGGAGAAATAGGGAGTCGCTTGCATGACCATCAGGCAAGCAGACGATTCCGGAGGTCAACCGCGTTGTCATCGTTTCATCACACAACGGGGGATGGGCTGTCACGAAGGCAGCGCCCCTGCGTCTGGGTGGAGCGGTTCCCGGCGTCGATCAGCGGCGTCGATCAGCGGCGTCGCCGGAAGCGGCGCGCGGTCAGCCAGCGGGGAAGTCTGAGATGGAAGCCGGTGGCGTCGAGCACGGCGTCGAGGAGGGCCAGCAGGACGCCTGCTCCTCCCGCCAACCCGGCGGCGCGGAAGTCCTCGGCCGGAGTGTCGCCGGGCGCGGCCGGGCGTGGGTCGATCCGTCCGGTGGGGTCCCAGAGGACCGCGAGGGTGGTGCCCGGCCGCGCCACGGAGATGCGAGTCGTCATCGAGTCCGGACCGCCCTGCGAGCAGGCCAGGCGGTAGTCGTAGTAGGTCTCGCTGCGCGTGGACGTCCACGTGGTGCCCGGGTCGCCGGGTGAGGTGCCGGGCTGGTAGTGGGTGTCGGTGACGGTGCGCTGTTGCGGGGTCTCCTGGCGTACCAGGCAGTCGCTCACCTGGCCGCGCTGGGCCAGCGCCTGCCGCGCCACGGCCTCGTCGGCCAGGTTCATGCAGTAGATCAGCGCCATGCCCATCGCGAGGCTCAGTAACACCCGGGTGCATCTGAAGAACGCCAGGCCGATCGGTGCCACCGCGACGAAGAAACCGATGATCGCCAGGACGACCCCGACCCAGCCCGCTGGGCCGTAGGCGTCGAGATAGCCCCTTCCGAAGGCCAGCGCGATCGCCAGCACGGCCGGCCACACGCGCGGCAGAATGCCCCGCACGTCCGTGGAGCGTGTGTACCTGCCAGGCATCTGATCACCCTCGCCATCGGTGCCCGCGCCGCTCACGACGTAAACGTCATCCCGTCTCGCGGTGATTTCCCGAGGCGGGTGGAGGTCATGGCGGCGTCCTCAGGTCAGGGACCGGCGGCGGAAGCTCACCATCCCGATGGCGGTCAGCACCACGCAGGAGCCGGTGAGCACGACGATCGAGATCCACGGCTCGATGTGCGGCACCTGCGGCTCCAGCGCCGCCCGTACTCCCTCGCTCGAGTACGTCATCGGATTGAGCGCCGTCAGGACCTGGAACCAGGGCAGCTCACCGAGCGAGGGCCACGGGTATTGGGTGCCGCCGGTGAACAGCATCGGCGCGATGATGAGGGCGAACATGATGCCGACCTTGCCGGGCGGCAGCAGCGTACCGATGATCAGCCCGATCGCCCCGGCCGCCCAGCCGCCGAGCAGGACCGACAGCACGAGCAGCGGAAGGCCGTCGACCCGGAACGACGCGTCCTGGATGATCAGCATGCCGGCGGGCAGGGTGACCGCGGCGGCGAACAGCGCGCGCAGCGCCGCCGCCAGCACCTTCTCCAGGCCGACCAGGGAGATCGAGACCGGCGCCAGCAGGCGGTCCTCGATCTCCTTCGTGTAGCCGAACTCCATCATCAGCGGCAGGGCGACGGCCTGGAGCGCCGCCACGAAGCCGCTCATCGCGACCACGCCGGGAAGCAGCACGTCGTTGTAGGAGGGGTCGACGTAGGCCAGGCGGCCGAGCACGCCGACGAAGATGAAGAGCATGACGAGTGGCTGGAGCACGACCTGGGCGAGTACCGAGATGAGGTCGCGCCAGGTCACGACGGCATCGCGCCACAGGATCGCGAGGACCACGCGCAGCGGGCTGACACCCCTGCGGACGGCCGTCTGGGCGGGCACGCTCATCGCAGGCTCCTCCCCGTGAGGGTGATGAAGACGTCCTCCAGGCTCGGCTCGCCGATCTGGACGTTGGTGATGGGGCAGTCGCGCTTGGCCAGCAGCTGCGCCACCGGTCCGAGCACGGCGGCGGGATCGCGGCTCACGTAGAGCCGGAAACGCGTCTCGCTCGAGGCAGGCCCGGCGGGTGCGGACTTCACGCTTTCGACGCCGTCGACACCGGCCAGGACGTCCGGCAGCTCCTGGACGGCAGGCCCGGGGACCTGCCCGAGAGTGATGTCGAGCAGGCTCTTCCCCTCCAGGCCACGCGTGAGCGCGTGGACCGTGCCGAGCGCGAGCAGCTTGCCGTGGTCGATGATGCCGACCCGGTCCGACAGGTCGGCGGCCTCGTCCATGTCATGCGTGGTCAGGACGACCGTCACCCCCGCGGCGCGCAGCTCGCGGATCCGGTCCCACACGAAGAGCCGCGCCTGCGGGTCGAGCCCGGTCGTCGGCTCGTCGAGGAACAGTACGCGAGGGTCGTGCATCAGGGCTCGGGCGATCAGCAGGCGCTGGGCCATGCCACCCGAATAGGTGTTGACGCTGTCGCGGCCCCGCCCGATGAGCCCGAAGGACTCCATGAGCTCGGTGGCCCGGGCCTTGCGGACCGCTCGCGGCACGCCGTGGTAGGCGGCGTGAAAGACCAGGTTCTGCCAGGCGTTGAGGGAGCGGTCGAGGTTGTTGACCTGGGGCACGACGCCCAGGAGCCGGCGCGCCGCCACGGGGCGGGCCACGACGTCCACGCCCAGGATGGTGGCCGTGCCGCCGGTGGGGATGACGCGGGTGGTGAGGATGCCGATCGTGGTGCTCTTGCCCGCGCCGTTGGGGCCTAACAGGCCGAAGATCTCTCCTGGGCGGACCTCGAGAAAGAGTTCGTCTACGGCGTTCGCCGGAGCCCCGGGATATCTCTTGACCAGGGCGTCGATGGCGACGGCGGAGTCATCGACCTTCGCCGCTCTCTGTGTCTGCGATCCGGGCACGAGTGGCCTCCCGTTCGTCGAATTCGATCGTGCCGATGAGGAACGTGCGGATGATCGCCTCGTGCTCGGGATCCGGCAGGCTGGGGGTGAGCGGGGGCGCCTCGCTCAGGACGTGCCCCACGCGCTCGGTGATCTTCTTGCCGCGCGGCGTGAGCACCAGCAGGACCTTTCTTCGGTCCACGGTGTCCCGCAGACGGTCCACGAGGTGATCGCGGGCGAGCGTGTCCACGATCCCGGTCAGTGTGGAGACGTGCACCCGGCAGCGCCGGGCGATCTCGGTGTGGGTGCCCGACCCGCGGCTCAGGGCCAGCAACACGTTCATCCCCGCGACGGACACGCCGTGCTCCTGGCTCAACAGAGCGTTCCAGCGGCTGTTCAGCACGTTTCCCGCGATCGACACCAGATAGGGGAGTGGCGCCTGCTGGAGGTCGGACTCCGCTGAATGGCCAGATGTCATGTTCGTCAGGATAGCGACTTTGTTTGGTGCCATACATTACGAGCTCATATATTTTTGCCCCATAGCTTTTGGGGTCGGCCGGCTCGTCGTCCGCAGCCATCAGGTGACGTCTGCCCGGCGGATCTGCTGGAGGATGGTCTCGTCGGTGATCTTGCTGTCGTGGGCGAGGAGGAAGGCCTTGCTGAGGATGAGAGCCAGGCGGCCGTCCTCCTCGAAGGGCAGGAATAGCTTGGCGTCGCGCTTACGGGCTGTGACGATGCACAGGTAGATGTCGCTGGGGCTCATGAGGATGTTGCCGCTGCCCAGGTGGATCCGGTAGGTGCGCAGATCACCGCGGACGACGAGGTAGCGGTCGGTGAGCGTGCAGCGGTCGGCGATCGCCGTACGGGGGAGGATCCGGGCCAGTGCGTCGCGGCGGACCTCGGCCGACGGCGGCAGCGTGCCGAAGGCGGCCTCTCGCACGTACCCACCGAAACGCTCGTCACCGCCGAAACGCTCCTCACCGCCGAATCGCTCTCCACCGCCGAATCGCTCTCCACCGCTGAAACCGTCCTCGCCCCGGTCGATCCAGTCCGGGTCGGCGGCGATCGAGGTGATCGCGATGAACAGGTCCACGTCCCGCATCGCCTCGCTGAACACCAGCGGCGGAACCCACGCCAGTGGCGTCTCCCGCCAGGCGCGCCCGTCGCGCCGGTCGAAACGGACCTGGTCGGTGGCGGCAAGGGTCACCTCGTGGTCGGCCACCGCGGCGGTCTCGTAGCGGAAGCGGACCCGCCAGGCGCCCTCCGCCAGTTCCTTCTTGGCCACGGCTTCCTGCTCGCCGTGGAAGGCGCGCAGCCAGAGCGTCTGCCAGCCGCGCTCCTTGAGCAGCGCGTACAGCCGCGGGTGGTCGACGATGTGGGCGGCGAACCGATGGGAGTAGACCCCTGTGCTCTCCTCGGCGGGGGTGAGCACGTAGACCTCCCGGAAGGCCTGCTTGTACGGCTGGCGCAGCCGTCGCCCGGTCACCGTCTCCCGCCAGGCCGCCACTTCCGCCGGCGCGGCGCGCGCGGGATGCCACAGCCGGACCTCGGCCCCGGGCGGTGCGTCGCCGGGCAGGAAGGCCGTCCCATCCGCCTCCCAGATCAGCCCGCGCGCCACCACCCCGGTAATCGGATGATTCAGGTAGTGACGGGCCCACTCCTCGTGCGACCAGGTCCGGTCGACGGTGAACAGCCCCTCCAAGCGGGCGCGCTCGGCCGCCAGCGTCTGGCGGACCTCCTTCTGGACGGCCTTGATGGCCTTGAGCTCCTCAGCATGGGTTTCCTTCACCGCCGCGGGAAGGGCACGGACCGCGGTGCCGTCGGCGGCGGTGAAGCCGAGTCGTACGGTGACCGCGTCCCGGACGGTCAGCACCACGGTGTGGTCGCCCAGGCGCCACGACCGGGTCCCGTCGGTGGCGAGTCCGTGGGTCGGCACGCCCCGCTCCAGCAGCTGGGCCGGTGTGATCCCGGCGTGTCCGGCGGCCGTGGCGAGCGCGGTGTCGACCTGCTTGCGCAGCGCCCGGTGCTTGATCGAGGTCTGGAGCCGCCAGAGCGGCTGCGGGTCTTCGCCCTCGCCGAGCGCGTTGATCGCGGCCCCGGCGATCACCAGATCCTGCGTGAATCGGGCGCGGTCACCACCCAGATGGACGGCCAACCAGGTCAGAGTGGCCGCCAGATCGTCGACCCGGGCCAGCGTCGCCGCCCAGATGGTCCCGCGGGCCACATCCGTGTTCGCCTCGGACACCATCCGCCGGTTGCCGTCGTCGGACACCTCGCGGATGAAGGCCGTCAGCGCGAACCGCACGAACTCCCGCGCACCGGCGGGCTCCAGCAGGGTCAGGCAGCGGGCGCGCCACGTCTGGGTGGGCCGAGGCGTATGTACCTCGCACAGATGCTCGACCAGCTTGACCAGGTGGGGTGCGGGCGCGTCCCCAAGGTAATCGCGTACGGACGAGGCCCAGGCGTCGGCGCGTACGAGTGCCGACAGCGGCAATGTCGTCGGACCGCCGGGCAGGGCCAGCGCGATCCGGCGGTGCAGACGTCGTCGGTCGTCCGCAGGCAGCGGGACGTGGGCCATGGCCTCGATCAGCCGGGTGAACGGCTCGCGCAGGTGTTGCCGCTCGGCGACGTCGATTTCCAGCACCAGGTCCACGACCTGGCACACCCAGGTGGCGTCCCAGTAGTGAAGCCTCCGGCTGCGCACGACCGAGAGCAGCGCGGCCACGTCGGTGGCGGTCCAGCCGCTGGAGCCGGACAGGGCCGGCTCCAGCTCTTCGTAGTATTCGTCCAGCCCGGGTTGAGCCAGGTAGATCACGGCGGCCCGGCGGTCGGCGCCTTCCGTGTGACGCAGCCGTCCCACCCACTCCTGCCGGACATTCCGGGCCAGGCGCCGCAGCTTCTCGTCACGCCGTTCGTCCCGGTCATCCGGCCAGAGCCAGGAGTATGACCGTCCCTCCAGCTCAAGCTCCTGGACGATCGCCTCCATGATCCAGCTCGTGGACGCGAAGGCGGCCGTGACCGTCTCGTCGACGGTGAGTTCGCGCATGCCTGGATCATGCCGAAGCCGTCCGACAGAATTCGCCGGAGGCCGGCTTGTCGGAGGCGGCTGATAGTCAAGGGTCATCCCACTACCACAGGAGATCATCGATGGCCCAGGTCACCTTCCGTGACGAGAGCGCGAGTGGCCGGCCGCTGGAGGAGTTCACGCTGCCCGGCCTGCCGGACCGGATCACCGCGCGTGAGCTGCTGCGGCTGCGCGTGCGCGAGGAGGTCGCCCGGTACAACGCGGCGCCCTCGCCCAGGTTCAACGGGCTGGTCAAGCCTGACGACGCCGAGGTCGAGCTGAACGGCTACCGGATGCGCGCGGCACGGCGGATCGACTGGGAGCGTCAGGCGGACATCGCCGAGCGGGCGTTCGCGCGCAACGGGTTCCTCCTGCTGGTCGGTGATCGTCAGATCGAGGATCTGGACGAGTCGATCGACCTGACCGCGGATCCGGTGATCTCGTTCGTCAAGCTTGTCCCGCTGGTCGGAGGCTGAGACGGGTGCGGCGGCGTCCTGCAGAGACCGCCGCTGCTGGTTGGCGGCGCGGCTGTCGTCCCTGGCGCCCGCTCGCGCCAGCGCCTCCTCGGCCGCGCGAGCCGATCACAGAGAGCGTTTATACAAGTGCGCTGAGTGATATACGGTGGTCGGGTGGCTTCCGAACCCCCCACGGGCGCATACATCCCGAGCACCTTCGACACCGAGCCGCGCTCCGCGGCCGGTCTGCCGCTGGCGCTGATCGAGCAGTGGCGTGACACCGGTCAAAGCCACGAGGACGCGCGGCGGCTGCTGAGCCGATTCGCGGTCCGCGGTTACAACGTGGTGTCCGATTCGGCCGGGCTGACGAAGCTCAGTCAGCGGCTGGGTCTGCTGGAGGTGCTGGCGCTCATCGACCGGCCCAAGCGGATCCTGCACACCCACGCCAGGGCCATCGGCGGCGAGGCGGTGGGTGTGTGGGCGGCGGACAACGCCCAGATGTTCCATCCGGAATCGGCGGAGGCGGGGGTGCTGCTGTCGGCCCTGCTGAAGGTCCAGGACGAGATCGAACGCCATTGCCGCGTACGGATCGGCATCGGTACGCACTACGGGAGTTTCTACGGCCTGGCCGGTGGGCTGTACGGCCCGGAGGCGGACGCGATCGAGGACATCGCGGAGAACCACACCGAAGGCGGGGAGCTCGTGGTGACAGGGGCGGTCGTCGACCGGCTGCCGCCTGACCATGCCTTCGTCCTGCGACGCAAGGACGGCCCCGAGAGCCTGGTCGGCGCCGTCTATCAGGTGCTCGACGGCCCCCGTCCGGACGATGTGCGGCCGGTCGCCGAGGAGCTGCGTTACCCGATTCCCTACTCCGCGGCCTTCTACGCCGACCTGCTGAGGCTGGAGGGTCGTCCCGAGGACGTCGAGTTGGCCCGGCGGCTGGCCGCCGAGCATCTTCAGGACCGGACGGTGGTTCTGGTCGAGCGGAGCGTCGCCGCGGCCGAGACGCCTGAGCTCGGGCTGCTGAGAGGGTTGGCCCTGTCGGCCGTGCTGAGGGAGACGGGGCTCCGGCTCATGCCCGAGCGGGGTGCCGTGGAGATCAAGATCGCTGGACCGCTGGCTCTCTACCTGTTCGAGGAGGTCGCGCCGGCCGTACGCTTCGCGCAAGGCCTGCGCGCGGGCCTGGCCGAGCATGAGATCGTCTGCCGGATCGGGGTGGCCGCCGGGCCGGTGCTGGCGGGTGAGACGCCGGGTGGTGGGTGGGATGTCGCGGGCGCGCCGGTGAATCTCGCCTCCAAGATGGCGCAGGATCTCGGCAGGCCCGGTCACGTCTATCTGAGCGAGGCCGTACATGAGCGGCTGAGCGAGGCCGGGAGTGAGCGCGCCCAGCTGGACGGGTTCGCCTCCGTCCGGCGTACGGTCTCCGGGGTCCAGCTGACCTTCTTCGAGGGCTGAATTCCCGGGAACCACTCTTCCCCGGCGGGAGATCCTTCTTTATCCTCATGCTCAAGAGGGTCTGTGAACGTTCACAGAGGAGCGCTCAAGAGCCTCTGTGAACGTTCGCAGAGGAGCCCGCCCATTTCTTGAGCAAGGAGATCGGGATGGCCGTCAACCACCTGAACCGCCCCTGGAGGATCGGGGGCACGCTCCTCCTCGCATTGGCGACACTGCTCGCCGTCGCACTCGTGAACCCCGCCCCCGCCTCGGCCGCCACGCTGACCATGCGCGGCGCCGACGTCTCGTCGCTCCAGCGGAGCCTGGACCTCGGTGCCAAGTACTACAACGCCGCCGGGACGGCCGCCGACCCGCTGGACATCCTCGCCGGCGTCGGCGTCAACTACGTCCGCTTACGCGTCTGGAACAACCCGGCGAGCGGCTACAACAACAAGGCGAAGGTCCTCGCCTACGCCAGGACGGTCAAGGCCAAGGGTCTCGGCCTGATGATCGACTTCCACTACTCGGACACCTGGGCCGACCCGGGCAAGCAGTTCAAGCCGGCGGCGTGGGCGAGTCACGGCATCGGCCAGCTCCAGACGGACCTCTACAACTACACCTACGACGTCTGCAACAGCCTGAAGGCGCAGGGCACCACGCCCGACAGCGTGCAGATCGGCAACGAGATCAACGTCGGGATGCTCTGGAACGACGGCAAGGTCATCAACAACGACTTCACCAACCTGAGCCTGCTGCTCAAGGCCGGATACAACGCGACCAAGGCGTGCAACAGCGCAACCCAGGTGATCATCCACACCGCAGATGCCGACAGCCTCGCCAACGCCCGCTGGTTCTACGACGGGATCAGGGCCAAGGGCGTGCCGTGGGACATCACCGCCCTGTCCTACTACTGCATGTGGCACGGCCCGCTGTCCACCCTGTCCACGGTGATCAACGACGCGAGGTCCCGGTACGGCAAGCCGGTCATCGTGGCGGAGACCGCCTACCCGTTCACCGCGGCCAACGCCGACAGCGAGGGGAACGTGGTGACCGGCTCGGCGCCGTGCTCGGGCTACCCGGCCACCTGGGCGGGGCAGGCGAACGAGTTCGCCGCGGTCCAGAACACGGCGCGCGGCGCGGGCGCGATCGGCGTCTTCTACTGGGAACCGACCTGGTACGCCATCTCCGGCAACGGCTGGGACCCGGCCAACATCAACGGCACCGGCGACCAGTGGGACAACATGGCCACCTTCAACTGGACCGGCGGCATCAATCCCGGCATCAGATGGACTCCGTAGGCCGCGTCCCGAAGATCTCCAGGTAGTGCTCGTTGTACATCACGCCGAGGATGTTCCCGAAGGGGTCGACCACGGACGCGGTGACGAATCCCGGCCCCCGCTCGACCGGCTTGTCGTGCACGGTGGCGCCCAGGGACAGCAGCCGCTCGAAGGCGGCCTCGACATCGTCCACGTGCCAGTAGATCACCGCGCCGCCGGCCTGGTCGGACCGGCCGTGCGGGGCGAATCGGCGGTCGACGATGCCGAACTCGTGCTGGTAGTCGCCGAGGCGGAACTCGATGTACGCGGGCGGCCCCTCGACCGGGCGCAAGAAGTACGGCTCGATGCCGAGCAGTTCGGTGTACCAGTCCCGGGCGGCCGAGACGTCGTCGGCGAAGAAGCTGACGGTGGTGAGTCCACGCAACATGGGGTGTTCCTTACTTTCGGTCGGTGACTATGACCATCCTCCAAGCTAAAGTGCTCACCAATTGACCACTTTCTTGGAGAAGATGGGGACATGCGCGCTGACCGGCTCGTCGCGACCCTCCTGCTCATGCAGAGCCGTGGCCGGGTGACCGCCGCCGAGCTGGCCGGCGAGCTCGAGGTGTCCGTCGCCACCGCCCGCCGCGATCTGGAGGCGCTGTCCGCGGCGGGCATCCCGGTCTATCCGCAGGCCGGACGCGGTGGCGGCTGGTCGCTCGTCGGCGGCGCCCGTACCGATCTCAGCGGTTTGTCGGCGACCGAGGCGCAGGCGCTGTTCCTGCTGGTCGGACCGGCCGCGGCCGTCTCGGGTGAGGCCAAGGCGGCGCTGCGCAAGCTCGTACGGGCGCTGCCGCAGACCTTCCGGGCCGACGCCGAGGCCGCCGCCGGCGCGACGATGATCGACCCCACCCGCTGGGGCGAGCGTGATCGCCGCCGCCCCGAGCTGGTCGACCTGCTCCAGGCCGCCGTGGTCCGGCGCAGGAAGGTCCGACTGACCTACGCCGGCAGCGCCCGGGAGCGGAGCGAACGGCTGATCGACCCGTGGGGCCTGATCGACAAGGACGACATCTGGTACCTGATCGCCGGGACCGAACGCGGACAGCGAACCTTCCGGATCGACCGGATCATCGAGGCCGAGCCGACGGACCAGACCGCCGAGCGGCCGGACGACTTCACGCTCGCCGACGCGTGGGAGCAGGTCGTGGGGGAGGTGGAGCGGCGGCGTTCGCGTACGTGGGCGACCGTGATCATCGAAGCCAGGTTCGTGCCGGTGCTGCGCACCCACTTCGGGCGGCACTGCCACACCGACGGCGAGCTCGACCACGGCCGGGTCCGAGTCCGCCTCGCCGCGCCGACCCCGCTGGACATCGCCAGGAACCTGGCCGGCTGGGGCGCGATGATCGAGGTGGTCGAGCCGCGGACGGTCCAGGCGGAGCTGGCGCGAATCGGCGCCGAGCTGGCCGGCCAGTACGCCGGCGAACGTTGACCTGGCAGCGATCGGGGCTCAAACCTACAGAAGGTTCGCAGAAAGTCTCAGCTTTCAGGCCGGGGGCGAATGCAGCCGCCTGTGGGAGATGGCCCGCCGCAGGCGGAGCATCCCGGTGCGTGGAGCGTGGATGACGCGGCCGGTGAACTCCTTGCGCAGGTAGTGCGAGGAGACGCCCTTCAACGAGTTGACGAGTTTGCTGATCGCGACCTTGGGCGGGTAGTGGACGAGCAGGTGGACGTGGTCGTGTTCGCCGTTGAACTCGCGGAGTTCGGCCTCGAAACCGTTGCATACCTCGATCATGATGTCTTCGCAGCGGCGCAGTATCGCGTTGTCGAAGGCGTTTCTACGATATTTGGTGATAAAGACCAGATGGGCGTGCATCGCGGAAACCACGTGTCTGCCTCGTCGATATTCCACTTCCTGGCTCATAGACCAGACGATATTGTTTTCGAGTCGGGGAGACGAGAGTGGCGCCTGGGAGAGGGGGTGTTGCGCATGTTGGCGGGCCGGAAGTATCGCCTGGAGTTCGACTTCGGGCAGCGGGCGTTCGCCGAGAGGCTGGGCGGGATCTGCCGGGCGGTGTGGAACACCGGCCTCGAACAGCGGCGGGATTACCGGCGGCGCGGGCAGTGGATCAACTATGCCGAGCAGTGCGGGCAACTCGCCGAGGCGAAGAAGGACCCGTACTGCGACTGGCTCGCTGATGCCCCCGCCCAGGTGATCCAGCAGACCCTCAAGGACCTGGACCAGGCGTGCCGCACGCATGGCACGTGGAAGGTGGGCTGGAAGTCGAAGGCGAAGTGGCGGCCCTCGTTTCGCTTCCCCACCGCCAAGCACCTGCCGGTGGAGCGGATCGGCCGCAGGTGGGGGCGGGTGTTGCTGCCCAAGTTCGGGTGGGCGCGGTTTCGGATGTCGCGTCCGCTCGGGGGGAGCGTCAAGTCCGCGACCGTGTCCCGGGACGGCAAGCACTGGTTCATCAGCTTCCTGCTCGAGGATGGGATCGCCGAGCGTGAGGAACACGCCTGCCCTGGATGGGTGGGCGTGGACCGGGGGGTGGTCACGGCCGCCGTGACCTCGGACGGGGAGTTCTTCGACCGCCGCCACGCCGGAACCAGCGGTGTCTCCTCCCTGCAGCTGCCACGGGAGACGAAACAAGACCGGCAGGACGACCTGGGGTATGTCACGCCCGGCGAAGCGGAACGGTATCTACGGCTGCAACGCCGACTCGCCCGCACGCAGAAGGGATCGAAGCGCCGCAAGACGGTCAGGGCCGCGATGAGTGAGATCATGCGGCGCATCCGGTGGCGGCGCGCTGACTTCAACGCCCAAGCCGCGCACCGGCTCACCCGCGCCTACGGGCACGTGGTCATCGAAGACCTGAACACCAAGGGCATGAGCACGGCCGTCAAGCCCAAGCCCGACCCCGACCGGCCGGGCAGGTTCCTGCGCAACGGCGCGGCGGCGAAATCCGGGCTCAACAGGGCGATTCTCGACAAGGGCTGGTATGGCCTGGAAGTCGCCCTTCGCTCGAAGGCCCGCTACACCGGCAGTGTCATCCATAAGATCAATCCTGTGTACACGTCTCAGACATGCCCGGAACCTGCGTGCGGGAAGGTGGACGAGAAGAGCCGCAAGAGCCAAGCGATCTTCTCCTGCACTTCTTGCGGGCACACCGAGCACGCCGACATCGTCGGGGCGAGGAACATCAAGAGCAAAGGACAGGCGGCCGGGCTGGTCGTCTCAGGGCGTGGAGACCCACCCGGGTCCGCGAAACGTCAAGCACCCCGTTCCACAGCACGGGCCGCGCAAGCGGCACGAGCTGCCGCATAGCGGCACGGGAATCCCCGCCCTTTCAAGGCGGGGAGCAGGTCAACTTGTACGATATGGCGCGGAGGTTGATCTAGGTGGCCACGCGGAATGGACCGAGGACCGAGCCCCGCACCCCGTTGAGCAGAGACCGGGTGCTCCGGGCCGCGATCAAGGTCGCCGACGAAAGCGGCATCGAGTCGCTCACGATGCGCCGTCTCGCGGAAGAGCTCGGCGCCGAGGCGATGTCGCTCTACTACCACGTGGCCAAGAAGGAAGACGTCCTGGACGGCATCGTCGGCGTCATCGCCGGCGAGATCAACGAGGCGGTCGGCCGGATCGACGTGCCCTCCAAGGGTGCCGCCTGGAAGACGGCCGTGCGGCAGCGGATCCTGACCGCCCGCCAGGTCTTCCTCCGCCACCCCTGGGCGCCGCGCGTCTTCGAGACCCGTACCGACGTGAGTCCGGCCGTCGTACAGTACTTCGATGCCCTGATCGGGCTCATGCGAGACGGTGGCTTCTCCAACGACCTGGCCCACCACGCGCTGCATGCCCTGGGGAGCCGGGCTCTGGGGTTCACCCAGGAGATGTTCGATCCGGGTGACGGGACCGGTGACGAATCCGCGGCCATGCTCGACGCCATGGCCGAGCAGCTGCCCCACCTCGTCGGCATGCTGCGGGAGATCGCCCACGACGACCCCGACTCCACGCTGGGGTGGTGCGACGACCAGACCGAGTTCGAGTTCGGGCTGGATCTGATCCTCGACGGTCTCGACAGGATGCGCGAGACCGCCTGACCTCCGCGTTCGCCTCATAAGGCGCTTCGCCATGCCCTTGACTGCCTTACGCCGTAAGAGTACCTTACGACGTACGACTTACGTTGTACGAATCGGAGGCACCTGCGATGAAGGCGATCGTCTTACGCACGTACGGCTCACCCGACGACCTGGCCATCACCGAGATCGACAAGCCCCTGCCCGGCGACGACGAGGTACTGGTCCGGGTCCGTGCCACCTCCATCCAGCCCTACGACTGGCACCACATGAGAGGCGAGCCGTACATCGCGCGCCTGATGCCCGGCAGCCTCGGGCTGCGCGGGCCGAAGATCCACATCCTGGGCGCCGACCTGGCGGGGCAGGTCGAGGCGGTCGGCAAGGACGTGACGGAGTTCAGCCCCGGCGACGAGGTCTTCGCGCAGTCCAACCAGGGCGGCTTCGCCGAATACGCGTGCGTCCGGGCGAGCGACCTGGCGCCGAAACCGAAGAACCTGTCGTTCGAGCAGGCGGCGGCGGTGCCGATGGCGGCCAACACCGCCCTGATGGGCCTGTGCGACCAGGGCCGCGTCCAGTCCGGGCAGAAGGTCCTCGTCAACGGGGCGTCGGGCGGGGTAGGGACGTTCGCCGTGCAGATCGCCCGAGCGCTCGGCGCGGAGGTCACCGCCGTCTGCGGCGCGCGGAACGTGGACCTGGTCAAGTCGCTCGGCGCCACCGAGGTCATCGACTACACCACGGAGGACTTCACCCGGAACGGACAGCGTTACGACCTGCTGCTGGACATCGCGGGAAGCCAGTCAGCAGCGGCCTGCCGCCGGGCGCTGACCCCCAAGGGCGCCCACGTCGCCATCGGCGGACCGCCCGGCCGATGGTTCCAGCCCGCCGCTCACGTGTTCGCGGCGCTGGCGCTCGGGCCGTTCGTGTCCCAGACGATCGTCATGACGGACGTGGTCCACTGCCCGCAGAAGCGGCAGAATCTGCTGACGCTGACCCGGCTCATCGAGGACGGCGAGATCACTCCGGTCATCGACCGCGGTTACCCGTTCGAGGAGATCCCGGCGGCCGTCCGCTACCAGGAAGAGGGTCACGTCGTGGGGAAGGTCGTCATCACGGTCTGAACGAAAGGGCCGAGGGCCGCCGGCTACGTGCCCGCCGGCGACCCCCGCTGCAAAAGCAGGCCTCAGACGCTCCGCGCCTTGGCGTACTCCGCGGCGCCGCCCGCGAAGTCGTACACCTCTACCTGCTCGTTCCCGACCACCCAGGCGTCGTGTCCGGGCGGGGCGACGAAGACCTCCCCCGGGCCGATCTCGGCCTCGGCGCCGTCGTCCATCCGGATGCGGAGCCGGCCTCGGACGACGAACCCGTTGTGATGGACCTGGCACGAATCGGTGCCGACGATCGGCTTGATGGACGCCGACCAGCGCCATCCGGGTTCGAACGTGGCCACACCGAAGCTCAGGCCCGTCAGGTTGCACACCTCGAAGTGGCCCATCGGGAAGTCCCGGCGCTCGTCGGGCTTGTCGATGCTCTTGACCTCGATCATGACGTCCCCCTTCGTCACCTTTCAGTGTCCCACCGGGCATTTCTCCGAACAAAGCCGACCAAGGCAACGAGGACGACGTGGGGTTGAGCCGTCCGCGCACCGGGTAGGCGAGCGCCTATGGAGATCACCCTGCAGGTCAACGGTTCGCGGTGGACCGTGGAGGTGGACCCGCGCGTCTCGCTGCTGGATCTGCTGCGCGAGCGGCTCGGGCTGACCGGCTCGAAGAAGGGTTGCGATCACGGCCAGTGCGGCGCGTGCACCGTGCTGATCGACGGCCGGCGGGCCAACGCCTGCCTGGCGCTGGCCGTGGCGCAGGACGGATCCGACATCACCACCGTCGAGGGCCTGGCGGACGGCGACCGGCCGCATCCGCTCCAAGCCGCCTTCATCGAGCACGACGCCTTCCAATGCGGCTACTGCACCCCCGGCCAGCTCTGCTCGGCCGCCGGGATGCTGGCCGAGGGCGGTCCGAGCGCCGTCACCGAGGACCTGGCCGCCGACCCGGCGCTGACGGCCGAGGAGATCCGCGAGCGGATGAGCGGCAACCTGTGCCGGTGCGGCGCCTACCCGAACATCGTCACCGCGATCGCGGAGGTGGCGCGATGAGACCCTTCGAGTACGCGCGAGCCGGCGACCCCGCCGACGCCGTGGCCAGGTTCCGGCCCGGCGCGATGTACCTGGGCGGCGGCACCAACCTCGTCGATCTCATGCGTCTGGGCGTGGCCGAGCCCGAGTTCCTGGTGGACGTGAGCCGGCTGCCGCTCGACCGGATCGAGCCCGACGGCGACGGGCTGCGAGTCGGTGCCGCCGTCCGCAACAGCGACCTCGGCGCCCACCCGCTGGTCCGCGAGCGCTACCCGATGCTGGCGCGGGCGGTGCTGGCCGGGGCGTCCGGGCAGATCCGCAACATGGCGACCGTGGGCGGCAACCTGCTGCAACGCACCCGCTGCTCGTACTTCCAGGACGTCTCCAAGCCGTGCAACAAGCGGCGGCCCGGATCCGGCTGCCCGGCGATCGGCGGCGACCACAGCAACCTCGCCATCCTCGGGCATTCCCCCGCATGCGTGGCCACCCACCTGTCCGACATGGCGGTAGCGCTGGCCGCGCTCGATGCCCGCGTGCAGGTCACCGGACCCGGCGGCGACCGGGTGATCCCGATGCCTGGGCTGCACCGGCTGCCCGGTGACGAGCCCGAACGCGACACCGTGCTGGCGCCCGGCGAGTTGGTCACCGCCGTGCACCTGCCCGCCCCGCCGCCGGGCGCCTCCCGCTACCGCAAGGTCCGCGAGCGCGCCTCGTTCGCGTTCGCGCTGGTCTCGATCGCCGCCGTCCTCGACGTCGCAGACGACGGGAGCGTACGCGACTGCCGGATCGCGCTCGGCGCGGTGGCGCACGCGCCGTGGCGGTGCGAGCGCGCCGAGCGGGCGCTGCGCGGCGCCCCGGCGAGTGAGGAGAGCTTCACCCGGGCCGCCGAGGCCGAACTGGAGCAGGCCCGCCCGCTGCCGCGCAACGCGCACAAGGTGCCGCTGGCCCGCAACCTCATCGTCCGCACCCTGCTGGAGCTGGCACCATGACCCGGATCGAGGGGCACGACAAGGTCACCGGCCGCGCGACGTACTCGGCCGAATACCCGATCGAGGGCGTCACCTACGCCTACCCGGTTCAGTCCGGGATCGTCAGAGGCCGCATCACCTCGATCGACGCGACGGGGGCGCTCGTCCTGCCGGGCGTGCTGGCCGTACTGTCCAGTGAGGACCCGCCCGAGCTGGCCCCCGACGCGGACCCGGAGCTGGCGCTGTTCCAGCGCCGCGAGGTCGCCTACCGGGGGCAGTTCGTCGCCGCCGTCGTCGCCGACACCTACGAGAACGCCCGCGCGGCCGCTCGGGAGGTGCGGGTCACCTACGAGGAGGACCCGCACGACGTACGGCTGCGCGGCGACCACCCCGGGCTCTACCGGCCGGACAAGGTGAACCCGTTCTACCCGGCCGACACCGAGAAGGGCGACCTGGCGGCCGGGCTGGCCGCGGCGGCCGTCACCGTGGACGTGACGTACACGACCCCGGCCGTGCACAACAACCCGATGGAGCCGCACGCCACGCTCGCCGTCTGGAGCGGTGACGGCGACCTGACCGTCTACGACTCGACGCAGGGCGTGTCCACGGCCCGCGTCATGATCGCCAAGACGCTCGGCCTGCCCGCCGAGCGGGTGCGCGTGGTGTGCCGCCACATCGGCGGCGGCTTCGGATCCAAGGGCACCATCCGCCCCGGCACCATGCTCGCCGTCCTGGCGGCGCGGGCCGTCGGGCGGCCGGTGAAGGTGGCGCTGACCCGGCAGCAACTGTTCGACGTCACCGGCTACCGGACGCCGACGATCCAGCGAGTCCGGCTCGGCGCCGACGCCGACGGCCGCCTCACCGCCGTCGAGCACGAGGTCGCCGAGCAGAGCTCGACGCTGGTCGAGTTCGCCGAGCAGACCGCCACCCCGGCCCGCACCATGTACGAGACGCCCGCGCTGCGCACGGCCCACCGGCTGGTCCGGCTGGACGTGGCCACCCCGTCGTGGATGCGCGCACCGGGCGAATGCCCCGGCATGTACGCGCTGGAGTCGGCCATGGACGAGCTGGCCATCGCCACCGGCCTGGACCCCGTCGAGCTGCGCGTGCTCAACGACGCGGAGACCGAGCCGGAGAGCGGCCTGCCGTTCAGCTCCCGCAACCTGGTGGCCTGCCTGCTGGAGGGCGCCCGCCGGTTCGGCTGGGAGGGGCGCGATCCGACGCCGGGCGTCCGCCGCCAGGGGCGCTGGCTCATCGGCACCGGCGTCGCCTCTTCCACCTTCCCGGCCTTCCGGCGCCCGTCCCAGGCCACCGCCACCGTCGAGAACGGCGGCTATGTCGTCCGCGTGGCCGCCGTCGACCTCGGCACCGGCGCCCGCACCGCGCTGACCAAGATCGCCGCGACCGCGCTCGGCGCCCCGCCCGACCAGGTACGGATCGAACTGGGCGACAGCGATCTGCCCCCGGCCCCGGTGGCCGGCGGCTCTATGGGCACCGCCTCCTGGGGCTCGGCCGTGGTGGCCGCCTGCGAGGAGGCGCTGCGCGACGGCAAGCACGGCGCCGCCGACACCACCGACGCCATCAAGGCGCAGCAGGACCTGGCCAGACACGCCTTCGGCGCCCAGTTCGCCCGGGTACGGGTGGACATGGACACCGGCGAGATCCGCGTATCGCACCTGCTGGGCATCTTCGCCGCCGGGCGGATCATCGACGAGCAACTGGCCATGTCGCAGTTCGTCGGCGGCATGACGATGGGCGTGGGCATGGCGTTGATGGAGGAGAGCGTCATCGACGACGAGTTCGGCGGGTTCAGCAACCACGACCTGGCTCAATACCACGTGCCGGTGTGCGCGGACATCGAACGGATCGACGCGGCCTGGATCGAGGAGGACGACCGGCACCTCAACCCCATGGGCACCAAGGGCATCGGTGAGATCGGCATCGTCGGCACCGCGGCCGCCATCGGCAACGCGGTCTATCACGCGACCGGCATCCGCGTCCGCGACCTGCCGATCACCCCTGCCCGCCTGCTCACGTGAAGCTGGCCCTACGCGAATTGATCGCGCTTTTGCATGAAATTTCCTGATCTAGGTAGATGAAGGCACATGGAACCGGACAGGGAAACTCATAAGGAGCGGGCCGATCGCAATTTCGTGGAGCTGCTGCAGAGCGCACGGGTGGCGGTGACCGGCGTCCAGGTGCTGTTCGCGTTCCTGCTGACGGTCCCGTTCTCGCAGGGGTTCGACAAGTTGAGCCTGGCCGATCGGCGGCTGTTCTACGTGGCGCTGGTCAGTGCCGCGATCGCCTCGATCTGCTACATCGCCCCGGCCGCCCAGCACCGGGTGCTCTTCCGCCAAGGGCTGAAGGAGATGCTGGTCCGCCGCTCCAACTTGTACGGCATCGCCGGGGCGCTGGCCCTGGCCGTCTCGATGACCGCGGCCACCATGCTGGTGGTCGACTACCTGTTCCACAGCACGGTGGCGGTGATCACGGCCGTCGTCGTCGCCGCGCTGGCCGTGTGGACCTGGTTCGTGCAACCGGCGATGGACCGCTCGGCCAAGGGCGACGACGACACGAGCTGACCCCGGTCGCGCACGACCGGGGCCGGGTCAGATCTTCGGGCACATCTTCCCGTCACGCGGCGGTACCCGGGTGATCAGGTAGCGGTCGACGGAGGTGTTCACGCAGGCCGAGCCGGTGCCGTAGGCGGTGTGGCCGTCGCCGTCGAAGCTCAGCAGCACGCCCGAGGACAGCTGAGAGGCCAGTGCCTTGGCCCACTTGTACGGCGTGGCGGGGTCGCGCAGGGTGCCGACCACCAGGATAGGCGGCGCGCCCTTGGCGTGGATGGCCCTGTTGACCGTCTTGCTCCTGACCGGCCAGAAGTCGCACGCACTGGCCACGGCCTTGCCGGAGCTGATCGCCTTGGCCTGGCGCACCGCTCGCCGCCAGGTCGGGTGATCGAGGCAGTCGATGGCCGCGTGCGCCTCCATCATGTTGGCGTAGGTGGCGTCGGGGCCGCGCTCGTTGTACTGGTCGGCGTACTGCAGCAGCAGCGTGCCGTCGCCCTTGAAGGCCGAGCCGAGCGCCTGCCGCAGGGCCGGCCACGACCGCTGGTCGTACAGGAGGCTGTAGAGGCCGGTGTACACGATCGCCTGCGTGGCCTGCCTGCCGTCGTAGGTGTTGACGAGCGGCGCCTTCTCGGTCCGGTCGTGCAGGGCGCGCATCTGCTTGGTGACCGCGGTGACCGTGTGCTTCTTGAAGGGGCAGTCCTTGTGCTTGAAGCAGTCCCGCGCGAAGGACTCGAAGGCCACGCCGAAGCCGTCCTGCTGGCCCGCGCCGAACTCGGTCGCCGTCGTGGTGGGGTCCTCGGCGCCGTCGAGCACCATCGCGCGCACCCTGGCCGGGAACAGGTTCGCGTACGTGGCGCCGAGCAGGGTGCCGTACGAGAAGCCCAGGTAGGTCATGCGCGACTCGCCGAGACCGGCGCGCAGCACGTCCATGTCGCGGGCGGCGTTCGGCGTGCCCACGAAGGGCAGGAGCGCGCCGGAGTTGGCCTGGCACGCCTGCGCGAGCCGCAGCTGCGCGTAGTTGTACATCCTCACCTCGGCCTTCGAGTCCGGGGTGTCGTCGACGGAGTGGTACCAGTCGGCCACCTGGGTGGGCATGCAGCGCACGGGGGTGGAGGCGCCCACGCCGCGCGGATCGAAGCTGACCAGGTCGAAGCGCGAGCGGAGGGCGGCGGTGAACTTCACCTTCGCGGCACCTCTCAGCAGGTCGACGCCCGACCCGCCGGGTCCGCCAAAGTTGATCACCACGGAGCCCAGGCGCTTGGCGCCCTTCGCCGGTAGTTTGATCACGGCGATCTCGATCCGTTTGCCCGACGGCTTGGTGTAGTCGAGCGGCACCTTGAGCTTCGCGCACTGGAAACCCCCCTTGCAGGGGGTCCAGGCGAGCCGCTGGCCGTAGTAGGCGCTCAGGCTGGGCGGTGTGTCGGCCGTCCGCGCGGGCTGTGCCGTCGCGGGCTCGGCGGTGACCAGACCCGCCGAGAGCAGGCCGATGACTAACGGGGTGATGACCCCGAGAAGGCGTCGCATATCTCTGTCCTCGTCTGGCGGCCGAGTGGATATCGCTTAGTGACTCTCCGATGGTTGGGCGCGGTGGTTGCGAGGCTCTTGAAGGCCGCTGGCCGAGCGCGTGCAAGCGTTATTTGGAAAGTTTCTTTACTAGCGCGGATCACGTCCGTATGGTGAGGCCATGAGCCTGCGCACAGTGCTGATCCTGGTGGCGGCGCTCGTCGCCACGTCGGTCTCCGCCTCCCCGAGCGCGCGCGCCGCCGCGCCCCTGAGCTTCGGCGGGGTGGTCCCCGCACCGGTCAGCGCGACGCCCGCCGCCGGGGTCACCTACCGGATCACCTCGGCCACCAGCCTCTACAGCGACGTCCCCGCCGTCGGCGAGCAGCTCGCCCGGCAGCTGCGGCGCTCGACCGGCTACCCCGTGCCGATCGTGGCCGCGCCGCCCGCCGGCGGGATCTCGCTGCGGCTGGGCAGCGTGAGCGGTGGCGAGGAGGCCTACCGCCTCGACGTGACCGCCACCGGGATCACCGTGCTGGCCAACGGGGCCGCCGGGCTGTTCAACGGGGTACAGACGCTGCGGCAGCTGCTGCCGTACGCGGCCGACAGCGCGAGCGTCCAGTCGGGACCGTGGCCCGTGCAGGGCGGGCGGATCACCGACGCGCCGCGCTACGCCTACCGCGGCGCCATGCTCGACGTCGCCCGCCACTTCTTCCCCCTGGCCGCCGTCCAGCGGTACATCGACCAGATCGCCCTCTACAAGATCAACTACCTGCACCTGCACCTGTCCGACGACCAGGGCTGGCGGATCGTCGTCGACTCCTGGCCCAGACTGGCCACCTACGGCGGCAGCACCGCCGTCGGCGGCGATCCGGGCGGCTACTACACCAAGGCCCAGTACCAGGAGCTCGTGGCCTACGCCGCGGCCCGCAACATCACGGTCGTGCCCGAGATCGACCTGCCCGGCCACACGAACGCCGCCCTGGCCTCCTACGCCGAGCTGAACTGCGACGGCGTCGCGCCGCCCCTCTACACCGGCACCGACGTCGGCTTCAGCTCGCTGTGCACGTCGAAGGAGCTCACCTACACCTTCATCGACCAGGTGCTCGGCGAGCTGGCCGCGCTCACCCCCGGCCCCTACCTGCACCTCGGCGGCGACGAGGCCAGCTCCACCAAGCCGGCCGACTACGCCGCGTTCATGAACCGGGCGCAGGCCATCGCCGCCGCGCACGGCAAGACCGTCATCGGCTGGCACGACATCGTCAAGGCGACGCCGCTGCCCTCCACGGTCGCTCAATACTGGGGCACCACGCCGGACGACAGCGCCGTCGCGGGTGCCGGGCGGAAGGTCATCATGTCCCCGGCCAGCCGCGCCTACCTGGACATGAAGTACAACTCGCGCACCAAGCTCGGCCAGGACTGGGCCGGGCTGATCGAGGTCAAGGACGCCTACGGCTGGAACCCGGGCGCCTACCTGACCGGCCTGCCGGCCCAGCAGGTCCTGGGCGTGGAGGCGCCGCTGTGGACCGAGACGATCAGGACTCCCGCCGACATCGAGTACATGGCCTTCCCGCGCCTGCCCGCCATCGCCGAGCTGGGCTGGTCCCCATACGCCAAGCACGACTGGACCGCCTTCAAGAAGCGCCTCGGCGCGCAGGGGCCGCGCTGGCGCGTCCTGGGCGTGAACTACTACCACTCCGGGCAGATCACCTGGCCCGCCGGTTCCTGAACCAACTGATGGTCTTGTACGACGTCACCGCCCGGCGGTCTCGTTGAGCTGGTGCGCCCACGGTGGGTTGGCCCCCGCGACCGAGCACGTCAGCGCCGCCACCCGGGCCGCGAAGGCGGCGGCGTCGGCGGCCGTCTCCAGGTCCAGCCCGTCCAGCCGGCCGCCGAGCAGCCCCCGCACGCCCAGCCGGTGCAGCAGCCCGGCGGTGAAGGAGTCACCGGCCCCCACGGTGTCGACGACCTCGACCCGGGGCGCCCGTACCATCGCGCGCTCCCCGTCCAGCGACACCAGCGCGCCGTCCGCGCCCCGGGTGATCACGATGAGCCTGGCCCCGGCCGCGTGCCAGGTGTCGCAGGCACGTTCCAACGGCTGGTCCGGCATCAGGAAGGACAGGTCGTCGTCGCTGAGCTTGAGGATGTCGGCCGCCGCGCACCACCGCTCCACCGGGTAGGCGTCCCGGTCGGCCAGGCTGGGCCGTACGTTCGGATCGATCGAGACCGTCGCGTGCGCGCGGGCGTCCGCCGCGAACGACTCCACCGCGGCGCTGCCCGGCCGCCTGACCAGTGCCAGAGACCCCGTGTGCAGGCAGGACCACCCGCTCGGGTCGACGGCGGCCAGCTCTTCGGCCGTCCACTGCCAGTCGGCGGTGCCTTCGGCGTGGAAGCTGTAGGCCGCCTGGCCCCGCTCGTCGAGTGAGGCCACCGCCAGCGTGCTCGGCTCGGCGGCCGGCACGATGGCCGACAGGTCCACCCCGGAGGAGGCGAGGTGCTCGCGGAACAGCTCGCCGAACACGTCCGCCGACACCCGCCCCAGGAACCGCGTCGGGGTGCCGAGCCGGGCCAGAGCCACCGCCGTGTTCGCGGGGCCGCCGCCCGGCAGAACCCGGAGCTCCAGCTCGCCGGGGCGCCGGTCGGCGAAGGCGTCCGCGACGCATTCGCCCAGGACAGCGATCATCAGGGCCAACCTTTCAGCCATGTTTGCAGATTTGTTACACCCAGGGGGCATTGACGTTTCTAGAAACGGAGTCCATCATCGCAGCACGGCGAATGTCAACGTTGACATATGTCAACGATGACATTGAATCATCCCTGATAGGAAGCCACCATGATTGCTAGGCTCTCGGCCGGACTTCTGGCCGCCGCGCTCCTCGTCACCGGCTGTGGCGGCAACGAGCAGAAGGCCTCCACCAGCACCAACAAGGTCGGGCTGATCACGAAGACGGAGACCAACCCGTTCTTCGTCAAGATGAAGGAAGGCGCGCAGCAGGCCGCCAAGACGTCGGGTCTGGAGCTGATGACCGCGGCGGGCAAGTTCGACGGGGACAACGCCTCCCAGCTCACTGCCATTGAGAACATGGTCGCGGCCGGGGTGAAGGGCATCCTCATCACGCCCAACGACACCAAGGCGATCGTGCCCGCGATCAAGAAGGCCAGGGACGCCGGCGTCGTGGTGATCGCGCTGGACACGCCGACGGACCCGCAGGACGCCACCGACGCGCTGTTCGCCACCGACAACCTCAAGGCGGGCGAGCTGATCGGCCAGTACGCCAAGGGCGCCATGGCCGGCAAGACCGCCAAGATCGCCACGCTGGACCTGGCGCCCGGCATCACGGTCGGCCAGCTGCGCCACGACGGCTTCCTGAAGGGCTTCGGCATCGCCAACGGCGACCCGTCCATCGCCTGCTCCCAGGACACCCGCGGTGACCAGTCCAAGGGCCAGGAGGCGATGGAGAACTGCCTGCAGAAGGCGCCCGACATCAACCTCGTCTACACCATCAACGAGCCCGCCGCGCTCGGCGCCTACACCGCGCTCAAGGCCAAGGGCCGCGAGAAGGACGTGCTGATCGTCTCGGTGGACGGCGGCTGCACCGGCGTCAAGGCCGTCAAGAGCGGGCAGATCGCCGCGACCTCGCAGCAGTACCCGCTGAAGATGGCCGAGGACGGCGTCAAGGCCGTCGCCGACTTCGCCAAGGGCGGGGCCAAGCCCAAGGGCTACGTCGACACCGGCGTCACCCTGATCACCGACAAGGCCGTTCCGGGAGTGGAGTCCAAGGACACCACCTTCGGCCTGGCCAACTGCTGGGGCTGACATGGCCGTCATGGAAGCGACGCTGCCGCGCCGCATCATCACCACACCGACGGCGGGACCGCTGGCCGCGCTCGTGCTGGCCTGCGTGTTCTTCGCGGTCAACAGCGACCAGTTCCTCACCGGCGGCAACTTCTCGCTGATCATCCAGCAGGTGATGGTCGTCGGCACGCTCGCCATCGGCCAGACGCTCATCATCCTGACCGCCGGCATCGACCTGTCCAACGGCGCGATCATGGCGTTCGGCGGCATCGTGATGACCAAGCTGGCCGTCGGCAGCGGGCTGCCCCCGCTGCTCGCGGTCGCCGCCGGACTCGCCGTCTGCGCCGCGTTCGGGCTGGCTAACGGGCTGCTGGTGACGCGGATCTCGCTGCCGCCGTTCATCGTGACGCTGGGCATGCTGAACGTGGTGTTCGCGCTGACCCACATCTACTCCGAGGACCAGACGGTCACCGACCTCCCGAACACGCTGACCTTCCTGGGGCAGACCTTCAAGGTCGGCGGCACGAACGTCACCTACGGGTCGCTGCTCACGATCCTGCTGTTCCTGCTCTTCGCGTACCTGCTGGGGTACACCGCGTGGGGCCGCCACGTGTACGCGCTCGGCAACAGCCAGGAGGTCGCGCGGCTGACCGGCATTCGCACGCAGCGGCTGACGATCGGCGTCTACACCGTCGCGGGCCTCGTGTACGGCATCGCCGCCCTGCTGCTCGTCTCCAGGACCGGCGTGGGCGACCCGCAGGCCGGTCAGACGGACAACCTCGACAGCATCACCGCGGTCGTCCTCGGCGGGACCAGCCTGTTCGGCGGCCGGGGCCTGGTGCTCGGCACGCTGATCGGTGCGCTCATCGTGGGGGTCTTCCGTAACGGCCTGCAGCTCATGGGCGTACCGTCGATTTACCAGACGCTCATCACCGGCATCCTGGTGATCCTCGCCGTCGCCGTCGACCAGCTCTCCCGCAGGAGGACCCGATGACCCCCGTGCTCCAGGCCCGAGGCCTGGTCAAGCGATACGGCCACGTGGTGGCGCTCGACGGCGCCGACTTCGACCTGATGCCCGGCGAGGTGCTCGCCGTCATCGGCGACAACGGCGCCGGCAAGACCAGCCTGATCAAGGCGCTGACCGGCGCGCTGCAGCCGGACGAGGGCGAGATCCTGCTCGACGGCAAGCCCGTGCGCATCCGCGACCCCCTGGAGGCGCGCCGGCTCGGCATCGAGACCGTCTACCAGGAGCTCGCCGTCGCGGCCTCGCTCGACATCTCGACGAACATGTTCCTCGGCCGCGAGCTCCGCAAGCCAGGACCGCTCGGCACGATCTTCCGGATGCTCGACAAGAAGCGGATGCGCGAGGAGTCGGCCAAGCACATGGCCGACCTGAAGATCGGCCTGCGCTCGCTCACCCAGCCGGTCGAGTCGCTGTCCGGCGGCCAGCGGCAGGGCGTGGCCGTGGCCAGGGCCGTGGCGTGGGCCTCCCACGTCGTGGTCATGGACGAGCCGACCGCCGCACTCGGCGTCAAGGAGTCGGGGCAGGTGCTGGACATGATCAAGCGGGTCCGCGACCGCGGCATGCCCGTCGTCCTGATCAGCCACAACATGCCGCACGTCTTCGAGATCGCCGACCGCATCCACGTCCAGCGGCTCGGCCGCCGCGTCGCCCAGATCAAGCCGGGCGACCACAGCATGGCCGAGGTCGTCGCCATCATGACCGGAGCACTCCAGGTGTCGGAGGGCAAGTCGGTCGTGACGGACAAGGACGCGGCGGAGGCGATCGGCCTCTAGCATGGGCGAAATGCGGCGTCCCACCATGACAGACGTGGCCCGTGAGGTGGGCGTCACCGCCAAGACCGTCTCACGGGTGCTCAACGACGACGGACCCGTGGCCATCGAGACGCGCGAACGCGTCATGGCCGCGGTCCGCAAGCTGGGCTACCAACCCAACCTGATGGCGCGCAACATGCGGGTCGGCGCCAGGGACGCCGCGATCGGGCTGGTCATCCCCGAGATGGGCAACCCGTTCTTCGGCACGGTGGCGGGCGGCATCGAGAACGCCGTCCGGGCCCGCGGCCTGACCCTCATCGTCGGCTCCTCCAGCGAGACCGCCGAACTGGAGCAGTCCCTGATCGCCACCTTCCTGGCCCGGCGGGTCAGCGCCCTCATCGTGGTCCCCTCGGCCGGCAGCGACCACCGGTACCTGCGTACGGAGCGGGTCGCCGGCCTGCCCATCGTCTTCCTCGACCGCCCGGCCGTCGGCCTGACGGCCGACAGCGTGGTCAGCGGCAACCGGGCCGGCGCGCAGGCCGGCATCGAGCACCTGATCGGGTACGGCCACCGCCGGATCGGCTTCATCGGTGACCTGCCCGCCACCCTCTACACCCGCCGCGAACGCTTCCAGGGTTACCGCGACGCCCTGGAGCAGGCGGGCCTGCCGTTCGACCGCACCCTGGTGGAGACGGGCCACGACCAGGAGGCGGCCCGCGCGGCCACCCTGCGCCTGCTCGCCCTGGACCGCCCGCCCACGGCCCTGTTCGCGGCCAACAACCTGGCCTCCATGGGGGCGGTGGTCGCGCTGGCCCGGGCGGGGCGGCGGGACGTGGCGCTGGTGGGGTTCGACGACCTGCCGCTGGCGGAGGTCCTGGACCCGCCGCTCACCGTCGTGGCGCAGGATCCGGCGGCCATCGGGGAGGTGGCGGCGGAGCTGGTGCTGTCGCGCCTGGACGGCGACCGCTCCCGCGCCCGGCGACCACTGGTGCCCACCCGGCTGATCGTCCGGGGGTCGGGGGAGCTGCCGGCGCTCTCCTGAGCCCGGACCCTGTTTCTGCGCCGATCCTGTTTCTGTAAGGGAAAGGCCCCGCGCACCTTCCCAGAGGTCGGCTCTAGAGGTCGGCCTGGGCTTTCCATGTCAGCTCAGGTCAGCGCAGCCCCGCGAACAGGTCGTCCTCCTGGTCCGGTGCCGCCGCCACGCGATTGACGATCCGGGTGAACGCCTCAGCGGAGAACGCCGCCTGCTGGGCCTCTTCGGGCATCTGGAACAGGAAGATGTTGTCGCCCTGGCTCGCGTGCGACCGCAGCGCCTTGAGCTTGCGCTCGACGTAGGGGGCGACGTCGACGACGGCGGTCACGAGCTCGTCGGGGGTGCCGAAGTCGTCGGAGGGCTCGAAGTCGCCCAGGTCGATGCCGCTGCTGCGGACGAGCTCGAACATGCGCTTCATCGCGGAGCGGGGGAGGGCCGTGTAGTAGAGCTTGTCGGCGACACCGGTCGCCTCGACGGCCGCGACCGTGATGCGATGGGCCTGGACGTGGTCGGGGTGGTTGTAGCCGCTGCCGCCGGTCTCGTCATAGGTGACCACGACCTGCGGGCGGTATTGCTTTATCAGCTCGCCGAGCCGGCCGGCGGCCAGGTCGACGGGCACGTTGGCGAAGGCGTCGGGGTGAGCGTTGGTGTCCCACCCGTCCATGCCGGAGTCGCGGTAGCCGAGCAGCTCCAGGTGGTCGATGCCCAGGTGCTCCACCGACTCGCGCAGCTCCGCCAGCCGCCGCTCGGCCACCTCTTCGGCGACGTGGCCGGGGTCGCCGGGCTTGACGCCGCCGGGCCCGTCGCCCTGCTCGCCGTTGGTGCAGGTGACCAGGACCGTGCGGATGCCCTCGTCGGCATAACGAGCGAAGACGCCGCCAGTGCTCAGGCATTCGTCGTCGGGGTGGGCGTGCACGGCCATCAGGGTGAGTTGCCGATCCATGATGCAGACCCTACTGGGCGGCACCGACAGTTGCGGACGGAGCGGACAGCGGCTGCTCCCGATGGGTCCGGTCCGGCTGGTGGGCGCGGAGGCGGGCCGTCCCGAGGGGTCAGGTGCGGCGGGTCAGTTCGCCGGCTCGGAGGCGGGCCGTCGCGGCCGCCGCGCGGTCGCCGAGCGCCTCGGCGAGGGCGCCCTGCTTGAGCCAGTTGAACGGGCTGCACGGCCGCACGCTGATCCGCTCGCTGACCAGCACCCGCGCCAGATCCCGGCGCCCGCCGCGCAGCGCCGCCTCCAGGAGCGTCTTCTGTACGGCGTCCCGCTGCGCGTGGCTGCCGCCGAACTCGTTGATCCGATGCCTGATCGGATAGAGCAGGTCCACGACCGCGTCGTAGTCGCCCCGGCCGAAGGCGACCAGCGACCGGCAGACCGGCAGGCCGACGCGGGCGGTCATGGCGTGGTTGGTGATGTTCGGGTGGGGTTCGGACAGGTAGGTCTCCCGGCTCGCGATGAGTCTCTCGGCCTGCGCGTCCCGGCCCGCGCCCACGTACGACATGACGGCGTGCATGTCGTTGAAGGCGTAGAACGGCTCGGCCACCTTGGCGGGCCACGCGTCGGCCAGCGCCCGCCAGCGTTCGTGCTGGCCGGAGCCCTCCAGAAGCAGCCGCCACAGCAGCGCGGCGGCGTCGAGCAGTTCCATCGAGCCCTGACCGTCGGCCAGCGCCGCGTCGTAGATGGCCAGTGCCCGGCCGGTGTCGCCGGCCTCCAGCGCGTAGAGGGCGTAGTGCCACCAGGTGTGCACGTTGAAGAACGTGCCGGTCGACCAGTCGCCGAGCCGGGCGTCGAGGTAGCGGATGCCGTCGCCGAACCGGCCCTGCATCTCGTAGGTGTGCACGACCGCGTGGATGCCCCAGACGTCGCGCGCGTTCAGCTCGACCGCCCGCAGCCCCACATCCTCCGACCGGTCGTAGTGCCCGGCCTCCTCCAGCCCGAACGCGTACATCCCGAGCACGTGGCCGTAGTGCCGGTCGTCCTCGTGCCAGGCGTTGAGCGCGCCGCCGATCCTGTCGCGCAGCGAGCGGGCGTCGCCGGTGAAGAAGTCGACCTGGTGCCCCGCCGCCAGCGCCAGGGCGTCACGGGGGTACTGCTCGGTGATCGCGCCGAGGAGCCTGCCGCAGGTCAGGAAGTCGCCGTCGAGCAGCGCCTGGACGGCCTCGACGTGCGCGCGTTCGCGGGGCAGGAGCGCGGCGGCGTCGCTACGGCCGCGCCAGGCGGCGAAGCGCTGCCTGGCGGTGCGCGCGTCCTCCACCTCCGTGGTCAGCAGCCCGAGGTAGGCGGTCAGGACCTGGCCCATCGGGAAGTCGGGCGCCTCGGCCAGGGCGGCGGCGGCCTCGACGTCGACCTCCGCGCGAAAGTGCAGCAGCTCGTCGATCGCCCGGTCGTAGTGGCGGGCGGCGGCACCGCCCGCGCCGCTCATCGCCAGCCCGTGCTGGTCGTCGGTCACCCGGCCACTATAAAAGGCGGCCGGTCGGCAGGAGCCGGCGCCGCCCCTCGGCGCGTGTCGGGAGCGTCAGCGGCGATTCGGTGGGGCGTCGGGACCGTCGGCGGCCCCTCCGGCTGCGGGCGTGTAAGCCGTTTCGGCGGGGGAAGCGCCTGGTCGTGGAAGCTCCATTACCAATGGCCGCGGACCCCGGTCATCAGGGCGGTTAGAAAAGGTTTTTCGGCCGGTCCGCTAAATGGCCGGCGGGGCCGGGATTCAAGATTGTAACGAGGGCCTGGAGCGATATGTCGGGCAATGGCGGGGGCGTTAGGGTGCAATCCCTGTCTATTTCGTGGTGAGGTGGAGGAGGGCCGGTGGTGTACCGCGCGCGTGGCCGCCATGCGTCATCCGGCCAGGCCAAAGCCGCCTCACCCGCGTCGCCGGAGGGGCCGTGGCTGCCCGCCGGCAGTGCCATCCATCTCGCCGGCCTGAACATCATCGGCGGCCTGCTCTACGTGGGCTCCGAGCTGCCGTCCGCGTCCGGAATGTCGGTGGAGCCGTCGCTGATCGACCCTGAACTGCCGGTGGACATGACGCAGCCGGACTGGGACGGTCAGGGGCTCGACCGCTGGCCCAGCTACGCCGCCCTCCCACCGCCCTCGCGGGCCGCCTATCTGAGCTGGCTCGCCGACGGGCGATGCTATTCGCGGACACCCCTCGGCTACGTTTTCCTCTATTTCTACGGCCTCGAACGTCGCGTGCTACACGACCTGCACCTGGACCGCTCCACGGCGCAGGAGGAGTTGCCGGTCATCCACGAGGAGGTGCGCCGCCTGCTCGGCGTCTATTCCCGGCACGACGCCTTCCAGCGGCACGCGGGGCCGTTCGCGGAGCTGCTGGCCGCTCTGTGCGAGCCCGAGGTGACCGGCGCGGCGTTCGCGATGCGGGCCCGGCTGGGGGAGCTGGCCGCGCGGGGCGAACCGGTGCCCGCCGACTGGGCGCTGGCCTGGCTGCGCGGCCACCCGGCCTACCGGCCGGGCGCGCCGGCGACGCGGTGCCCGGCGGAGTTCGGGGCGCTGTTCCAGCGGCGGTACGCGGCACGTCACGGCGAAGGGCTTGTCGTCCGGCCCGGATCCAAGGAGCTGGCCTTCGAGTATCGGCCCGCGAGCTCCGGGTTCGCCGGGGCCCCGCCGGTGCTGCCCGGCGTACCCGATGTGCTGACGCTCGCCGCGCCCACCCGGCAGCTGTTCGCGCTGGCCGAGGAGTGCTGCTCCGAGCTGGAGGCGTACAGCCGCTTCCTGGGCCGGCTGCCCGGCGCGAAGCAGAGCGTACGGGCCCAGGCGCTGCTGCCCGCGGAATTGCTCGACCTGGGCTCCGGCGGTGCCGGGCGGGCGGTGCGGTGGGCGCTGGGCCGGCTCGCGGGGCGGGAGACCGCGCTCGTGCCCGCCGAGGAGTTCGTCGCCCTGCTGTCCACGCCCGAGCCCGCCAGGAAGGACGTCATCGCGCTGGCCCAGATCCTCGGGCGGGCCGGGGTGGGGATCGAGCCGGACCCGCGTCTGGGGGGTCCGGTGCCGGGCGCGGGGGTGATGGCCTTGTTCGCGGCGCCGGACGGCCCGACGGCGGCGGCGTCCGAGGTGTACCGGGCGGCCACCGTACTGCTGCACCTGGCCGCCGTCGCGAGAGCACCGGGCGAGGACGCGCTGAATCCGCCGGATCATGCGAGGGACCAGGCACGTCAGGCCGCGTATCGTCGGCTGAGCGAGCATCTCGAGCGGGCGCTGAGTCTCACGCCCGGTGAGCGGGTCCGGTTGCGTGCGCATATGGAATGGGTGCTCGCGGCGGATGTGCCGCTGGCTGGTCTGGCCGCTCGCGTCCAGGAGATCGACCGGTCCGAGCGTGGCTATGTGGCGGAGTTCCTGAGGGACGTGACCGGCGCCAACGGGCACCTCACGCCGGACGAGGCCGAACTGCTCACCAGGATCCACTGGCTGCTGGGACTGGATCGGGATCCCGAGCCCGCCGGGCGTGCGGGGGGCTCCCCGTACGTCGCGGTGCGGCATGCGCCGATCCAGCTGGCGTACTTCCCGCACGCGCCCGCCCAGCAGGTGCCTCCGCCACGCGGCGACATGCCCTATCTGTCCGGCCCCGACATGCCTTACCCGTCCGGGTTCCACATGCCTGTACGGCAGCTCGTTCCGGGAGTGCCCGTCTTCGGTGTGCCCGTCCTCAGCGCCCCGACGGTGTCCAACGGGCGCGCCGTCGCCCGGCTGGTCGAGACGGCCAGGGTGGGGACGCTGCTCGATTCACTGCTCGCCGGTGATGAGCCGCTCCTCACAGCCGCCCCGCCTCCTCCGGTGCCCCCGGTCGCGGGGCTGGACAGCCGCCACTCCGGCCTGGTCCGCGCCCTGGCCGCCGTCGATCAGCCGCAACTCACCCGGGGTCAGTTCGAGATGCTCGCGGACGCCTGGAAACTGCTGCCGGAGGGCGCGATGGACCGTGTCAACGAGGCCGCCTACGAGAGCGCGGGCGATCCGCTGCTCGACGGCGACGACCCGATCCTGATCGACCGGCTACTGCTGGGGGAGATGCTGAAGTGACCGTTCGGGCCCGCGAACGCGACGCCCTCCTCAAGGCGCTGCGGGCAGGGGTGGTCCCGCTGATCGGGCAGCGCCACATCCAGGCCGGTCGTACCGCCGAGCTGGCGGTTCTGACCGGCGACATCGAACGGGTCGTGGTGGGCGGCTCGGCCGTCCGGCTCGTCATCGGCGAGCACGGGGCGGGCAAGACGTTCCTGCTGCACCTGGCGCGCTCCGTGGCGTTGGACAAGCGGTTGGTCACCCTGCACGCCGACATCACCGCCGACTATCGGCTGCACTCGGAGGAGGGCCAGGCCCGCGCCCTCTACACCGAGCTGGCCCGCAGCATGGCCACCCGCGCCAGGCCCACCGGCGGCGCGCTGGCCGCCGTCGTCGAACGCTTCCTGTCCACCGTGCTCGACGAGGCCCGCCAGGCGGGCACCGACCCCGGCGAGGCGATCAGGGAACGCCTGGCCCATCTGGAGGCGCGTCCGGGCGGCCACGACTTCGCCGAGGTCGTCGGGGCGTACTGGCGCGGCCACGACACGGGCGACGAGCATCTCAAGTCGGCCGCGCTGCGCTGGCTGCGCGCGGAGTACCCGACCGCGGCGGAGGCCAGATCGGCGCTCGGCGTGCGGTCGATCATCGGCGACTCGACCGTGCTCGATCATCTCGCGCTGATGAGCCGGTTCGTCCGGCTGGCCGGGTACGCCGGGGTGTTCGTCTTCCTGGACGAGCTGGTCAACCTGTTCAGGCTCGCCTCTCCGCAGGCTCGCGACGCCAACTACGAGCAGATCCTGAGCATCGTCATCGGGGGAGTGCCGCATCTGGGGTTCGTGTTCGGCGGCACTCCCGAGTTCCTCATGGACGGGCACAGCGGGCTTTTCAGTCATGTGCCGCTGCGCCGGCGGCTGGGCGCGCGCGCCTTCGCCGAGCCCGGGCTGATGGATCACGCCGGGCCGGTGAACAACGGTGGGCCGGTGCTCCGGCTGGCGGCGCTGACGGCGGAGGAGCTGTACGTGGCGCTGGCCAAGATCCGGTTCGTCTACGCCTCCGGCGAGGACGGTCGGTACCTCGTGGACGACGACGCGCTGGTGGCCTTCATGCACCACTGCTTCGGGCGGGTGGGGGAGTGGTACTACCGGATGCCCCGGGCGACGTTCAAGGCGTTCTGCGATCTGCTGGCCGTACTGGAGCAGGATTCCGGGGCGAGCTGGCGGCGGCTCCTGCCGGGGGTGGACCTGTCGGCCGAGGAGGAGGACGACCGCCCGGTGTGACCGCCGCCCCGTGGTGTCGTCGGTGGGTTCTGTCAGAGGGATCGGGCAGACTCGTCGTCCATGACGAGGGATGACGACGGGGCGGCGCACGATGGCGACGCGGGTGTGCCGGGGTCGCTGGCCAGGGTGCTCGGCGACGTGACGGCCGAGCGGGCGGCGCAGGACGCCAAGTGGGGCATGCAGACCGTACCCGACGGCACTGGGGCCGAGGGCGCGGTGGCCGAGGCCGACCGGGCGCGGCTGGAGACGGAGGAGGCGGCCCGGCGCGGGGAGCTGACCTGGCGGCACATCCTGCGCGAGGAGGTTCTGGAGGCGTTCGCCGAATCGGAGCCCGAGGCGCTGCGCACCGAGCTGATCCAGGTGGCCGCGGTCGCCGTCAAATGGGCCCAGGCCCTCGACCGCCGCCCCGAGGACACCGGCAAGCCACCGTCAGGCCCCGGCGAGACGGTCCCGAAGGCCGTTGAGGAGGCGGATGCGAAAACCGTGGCGGCCGCCGGTGAGGCGGATGCGAAAACCGTTGGGAGCCCCCGTCCGGACGCTGCCGGTGAGGCCGTCGGGGAGCCGCGTCCCGAGCGGTTCCGGGCCATCGTCGACGTGCACGTGATGCTCGTCCGTGACGGCACGGTGCTCCTCGGCAAACGGGCCGGCACCGGCTACGGCGACGGCCGATGGCACCTGCCCTCGGGGCACCTGGAGCCCGGTGAGTCGGTGGTCGGCGCGGCCGTCAGGGAGGCCCGCGAGGAGGTCGGCGTCACCATCCGGCCGGAGGACCTGGAGTTCGCCCACGTCATGCACCGCGCCCCCGATCGCGTCGGTTTGTTCTTCGTCGCCAGGAAGTGGACCGGCGAGCCCTACAACGCCGAGCCGCACAAGTGCGCCGCGCTCGCCTGGCGGCCGCTCGGCCGGCTGCCCGACGACACCATCGGCTACCCGGCCGCGGCCATCGCCAGGGTGCTGGAGAAGGAGCCGTTCGCGCTGTACGGATGGACTCCAGAGCGTTGAGAGCGTCGCTGGTCTGCCAAGAGTCGACACTGGCGTGATGCCCCGCAAGGGAAGTGTCACATGTTCCGCAGCTCGTCCCACTGCCGCCGCGCGCCCGCCAGCCAGGTGCCGTGCAGGTCATTGAAGACGTTGGCCGCGCGCACCCCGATCCAGTTCGGCGGCGACAGCTCCAGGGGCAGGCGCGGGTCGAGCATCGGGAAGCGCCGCCACTCGTGTACGAGCCGGACCTGCGCCAGCAGCACCGGATCGCCCGGCTCGGGCCGCATGCCGGCGAACTCCTGGATGAACTCCTGATAGTGCGCCGCCAGTTCCCCCAGATGCCAGGCCTGCTCCACCAGCGTCCGCTCGGAGCCGATCCCCGCGTAGGGCCCGTTGAAGGAGAACACCGCCGCGTCCAGCCCCAGCCCCTCGACCACCTGCTTGGCCTCGGCCTCGCGGGTGGTGTGCGGGCTGACCCACACCCCGGGCACGGGACTGCCGAAGCCCGCCCACGTCAGACCGGTACGCAGCCGGTGGCGTAGCTCGCGCCTGGACTCCGGCACGCTCGCGATCAGCACCACCCAGCGGCCGTCCCACGGCTCGCGGTCGCGGCCGAACGCGTAGATCCGCTCGGCCCCCTCCGTCAGCAGTTCGCGGCCGCGCCGCGTCAGCGACCACCGCACCCGCCGCCCGGACCGCGCCGACACGATCCACCCGTCGGCGGCCATCCGCGCCAGCGCCTGCCTGGCCGACTTCTCCTCCACCCCGAGCCCGCCCATCACGTGCAGCAGCGCCGACGTCCACGCCGGCTCATCGGAAGGCAGCACGTGCTCGCCCAGCACCGTCAGCAGCATCGACCTCGCGCTCGACTGATGGTGGCGGGGCAGCCTGGCCATTTATGCTCCTTTCGGGGTGGGAGTCTGATTCAATGCTACAAGTAGTTGACGATGCATCAATTCTGTATAGAAGATTCTCGTACGGCGTGTCTCCCTCCCTGTAAGGACGACCATGTCATCGGAGTCGTTCAACGCCAGTCTCTATCTCGTGGATCGTCAGGTCGAAGCCGGTCGCGGTGCGCACACCGCGGTGGCCGGCTCGGCCGGCACACTCACATACGCCCAGCTCGCGGCCCGTGTCGGTGAGCTCTCCTCCGGGCTGCGGGTGGTCGGTGTCCGGCCCGAGGAACGCGTGGCGCTCGTCATGTCCGACCGGCCCGAGACGCTCGTCACCATCCTGGCCGTCATGCGCATGGGCGGCGTCGCGGTGCCGCTGTCCACCATGTACAACGGCGTGGAACTCGGCGCCCTGATCCGCGACTCGCGGGCCCGCGTGGTGGTGGCGACGCCCGAGTACGAGCCGGCGGTCAGGGTGGCGCTGGCCAACGCGCCCGAGGTCGCCCTGCTCGTCCTGACCGGCAACGTGGGCCAGCGGGCGGCCGACGTCGTCCCGGCGTCCGACGCGGACGTCGGCGTCCCGGTGTGCTCGCTGGCGGACGTGGTGGACGCCGGCCGTACGGTGGGCGAGCCGTACCAGACCTGGACGGATTCCCCCGCGCTGTGGCTCTACACTTCGGGCACGACCGGCGCGCCGAAGGCGGCCATGCACCGGCACGGCGCCATCAGGGACGTCTGCGAGACCTACGGCCGGCAGGTCCTGGGCATCACGCCGGAGGACCGGTGCTTCTCGGTCGCCCGGCTGTTCTTCGCCTACGGCATCGGCAACTCGCTGTTCTTCCCGCTGTCGGTGGGCGCGACGACAGTGCTCGACCCCTTCAGACCCACGCCGCCGGGGGTGGTGGCGCGGGTGGTGGCCGAGCGGCCGACGCTGTTCTTCGCCGGGCCGACGTTCTACGCGGGCCTGCTCGCCTCCGACGCGCCCGACGACACCTTCTCCTCGGTACGACTGGCGGCCTCGGCGGGAGAGGCGTTGCCGGCGGAGATCTACCGGCGTTTCACCGAGAGGTTCGGCGTCGACATCATCGACGGCATCGGCTCGACCGAGGCCCTGCACATCTTCATCTCCAACCGTCCGGGCCAGGTCAGGCCAGGCACTTCGGGCACCGTCGTCCCCGGCTACGAATGCAAGCTGCTCGACGACTCCGGCAGTCCGGTGGCCGACGGACAGCCGGGCCACCTGTACGTACGCGGCGACTCCATCGCCACCGGCTACTGGTGCCGGACCGACACCACCCGCCAGGTGTTCCAGGGGGAGTGGTTACGCACCGGCGACACCTACGTACGCGACGCCGACGGCGTCTACCAGTGCCTCGGCCGCTCCAACGACATGATCAAGGCGAGTGGCATCTGGGTGTCGCCGATGGAGGTCGAGTCCCGGCTGCTGCAGCACGAGTCGGTCGGCGAGGCCGCGGTCGTCGCCTTCACCGACGCGAACGGGCTGGAGAAGCCGGTCGCCTGCGTGGTGCCCGCCGCTGGGAAGACGGTGGACGCGGCGGAGCTCATCGCCTTCTGCCGCGACGGGCTGGCCTCCTTCAAACGGCCGCGCGAGGTGCTGGTGCTGGAAGAGCTCCCCAAGACCGCCACCGGCAAGATCCAGCGCGTGGTCATCCGCCAGATCGCCGCCGACCGGCTCGGCGAATAGTCAAGCCGGGCACTGTCACCACAGCCCGCGAAGCTCCCTCTTCAGCACCTTGCCGCTGGCGTTCTTGGGCAGCGACTCCACGAACACCACCGTCTTCGGCGTCTTGAAGGCGGCCAGCCGTACCCGCAGGAAGGAGATCAGCTCGTCGGCGGTCAGGCCGGCGCCCTCGCGCAGCACGACGGCGGCCGTCACCGCCTCGATCCACCGAGCGTCGGGCACCCCGAACACCGCCGCCTCCGCGACGGCCGGGTGCTGGTAGATCGCCTCCTCGACCTCCCGGCTGGCCACGTTCTCGCCGCCGGACTTGATCATGTCCTTCTTGCGGTCCACGACCGACAGATAGCCGTCGGCGTCCAGTACGCCCAGGTCGCCGCTGTGGAACCAGCCGCCGCGGAACGCCTCGGCGGTCTTGTCCGGGTCGTTCCAGTAGCCGAGCATGGCGTGCGGGCCGCGGTGCACGATCTCGCCGACCACACCGGGCGGCACCGGCTCATCGTTGTCGTCGACGATCCTGGTCTCGACGTTCAGGGCGGGCCGGCCCGCCGAGCCGAGCCTGGTCAGCTGTTCGTCCGGGCCCAGGATGGTGGCCACGGGCGCCATCTCGGTCTGGCCGTAGAAGTTGAACAGCCGCACCCCCGGCAGCCGCGCGGCGATCTCCTTCAGCACCTCGACCGGCATGATCGACGCGCCGTAGTAGCCCTTGCGCAGCGACGACAGGTCGCGGCGGTCGAAGTCGGGGTGGCGCAGCAGGCCGATCCAGACGGTCGGCGGGCAGAACAGCTTGGTGGCGCCCTCCGCCTCGATCGCCGCCAGGATCGCCGCCGGATCGGCGCCGGGCAGGATCACGTTGGTGGCGCCGAGATAGAGGCCGGGCGTGAGGAAACAGTGCAGCTGCGCGCAGTGGTAGAGCGGCAGCGCGTGCACCTCCACGTCGGCGGGGCTCATCTCGCCGTCGATCACGCACGAGGTGTACTGGGCGATCAGACCGCGGCTGGACAGAGTGGCGCCCTTGGGCCTGGATTCGGTGCCGCTGGTGTACATGAGCTGGATCGGGTCGTCGTCGGCGATCTCCACCCGCGGCTCGGTGTCGTCGCCGTGCGCCAGCCAGTCTGTGACCGGCTCCCACCCTTCGGCATGCCCGATCACCCCGCGCACCGCGACCCCGTCGGAGACGGCCCGCTCGGCCACGGGCAGCAGCGCCTCCTCCACCAGCAGGCCTGTCGCCCCCGCGTGCCGCAGGATGTAGGAGACCTCATCGGCGCCCAGCATGAAGTTGATCGGCACGGAGATCGCGCCCAGCCGGGCCAGCGCGAAGTACGCCACCACGAAGACGTCGTTGTTATGGCTGAACAGGGCGAACCTGTCGCCCGTGCCCACACCCCGGGCGGCCAGCGCGTTGGCCATGCGGTTCACCGCCCGGTCCAGCTCGGCGTAGGTCCACCGCTCCTGGCCGTACACGATCGCGGTCTTGGCGGGGAACCGCGCGGCCGAGCGCCGCAGCAGGTCACCGATGGCATGCTGTCGAGTCGTCATGAGCACATCCTCATCTCCACCGGACCAAGGACCGAACCATGTTCGGCGATCCTAACCCGCAGGGGAAACGCGAAAGCGCCCGCCGCGAGACGCGGCGGGCGCTCTCAGATCACGCGGTCACTTTCCGCCGGGCTGGACGACGCCGTTGACCTTGAGCGTGTACGGCGCGTACTGGCCGACCTGCTCCGTCGAGTCGTCGTAGGCCACGACCGCGACCACCGTCGGGAACGGCAGCATCGTGGCCAGCTGCAGCCGGTTGAGGCTGACGCTGTTCTTTCCGTTGGACTCCAGCTGCAGCGCCACCGAGTGCTTCTCGTCGAGGCCGATCAGCCGGACGTTCCAGTTCTCGACCGGAGTCGGGAAGACCTCGGTCGGCGAGTCGAACGGGTCGAGCGACGAGCCGTCGCTGACCGCCGTGGCGCCGACCGTGATGTCGTCGATCTTCCAGCCGCCCTCGTTGACCCCGCCGTCGCTGACGTAGCGGAAGCCGAGGAGGATCTCCTTGCCGGCGTAGGCCGACAGGCTGTAGGTGTGCGGCTCGAAGCCGGTCGTGGTGCCGTTGACGCCGGGGCCGAGCGGGCCCGTGACCGTCTTGTCGCCGGGGATCGAGGTGTAGGTCTTGCCGCCGTCGGTGGAGACGATCACGTAACCGTAGTCGAATCCCTGCTCCGCCCCGTACTTGGCGAGGAAGCGCAGCGTCGGGTCGGCGGCCGGGACGGTCACCTTGGTGACGGCGGCGGCGTTGGTGTTGCTGGCGTTGCCGGAGAACAGCACCGGGTTGCCCGCGCGGTCCGGGTCGTCGGAGACGACGGTCCAGGTCAGCGGCTGGGCGGGCAGGGCCTTGGCGCCCTCGAACGACAGCGAGCGCAGGTCCACCCCGCGCAGGAACTTGCCGTCCGCCTTCTGCAGCGGCACGTAGTCGGCGCCGTTGGGGGCGGCGCCGGCGGTCTTGTAGGTGGCCGGGTTCGCCAGGTTGACGGTCGAGTTCAGGCTGGCGGTCGTCACGCGCTTCTTGGGCACGCCGAGCATGACGCCCTTGGTGCCGCCGACGATCCGGTCCACCAGGGTGGAGGTCTGGAAGTCGTGGATCACCTGGTACATGTTCTTGGCGCCCGCAGCCGCCAGGTTCGCCTTCAGGCTCGCCAGGCCCTGCAGCGTGCCGTCACGGTGCAGCCCCGACATGAACGCCGTGCCGTATCTGTCGTACAGGAACACCATTAACGAGTACGCGTTGCCGTAGTCGGCCAGCACGCCGTTGGCGTTGGCGCCCTCACCCCAGATGTTGAGCGAGTTCTCCGGGCCGCCGCAGTCGCGCGGGTTGGTGTTGTACGGCGTCTGGACGATGCCGAAGCCCTGGAAGCAGTAGATGTGGCTGTCGGTGCCGCGTTCGTTGACGGTCGCCTTGGGGTTGGAGTAACCGACCAGCGACATCGCGAAGTCCGACAGGCCCTCGTTCATCCAGGTGGTCTCGAGCGGGTCGGTGTAGTAGTGCGCCAGGTGCTGCCACTCGTGCGCGAACGTGCCCTCGTACTGGCGCGGCCGGGCCGGGCGCGAGGTGCACAGGTCGGCGGTCGGCTCGTCGGGCGGGTTCGCGCCGGTGCGGTGCGCCCAGTCGAAGGCGTCGATCGTCATGACGTTGCGGTCCAGCAGCTCGTTGAACTGGCTGGAGAAGAAGCCCGCGATGTACGTCGGAGCGGCGGGGAAGCTGTAGTAGTTGTCGTCCCTGACGTTGTCGACCAGGGTGACGGTCTTGTTGCCGCCGCCGGTGTAGACGCCGCCGTTGCCGTTGGCGTCGGGGCCGAGGACGGCGTTGGTGCCGTCGCGGTCCGGCGGCGTGCTGAAGGTGGCGGTCTCCTTCGGGTACATGTTGGTGTCGAACTGGGTGACCAGGTCCGCCACCTGCGCGTCGGTGACCTGCGTGGAGTTGGCGATCTGCGCCCGGCAGTCACCGGCGGGGAAGGACAGGTCGTTGGCGACCCAGACCTCGATGTTGTTGCCGACCCCGCGCAGCGTGTAGTCCTTGCGGTAGAGCGTGCCGTTGAAGTCGTCCAGTCCGAGCCATTGCCGGACCGTGCCGACCGGCGGGGTGTCGGCGGCGGCCTTCGTCTTGGCCCGTGCCTTGGCCTCGTACTTGGCGGGCACGTCCACGGGCTTGCCGTCGAGCTTGAAATCCTTGCGGGAGAGCTCTCGGATGTCGCTGGCCGGCGGAGCCTTCGGATCGGCCTGTGCCGGTATGGCGGACAAAAACGGTAATGCCATGATTAAGGCCGCGATTCCGATGAATCGGGTGCGCCCCATGAAGCCCCCTTGGAGTGGTCAGCGAGGGTGACAAAATGTGACTATCTGACCAAGGGATGGGCGCGCAAGTAAGTCAATTGCCAAAAAGCTTTATTGAATTCGTGCTCGCTCGGCTATCCGAGCCAGCCGCCGGTAGGAATCGAGCCTCCGCTCCAGGTCAAAGCTGTTCATGGTCACCAGGACCTCGTCCGCGCCGGTGAGCTCCACCAGTGCGCCGAGTTCGATCTCGACCTCGTGCGCGGTGCCGTGGATCTGCCCCTTGCGGGACTCCTCGAACAGCGCCCGCTCCCGCTCGGTCATCGCCGTCGCCAGCACCCGCTCGGCGGGGGACAGCGGAGGGAAGGCGCCGCTCGTCCGCGAGCGCGCGGTCGCCCACGCCTCCGGCACCTGTAGCAGCTCCGCCTCGCGGGCCGTCTCACCGACCGCGACGTTCGCCGCCACGATGACGTACGGCGCCGCCGCCCAGGCCGAGGGGCGGAACCCGGCGCGGTAGCGCGAGATCGCCTCCCGCAGCCGGACCCCGCCGCCCCCGATCACCATCGGCAGCCCGTGCTCGGCGGCGATGTCCGCCCCCGAGCCCATGGCCAGCACGAACACCTGCGGCCGCAGCCCCTCGGCGGGCAGCGCGTGCACACCGGGATGCCCCCGCTGGTCCCCGGTGAAATAGCCGAGCAGCTCTTCCAGCTGCCCGCCGAACTCGTCGGCGTCCTCCTTGCCATGGCCGAGCGCCCGGCGAATGCCGCCGGTGAAGCCCACCGAGCGGCCGAGCCCCATGTCGACGCGGCCCGGGTTCAGCGCCTCCAGCACCCCGAACTGCTCGGCCACCACCAGCGGCCGGTGGTTGGGCAGCATCACGCCACCCGTGCCCACCCGGATCCGGTCGGTGGCCGCGGCGACGGCGGCGGCCAGCACGGTCGGCGCCGAGCCGGCCACCCCCGGCACGCTGTGGTGCTCCGACACCCAGAACCGGTGGTAGCCGAGCTCCTCCGCCTGCCGGGCGAACCTGACGGTGTCGCGCAGCGCCGTCGCCGGGTCGTGCCCCTCGCGGACGAGGGAGCGATCGAGGATCGAAAGCTTCATCACATATGTCGGCAACAGCGCCGGGGCGTGGCTGCTTCCGGGCTACTTCTGGTAGAGGCCGACAGCCCAGCGGACCGGGCGGTTGGTGTCGCTGCCCAGCAGCTTCCAGGTGACCTTGACGGTGGTCGTCTTGTTCGTGGGAAAGCTGAACTCGCTCACCGCCGAGGGGAAGGCGCCGCCCTCCCATACGCCGCAGGCGCCGCTGCCCCCCTGCGGGCGGCCGTTCACCACGAAGCTGAACCACAGGCGATCGGCCAGATCGCCGGTGCACGAGGTGTCGAAGCCGACCTTGCCCCGCACCTTGAACGTGGCGGAGCCCTCCTGAGGCCAGACACCGGCCTTCGTCTCCGCGAGCCGTGCCTTTCCCGCGTGGTCCGGCATGGCCGCGAGCGTCGTCGGCTCAGCCGGTCGCGCGGGCGGCGTCCACTCGTAGACGGCCAGTGACCAGGCGCCGCGGGTGAATTCCCGCGGCACGCACTTGCCGTTCCGGATGAGGCAAACCTTGCCGCTGGTCGTCGTGTCGAAGGTGATCGTGAGCTTGCCACGCGTGGCGGCCGGCACTTGGAGCGGCTGCAGCCGCATGCGCCTTGAGCACCCGCTGAAGTGGGCCGTCATGGACCTGTTGCCGGCGGATATCCTCGGCGCGCTGCTGTCCGGCCCCGCGCAGACCGCTCCGACGTCGAGCGGCTTGCCGGAGACCGGGATCGTCACCGAGACCTTGGTCGGCCCAGTCCTCTTGATCGACGTGATGGCGATCCGCCGGTACTTCGTCCCGTCTGAGGCGATGAACTGCTCCGGCAGCAAGCCCGCCAGCCCCGTGGGGATGGCGGTGGCCTCGGCGGCGGGTTCGTGCCGCGGCTCCGTCGGCTCGGCGAGGGACCCGGGGAGGAGGGAGACGCCCAGCGCGACGGCCGCCGCCACCGCGACCACCCCGCCGCCGCCCAGCATCCGCCTGCGCAGGCGGATCCGCCGGATGCGGGCCGCTATCTCTTCGTGCCGGGCCGGGTTGGCGGGGGAGGGGCCGTCACCGTGCTCGCGCAGGACGTTCCGCAGGTCATGAACGGTCATCGGTGCAGCTCCTTCACAATGGTTTCGTCCACGCGCAGCTTGGCCAGCGCCTTGGCGCTCTGGCTCTTGACCGTGCCGGGCTCGCAGCCCAGCAGCCGGGCCACCTCCGTCACCGGCAGGTCCTCGTAGAAGCGCAGCACCACCACCGCCCGTTGCCTGGCGGGAAGCCGGCCGACGGCCCGCCACAGCGCGTCGCGGTCGTCGGAGACCGGATCGCTGGCCGGGGTGTCCGGCAGGTCGTCGCTCGGCAGCTCACGTCGCCATCTCCTGCGCCACAACGAGGTGTAGGTGGTCACCAGGACCTTGCGCACGTACGCCTCTGGCTCCTCCACACGGGCCCAGGCGAACCATGCCTTGGCCAGCGACTCCTGGAGCAGGTCTTCCGCGGTCGCCCAGTCGTGGGTCAGCAGGTACGCCGTGCGTAACAGCCGATCCGATCGAGTGACCACGAAGTCCTGATATATCCCCCGGTCCGCCACGTACCGCCTCCTGTCGTCGCCTGTCGACGGTAGGGACGCATCGAGCGCGGACCTAGGTTGCCCCGTCCGTCTGGCGGCTGAGCGTGAAGGGGACCAGCTCGCCCAGCCCTCGTACGGACAGGCGTCTGACCGGGCGCAGCTCGAAGGCCCGGTCGCCCTCCAGCTCCTCGGCCATCTCCGGGCCCGCCAGGATCGTGTCCGGATAGGCCAGCGCGGTCAGCCTGCTGGCCAGGTTGACCGGAGTGCCGAACACGTCGCCCATCCGGCCGAGCACCGGCCCCACGGCCAGCCCCACGCGCAGCTGCGGCATGCCCTTGTCCTTGGCGTGGGTCTCGATCAGGCGCAGGCCGATCTCCGCCGCCTCGTGCGCCTTCCCGGACACGAACAGCACCGAGTCGCCCAGCGTCTTGACGATGCGCCCGCCGCCCGAGGTCACCACGTCGGCCGAGCGGCCCTCGAACCTGTCGACCAGCCCGGCCAGCTCCGTCTCGGTGATCTGCCTGCTCAGCCTGGTGAACCCGACCAGGTCGGCGAACCCCACCGTCAGCCGGGCCGCGCTCGTCTCCTGTTCGGCCAGCCGGTGGGCGGAGGCGGCCAGGTTGCGCCGCCACGCGTAGACCAGCAGCCGGGCCAGGTCGGGCATCACCCGATCCGCCCGCCTGCGCCACGCCCGCGGCCGCTCGCTCAGCGGCACGCCCGCCTGGTCGAGCGCGTCGGCGCCCAGCTCGGCCTGCGACTCGGCCAGCCGCGCCGTCGCCCGGCCCAGGGATCTGGCCATGAGGAGTACGTGCTCCTCGTCGTAGACCCCGTCGCTCACCATGCCGAGCAGCGTCCGCAGAGCCGCCACGTCGGAGTCGGTGAACTCGACGGCGTCGTCGGCGACGTTCGCGAAACCCAGCGCGCGCCAGAACCTGCGGGCGCGGTAGACCGGGACGCCGGCCATGTCGGCGACCTGGTGGCTGGTGTAACGACGGGGCTCGCGAAGGAACGCCTCCGTCAGTCCATCGGGATCCTCGCGCGCCACGACCGCAACATAACACCTGGCTGCACCAGTAGCGCACGCAGAGCGGGCCGCTCGTCCCCTTGACCCGAGCCGTCGCGGACTGGCAATCTGCGTAGCCTACTGGTCCGACCAGTGCACTAGCCAGGAGGCCGTAAGGCGTGAGGCGAATCGGCACCTGGATCCCCGTGGGGGCCAGAACCTCTACACGCGGACGCTGCCCCGGGCCGTACCGACATTGGAGGGATTGTTGTGATCGAGGTGGATGAGGTCGGGGTCGTCGAGTTCACCCAGGCGCTGGTCCGCATCCCGAGCACCAACGACCCGGCGCGCGGCCGCGACGAGCGGCCCGCCGCCGAGCTGGTCGCCGCCAAGATGCGCGAGTGGGGGTGGGAGCCGGTCGTGGACGAGGCCGCGCCCGGCCGGCCCAACGTCGTGGCCGTGGTCGAGGGCGGCGGGGGTGACGGGCCGACGCTGATGTTCGAGGGGCACACCGACGTGGTCACCGAGGGCGACCTGTCGACGTGGACCGTGGACCCGTTCGGGGGGGAGATCCGCGACGGGCGGCTGTGGGGGCGCGGCAGCGCGGACATGAAGTCGGGCCTGGCCGCCACTCTCTACGCCACTCGTGCCCTGCAGCTGGCCGGGCCGTTCCCCGGGCGGATCAAGGTGTGCGCGCTGGCCGACGAGGAGGGCCTGATGCTCGGCGCCCACCACTTCGTCGCCTCCGGCCTGGCCGCCGACGTGGACGGGGCCATCGTGGCCGAGCCCGAGGCCGGGGAGATCTGCGCGGTCGCCAAGGGCGCGCTGCGGCTGCGGGTCGACTTCACCGGCAAGATGGCGCACGGCGCGATGCCGCAGCACGGCCGCAACCCCGTCCAGGCGGTCGGGGCGCTGCTGGTGGCGCTGCGGGCGCTGGAGGCGGAGCTGCAGGGGCTGCACCCCGCGCACGAGCACCTCGGGGAGGTGTACGTGACGCCGACCGTGGTGCGGGCCGGGACCGAGGAGCAGGTGAACGTCATTCCCGCGACCGCGTCGGTCTTCATCGACGTGCGGACGATCCCCGGCGTGGAGCACAAGCCGGTGGCCGAGCGGGTGGCCGCGCTGGCGGCCTTCGAGGGGATCGCGGCGGAGGTGTCCATCCTGGTGGACCGGCCGCCGGTGGACGTGCCCGTCTCCGACCCCGTGGTGGTCGCTTTGGCCGTCGCGCACCAGCACGTGACGGGCGCCGCGCCCGTGTACGGCGGCGTGCCCGGGTCCACGGACGGCACGGTGCTGACGCATTGGGGCGGGATCCCGTCGGTCGTGTACGGGCCGGGCGGCAAGTGGATCGCGCACCAGGCGGACGAGTACGTCGAGGTGGCGGAGATCGTGCGGTGCACCCGCGTGTTCGCCGAGGCGGCCCGGCGCTTCCTGACCCGGTCCGCGTCATGACGGCCGGGTCAGACCCGGTCCGTGTGACGGCCGGGGCGACGAACTCGCTGGTCGACGTCGCCGGGCTGCGGGTCGGGCACGCGCAGCGGGTGGGCGACGGCTACCGCACGGGGACCACCGTCGTGCTCGCGCCGCCCGGCGGCATGGTGGCCGGGGTGGACGTGCGGGGAGCCGCGCCGGGCACCCGGGAGACCGAGCTCCTCGACCCGCGCAACCTGGTGGAGCGGGTGCACGCCATCGTCCTGACGGGCGGCAGCGCGTACGGGCTCAGCGCCGCATGCGGGGTCATGGACCGGCTGGCGGACGCGGGGATCGGCTTCCCGGTGGAGGGCGGCGTGGTGCCGATCGTGCCCGCCGCCGTCATCTACGACCTGGGCCGTGGCGGTGCGTTCCGAGCCGTACCGGACGGCTCGCTGGGCGCCGAGGCGTACGACGCCGCCGCCCACTCCCACGGCCCGGACCCATGGACGTGCGGGTCGGTCGGGGCGGGCACCGGCGCGGTGGCGGGCGGGCTGGCCGGCGGAATCGGTACGGCCAGCGTCGTCCTGCCCTCCGGGGTCACCGTGGCCGCGATGGCGGTCGTCAACGCCGTCGGGTCCGTGCTGGACCCCACCGGCGGACGGCTGTCCGGCACCCGCTACGGGCTGCCCGGCGAGTTCGATCATCTCCGCGAGCCCGGTGAGGACGAGGTGGCGGCCTGGCCGGGCGCCACGGTGACGTCGTTCAACACGACGATCGGCGTGGTGGCCACCGATCTGACGCTCACCAAGGCGCAGTGCGGCAAACTGGCCGGCGTGGCGCACGACGGGCTGGCCCGGGCGATCAGGCCCGCCCACACCATGGTCGACGGCGACACCATCTTCGGCCTCTCCACCTGTGCCCTCCCCTTCCCCTTCCTCGGGCCTACGGCGCTGGACAGCCCGGAACCCGGCACCGTGGGCCTTGGAGGCGCTGCCGGGAGCACCGAGGGCTTTGAGGGTGCGGCCGGGCCGGCGCCTGTGGGTGCCGGGCGGAATGCGCCCGGTGCCGCTGGGCTGCATGACGTGCTCGCCGCCGGGGCCGATGTCTTCAGCCGGGCCGTGGCGCACGCCATGCTCGCCGCCACCGGCCGTGACGGCGCGCCCGCCTATCGAGACGTGTTTCCAAGCGCTTGGGGGAAGTAGCGTGACATTTCAGGACTGGCCGGGGAACTGGCCCGGCGGGCTGCCCGTGGGTGACGGGTGGGCCGAGGTCGAGGACACCGCCGAGGTGGTCTTCCCGTACGACGGCTCGGTGGTGACGGCCGCCCCCGTCGGCACCGCCGCGCTGGCCCGGCAGGCCGTCGAGGCCGCGCTGGCGGTCGCCCCCGCCATGGCCGCGCTCCCCTCGCACGCCCGCCGCGCCGCGCTCATGGCCGCCCATGACGCCCTGGCCGCACGGCGTACGGAGTTCGAGCGCCTGCTCGTACTCGAGACCGGGAAACCGCTGGTCGACTGCCAGGTCGAGGTGGCGCGGACGCTTGTCACCCTCCTCACCGCCGCCGAGGAGGTGGGCCGGCTCCACGGCGAGACCGTGCCGCTGGACCTGCTGCCGTCGGGGGAGGGGCTGATCGGGTTCTGGACGCGGCGGCCGATCGGGGTGGTGGTCGGGATCACCGGCTTCAACTACCCGCTGCTGCTGGCCGCGCACAAGATCGCCCCGGCGGTGGCGGCGGGTTGCCCGGTGATCGTCAAGCCCGCGCCCGCGACGCCTTTGGCGACGCTCTGGCTCGTCCATCTTCTTCGCGAGTCGGGCGCGCTGCCCCCTGCCGGGGTACAGCTCGTCACCGGCGACGTCGAGGTGGGCCGGACGCTGGTCGAGGACCGGCGGATCGGGGCCGTGTCGTTCACCGGCTCGGCGGCGGCCGGGCACGCCATCGCGAAGAGCGCGGCGCCCACCAAGGTACTGCTGGAGCTCGGCTCGAACGCCGCCCTCGTGGTGGCGGCCGACGCCGACCTGGAGGCCGCCGCCGCGGCGGTGGTGCGGGGCGGCTACTACGCCTCCGGGCAGGCGTGCATCTCGGTGCAACGGGTGCTGGTGGAGGAGCCGGCGCGGGAGGAGTTCCTGTCGCTGCTGGCCGGGCGGATGAAGGACGTGGTCGTGGGCGACCCCCGCGACCCGCGGACCCGGGTGGCGCCGCTGATCGACCCGGCCGCGACCGAGCGGGTGCTCGGCTGGGTCCGCGGCTCGGGCGCGACGCTCGTCACCGGCGGCGGGCTCGACGGGCGGGCCATCGCGCCCACCGTGCTCGCCGACGTGCCCGACGGGGCCGCCGCCTGGGACGAGGAGATCTTCGGCCCAGTGGTGTGCGTACGCTCGGTGCCCGGCCTGGACGCCGCGTTCACCGCCGTCAACGCCTCCAGGTACGGCCTGCACGCCGCCGTGTTCACCCGCTCGCTGGCCACGGCCTTCGCCGCGATCGACCGGATCGAGGCGGGTGGGGTGGTGGTCAACGAGGTGCCGGGGTTCCGGGCGGACAACATGCCGTACGGCGGCGTCAAGGACTCGGGCGCCGGCAGGGAGGGGCCCCGGTTCGCCATCGAGGAGCTCACGGTGACCCGGATGGCGATCATTCGCCCCTGAGGGGATATGGGGTCGTCGGGCGTCGCGGGGTTGGACAGACCGGTTCGGTCGCCTGGTGGGCGCGTCGGGGGCTCGGGCTCCGACCCGACCCCGACCCTCGACCCCGACCCTCGACCCCGACCCCGGGCTCGGGTCCCTATCTGGGATCCCGGTCTCAAGTCCGGTCTCAGGTTCCGGGGTCGGGACAGGGGTCAGAGTTCGTCGAGGATCTCGATGTCCTCCGCGGTGACCTCGCGGGCCACCCCGAATGCCGCAGTGGCCGCGGCGGTGCCCGGCAGTGTCTGGCGGGCCGCTTGCAGGCTGGCGGCCGAGTCCCAGCGCCAGACGCCGACCCACGTCTCGTCGTCGAGCCGGCCGAGGCGCGCCTCGGTGAGGCCGGGCAGCTTGTCCCTGACCGCGGAGACCAGGGTCGCGTGCCGGGCCCGGACCTGTTCGGCCTCGGCGGGATCGGCCTGGAAACGGGTGACGCTGATGACTGACATGGCTGGACCATTTCTCTAGAGTTGACTTCTAGTGACTGGATCTAGAGATAGACTCTATCCATGAGCGATGTCAAGCGGCCGAACAAACGGGCGGAGAAGGCGAAGGAGACGCGCCGGCGCATCCGTACGGCGGCATTGGAGCTGTTCACGCAGGACGGATACGGCGCGACGAATCTGCAGGACGTCGCCGACAGGGCCGGGGTCGCGGTGCAGACGATCTACTTCGTCTTCGGCAACAAGCGCGCCCTGCTGAAGGAACTGGTCGACGTGACGATCGCCGGTGACGACGAGCCGGTGGCGACGATGGACCGGCCGTGGTACGTCGCGGCGTTGGCCGCCGACACGGCCCAGGACATGCTGCGCGCCTACGTCGCGGGCGCGACCGCGGTCCTGGAGCGGATCGCGCCGATCGGCAAGGTGCTGGAGGCGGCGGCCGCGAGCGACCCCGAGGTCGCCGCCCTGTGGCCGCACGACGTCGACCCGCGTTACGTCGTCCAGCAAAGGGCGGCCAAGGCGCTGGCCGGCAAGCCGGGCGCACGGGCGGACCTGCCGGTGGAGGAGGCCGCTGACGTGCTGTACGGGCTGCTCAGCCCGGAGCTGTACCTGCTGTTCGTCCGGGAGCGCGGCTGGTCACGCGAACGCTGGGAGAGCTGGGTCGGCGAGACCTTGCGCGGCCGACTCTGCCAGCCCTGACCTGGCGGCGGACGGTCCTGACTTGGCGACGCCGGTCGTGCCCTGGCGATGTTGGTCCTGACTCCTGGTGGCACAGGTGCTGACCCGGCGACGCCGGTCCTGGTCTGGTGATGTCGGTCCAGCGCGCTGGACGCTCAGTTGGGTGGGTCGAAGCGTCCGTCCACGGCGGTCCAGCCGCCGTCCACGTACAGGACGGAGCCGGTGACGAAGCTCGCCGCGTCGCTCGCCAGGTAGACCACGGCGCCCGCCATCTCCTCCGCCTGAGCCCAGCGGCCGAGCGCGCTCTTGGCGGCGTACGCGCCGTACCAGGCGGGGTCGTCCTTGATCTGCCGGGTCAGCGGCGTCTCGACCACGCCCGGCGCGACCGCGTTGACCCGCACGCCGGACGGGCCGAACTCGGCGGCGGCGGTGCGCAGCAACTGCACCAGCCCGGCCTTGGTGGCGGAGTAGACGCCCTGGCCGGGTTCGGTCACCGATGCCCGGATCGACGCGAACCCGATGATCGACCCGCGCCCGCGCTCCACCATCCCGGCGCCGAACGCGCGGACCACGTCGAACGAGGCTCGCAGGTTGAGGCGTACGACCCGCTCGAACTCCTCGCCGGAGTAGTCCAGCAGCCGCTTGCGCACATTCGTGGCGGCGGTGAACACCAGCACGTCGGCGGGCGCTTCGGCGGCGAGGGCCCGCACCGCGTCCGCGTCGAGGACATCGACCCCGCGCGACGCCGCCCCGCCGCACCGCTTCGCGGTCTCCTCGGCGGCGGCGGGATCCAGGTCCGCGCAGACCACCTCAGCGCCGTGCGCGGCCAGCGCCAGCGCCGACTCCCGTCCGATCCCGCTTCCGGACCCGATCACCACTGCGCGCCGCCCATCCAGGCGGAACAACGCGTCGTATGCCGTCATGTCGGCTAGCCTAGCAACTGGTCTGACCAGTACACCAGGTCTGCCCTGAGATGGTGTCGGCGATTCCCAGGGACACGTCAGGGGCGATCACCGATGATGCGGGCCGGGGCGGCGCGGCATCGTGGTGGCATGATCTCCACCGACACCCCTGCGAACAGCCTCGCGAACAGCGTCGCCAGGGCCTCCTTCACCGCCGGACCCGCCGCCTTCCTCGGTGGCTGGCTCCTCATGCGTCCCATCGACGGCGATCTCGTGCCCGGTCCGTGGTGGACAGCCGCGCATGCCGTGTGGTTGCTCGGGTTCCTGCTGTTCGGCGTCATGGTGCTGGAGCTGCGGCGGATGGCGGCGCCCACGACCGGCGGGCAGAAGGCGGCCGTGTGGGCGGCGACGGGGGTGGCGCTGTTCAGCGTCCTGGCCAACGTGGCGCAGCTCGTCATCGACCTGGTGGCCGGGTTCACCTCGGCGGACGGGGCGGCGATGCGGGCGGTGTTCGACCAGGTGCAGGGGTATCCCGGGGTGGAGCTGGTCGTGTACTCGGTGGGGGCCCAGCTGTTCTTCGTGGCCCTGCTGGTGCTGGCCGGGATCATGGCGGTGCTGCACCGGGTCACCTCGCTCAGCGCCGTGGTCGTCGCGGCCGGGGTCGTGGTGCTGGCCGTGGCGATGCTCGGCGTCGGCCGCGACTCGGCGCTGGTCGCGGTGGGGATGGCCGTGCTGTGGCTGGGGGCGCTGCTGCTCGGCCGCGGACCCGGCACGCCGGCGCTGAGCGCCTAGAAGACCACTGAGAGATCTTGTGGGCCAAGGACCAGGGCGAGGAGCGCCGGGACGCGGCCGGTGTCGTCGAAAGTCCAGGTTCCGCGGTCCGTGGTGGGCGGGCCGTCCTCATCCGCCCCGACGGGTACGTCGCCTGGGTCGCCCGAAACGGCCGGACGGATCTGGACGCGCTCCGGGCGGCCCTCACGACCTGGCTCGGCCCGGGGCGGTGATCAGGTGGCCTTGCCGCGGGCGAGGTAGAGCTTCATGTCGGTGAAGTCGACGGTGATGTTGTAGGGCTTCCAGAAGCAGTGGGAGAACCAGCCCATCGCGTCGAACCCCGTCCCGAACGGCCACGGCACGTTGATCGCCGAGTTCGGGTTCGTGTAGCAGTAGACCTCCTTGGCGACGGCGTCGCCGAGGCGGACCTCCTTCGGGTAGCAGGGGTAGACGACGGCCGGGTGGCTGCTGCCGAAGGTGCCGATCTCGCGGTCGTAGTCGGCGCGGATCCCCAGCTCCTCGCCTGTCTTCCCGCGCAGGCCGGCGGCGATCTCGCTGGTCCCGCCGAAGTTCACGCCCACCACCCCGGTGCGGGAGCCGGTACTGCCGGTGAAGCTGCCCACGCTGTGCAGGTACTGCTCACGGGCCAGCCACAGCGGCAGGGCCTTGGCGCCCGCGCGCGCCTTCCTGGCCGCTTCGGCGGTTCTGCGGCGCAGGATCAGCGACCGGCCCGCGTAGTCGAAGGTGGTCAGCAGGTGGTAGAAGACCCACGTGCCGATCAGCCCGTCGCTGTCGGTGCCGACGTCCTCGCCCGACTCCGTCGTCGACCAGCCCACGGGGACGTTGCGCAGCTCGATGCCGCCCAGCTTGAGGGATTCCAGCACGCCGTAGTACGCCCAGACGGTGCCGTTCTCGTACTCGACCTTCTGGCTGGCGACGGGGTTCAGCCCGGCCTCCTTGGCCACCGACCCCCGCAGGCTCAGATTCGGGGCTCCGGTATAGAACATGAAGCGTTTGGCCGGCCCGCCGTTGACCGAGCCCTCCACCAGCGGGATCGGGTCCATCTGCTGGATCGGCAGCTGCGCGGAGTCGCCATGGACCTGGTACGCCTCGCCGCTGACCGCCGCGAACCACTTGGCGTAGCCGTCCTCGCCGGCCGCCTTCCAGTGCGGTGCGGAGAGGGCTAGTTTGTCCTGCCGGATGTAGCAGTCGCCCAGGTAGGAGTTGGTCTCCTTGTCGTCGGGGGCCAGCGTGAGGGCCAGCTTGAAGTACTTCTCGGCCTCGGGGAACCGGTTGGACAGCAGCGCCACGTAGCCGCGCTGCCGGGCCGCGTGCAGGTTCTTCGGGTCCGCTTTCAGAATCTCCTCGTACGCGCGGGCGGCCTGCTCGAACTTCCCGGCCTTGAACAGCGCGTCCGCGTCACCGCCGGCGGCCAGCGCCGTGGCCGCCCCGCCCAGCAGCGGAGCTGTCGCTGCCGCGCCGGCCAGCACCGCGGCGCCCCGCAACACCGAACGCCTGTCCCATCCTCCGTCGTCAGCCAACGCCTTCTCCCTTTCGTGATCACATCGCCGGAACGCCCTCCACTGTCGGCCAGCGGTGTCCTCACCTCGTGCGCGCCGTGTCATGGTCGTGTCACGGCCGCGACCGGGCGGGCTCGGCCGCCTCCCCGTCGAGGACGTCGGCGACCGCGGCCACCCCGCCGGTGAGCCAGGCGAAGGTGGCGAGCCGGTCGATGCTGCGCTGTTCGGGCTGCAGGGTGCACCATGTGCGTGCCGGTGAAACGGTCGCGCAGGTAGGCGGGGGCGTAGGTGTATGACCGGGAGGTGACAGCCGGCCAGCCCCGAAAAGCCTGCGCGTCGGACTCGGCGTCCTGCCCCAGCGCACCGGGCGCGCCAACGCGGAGGAGTAACCGGTGACGATCCGCCCCCGTCTCGGCGTCCACCCACACCACCACGTCGGTACCGCCGTTCGTTACCGCGCTCCGCGGCGCCGGGGCGATCACCTCCGAAGGAGAGATGGTGGAGGAGGCCATGGCGGCCCGCAGGCTGGCCTGGGTCATCATGGTGAAGCGCAACCACGCCGGCAGCGGGCCCTCCTGCGACGGTGAAAGCTGCTCCACCACCAACGAGGGGCCGGACCATACCGTGGCCGTCCGCGGCTACTACCTGACGCCGGGTACCCAGGTCACCGTCCAGGTCAAGCGCGCCTCGGATGACCGGGTGCTGTGGCAGGGCCGTACCACGGCGCAGGCGGGCGGCAACGGACCGTCCGGCAGTTACTCGCTCGACACGGGGCGGGTGCTGTGCGGTGGCAGTTCGTTCGCGCCGCCGCTCACCGCGTATGTGATGGTGCGCGGTGACGGCGGGCAGTGGTCGCCGCGTGTGCCGTACACGGCGGTCCGGCGACGACCACGCCCCGGTGGGCGGACCTGATAGCGGCAAGGTGCGCCGTACGCCCGATGAACGGCCAGGAGGCTGCCACGGCGAAAGGGAGCCTCGGCGATCCGTTGGCCGACCGGTTCAGATCACGCGGACCGGTTCACGCTTTCCTTTTGCCGGACGTACCAGGTGACGATCCACAGGACCAGGCCGATCGCCAGCAGTACACCCGCGATCTGGTACTGGCCGGCCGGACGCCCGGAGGACCATGGCAGCACCAGGTAGAGGCACGTGAACGTGCCCACCACGGGCAGGATTCGGCCCGCCTTGAAGTGCTTCTCGGGCACCCGGTCCTTGCGCAGGACGAGCACGGACAGGTTGACGAGCGCGAACACCGCGAGCAGGAGCAGCGACGTCGTCCCGCCCAGCAGGGCCACGACCGGGCTCTCCGGGTCCAGCGAGACGAAGGTGATGAGACCGCCCGCGATGGCGGTGGTGAACAGGATCGCCGCCTGCGGCGTGCGGCGCGTGGGGTGCACCTTCGACAGGAAGGCCGGCAGCACGCCCTGCCTGCCCAGCCCGTAGAGCAGCCGGCTGGCCATCAGCATGTTGATCAGCGCCGAGTTGGCGACGGCGAACATCGAGATGAACGGCAGCAGGTCGGCGATCGGGAAGCCGGGGGCCGCGGTCTGCACCACCAGCGACAGCGGGGTCTCGCTGTCGGCGAGCTTTCCGACGGGGACCACGGCGACGGCGCAGATGGAGACGAGCACGTAGATCAGACCCGTGATCCCGAGACCGGTGAGCATCATGCGGGGGAAGATCCGGGCCGGGTTCTTCGTCTCCTCCGCCATGTTGACCGAGTCCTCGAACCCGACCATCGCGAAGAACGCCAGCGAGGTGGCGGCGCTGACCGCCAGGAACACGCTCTTGTCCTCGGGGGTCTCGAAGGCGACTACGCGGGAGAAGTCCGCGTTCCCGCCGGAGATGAAGTACAGGCTGATCACGATGACGAGCAGCAGTCCCGAGAGCTCGATCGCGGTGAGCACAACGTTGATCTTGACGCTCTCGCCGACGCCGCGCAGGTTGACCGCCAGGACCAGGAGCATGAAACCCAGAGCGATCATCAGGATGACGCCGTTGCCGGCGTCGAGCCCGAATCCGGTGCTGAGGTTCGCGGCGAAGGCCCGCGAGGCGGCGGAGGCTGAGGTGATGCCGGAGCACATCACGGCGAAGCACACCATGAAGGTCAGGATGTGCGTGCCGAACGCCTTGTGCACGTAGAGCGCGGCCCCGGCGGCCTGCGGATATTTGGTGACCAGCTCCAGGTACGAGCACGCCGTGATCAACGCGACGAAGAAGGCGATGGCGAAGGGCAGCCAGGCGGCGCCACCCACCTCGCCCGCGACCTGGCCGGTCAGCGCGTAGATGCCGGTTCCGAGAATGTCGCCGATGATGAACAGCAGCAACAGCCCCGGGCCCATCACCTGCTTCAGGCTGGGCTGCTCGCCGCTGTTCGTCGCGAGATGGCCGGGTGGACTGGTGTGTGCCACAGGGGGATTCCTTATCGTGCGGCCGCTGTAGTAGGTGATCACGTACCCCACCCGGCCCGCGGATACTCCGGCCCACGGCGGAGCCGGCGACGCCACGCTGGAGATGCCCCCATCACGGGCCTAGCGCTTCGGGCGGGCCGCCCAGTCTGATCTGAGCAGTTCGTACTCCACCTCGCCCTGGTCGGAGCCGTCGATGACGTCCGGCCAGTCCTGGAAGAACGTCCGTACGAAGCGCAGCCCGCACTTCTCCATCACCCGCCGGGAGCCGCGGTTCACCGTCATCGTCTGGGCGAAGATCCGGCGGGTGCCCAGCTCGGCGAACGCCTTGTCGATGAGGGCCCGCGAGCCCTCCGTCGCGTAGCCCTTGCCCCAGCACGACTTGTGCAGCCGGTAGCCCAGTTCGAGCTCGTCCTCGGGGCCGTCCTTGGGGGGCCGCAGGTGGAACCAGCCCAGGAACTCGCCCGTCTCCCGCTCGACGGCGGCGAAGAAGTGGCCACTGCTGATGAAGACGGGCAGCGTCTCGCCGACGATCACCTCGCGCGGGGTGGCCTTCCCGCCGTTGAGGTATCGCATCACCTCGGGGTCGTTGTGCAGCTCGACGAGGCGCTCGGCGTCGGCCTCGGTGAAGCGGCGCAGGGTCAGGCGATCGGTCTCCAGGTACATGTGCACGCGCATACGCTAGCCACCGGGGCCGCGGTCCCTCGACCGGTTTTCCGGGTGTTTGAGGCCCGCCTGCTCGGAGGCGGCGCAGCAGGCCAGGTCTACATCTCGGCCGCGGACGGCTGCGACGACGGCCACCGCGCCGTCCGAGCGGAACTCCCCCGAACCGATAGCGTGTGATCACAGTTGCGATGAAGCCGCTACGCGATGGGATGATCACATGGCTCGTGACGGATTCGCCTTCGAGAAGGGCGGCTTCGCGAACGCGAAGATGAGCCTGGAAGCGGCGGCGGAAGATCTGGGCTCGAAATATCACGCGGGAAATGAGGTCTCGCTCGGCATGTTCGCCCTGAGCGCGGCGTGTGAGTGGCCTGCCCGGCACGAGTACATGAACACCTGGGAAGACCTCAAGCAGGAGTTCCGCCACGGTAAAAACGAGGCCACAACCCTGGCGGCCTGCTGAAGAAGACCGAGGACGGCTACAGCACGGCTGAGAGCGAGAACGCCCGCACGGTGCTCGCCGCCGTGGCCGAATCCCAGGAGGCGAAGCCCACCGACGTTCCCGAACCCTACTACGACCATGATCCCTATAGTTTGGACACGCCCTTTCCGTGGTCGTTCACCGGTGGTGCGAGCGTCGCGGCGATGGGCTTGGTGTCCCGGCTCAGCGTGGCGTTCGAGAAGGAGCAGGCACTGCTCCGTGCGGCTAATGACGAGGCCTGGGTGCGGAACGCCTTCCGGTCCAGTCCTGAGCTCCGTAGAGAGAGGCTGTCGAAGATCGCCGAGCGGAGCCAGGCCACGCTGAGGAACCTGACGTACGCGAAGGCGTTCTGCTATACGGCGGCGGCCGCCGGACTCGCCTGGGTCTCCATGGTCGTGCCTTCGGACGAGAACCTCGACCGCGCGATCTCGGGCTGGGACAACATCGCCTACGACTGCGGACAGATCTTCGGACACGACACCCGGGCCGTCCGGGAGGCCATCGCCGCGTCCTGGGACGGGCTCGCCAAGGACTCCGCCGATCTGAGGCTGGTCGAGTTCATCGCCGCGGGCAACCATCTGACCGAGAGAACACGCCGGCTGTCCGCCGCGCTGTCCGATACGGTCCAGGACCTCGACCGTATCCACCAGATCGCGCTGGCATTCTCCGCCGTCAGCCTGGGCGCCATCGCGGGCGCCGGAATCGCGGCCCGGATCAACCCCGCCTTGCGCCCCGTCACCGAGTTCCTCGGCACGCGGCTGGCCATGGTGATCCTTTCCTGCGCGCAGTTCGCGCCGGCGGTGGCCGCGGGAGCGCTCGCCTGGTACCGGATGGCCGACGCCAGCCGGCCGACCACCATCGGGGGCCGCGAGATCACCGGGTTCAGGCGTCCCTGAGCCGCCCGTAACCGGCACCGGCCCGCTCCCCGCACAGCCCGCTCACCGAACGACCTACTCCCCGAACGACCTACTCCTCGAACGCCCCGCTCCCCGAACGGTCTACTCCCCGAACGGCCCGCTCACCGAATAGCGCGTGAGCGGGCCTTCGTCGCCCTGGCCGCTTTCCTTCCCCACTCGCCCGTTTTTCCGGTTATGCCAGGTCGTGCCAGAACATCCGTCCGGACATTTGCCGAGGTTGGGGTCCCATGTCGGATCCGATTTGACGGTGAGTGATGAAGTGTGGTCGTCTCGTGACTTATGTTTCTGATGGGATGATTGAGACCGCTTCGGGGGTAACTGTTCCGTGCGGTATCCATGGCACGCCCTGGGGCGCGTGCTCGTTTCCGCTTCCATGATCAGCGCGACTCTGGCGGTCGTGCCCGTCACCGCGCACGCGGCAGCGCCGTCGTACGAACGGCCGTACAGCAAAGAACGGCCGCAGGACGAACAGGTGGCCAAGCCCAAGATCCGCCCGGTGCCCGCCGTACGGCAGCCGGCGCCCGCGGCCGTGAACGTGCCGATGGAGGCGTCGCCGGCCCGCAGGGACGCGGGCTCGGAGGCCGTCGGCCCGCAGGCGCCGGAGGTGACGACGCCCGCCGGCCCGGCGCTCGTCAACGAGATCACCGCCGAGGCGGCCAAGCGCGTCGGCGCGTCGCGGCCCGATCCCAAGCGGCTGCTGCCCGACACCGGTCAGGCGGCCACGCTGGCGGTGAAGAACCCGGTCGCCGGGCTGTTCGACCGGCTCGCTGCCCAGAAGGTCGTCTCCGCGCTGACCTACCGGCTCTGTGTGGAGAGCGAGGCCGTACCGGTCTCCTGCTCGGTCACCCGCCCGGTGGGCGTGCCCGCCGCCGCCGACGTGACCGGGGACAGCATGCCGGATCTGGCCGCCGACCTGGTGCCCACGGCCAGTCCCAAGGACTCCTCCGTCGGGCTCGGCTTCGCGGTCAGGCGGCTGCCCGGCGCCGAGACGAACCTCAAGGCGCAGGTCTGGGCGGAGTACGACGGCCGGGTGTCGGTCGGTTTCGACGGGCTGCACCGAGGCGCGTCGCTGTCCGGCGCCGACTGGGGCACCTTCACCGTCGACCTCACGGGCAAGCGGGTGAAGGCGAGCGTCGACCGTACCGATCCCGGAGCCTCTGCCGCGATCGTGGCCGGGCTGACCGGCCGCAGCGTGGTGAGCCTGCGGCAGACGCCCGCCACCGAGAAGCTCGCGGTCGACGTGGACCTCGACTCGACCGCCCTGGACGTCACCAGTTCGGCCGCCGCCAAGCTGGAAGCGCTGGCCGTCAGCGGCAGTCGCTACACCAAGGCGACGCTGGACAAGATGCCGACCAAGGCCAAGATCGGGCTGACCCGGGACAAGGACGGCGCCCGGCTCCGCTTCAGCAGCACGACCTCGATCCGCCACGCCGAGTTGTACAACTACGTCTACGCCGACGGCGCTCTCGCCCGGGCGGCGAGCGTCGAGGTGCGCGGCGCACCGCCGTCCATGACCGCCGCCTACACCGCCACGAACGGCAAGCAGATCCTGACCGTCGACTCGGGCCACCCGCGGGCCGGGTCGGCCAAGCTGCTCTACTTCGACCGGGCCGCCGCCAAGACCGTCCTGCGGGCCGAGCTCAGCGGGCTGCCCGCCAAGGTACGCCTGGTGAACGACCTGGCCGAGCACCGCGTGACGCACACCACCAGCTCGAAGATCGGCAGGTTCGCGGTCGTGCTGCAGCGCGACGGAGGCGCCGTCTCCAGCCCGCGCGGCAGTCACGTCACGATGATCAAGAACGGTGACGCCGTAGGCGTGTCCGGGCTGCTGACCGGCCTGTCCGGATTCGACGTCACGTACGGCGCCGCCCCCCACGCCCAGCTGGAGGTCGGCGCCAGCGGCCGGTCCTTCCTCGGCGCGGCCAGCATCGACGGCACCCGCCTGGCCAGGCTGGAGATCTCCAACACGCCCGCCAAGGTCGACGTGACCCTCGACCCGGCCGCGCGCAAGGCCGTCTACCAGGCCAGCGGCGTGATCGACAAGATCAGGGCGGCCTACACCGACACCCGGTCGGGGCCCACGATCGACGGCACCATCCAGGGCGTGCACGACGACGTCAAGGCCGGCTGGGAGCTGGGGGAGCGCTCGACGGTCGACATCGCCTCCTCTTCCACACTGGGCAAGGCGCGCATCTACGCCAACAAGGCGTACGTCACCAAGCCCCAGGGCGAGGACGTCCAGGCCGAGGTGTCGGGGGTGCGCAAGCACGTCCAGCTGGTGGCCGACACCGCCGCCAAGACCCTGACCTGGACCTCGGACGGCCCGGTGCGCTCGGTCTCCGCGCTGGCCCGCGCGAACGTACAGGGCCGCTACATCACCGCCGCCGCCGAGGTGAGCGGCGTGCCCGCCCGCTTCGACGCCTCCTGGAGCGGCGCGGCCTACCGCTTCCGCGGGCTGTCGGGCCCGGTCGGCTCGGCGGCCGTGGCGTTCGCCAACCACGACGGCGCCAAGGTGCCCGCCGGTCCGCATCTGTCGGCCCACTACGACGAGGCCACCGGCGACCTCGACGCGAGCGTGCGGGTCAAGGGCCTGCGCACGGTCGAATTCAGCCCGGGGGACCAGGGCTTCACGGCCGACTTCAAGGCGGCCCGGCAGACCCTCGCCCTCGACACCGACGTCACCCGGGGCGACCTGCGCTTCGGCCTGCTCGGCAGGCTCGGCCCGCTGCCCGGCCGCCTGGCGGTCTCGGCGGCCGGGGGCGCGCTCACGTACTCGGGGTCCCGGCTCGATGTGACGGCCCGCGCTTGGCTCGGCAAGGCGGGCGCGCTCAAGAACATGGCGGCCGCACCGGCCGTGCCCGGCGGCATCTCGCTGGTGGACGGCGGCTGCGTCGCCGGGTCCGCCGGGTGCGGGCAGGGCGCCTTCTGTACGGAGCGCGGCTGCTTCGGCGTCCAGGGCTACCTCGACGTGTCCGGCCTGCCGGACCAGGTCACGGTGGATCTGGCGAAGAAGACGTTCACGTTCGCCGGATTCACGCCCAAGCGCCGCTCACTGGGCGTCTACCTGGCCAGTACGATCCTGGCGCCGGTGCCGATCAAGGCGCGGGCCACGCTCACCGGACTGCCCTCCAAGATCACCAGCATGTCCGTCGGCCCGTTCGACGTGACGCAGGGCAACGCCGTACAGGCGAACTACCGGATTGAGCCCGCCGCGACGCTGGGCTCGCTCGACCTGCTGGCCGAGGCGGGCACCCTGCGCGGTCACGTGGCCATCGACCCGGTCCCGGCCGCCGTCGCCGTACAGGGCAGCTATGGCGCGCAGACCCGCATCCGCGTCACGAACTCCGCAGCCGTCAAGCGCCTCAGCGCGAAGGTCACCGTGGACGGGGCGGGCACCGGCGAGCTGCGCTTCGGCGACGTGCCGGCCCGATTCGGCGTGGACGCGGACGCCTCCGGCGCGAACCTGCGCGTGCCCACGCTCACCTACAAGGCGCTGGGCGGCGTCAACACGCTCGACGGCCACCTCGGCGTGGAAGGCGGGCTGATCGACCGGACGGGGCGGCTCGGCGACGTGTCGCTCGACGTCACCGACCTGGCCGCCGACACCACCGTACGGCTGAACCCGGACCAGTCGCTCGACCTGGTGTCCCGGCCGGTGCCGACAGGACGGGTCCAGGTGCGCGGCGGGCTGACCGTCGACCCGGTCGCGCGGCAGCGCATCGCGGTCAGCAAGGAGATCCCGTACACCACCGGCTTCCTCTCCTACCAGGTCGGCGGCGACTTCGGGCTCGGCAAGAGCACGATCAAGGACCTGTCGCTGGACATCCGCCGCATGGCGTGGCTGCGGATCAGACCGGGCAAGATCCCGTTCGGGATGAAGGCGCCGCCCGCGCTGGGCTACATCGCCCCCGGCTTCGAGGGGAACTACGAGCGCCTCGCCCTCGCCGCGAGCGGGGTCAGCCTGCGCCCCGACGTCAACGTGAACGTCAAGCTGAGCCGCAAGCTCGGCAACGACATCTTCCGCGACACGGTCCGCATCGGCCCGGTGACCTCGCTCGCCCTGCGCCGCTACGACCAGCGGATGCGCCGCATCGGCGCCAAGCAGGCGATCAGCGCGGTGGGCGTGCAGCTGGCCTGCCTGACCGTCGATGCCAAGCCGGGCTTCGCCGCGAACGGCACGAACTCGATCACGCTGCGCGGCGCGGACGGCCCGCAGATGGTGTCGCTGCTCGACCCCGGCGGCCAGGTGCCCGACTACGCGGTGGACCTGCTGACGCACTTCATGTCCCCGTTCCCCGGCGCCGAGTGGAAGGTGGCGGGGACCAAGGTCGGGCGTTGCGCCACGGGCACCCCCAAAACCTGAGCCGTCAGCGGGGGCCCAGGTAGCCGGGTGGCGGGCCCCCGCCGTCGTAGGTCCGCACCGGCCGGCCGGCCAGGAAGGCGCGCAGGACGTTCAGGTAAGGCTTGCCCCGGTACGAGCCGGTCGCCACGTAGGCGAGCTCGGCCCGGGGGAGGGCAGTGCGGTAGTCGGCGGCGGCCGACCAGGTCCGCCGGTCGTGGACGCCCTTGACGATCAGGGCGGGCGCGGTCGAGGCCGCCAGGCCCCGGCGCAGGCCGTCCGGGGCGGCGCGCTGGGCCAGGCCGGCGTAGCCGCTGCCGTAGGCGGCCTCCACCTCGCGGTCTCCGGCGAAGGCGTGCGCGGCCTGGGGGTCGGCCCGCAGGAGCGTGTAGACCGTGAGGAGCCGCGGCGACGGCGGGCGGCTGAGGCCGAGGAGGGAGGCCGCCTCCGAGGCCAAGGGGGAGGTCGTCTCCGGAGGGCCGACGGGTGTCGCCGAGGGGTTGAGCGGCAAGGGGGAGGCGGCCTCCTGGCCGTCGAGCGGGGCCGGGGAGGTGAGGACGGCCTTGGCCACCTGGTCCGGGTGCTCCGCCAGGTAGGCGGCGGCCAGCCGGGCGCCGTAGTCGTGGCCGATCAGGATCAGCCGCCGGGCGCCGATCTCCTGCCGTATCGCCTCCAGGTCGGCCACGTCGCGAGGCAGGCCGTACCCTCGCGGGTCCGTCAGCCGCGCGGACCGGCCCGCGCCCAGCTGGTCGTAGGCGTACACGGTGTAGCCGTCGGCGCTCAGCCCGGCCAGGAACGCCGAGTCGCCCGCCAGGTCGGCCGTGCCCGGCCCGCCGTGCAGGAAGACCACCGGATCCGGCCGCGTGGCCCGCTTGGGCGTCAGCCGTACGTAGGCCAGCTCGGAGCCCGTCGCCAGACGCCATTCTCGCTGCCCGGCCACGGCGGGCGGCGGCGCGGACGCGTCCGGCGGGGCGTGCAGGGTGGCGGCCGTGACCTGCCAGACCACGGCGGCCTCCACCGACAGGATGGCCAGGGCCCGCAGCCAGCGCCCCCAGACCGGGCGCGGTCTCGGCACGCACAGCAGCAGGCCGAGGAAGAACACCGACGCGAACACCGCGAGCCCCGTGATGGCGAAGACGTCCGGCGGGGCGCCGATCGTCGCCATGCCGGCCAGCGCCGCCAGGCCCGCGATCGGCGAGAGCGCCAGGATCGCGAGCCCGGTCAGCAGCCGACCGGCCCGTCTGGCTAGAGCACGCACAGGGCGAAACTAGCCCAAACCACCCGTACGGGCGACCGAAACCGCCAACGGCGCCCCATGTTCCTGGCCCAGGTCGCAGGCCAGGAGGGCGGCGAGTGGTCCAGGTCAGGTGAGCGAGTCGCCCAGGCGGAGCCGGAGGTGGCCGTCGCGTGGCGCCATCTCCCGCACCGTCCACAGCCGCTCCTGCACGACGGTGCCCCGGCCGGTCACGTACCCGCCCACCCGGAGCACCGGCCGCCCGGTGTCGTCGGTCAGGAGCCGCGCCCGCGACTCCGCGTCGTCGTCGCCGAACACCAGCAGGAAGTCGACCGGATCGGCCGGCGCGTCGAGGATGAGGCCGGGGGAGAGGTGGGTTTCCGGGATCCTGATCACGTGATAGTTCACCCGGACGCCTCTACCCCGGCCGCGCGGTTTCAGTTGTTGTTGAGGAACTGCTGGGCGAGCGTCCTGCCCAGGTTGGTGGCCTGGGTGTGGTTCTCGATGGTCGAGACCTTGGTGCCCGAGCCGGTGAACACGATGTACGTGACGCCGCTGTCGGTGCCGCCGTTGCTCGGGTCGGGATTGATGCCCAGGTCGGCGGCCGTACGGTAGGACGCCTCACCGATGATGCCCGTCGGTCCGGTATCACCCATGACGGCGTACTCCACTTGGCCGTTGTAGACGATCGCCACCACCGTCCCGCAGCCGATGCCCTTGGTCCGGTAGTCCCAGATGCTGCTGGCGCTGGGCACCACCATGTAGGCGAGCTGCGCGGCGTTGAGCGGCCCGCCGGAGCTGGTCTGGCAGAACGTCTCGTTCTGGAAGCAGCAGTCGGTGTCCTCGTTGCACTGCGTCGTGCGTACGCCGTCGCAGTCGATGTCCATGTCTCCCTTCCAGAACACCGCGCCGGTCTTCTCGCACACCGCCACCGTCGCCGTGCTGACGTCGGAGTCGGTCTTGTACTTGCCGTTGGAGATCTGGCTGCACGCCGTGACCTTGGCCAGCAGCTGGTCGGCCGTGGGCCCGGTGGTGCCGCCGGTGGCGGTGCCGGTGACCGTGGCGCTGTGGCCCGACTCGTTGCCCGCCGAGTCGACGGCGGTGACCGTGTAGCTGTGGGTGGAGCCGGAGGTCAGGCCGCTGATCGTGGCGCTGGCCGTCGGTGAGGTGGCCACGACGGTGGTGCCCTCGTAGACCTTGTAGCCGGTCACGCCGACGTTGTCCGTGGAGTCGTTCCAGGCCAGCGAGATGCTGCTGGCCGAGGTGCCGGTCACGCGGGGGCTGGCGGGCACGCTCGGCGCCTGGCCGTCCGGGCCGCCGGAGCCGCTGACCGACAGCCGGTCCACGTTCGGGCCGCCGTTGGCGGAGGTGCCGGTCGCGCGGATGGTGTTGACGCCGGCGTTCAGGGTGACGGTGACCTGGCCGTCGGCCCAGGTGTCCCAGTTGCCGGTGCCGGCGAAGTTCACTCCGGCGGCGGCCACGGTGCCGTTGACCGCGATGTCCATCGGCCGGGTGGCCGTGGTGCCGTTGGCGTAGCGGAAGGTCAGGGTGTGGGTGCCCGCGTCGGCCACGCTGACGCTCCACTCGATGTACCCGCCGACGGCGTTGACGTAGTCGACGAAGCCGGTGCCGGTGTAGCCGGTGTGGTTGGTCGCCACGCTGGCCTCCGACAGGGTGGCCGCCTCCGCCTGGTACTCGCTGGCGGGCGCGTCGGCGACCGTGGCCTCGAGGTAGTCGAGGTTCGGGTTGCCGCCCGCGTTCGTCGAGGTGACGCGGATCGTGTTGTCGCCCGCGTTCAGCGTCGCGGTGAGCGTGGAGGTGGCCCAGGTGTTCCAGTTGGCGGTGGTGCCGAAGGAGCGGCCGGCCGAGACGACCGTGCCGTTCACCGAGACGTCCGCGGTGCGCGCCGAGGTGGTGCCGTTGGAGTAGCGGATGGCCAGCGTCGCGGTGCCGGCCGCGGGGGCGTTGACCGTCCACTCGGTGTACGGGCCCACGACGTTGTCGCCGTTGACGAAGCCGGTGCCGGAGAAGCCGGTGTGGTTGGCCTCGACGACGCCCTGGACGACGGTGGCGTTCTCGGCCTCGTAGCGGACCGTGGCCGCCCGCGCGGGCAGAGCGGTCAGGGTGGCGGCCAGGAGGGTGAGGAGGGGGAGCAGGATCAGCGGGCGTAAGCGTAAGCGAGCCCGAGCTGGAGAGTGCACGGCTGGCCCTTCTGCCGAATTCGTTAGGAAGGCTTCCTAACAACTGGAGATGGGACCACTCCGTCAAAGCGCAGTCAACCCCGTAGAGGGGCCCAAATAGCGTGAACGCCAACAGATGCTATGAAATAGCTCCACCCTCTACGAAGGCTGGAGACCTACGTGGCCCTGTTCGACCTGCCGCTTGAGCAGCTCCGTTCCTACCTCCCCGACCGTGATGAGCCCGCCGATTTCGACGACTTCTGGACGCGCACGCTCGCGGAAGCACGCGAGTTTGACTCGGCTGCCGAGTTCACTCCCTACGACTTGCCACTCGCCTCGGTCGACGTGTACGACGTCTCCTTCGCGGGCTGGGGCGGACATCGGATCAATGGCTGGTTCCTCGTGCCGCGCGGTGTGGAGGGGCCGGTGCCGTGTGTGATGCACTACATCGGCTACAGCGGCGGCCGCGGTTTCCCGCATCACCACCTGACCTGGCCCGCCGCGGGTTACGCGGTGTTCGTGATGGAGACCCGGGGTCACGGCGGCGCCAGCCCGGGCAGCCCCGGTGTGACCGGCGACCCGTACGGTGGCGACCACGCCCAGGCCCCCGGCATGATGACCCGCGGCATCCTCGACCCCGACCAGTACTACTACCGGCGGGTCTTCACCGACGCGGTCCGCGCGGTCGACGTGGCCGCCGCGCACCCGGCCGTGGACGCCTCGCGGATCGTCGCCTCGGGCGGCAGCCAGGGTGGCGGCATCGCGCAGGCGACCGCCGCGCTGCATCCGGCGATCAAGGCGGCGCTCATCGACGTGCCGTTCCTGACGCACTTCCGCCGGGCCGTGGAAATCACCGACCGGGATCCGTACCAGGAGATCGTCCGGTTCCTGTCCAGCCGGCGGGAGAGCGCCGACCAGGTGTTCCGCACGCTGTCGTACTTCGACGGCGTGAACTTCGCCGCCCGCGGGCAGGTGCCCGCGCTCTACTCGGTGGCGCTCATGGACCAGATCTGCCCGCCGTCCACGGTCTTCGCCGCCTACAACCACTGGCGTGGGCCGAAGGAGATCAGCGTCTGGCCGTGGAACGGCCACGAGGGCGGCGGCGGCTTCCAGAACGAGGAGCAGATCCGCTACCTGCACAAGCTGCTCGCCGGCGCCTGACCGGTACAGCCTGACGAACCACTGGTCCGGTACGGCCCGACGAAAGGTACGTACCGGACCGGCGGTGGTCCGTGTTTCAGTCGGCCCGGCCGCTCGCCAAGCCGATAAGGCCCATCTAGACGGGCTGGTCGGTCACCAGGAAGGACACAGAGCCCTGGTCGTCCGCTCCCGCGTCCAGAGACTTGTCCTCCAGCACGGTCGCGGCCACCGGGTCGAGATACACCCGCGCGCCCTCCGCCTCGACGACTTCGTCGGCCGGCTCCGGCGCGGTGGCCAGGGACAGGGTCAGCGAGCTCGAGCCCTCGCCCTGGGACGAGATGCGGATGCCGCTCTGCGCAGGCTCGGGCGCGGACGCGGTCAAGTCGCGAATCGCCTGGGCTGCGTTGTTTGTCAGGGTGAGCACTACGGCTCCTCCTCACGATCGACGTACATGAACTGCCTGCCCTTCCCCCATTCAGCCGGTCAAACCTTCTGACTCGAAATCTTTGCCAGGCATTCTTGCCCGCTCGCGGGAATCATGTCGGGTATGGAGTTCGACGAGTACCGCGAGGCCATGGTCGCCCAGCTGCTCGAGCGCGGGGAGGTGAGCGAGCGGGTCGCGGAGGCGTTCCGGCTGGTCCCGAGGCATCGGTTCCTGCCGGACTTCGACCCGGAGGCCGCCTACCGGGACGAGCCCATCGTCACCAAACGCGATGAGGAGGGCAGGCCGATCAGCTCCTCCTCGCAGCCCGCGATCATGGGCATCATGCTCGACCAGCTCGACGTCCGGCCCGGCCACCGGGTGCTGGAGATCGGCGCGGGCACCGGCTACAACGCCGCCCTGCTCGCGCACCTGGCCGGGCCCGAGGGACGGGTGGTCAGCGTCGACATCGACGCCGACGTGGTCGCGGCGGCGCGGCTGCATCTCGACGCCGCCGCCTATCCCGAGGTGACCGTCGAGTGCGCCGACGGCGCGGCCGGCTTCCCCGCGGAGGCGCCGTACGACCGGGTGATCGCCACCGTCGGCGTGTGGGACCTGGCCCCGGCCTGGCTGGAGCAACTGGCGCCCGGCGGCCGGCTCGTGGTGCCGCTCGACCTGCGCGGCGTGCAGGTGTCCGTGGCCATGGAGCACGCCGGCGACCACTGGTCCAGCCGGTCGGTGGAGCCCTGCGGCTTCATGCGCATGCGCGGCCCCTCCGCCGGGCCCGAGGTCACGCTGATGCTGGACGGCGATGCCGATCTGGTGCTCACGCTGCCCGAGGCGCGCGAGGTGGGCGATGTCCTGGCGATGCTGGACGAGCCTTTCGCCGAGGTGGCCGTCGACGGTGTGGCGCCGCTGCCCCGCCTGTCGCTGATGGGCGGCGGGGTGGGCCTGTGGCTGGCGCTGCACGAGCCCCGCTGGGGGTCGTTGACCGGGCGGCTGCGGTGGGCCCCGGTGACCACCCAGGGCTATGGCATGACGGTGGGCATCGTCAGCGGGGACGGTCTGGCCGTACTGGCGGCCGAGGAGGAGCTGCGCGCCCGCGGGTACGGGCCCGGCGGGGCGGCGCTGGCGGCGGAGCTGATCGCGCACGTCCAGGCGTGGGACGCGGCGGGCCGCCCGGAAGCCTGCGACCTGCGCATCGACGCCTACCCCGGCCCGGCGCCGGAGGGCGCGGCCGTCATCGCCAAGCGGAACACCAGCCTGGTGCTAAGCTATGACTGAATATCCAGAGTAGTCATAGGGGCATAGATGGCCGTGGCGTTCACGGCGGACGACCGGGCGCGCATCACCGCCCGGCTGCTCGACACCGCCGAAGAGCTCTTCGCCGCCCAGGGGCTGAAGAAGACCTCGCTCGACGAGCTGGTCGCCCCCTCGGGCATCGCGAAAGGCAGTTTCTACGCGTTCTTCGAGTCGAAGGAGGAGCTCTACAAGGAGGTCATGGTCCGCCGGGCGCCGCTGATGGGCAAGCTGCTGGCCGCCGCGCTCGACCGGCCGCCCAGCGTGGAAGCGCTGGCCGGGCTCATGCGGAGCATGATCGAGGCGCTCACCACCGACCCGTTCTACCGGCGGCTGCTCACCCGCCCCGACGAGCTCGAGGCGGTGGCCCGCCGGGTCGGCCCCGAGGAGCTCGCCCGGGTCACCCCGCATCTGATGACGCCGCTGATCGACTACCTCGCCCAGGGGCAGAGCGCCGGCGTCATCGTCGCGGACGTCCCGCCGGAGGTGCTGATGGGCGTGCTGCGCACCGCGGGCCTGCTGGTGATCAACCGCGACAGATACGGACCCGACTTCGAGCAGGTGCTCGACGCCACCATCAACGCGCTGGCAAGGGGGCTCATCGCATGAGCGTGCTGAACAGATACGCGCGGGCCGCGGGCATGACCGACGAGGCGTGGAAGCGGCACGCCAACCCGTGGAGCGTCTGGACCAGGTTCGCCGCGATCCCGCTGATGATGCTGGCCATCTGGAGCAGGACGTGGATCGGCTGGTGGTCCCTGGTGCCGGTGGCCCTGGTCGTCGTCTGGCTGATCGTCAACCCGCACGCCTTCCCGGCGATCGAGCAGCCGACGAGCTGGACGGCCAAGGGCATCTACGGCGAGAAGATGTGGTTCCAGAACCGGTCGCTCGTGGCCGGCGATCATCGCAAGGTGCAGCGCCTGCTCATCGCCGTGGGGCTGGCCGGGTTCGCGCTGCTGGCGTGGGGACTGGTCGCGCTGGAGGTGTGGCCCGCCGTCTTCGGCGCGACGCTGGTCGTGCTCGGCCAGCTCTGGCGCATCGACCGCCTCGGCCAGCTGTACGAGCGCCACAAGGCCGCTTAACCGGTTGGCAGCCTTTAACCGGTTGGCAGCTCCATCGGGGCGCCCAGGGTGCGGGAGACCTCGTGCGCGGTGGCCGCGACCAGCGGCCCGAGCTCCTCGGCGTCCGCCACCGACAGCTCGTGGGTCAGTGTCGAGATGCTCACCCCGGCCACCACGTGCCCCATGTGGTCGAAGACGGCCGCGGCGACGCAGCGGATGCCCGCCTCGTTCTCCTCGTCGTCGATCGCGAAGCCGCACTCCCGTATCCGGGCCAGGTGGCGGCGGAGCGCGGCCTGCGTGGTGATCGTGGCGGGTGTGCGCCTGGTCAGCCCGGTGCGGGTGGCGATGCCCGCCACCTCGTCGTCGGACATGGCCGCGAGCATCGCCTTGCCGATCGCGCTGGTGTGCAGCCACAGCGACATGCCGACGCGCGAGGGCATCTGGTAGGGTTTGCGGCCCTCCAGCTTGGCGGCGTAGACGGCCTCGTCGCCGTTGAGCACGGCCAGGTGCACGGTGTAGCCGGTCTGGTCGTGCAGGCGCTGCAGCACCGGAGAGGCCTGGCGTACGGGATCGAAGCGGGCCAGCATCCGGCCGGCCAGCGTGAGGATCTTGGGACCCGGCAGGTAGCCGCCGCCGCCGTCGGGCCGGGCGAAACCGTGCTCGGCCAGCGACTGCAGGATGCGGTGGGTCGTCGACTTGGGCAGACCCGTGGCCGTCGCGATCTTGGTGACGCTCTCGTGCTCGGCGAGGGCCTCCAGCACCCAAAGCGCCTTGTCGATGGCGGTGCTCGGCCTGGGTTCCACCCGATCAAGCATACTCAGCGGGCCAGCCAGCCGCCGTCCACGACGAGCACGTGGCCGGTGACGTAGTCGGAGGCGCGCGAGGCGAGGAACACGGCCGCCCCCTCCAGGTCCGCGGGCTCGCCCCAGCGCCCGGCCGGGATCCGCGCCCTGATCTCCCGCTCGCGCCCCGAGTCCTCCCGCAGGGCCGTGGTGACGTCGGTGGCGATGTAGCCGGGGGCGATGGCGTTGACCTGGGCGCCCCGTGGCGCCCACTCGTTGGACAGCGCCTTGGTCAGCCCGGCCACCGCGTGCTTGGCCGCCGCGTAGGACGCCACGTTGATCCCGCCCTGGAACGACAGCAGCGACGCGATCGAGATGACCTTCGTGGCGCCGTGCTCCAGCAGCGCCTGGCTGAGCACGTACACGGCGTCCACGTCGACGGCCATCACCCGCCGCCAGTCGTCCAGGCTGGTCGAGCCCCGGCTGATCGTGCCCGCGTTGTTGACCAGGATGTCCACCTCGCCCTGGGCCAGCACCGGCTCCAGCGCGGGCCTGATCGCGGCCGGGTCGCCCAGGTCGAGCACGAGCTTGCGTACGTCTGCGCCGAGCGGCTTCACCTGGCGCTCGGTCTCGTCGAGGTCGTCGCGATGGCCGTGCAGGATGAGGTCGGCCCCGGCCCGCGCGAGGCCGACCGCGATGGCCCGGCCGATCCCCGACCGCGCCCCGGTGACCAGTGCCGTCCGGCCGGTGAGCGAGAACAGCTCCATCCGTCACCGCATCTCCGTGATCGCGACCTGGTCCATGTCGTCGAACGCCTGGTTCTCCCCGGCCATCGCCCACACGAACGCGTAGCTGCGCGTGCCGAACCCGCAGTGCACCGACCAGCTCGGCGAGATCACCGCCTGCTCGTTGGCCACGATCAGGTTGCGGGTCTCGTCGGGGCGGCCCATCAGGTGCACGACGCGCTCCTCGCGCGGCAGGTCGAAGTACAGGTAGACCTCCGTGCGGCGGTCGTGGGTGTGGCACGGCATGGTGTTCCACATGCTGCCGGGCTCCAGCACGGTCACGCCCATGACGAGCTGGCAGCTGCGGATGCCGTCGAGGTGGATGTACTTGTAGATGGTCCGGTCGTTGGAGCCGTCGGCGCCGCCGAGCCGTACCGGATCAACGTCCTTCAGCCGCGCGTGCGTGGTCGGGAACGTCTCGTGCGCCGGGGCGGAGACCAGGTAGAACGTGCCGCGCTCGAACGTCACCTCGCGCGCGCCCCTGCCGACGTACAGGCAGTCCTTGGGGTCCAGCTCGTACGGCACGCCGTCGACCTCCACGGTGCCCGGCTCCCCGATGTTGATCACACCCAGCTCGCGGCGCTCCAGGAAGTGCTCCGACCGCAGCGGGTCGAACGCCCCCAGCCGGGCCTTCCCGCTCGGCCTGACCCCGGCGACGACCATCCGGTCCTGGTGGGTGTAGACACCGTCCACCTCCGGCCCGAACAGGCCCTCGACGAGGTAACGGGCGCGGAGTTCCGCGGTGCCGAAATGGCGGATCTGGTCGGGAGCGGTGGCATGCCGTATTTCCATCTCTTCCCTCCGGTTGTTCGGCGTCCTACGATCCTAGACACGGAACACTGTTCTATCCAATGGAACGCCTACCCCCGGAGGCGCGCGGTGTACCAGCAGAACTTCAACCCCACCGGCTCCCTATGGTTGTCCGCCCTTCTGGCCGCCCTGCCCCTGCTCGCGGTGCTGGTGCTGCTGGGCGTCTTCAAGTGGAAGGCGCACTGGGCGGGCATCTCCGGCCTGGTCGTCGGCTTCCTGATCGCGATCCTGCCCTTCGCGTACGGCATGCCGGTCACCCAGGCGCTCGACTCCGCCCTGTACGGCGCGGCCAGGGCGGTGCTGCTGATCCTGTGGATCACCTTCAACGCCATCTGGATCTACAAGATGACCGAGCGCAGCGGCCACTTCGCGGTGCTGCGCCGGGCCTTTCAGGGCATCAGCGACGACAAGCGGATCACCGCCATCGTCATCGCGTTCTCCTTCGGCGCGCTCATCGAGGCCCTGGCCGGCGGCGGCTCACCGATCGCCATCTGCGCGGTCATGCTCATCGCCCTCGGCTTCGAGCCGATGCGCGCCGCGGTCATCGCGCTCATCGCCAACACCGCGCCCGTCGCCTTCGGCGGCATGGGCAACCCGATCACCATCCTGGGCAGCGTCACCGAGCTGCCGCCCGAGCCGTTCGGCGCGATGGCGGGCCGGCAGACCGCGTTCATCGCGCTGCTCGTGCCGTTCATCCTGATCTTCGTCGCCGACGGGCGGCGCGGCCTGCGCCAGGCGTGGCCCGCCGCGCTGGTCGCCGGGCTCAGCTTCGGTGTCACGCAGATCCTGATGTCCCAGGTCAACTACCTGCTCACGGACATCGCGGCGGCCCTGGTCTCGGCGATCGTGCTGGTCGCGTTCGGCAAGATCTGGAAGCCGGCCGAGACGGTCGGGTTCACGCCGAGCCCGACGCCGATCGCGGGCGGGTCCGTGGACGATCCGGCGTTCGTCCGCACCCACGGCCGCCCCGGCGGCGACACCACCGGCGACAAGATCGCGGCCTTCGCCCCGTACGCGATCATCATCGCGCTGTTCTCCATCGCGCAGATCCCCGCGATCAAGACCTACCTCGCCGGCTTCACCGTCAAGCCCGCCTGGCCCGGGTTCGACATGGTGAACCCGGCGGGCAAGGCCGTGCCCGTCGTCTACGAGCTGCCGTGGGCCGCGCACCCGGGGACGCTGCTGTTCGTCTCCGGGCTGCTCACGCTCCTCGTGCTGCGGATCAGCCCGGCCTCGGCGCTGGCCACCTACGGGGCCACGATCCGGCAGTTCGGCTGGGCCATCGTCACCATCCTGTCGGTCTTCGCCCTGGCCTTCGTCATGCAGTTCTCGGGGCAGATCCAGACGCTCGGGCTGTTCCTGGCGGGCGCGGGCGCGTTCTTCGCCTTCCTGTCACCGCTCGTCGGCTGGTTCGGCGTCGCGATCACCGGTACGGACGCGGGCGCCAACGCCCTGTTCGCCAAGCTCCAGACCACCGCGGCGGGCCAGCTGAACATCCCGCCGGAGCTCTTCGGCGCGGCCAACAGCGCCGGCGGCGTCATGGGCAAGATGATCTCGCCCCAGAACCTGGCCATCGGCACGGCCGCGGTCGGCCTGGTGGGGGAGGAGGGCAACCTGTTCCGCCGGGTGGTCGGCTGGAGCGCCGTGCTGCTGCTCATCCTCTGCGTGCTGGTGTTCCTGCAGTCGACGCCGGTGCTGGGCTGGATGGTGCCCTGACACCGGGTGGGTCGGCTATGGCCCCGCCGGTACGTCCGGCTGGTACGTCTACGGCCCCGCTGATACGTCCGGTTGCTCCGTCGGTGCGGCCGGCTGATCGGCTGGGCCGTCGGGGCTGTCAGGGCCGCTGGGGCCGCTGCTTCGTCTGGACAGCAGCCAGACCGCCAGGCCGGCCACCACCAGCGCGGCGAGTCCGCCCCAGAGCCAGCCCGGGATGCCCCCGCCCTGCGCCGCAGCGGCAGGTCGGGTGCCCTCCGCTGACGTGGCGGGTGCGGCTGAGGCGGCTTCGGTGGCGGACGCCGTCGTGCTAGCGGCGGCGCCCTTCACGGTGAAGGGGATCTCGCCCTCGATCGGGTGGCCGTCGGACGAGACCACCCGCCAGGCGATGACGTATGACCCGCCCGCCAGCTTGGTGGGCACGGCGGTCCGCACCTTGGGACCGTCGGCCTGCGGTTCGCCGAGCTGGATCGTCTTGCCGTCGGCGGTGCGCAGCACCACCAGCGGGAAGCGGACGCGTGACGAGTACTCCAGCTCGATCGTCTGGACGCCGGAGACAGTGGCGTTCCTGGCCGGTGAGCTGCTCTTGAGGCTGTCGTGGGCGAGGGCGGCGGGCGCGGTGGCGGCAAGGAACAGCCCGCACCCGATCACCGCCACCAGGGTTCTGCGAAGGAAGAAAGGCAAGGTGGACTCCATGACGAGGGAAGTGTTGGCGATTCGGTGACTCCCCTCGTGGGAGGTCCTCTGCGTGGCTCCGCGGTCGCGATCTGGACCGTGATCGACGGCCTCAGCGGCGCCCGCGCCGGCGCCCGGCGTAGCGGAGCGAGGGCGGGAACCGGGCGAAGCGGGCGCGGCAGGGCGAGCCGGGGACGGCCCGCCAGACGCACCATGAGCCAGAACGCGCTCTCACCCCGATGCAGCCACCAGCCCGTCAGCACGGCGATCGTCAGGTGCGCCAGCGGCATGCCCACGGTCAGATGCGCGTGCCCGCTGCTGGGCGCGGTCACCCCGAACAGCTGATGCAGCACTGCCTGCGTGCCCACCGTGGCGCCGAACACCACCTCGGGGCCGCGCTCGTGCCCGCCCAGGCCGTACGCCAGGCCGAGCGCGCCCAGCCCGCCCAGGACCATGACGCCGGGCGCGACCGCCGCGCCGCCCGCGAAGGCATGCCCGGCCGCCGTCACGGCGGCACACACCACCGCGAAGACCAGAGCCCGGGCGAAGCGCATACGCCCATCCTCGCAGCCTTCAGGCACGGACAATCTACTTGCCGGACATATGTACGGCCGGAGGGGCGGTATCTACTGTGAGGGCATGTGCGATCTGAGTCAGCAGGAAAGTCGGGACCTCAGCGACACCCTGAGCAAGATCAACAGCCTGGCGGGGCAGGTGGAGACACACCGATCGAGCATCGAGCAGACCGCGTACATGGACCACGAGAACCTGGCCGCCCTCCTCTCCGATCTGGAGCGCCAGGTGGGCTCCGCGCGGGCCTGGGTGGTGGCCAAGCCCCAGGAGCACGCCGGACACTGACGCTCAGGGCGTGCCAGTGGGGGGAATGCGGATGATGCGGTCGTCCTGGGCCACCGGGGCGCCGCGCCCGTCACGGTTGCTCGTCGTCACCCACAGCCATCCGTCCGGCCCCACCGCGGCCGCGCGCAGCCGCCCGTAGGTGCCCCGCAGCTCGGCGACCGGGGTCCCGGCCCCGCCGGCGCTCGTCAGAGGGACGGTCCACAGCCGGGTCCCGCCCAAGGCGGCGGCGAACAGCGTGCCGTTGGCGTACGCGAGCCCGCTCGGCGACGCCTCGGCCGTCGACCACGTGACGATCGGGTCGCGGAAGGACGGGTTGCCGCAGACGCCCTCGCAGGTGGGCCAGCCGTAGTTGCCGCCGGCGACGATCCGGTTGATCTCGTCCCGGGTGTTCTGGCCGAACTCGCTGGCGTACATCCTGCCCTGCGCGTCCCAGGCCAGGCCCTGCACGTTGCGGTGGCCGTAGCTGTAGACCCGGGAGCCAGCGAAGGGATTGTCCGCCGGGACGCCGCCGCTCGGCGTCATACGCAGGATCTTGCCCGCCGGGGTGTTCAGGTTCTGTGCGTTGGCGGTGTTGCCGGCGTCGCCGGTGGACACGTACAGCTGTCCGTCGGGGCCGAAGGCGATGCGGCCACCGTTGTGGATGGAGGCCCGCGGCACGCCGGAGAACAGGACGTTCTGGGTCTGCGGCGCGTTCAGCCGGAACCGTACCAGCCGGTTGTCGTTGCTCGTGGAGAAGTAGGCGTAGACCCACTGGTCCTGGGCGTACGTCGGCGACACGGCGATGCCGAGCAGCCCGCCCTCGCCGGAGGCGGCGACCCCGTTGACGGTCGCCACCCGAACTGGGGTCTGTCCCGGGCGTACTTGGAGAATCCTGGCGGTGCCGCGCTCGGAGACCAGCGCGCTGCCGTCGGGCAGGAAGGCCAGCCCCCACGGCACCTGCAGGCCGGTGGCGGACACCTGCGCCCGGGAGTAGTCGAAGCCGCCGATCGCCTGCGCGGCGGTGGGGCTCGTGATCACGAGCACCACGGCGGCCAAGAGAATCATGATCAGGGACGGGGTCGTTCGCGCGCGCATGGCGGGCTCCTTGACCGATCTGTCGAGATCATCGTCAATGACGGGGGACTCGTACGCTACGCAGTTTTCGACGCGTCAACAATGATCTGATCCGTCACCTGTCGCGGCGCCGGCCCCGCGAGCTGCGCGTTCGGCCGCCTCCTACGATGTAATTTTCACCGCGCAGGCGTAGCCGGATGGCAGGTGGGTGTCGCCGGCCGGGCGACTGGCCTGGAAGCCGAAGGACGTGCTCGCGCCGGGCGCCAGCGTCCCGTTGTGCGCGGCGTTGCCCACCGTGACGGCCTGGCCGCTTACCGTCAGGGCGGCGTTCCACGACCCGGTGATCTGATGGCCGGACGGCAAGGTGAAGGTGACGCCCCAGCCGTTCGCGGCGCTCGTGCCGGTGTTGGTCACCGCCACCTGGATGACGTACCCGGTGCTCCACTGGCTCTGCGTCGTCGCGGTGACCGTGCAGCCGCCCGTTCCTCCGTCGGCGCGCGTGGTCACGGTGACCGTCCCCGAGCGCGGCGAGCGGTTGCCGGCGGCGTCCTTGGCGTAGACGGCGAAGGTGTGGGCCGTGCTCGCGGCCAGGCCGGTGACGGTGGCCGTGGTGGTCGCGGCCGTGGCCACCGTCGTCTCGCCCGTCGGCTGCACTCGGACCACGTCGTAGCCGGTCACGCCCACGTTGTCGGACGAGGCGGACCACGACAGGCGCGTGGAAGAGGAGGTGATCTCGGACGCGACCGGCGTGCCGGGCGCGGTGGGCGGGCTGGTGTCGTCCTGCGCCTGCCCGTACGTCAGGCCGAAGCCGTACGCGAACAGCGGCGTCTTGCCGTCGCCCGCGTTGATCGGCTCCTGGGAGGCGCTGCTCATCCAGGTCACGGGCAGCTTGCCGGTGGGCTGCACCGTGCCGAACAGTACGTCGGCCACGCCCTGGCCCTCGGTGCCCGGCAGCCAGGCGGCCACCAGGGCGTTCCAGCCGGGCAGCTGGGCCGCGATGTCGAGGGGGCGCCCCGAGACCAGCACGACCACGACGGGCACCCCGGCCGCGCGCAGCGTGGCGATGGTGTTCAGGTCGGTGGTGTCCAGGCCCAGACCGCCTGGGCGGTCACCCTGGCCCTCGGCGTACGGCGTTTCGCCGACCACGGCGATCGCCACGCGATAGGAGCCGTCGATACCGCTGCCGTCGCGGCTGTAGGTGACGGTCGTGGCCGAGCCCGCGCTGTTCCTGATGCCCTGCAGGATGGTGGTGCCGGGGGTGATGGCGCCGGACGAGCCCTGCCAGGAGATCGTCCAGCCGCCGCTCTGGTTGCCGATGTCGTCCGCGCTCTTGCCCGCCACGAAGATCTTGCCACCCCGGGCGAGCGGCAGGATGTTCCCGCCGTTCTTCAGCACGACCTGCGACTTGGCCACCGCCTCGCGGGCCAGGGCGCGGTGCGCCGAGCTGCCGACGGTCGCGGTGTAGGACCGGTCGGTCAGCGGTTTCTCGAACAGGCCGAGCTCGAACTTCTTCGTCAGAACGCGCCGGACCGCGTCGTCGACCCGGGCCGTGGTCACCCGGCCCGCCTGCACCTCGGCCCGCAGCAGGTCGATGAACCGCCGCCAGGCCGTGGGAACCATCACCATGTCGATGCCGGCGTTCACGGCCGTGCGCACGTCGAGGGCGGAGGTGCCGGCGGCGCCGTCGATCTGGTCGATGCCGTCCCAGTCGGAGACCACGAAGCCGGAGAAGCCCAGCTCGCCCTTGAGCACGGTGGTGATCAGGTATTGGTGCCCGTGCAGCTTGGCGCCGTTCCAGCTGCTGAAGGAGATCATCACCGAGCCCACCCCGCGCTCCACCGCGGCCTTGAACGGCGGCAGGTGGATCGCCCGCAGGTCGGCCTCGGACAGCTGGGTGTCGCCCTGGTCCACGCCGCCCGTGGTGTCGCCGTCGCCGAGGTAGTGCTTGGCCGTGGCCAGCACGGAGGCGGGGCCGTTCAGCACGGTGCCCTGCAGGCCGGTCACGATCGTGGCCATGGACGAGGGCAGCTCGGGCTTCTCGCCGAAGGACTCGTACGTGCGGCCCCACCGGTCGTTGCGGGCCACGCACAGGCAGGGCGCGAAATCCCAGTCCACGCCGGTGCCGGAGACCTCTTCGGCCACGGCCCGGCCGACCCGCTGCGCCAGCGCGGGGTCCCTGGTCGCGCCGAGCCCGATGTTGTGCGGGAAGATCGTGGCGCCGACGACGTTGTTGTGGCCGTGTACGGCGTCGACGCCGTACAGGATGGGGATGCCCAGCGGCGTGGCCAAGGCCGCGTTCTGGAAATTGTCGTACATATCCGCCCAGGACGCGGCCGTGTTCGGGGACGGCCCGGACCCGCCACCCGACAGCACCGAGCCGAGCCGGTACGTCGTGACGTCGCCGGCGCTGACCGAACCGCGCTCGGCCTGGGTCATCTGGCCGAGCTTCTCATCCAGCGACATCCGGCCCATCAGGTCGGCCACCCGGGTGGGCACGGGCAGGCTCGGATCCTGGTACGGGTACGCGGCCGACGCGAAAACGGCCTGCCCGGCGCCGGTGCCGGGACCCCCGGGAACGCCCAGCACGGCGGCGACCAGCAGCGTCACGGCCGCCCGCGCCGTCCATTTCATGCTCGCGTTTCTCATGGCCCGCCATTCTTGGTCGGTGCGTCGCTTGGCCCGTGCGTCTCTCGGTCAGTGCGTCGAGATCGATATTGGGAGCGCTCCCAATATCGACTCTAGGCCACCGCTCCGCCATTCCCTTGGCCGTCCACAGCCTCACCCAGGCCCGCCTGCGACACCAGCGGAAACGGCCGAGACCGGGTGAAACTTTCACCGGGCATTTCCCGCGGCCCGATGCGCGGCGCAGGCCTTTTGCCACGGCGCGAACAACTCCCGTTGCTTTCACCTGCCCGATCCCGGGCACCAGCGAGCGGTTTCAGGGCCACGACGAGGGCGTCGGTCAGCGGCTGAAAGTTTCCCCCACCCCGTAACATCACCGGCTCGGCCACGGAACCGCCTTTCCGCTGCTCGCCCCCCGAATCGACGGCGGCCCGCATGCGGCGGCGAGCATGTTGACTCTCGCCTGTCATTGTCTTCACTTATGCAGTCATCTACCGTCGCCGCCATGCAGGAGCGCTCCCAATAACCGAGACCCCCACCGGAACACGGAGACCGCACCATGCCCTACACCCGTACACCGCGCTGGGCGCTCCGCGCCCTGGCCCTGCTGCTGTTCGCGGCGACGCTCTACGCCCTCCCGCTGGCCGGCACCGCGTCAGCGCATGGATCCGTGGTCGACCCGGCATCCCGCAACTACGGTTGCTGGCTGCGCTGGGGCAGCGACTTCCAGAACCCCACCATGCAGCAGCGAGACCCCATGTGCTGGCAGGCATGGCAGGACAACACGAACGCCATGTGGAACTGGAACGGGCTCTACCGCGACAACGTCGGCGGCAATCACCAGGCGGTCATCCCCAACGGCCAATTGTGCAGCGCGGGTCAGACCCAAGGCGGCCGCTACCGGTCCATGGACACACCAGGCGCCTGGACCATGACGAACCTCGGCAGCACCTTCAACATCCGCCTGAACGATCAGGCCAGCCATGGCGCCGACTACATCAGGGTCTACATCACCCGCCAGGGCTACAACGCCACGACCACCGCCCTGGGCTGGAACCACCTGGAACTGGTCCGCGAGACCGCCAAGTACGCGCCCAGCCAGACGTACATGATCAATAACCTGACCTCGGCCGGACGCACCGGCCGCCACGTCATCTACACGATCTGGAAAGCCTCACACATGGATCAGACGTACTACTTCTGCAGCGACGTCAACTTCACCTGAGCTTGGGCGCGGCCCGGACTCAGGCGGAATGTGCCGGCAACGGCCCGTGGCCTCCCGGTTCGTCCGCTTCTAGGAGCCCGAGTTGATGTAGTGGCGGATGAGCGGCCCTAGGTAGTCCACGCAAGCGCCCTTGAGTCCGGCCACCTCGGTCGGGGAGCGGACGAAAGCGATCTGCTCCAGTTCCGGATCGCGCCCCTGTGCCGTCTCGGCGGATGTCAGAGCGGCGAACCGCTCGCGCAGCAGCGACGCCGGCCGGTGCGGGGCCAGGAACACCACGCCCACGCTCCCGTTCTCGCCGCGCGTGACCAGCCACAGGGACAGCTCGCTCGGCGCTGTGCCGAGGCCGGTCTCCTCGGCCAGTTCCCGAGCGGCGTGCCTGCGGAGGGCGGCCGTATCGAGGCTCTCACCCTCGGCGGGCGGTTCGACCGCTCCACCAGGTAGCTGCCAGCGACCAGGAGTGGCCGTCGACGCCGACATCCGCCCCACCAGCAGGCTCCCGTCATCAGTTGCCGGTTGCGCGACAGTGACGAAAAGAGACGGCAGCCACGAGGTGGCCCCCGGAACCCGCCCCAGAGCGCGGTGCCGGTAGGTCGTCCTCGCCCAGGTGAGAACCAAGCTGTGCGGCCCATCCCGATCCAGCCCCGCGCACGCTACCACCGGCCCATCGAAGAGACAGGGGTTGGCCTGGACCGCCTCCTCCCACAGGCGATCCATGGCCACCCGCTCAGCAGGCGGCACCCGCGGCGCGGCGTCCTCGATCAGGCGGAGCCGGCCGACTTCCAGAAGGCTGACCTCGCGAGGCCGTGGCAATGGCTCGGTCACCGACTCATGCTGGCACATCACGACCGACACCAACGGCGGATCGGGCGCGAAGAAACCCCCGGGCCAGCGGTGTCTTGCTACGCGGGTCGGCGGTGTCTTGCTGCGCGGGCCCGGTGCGGCGGATTCTGTCGGTGACGCGTGGGAGGCTCGCGGGGACGCGGAAGGAGGGCTTACGTGGACACCCGCGCAGACGGTCCGATGGGCTGGATGGCCGAGCAGGCCGAGGTAGGTCGGCGGCGACTTCTCGTCGGGCCGGCCCAGAGACGTGTGGAGTCGCCCGTGGTCGTCGTCGAGCCGACGGAGGCCGCCGGATGACGGCCGGCCGCAAGCACGGCCGGTCAGCGTCCCCGACCACCACGACGGTCCGCTCGGCCGACTGGGACGGTCGCGAGCTGACCCAGGAGACCTACCATCAGGTGCTGTTCGTCGACGTGGACATGACGGAGCTGACCAACACCGGGTGCGTCTTCGAGGAGTGCACGTTCAGCAGCGTCCGTTTCAACGTGTCCGTGCACGAGGACGCGATGTTCCTCAACTGCACGTTCTCGCGGTGCTCGTTCTTCGACACGACGTTCAAGGGATGCAAGCTGACGGGCAGCATGTTCGACGGCTGCTCCTACGGGCTGCTGAAGGTCGAGGGCGGCGACTGGTCGTTCACCGGCCTGCCCGGCGCCGACCTGCGGGGGAGCGCCTTTCATGGGGTGCGGCTGCGCGAGGCCGACCTGTCGGGCGCCCGGCTGGAGAAGGCCGAGGTGCTACGGAGCGATCTTTCCGGGGCTTGGCTCAGCGGGGCGGACCTGACGGGCTGCGATCTGCGGGGCAGCGACCTGTCCGACCTGGACCCGTCGACGGTCACGCTGAAGAAGGCGATCATCGACTCCTTCCAGGCGACCGTCGTGGCCACCGCGCTGGGCTTCGACGTCCGCGCTTGACGCGCTCCCGGGATGCATCCTGAGGATTCTCGCCCGTGCCTCAGGGACTGCCTCGTGCACTGTCACCGACGCGGCGCTGCGCCGCACCCACGGGCTGTTCACCAACCGCGACGACCTGCGTGAGGGATCCGCATCCTGATCAACGCCACCCTCGCCGTGTGCGACACCGGGTGGTGGGGCCGGCCTGACAGGGAATGTCGCTTAGGTTAAGCGGCAGTTGTCCCCGGCCAGATCCCCGTTCCACGAGAAGACGCTGGGGCAGGAGTAGGTGCCCTTGGCGTCACCGAACCTGATGAGGACGGTGACCTGGTAGTAGCCGGAGCCGCTGCACGTCCAGCCGCTCAACTTGTAGGAGTCGCCGTTCGAAGTCCGGGCGCCGGAAAAGCACTCGTGTGATCCGTCCGCGTGGGCAGGGGCGGCGATCAGGGCCACGACCAGCAGGGCGGCGCCGGCTGTGGCGGCGAGGCGTTTGAGGAGCATGCTCTGAACGTAGAAGCCACCTGCGCAGGTGGCCTAGATGCGGTTTGCCATCGTGAGGCGTGGATTCTGCACAGCGCGAGCGGTGCGGTCGCACGACTGCTCGCCAGGTTGCCGGCCGAGCAGACAGCCGGACAATGTCCGCTCTCGACATTGAGGTGGTGGACGGTCCGGCATTGGCTGTGCGCTTCCTCGCTTCCACCGGCGTGAGCGGGCGGTGGCCGCCGACGAGTCGGTGTCGTATTCGGCTTCCAAACCTACGGTCCGGTATGCGGCGAAGTGCGGTTGTGTGCCGTCGGCGTTGGTGAACCCGTACTCCTGGTATAGGCCCCATGTGGCGAGTGCGCGCCCGGTCTTGGCCATGATGTCGGGGCCTGCTCGACCGCCGCATTCCAGGCGGTCGAGCACGGTAGTCCTGATCGGCGCCCGCCGCGGCCGGACCTCGCCCAAGAGCTTCATCAGCTGACGCGAGTGCCGTACGCATCCTCACATCCCGCCCCTCCGATTTGACGGGTGAGTGGGCGTTCACTCACTATGGGCGGGAGTTGGGAGGACCCATGAAACTGACGATCTTCGGAGCTACCGGAGGCACTGGAATCGAGTTGCTTCGCCAAGCGCTCGCCGCCGGGCATGAGGTGACCGCGGTGGTCCGCGATCCCCGGCGGCTGCCCGCCGACCTGCCGTCCGGCCTCGACATCGTCCAGGCCGACCTGATGGACCCGGACGCCATCGCGCCCGCCGTCAGGGACCGCGACGCCGTACTGTCCGCGATGGGTCCCGGCGGCCGGGGGCCCACCACGGTGTGCTCCGACAGCATCAGCGCCATCGCCACGGCCATGGCCCGCGGCCGTACGCGGCGCCTGCTCATGACCAGCGCCAGCGGCCTGGTGGCCGACGCGGGCGACGGCGTGTTCACCCGCTACGTGCTCAAGCCGCTCATCGTGCAACGGCTCTTGAAGCACTCCTACGCCGACCTCCGGGAGGCCGAGCGGCGGCTGCGCGCGACGAACCTCGACTGGACCATCGTGCGGCCGAGCCGCCTCACCGACCGCGGGCTGACGGGCCGGTACCGCACGGCGTGGGACACCAACATCAAGGGCGGCCTCAGTACGACCCGCGCCGACACGGCCCACTGCCTGCTCGCGCTGGCCGCGGATCCCATGTCCGTGCGCCACGCCGTTTCGGTGGCCTCTTGACGACGCATACTCTTGATTGAATCAAGAGTTGTTGATAGAAAGAGTAGAGGTGATCGCTCTTCCAGCGGGGATGGGGGCGCCGACAGCAGAGAGATCGCGTGTGGAGACTCCCGAAGACAGGTTCTTCCGCGAGTTGGGCGGTGCCTGCGGTGAGACGCGTCAGGCGTTCGCGCGGCATGTGGGGATGAGCTCATCCAGACTGCAGCTGCTGATGCGGCTGTGGAGGAACGGGGAGACCAGCCACAGCGACCTGCGTCAGGGCCTGTCCCTCGACGGGGCGAGCGTCACCCGGCTGATCAAGGAGTTCGAGGCCGAGGGACTGGTCAGCCGTCGCATCGATCCGGCGGACAACCGCTACACCCTGGCCAGCCTGACATCCACCGGTGAACGAGCGGCCGCTGATCTTGAGCGGTCTCACCAGGCATACCAGGTGCGGCTGCTCGACGGGATCAGCACACAAGAGCGGGAGATCGTGCTGCGCGCTCTGGAGCGCCTGCGCGCCAATATGGCACGCATCGACCCAGTCGGCTGATGGCCCGTTATATCCCCAGAAACCCGTGATAACCCAGGAAGGAGCAGACAGATGACCGATGACGTGCGAGCTGTCGGGCAGCGCATGTACGAGGCGTTCAACGCCCATGACTTCGGGGCCGCCGAGACGATCTTCACTCCGGATTTCGTCAGCCACCCGTTGGGCACGACTGGAGCCGAGAGCGTCGTCCGCTCGTGGACGCGGTTTCACGAGAGGTTCCCCGATATTCGGGTGATCGTCGAGGACATGCTCATCGACGGGGACAAGGTCGCCGTCCGCACGACCCTGCACGGGCTCCCGGCCGATGTCGTCGAGCAGCCGCCGACGATGCTGGAGATCTTCCGGGTGCGAGACGGACGCATCGCCGAACTGTGGGGCCTGTCCGCGCTGAGGTGATCCGCCACACGACGGGATACCCGCATGAGAGGGCGGTCTTGGGGCAGCAGGATGAGGTGAACCCCGCACGGTACGACCCCGCCGACCTGGAACATCTCATCCGCCAAGAGTTAACCAACGCGGGGTTCACCGTGGAGCCCCCGAAGCCGCCCAGGCCGAACGGGCCGTCCGGGTCGTCGGGTGAAGGCGGTCTCAGCCTCCGGCGCGAGCCCGGTCGCGGTGTGGTCGTCGCGTGGGAGGCATCTCCCGATCTCGCCAAGGCCGACATGGTGAAGTACGAGACCATCCGCACCGCCGTACAGCTCGCCCTGCGCACGATCCTGGCGCAGGCCGGATTCCAGGTGGTCGGCGACTTCGGCGGCAACGAGATGCTGGTCATCGCCGACCCTCTCGGTAGGACGCCCGAGGACCATTGGCCGTCCGGACCGGTACCCGAGCGGAACCGGCCGAGCAAGCCGGTGCCGGGACAGAACTGACCCAGCGCGCCCGGCGCCCACGCAGGACCGGCGGCCCCAACTACCGGTCCGCCAAATTACCGGCCGTCTCCAAGCGTGCCCGCCCCGGACAGCCGGGCGAAACCTGCCCGTCAGTGCCTCCCCTTGGCGAAGGGCGAAAGGACCGGTGGGAGACTGCTGGTGAGAGCCGCAGTCGCGGGGCGAGCGTTACGGGAGAGGTAGGCATGACCGACGAGTTCGACGTCATAGTGATCGGCGCCGGCCCCACCGGCGAGAACGCCGCGGCCAGAGCCGTGCGCGGTGGTCTGACCGCCGCCATCGTGGAGGACCGCCTGGCCGGTGGCGAATGCTCCTACTGGGCCTGCATCCCGAGCAAGGCGCTGCTGCGCCCGATAGACCTGGCGGCCGAGGTGGGCCGGGTGCCCGGCATGTCGCTCGGTCCGCTCGAGGTGAGCAAGGTGCTCGCCCGGCGCGACGAGGCCGTGTCGCACTACAACGACTCGGGGCAGGTCGAGTGGATCAAGAACGTGCCCATCGAGTTCGTCCGGGGCCGGGGGCGGCTCGATGGGGCCAAGCGAGTGCTGGTGACCACGCGAGACGGACAGGGAACCACCGAACGCGTGCTGACCGCGCGGCACGCCGTCGTGCTGGCCACCGGGAGCACCGCGCTGGTCCCGCCGGTGCCGGGACTGGCCGAGGCGAAGCCCTGGACGAGTCACGAGGTCACGGCCGCCCAGGCGGTGCCGGAACGGCTGGCCGTGATCGGTGGTGGAGTGGTCGCCTGTGAGATGGCGCAGGCCATGCACGGGCTCGGCGCGCGGCAGACCACGGTCCTCGTACGCGGCGGGTCGCTGCTGGCCAAGATGGAGCCGTTCGCCGGCGAGTTGCTGGCCGAGTCGTTCGCCGACGCCGGGATCGACGTGCGGACCCACACGGACGTCGTACGCGTCGAGCGGCCGGAGCCCGGCGGCAAGGTGACCGTGCACCTGTCCGACGGTCCGCCGCTGGAGGCCGACGAGCTGCTGGTGGCCACCGGCCGGGTGCCCGCCACGGCCGGGCTGGGGCTCGAGACGGTCGGCCTGGCCGGGGGCCGTTCGGTCGAGGTGGACGACAGCATGCGGGCGACGGACGTCGAGGGCGGCTGGCTGTACGCGATCGGCGACGTCAACGGCCGCGCGCTGCTCACGCACATGGGCAAGTACCAGGCGCGGGTCTGCGGCGACGTCATCGCTGCGCGCGCCAACGGCGGCAACGACACGCTCCCCGCGATGCGCGACATCGCGGACGAGTTCGGGGCGCCGCAGGTGGTGTTCACCGACCCGCAGATCTGCGCGGCCGGCCGCACCGAGGCGGCCGCCCGCAAGGCCGGATTCGCGGTGCGGGTGGTCGAATACGATCTGGGCAACGTCACGGGGGCCTACCTCCTCGGCGACGGCTATCGGGGCCGGGCCAAGGCGGTCGTGGACGAGGAGCGGCGGGTGCTGCTGGGCGTCACGTTCGCCGGGTCCGGGGTGGCCGAGCTGCTGCACGCGGCGACCATCGCGGTCACCGGCGAGGTGCCGCTCGACCGGCTCTGGCACGCCGTCCCGTCCTTCCCCACGGTCAGCGAGATCTGGCTGCGCCTCCTGGAGGAGTACGGCCTCTGACGCGAGCGGGCCGGTACGGGGTCAGGTGCGGCGCGGCCGGACACGAGCGAGCGGTGAGCGAGGACCCAGGCGCCGCCGCCCGGCCGGCCGCGAGTGCGCCGCTGAGGGCTCAGCCGGACAAAAACGTCAGCCGGGCAAAGCGTCAGACGGGGGCGAGGGTTTCAGCGGTGTGCCACAGGTCGGGTAGCGCGTCCAGTACGCGCTGCCCGCGCCGCCGCCGGTCCGCGAACGTCTCGGCATCGAGGTCCGCCAGCAAAGCGCGGAACCCCTCCTCGTAGGGCCCGGTGGGCGCCCCGGCCAGTGACAGCTTCTTCAGGCACCGCGCGTACGTCGCCACCAGCCAGAACACCGCCTCCCGGTGCAGGCCGCCCGCGATGAGCTCCCGGCTGCCGTCGATCGACAGCGGCCGGGCCGCCTCGCTGATGTCCGACGAGAACGGGTATGACGCGGCCTGGACGTCCTTGGCCGCGTCGAACACCCGCTCCAGCACCTCCAGGTGCCCGGCCACACGCGCCGCCCCCAGCCCATCGCAGCCGAGCAGCTCCAGCAGCGCCTCGTGCCGGTCCAGCATCCCGTGTCCGGCCAGCAGCTCCCGTACGGCCTCATAACGGCGGCGGACGGTGGGGTTGCGCAGCCCGGCGACGAGCAGCACATGAGTCGTGACCCCGGTGCCGAACAGCCACGACATCACCTGGTCGACCGGCGCCGCCGCCTCGTCCATACCGGCGATCCCGCGGCGCACCACGTCCATCGCCGCGCCGCACCGCCGCAGCACCCGCCGCCGGTCGGCGAACTCGCGGGCCACCACCTCGTGCAGCGCGGTCAGCCGCCCGCCCGGATCGGCCAGCACCCCGGGCAGGTGGAAGCTGCCCGCCAGGTGGTAGTCGCCCAGGACGTCCTCCGCCGACGCCAACCGCTCGCCCGACATATACGAAATTTCCAGCAAAACGCCGTCGTAGCGCAGCTTGCCGGGCTTGATGGGCGGCTCCGGGACATCCAGCACCACCATCACGTCCACATCGGAGCTGGTGGCCAGGACCGCGTCCGCCGGCGACCACAACGCCGAGCCGGTCAGGAACGCCCCGCCGAACCCGGGCAGCCCGGAGCCCACCTCGGCCACCCACCGCCGCGCGATCTCCCTGGCCTCCAGGACCCGCGTCACCGCGTCACCCGGCACACCGCTCGCGTCGAGTCCTACCGGCGGGCGCGCAGCGGCGCGCCCACCTCGTGGAGGTGCTTCATCGCCTGGCCCCAGGAGGCCAGCAGCCCGCACTCCACGTAAGCCACTCCCAGCGACTCACAGTGCTCCCGCACCAGCGGTTGCACCTTGCGCAGGTTGGGGGTCGGCATGCCGGGGAACAGGTGGTGCTCGATCTGGTAGTTGAGGCCGCCCAGCGCCGTGTTGATCACGTGTCCGCCGCGTACGTTCCGGGAGGTGAGCACCTGGCGGCGCAGGAAGTCCAGCTCGTCCTCGGCGGTGAGGACCGGCATGCCCTTGTGGTTGGGGGCGAACGTGCACCCCAGGTAGACGCCGAAGAACGCCTGGTGCACCAGCAGGAAGACCACGGCCTTGCCCACCGGCAGGACCGCGAACACGCCACCCAGGTAGATGACGAAGTGCGCGAGCAGCAGCAGCCCTTCGGCCATCCGGTTCTTGAGAGAGTCGCGGCGCAGCGCCCGGACGCTGGAGATGTGCAGGTTGAGGCCCTCCAGCGTCAGCAGCGGGAAGAACAGGAACGCCTGATAGCGGCCGATGAGTCTGGGCAGTCCCCGGCTGGCCTCGGCCTGCTTGACCGACCAGAGCAGGACGTCGGGCGCGACGTCGGGGTCGTGGTCCTCGTGGTTGGGGTTGGCGTGGTGGCGCGTGTGCTTGTCCTGCCACCACCCGTAGCTGAGCCCGATGCCGAGGTTGCCGACGAGCAGGCCCGCGATCGCGCTGGTGCGCCGGGACGGGAACACCTGCCCGTGGGCCAGGTCGTGGGCGAGCAGGGCCACCTGGCCGAACGTCGCCGCCTGGAACACCGCGACCAGAATCTGCCACCACGAGTCGCCGACCAGGGCGAACGCCAGCCAGCCCGCCGCGAAGAGGCCCGTCACCACGCTGATCCGCGTGGCGTAGTAGACGGGTCGCCGTTCCATGAGGCCTGCCTGGGCCACCCGGCGTGACAGGCGGGCGAAGTCGCTCCCCCTCTCTTCCGATGCCGGTGCCGATGCCGAGGCCGTGGCGGCGCGAGTAGTGCTCACGTCAGTCACAGATTCTCCGATGCTCCAGACTCGATTCCCGATCGTTCACCATCAGCATTTCGGGATAACCGTGATCGCGAAGTCCTGCTGTCACCCGTCTTCGGGGTAGGGCTGGCCCTACCTCTGGGACCGGTCGAGGTCAGAGGATACGCTCCGCGCAGCCGGTCACACGCGGATCAGCGCGAGTGTCTGACGGGCGATCTCCCATTCCTCGTCGGTGGGCACGACCAGCACGGCCACCTCCGACTCCGGCGTGGACACCCGCCGCTCGCCCGTCTCGTCGGCCTCGTTGCGCGTGGGGTCGAGGGCGATGCCGAGGCGGTCCAGCCCGGTCAGCGCGGCGGCCCGGGTGGCCGGGTCGTGCTCGCCGACGCCGCCCGTGAAGACGATCGCGTCCACCCGGCCGAGCAGCGCGTAGTAGGCCCCGACGTACTTCTTGATCCGGCGGCCGTAGATGTCCAGCGCCAGCCGCGCCCGCTCGTCGCCTTCACGGGCCCGTCGCCGTACCTCCCGCATGTCGCCGGTGCCGGCGAGCGCGAGCAGGCCGCTGCGGTACGACAGCTCCTTCTCCGTCCGCACGATGTCCATGCCGCCCGCGCGGGCCAGGTAGCCGGTCAGCGCCGGGTCCACGTCCCCTGAACGGGTGCCCATGACCAGCCCCTCCAGCGGCGTGAGCCCCATGGAGGTGTCGACGCTGCGGCCGCCCTCGATCGCGGTCGCGCTAGCGCCGTTGCCGAGGTGCAGCACGATCAGGTTCGTCCGCGCCGGATCGCGGTCCAGCAGCTCGGCCGCCCGCGCCGACACGTACGCGCAGGACGTGCCGTGGAAGCCGTAGCGCCGCACGCCCAGCCGGTCGTGCCAGTCGCGGGGCACGGCGTAGGTGTACGCCTCGGGCGGCAGCGTCCGATGGAAGGCGGTGTCGAACACGGCCACCTGCGGCACGCCGGGAAAGGCTTCGCGGGCCACCCGGATGCCGGTGAGGTTGACCGGGTTGTGCAGGGGTGCGAGCGCCGAGAGGTTCCCGATGGCGCTGATCACGTCGTCGTCCACCAGCACCGCCTCCTGGAAGCGGGTCCCGCCGTGCACCACCCGATGCCCCACCGCCACCGGTTTCAGCGCGGGCCCCGCCTCGTCGAAGGCGGCCAGCATGACGGCCAGCCCCGCCGCGTGGTCGCCGAACCGCTCCTTCCGCTCGTACGGCGGGTCGTCCCCAGTGTGGTGGGTCAACCGCCCCTCCTTGTCGCCGATCCGCTCCACCAGACCCCTGGCCGGCCGCTCGCGCGACTCCACGTCCACCAGCTCGTACTTGATGGAGGAGGAGCCGGTGTTCAGGACGAGAATCTGTCCGGCCATGTCCACTCCCGGATCTCGGGCGCGTCCTCGCCGTGCTCACGGGTGTGGGCGCGGGCGCGCAGGCGGGCGTCGGTCATCCGCTGACGCAGGTGAGCCTGGGAGGAACCGAGGCCCGGGGTGCGGTCGATGACATCCATGACCAGGTGATAGCGGTCGATGTCGTTGAGCATGACCATATCGAAGGGTGTGGTGGTGGTGCCTTCCTCCTTGTAGCCGCGTACGTGCATGTGAGCGTGGCCGTGGCGGCGGTAGGTGAGGCGGTGGATGAGGGCGGGGTAGCCGTGGAAGTTGAAGATGACCGGCTTGTCGGTGGTGAACAGGGTGTCGTATTCGTTGTCCGGCAGGCCGTGCGGGTGTTCTGAGGGTGGTTGCAGGCGCATCAGGTCGACCACGTTGATCACGCGTACGCGTAGCTCGGGCAGGTGCTCGCGGAGCAGCGCGGTGGCGGCCAGGGTTTCCAGGGTGGGGATGTCGCCGGCGCAGGCCAGCACCACGTCGGGGTCGCCTCCCTCGTCGGTGGAGGCCCACGGCAGGATGCCCAGGCCGCGGGTGCAGTGGGCGATGGCCTGGTCCATGGTGAACAGGTCGAGGATCGGCTGCTTGCCGGCCACGATGACGTTGACGTAGTCGCGCGAGCGCAGGCAGTGGTCGCCGACCGACAGCAGGGTGTTGGCGTCGGGCGGCAGGTAGACGCGTACGACGCTGGCCTTCTTGTTGACCACGACGTCCAGGAAGCCCGGATCCTGGTGGGAGAAGCCGTTGTGGTCCTGCCGCCAGACGTGCGAGGACAGCAGGTACGTGAGCGAGGCGACCGGCCGCCGCCAGGGGATCTTCTGGGAGGACTCCAGCCACTTGGCGTGCTGGTTGAACATGGCGTCGATGATGTGGATGAACGCCTCGTAGCAGTTGAACAGCCCGTGCCGCCCGGTCAGCAGGTAGCCCTCCAGCCAGCCCTGGCACAGGTGCTCGCTCAGCACCTCCATCACCCGGCCGCCGGGGGCCAGGTTCACGTCGGTGGATTCGAGGCGGGCGTTCCAGGCCCGGCCGGTGACCTCGAACACGGCCGAGAGCCGGTTGGAGTCGGTCTCGTCGGGGCCCATCAGCCGGAAGGCGCGCGGGTTGGCGGCGATCACGTCGCGCAGCAGGGCGCCGAGCACCCGGGTCGGCTCGCTGGACTGGGTGGCGGGCGTCTTGACCTCGACGGCGTGCTCGCGGAAGTCGGGCAGTCGCAGGGGCTGGAGCAGTTCGCCGCCGTTGGTGTGCGGGTTGGCGCTCATCCTGCGGTCGCCCGGCGGCACCGTCTCCCGGATCGAGGCCACCGGCCGGCCGTCGTCGTCGAACAACTCCTCGGGCCGGTAGGAGCGCAGCCACTCCTCCAGCATCGCCAGGTGCTCGGGGTTCTCCCGTACCTTGGCCAGCGGCACCTGATGGGCCCGCCAGGTGCCCTCCACCGGCAGCCCGTCCACGACGCGGGGCCCGGTCCAGCCCTTCGGCGTGCGCAGGATGATCATGGGGAGCCGGTCGGAACGGCGCTGTTTGTACTCGGCGATCTGGTCGAAGACGGTGTCGAGGGTGTCGGCCATCTCCTGGTGGTCGGGGCCGACGATATGCGGCCGGTAGCCATAGCCCTCCATGAGCGCGACCAGCGTCTCCGTGGGGATGCGGGCCAGCACGGTCGGGTTGGCGATCTTGTAGCCGTTCAGGTGGAGGATCGGCAGCACCACGCCGTCATGAGCCGGGTCGAGGAACTTGTTGGAATGCCAGCTCCCGGCCAGCGGCCCGGTCTCGGCCTCGCCGTCGCCGATGACGCAGGCCACGACCAGTTCGGGGTTGTCGAAGGCGGCGCCGTAGGCGTGCGCGAGCGAGTAGCCCAGCTCGCCGCCCTCGTGGATGGAGCCGGGCGTCTCCGGCGCGGCGTGGCTCGGGATGCCGCCGGGGAAGGAGAACTGCCGGAACAGCCGCTGCATCCCGGCCGCGTCCTGGGAGACGTCCGGATAGCGCTCGGAGTAGGTGCCCTCCAGCCAGGCGTGCGCCACCGTCCCGGGACCGCCGTGGCCGGGCCCGGCGATGTAGATCATGTCCTGGTCGCGTTCGCGGATCACCCGGTTGAGGTGGGCGAAGCAGAAGTTCAGTCCCGGTGTGGTGCCCCAATGACCTAGCAGGCGAGGTTTGATGTGCTCTGGGGTCAATGGCGTCTTTAGTAGTGGATTGTCCAGTAGATAGATCTGGCCCACCGACAGATAGTTCGCCGCGCGCCAGTACGCATCGATTCGCTCCATGTCTCTGCTGATTCCTCCAGAAACGCAGCTCAACCTTAGGCAGCGGTCATCCTGATCCAATTTGATGCACTTTGATCCGACCTAGCTGAACCGCATTCGGTTAACATCCGTCATATCGGTGGGGGGCCGCAGTCACTGGCAGTACGCGCGAACGCGCACTGCCAAAAACGGGGTGCGGAGGACGCCGGTGGGTGGATCGCGGGGATTGGCCGTACACGACGACATAGAGATGTCGTTGCTGTCGGGAGAGCACGCACTGTATGGGGAAGGCAGCCTGCGGGCGGCGCGGCGCTGGTTCGAGACCGCACATCGGGAGGCAGAACGGCACGGCGACGCGGACGGGATGGCGCGGGCGGCGCTCGGGCTGGGTGGGTTGTGGGTGCACGAGCACCGCACGGCCGCCGAGGCGGCCGCGGTGCGCGCGCGCCAGCGCCAGGCTCTGGCGCTGGTCGAACCGCGCTCCTCGCTGGGGTTACGGCTGCGGGTACGCCTGGCCGGGGAGGACGACTACCGCGGTGGAGGGCACGAGGCGATCCTGGCCATGGTCGAAGAGGCCAGGCAGGCCGGTGACCCCGTCGCGCTGGCCGAGGCGCTGAGCCTGGCCCACCACTGCGTTCTGGGACCCGAGCACGGCGCCCTGCGCCTGGCGCTGGCCGAGGAGCTGATCGAGCAGGCGCCGCGGACCGGGCGCCGCGGCGACCTGCTGATGGGGCTGCTCTGGCGGACCGTCGACCTGGTGCTGGACGCCGACCCCCACGCCGAGCGGGCGCTGGTGGAGCTGCGCGGCCTGCTGTCCAGGGAGGACCACCTGGCGGTCGGGTTCGTCGTGGACGCGATGGAGGTCATGCTCGGCATCAGGAGCGGCCGGCTGGCGGAGGCTGAGGCGATGGCCGGAGCCTGCGCCGACCGGGGCGCGGCGGCGGGTGACATCGACAGCGCGGGCTGGTACGCCGGCCAGCTCGCGGCCATCCGCTGGTACCAGGGACGCACCGCCGAGCTCGTCCCCATGCTGGCGGACCTGGTCAACTCGCCGGATCTCAGCGCGGTGGACAGCTCGTTGTGGGCGGTGCTCGCGGTGTCGGCGGCCACCGCGGGGGACCGGCGGCTGGCGGAGGGGGCGCTGGCCCGGCTGCGCGTCCGGGACCTGGGGGCGTTGCCCCACTCCAGCACCTGGCTCATCTCGATGTACGGCGCGGCGGAGGCGGCGTACCTGCTCGGCGACGCGGAGACGGCGGCCGAGGTTCATGCCGTGCTCCGCCCGTTCGAGCGGCTGCCCGTCGTCGTCAGCCTGGGTGTCACCTGCCTCGGCTCGGTCCGCCATTCTCTCGGCGTGGCCATGCTGACCTGCGGCGAGACGGACAAGGCGATCGCCTACCTGCGGGCCGCCGTGCACGACAATCTCGCCCTGGGGCACTGGCCCGCCGTCGCGCTCTCCCGCCTGCGGCTCGGCCAGGCCCTGCACGGGACCGAGGAGTCGCGCAGGGTCCTGGCGCTGGCCCGGCAGGAGGCCGCGTCGATGGGTATGGCGCTGCCCGACGACGGTCCGGCGGCCCCGGCCGAGGTCGTCTGCGTGCGCCAGGGCCGCAAGTGGCGGATCGAGCTGGCCGGCCGGACCGTGCTCGTCGACCACATCGTGGGCATGGCCCACCTGGCGACCCTGCTGGCCAACCCCGGTCGCGAGATCCCGGCCGTGGACCTGGCCGCGGGGGCGGCGGCCGGCGAGGCCGCCGAGTCGGCCCAGCCGGTGCTGGACGAGCAGGCCAGGCAGACCTACAAGCGGCGGCTGTCCGGGCTGCAGGCCGAGATCGAGGAGCTGGAGGCGATGCACGACCTGCAGCGGGCCGCCACGCTGCGGGCCGAGCGCGACTGGCTGATCGACGAGCTGGCCGCCGCCACCGGGCTGGCCGGGCGGGCGCGCCAGTTCGCCGGCAGCGAGGAGCGGGCCAGGATCGCCGTGGGCAAGGCCATCAGGCGGGCCCTGGTGCGCATCGGCGAGGCGGACCCGGTCATCGCGGAGCGGCTGCGGTCAGCCGTACAGATGGGGGTGCGATGCAGCTATCACCCGGTGTGACGTGGAACGGCGTGGAACGGGATGGAACGCCTAACAGGTGTATCCACCCTGGACCGTGATCTCACGCTTAGGCGGCCAGTGAGATCACGCCCCCCGGCGGCCCGTGTCCCTGTGCGGGCCGCCGGTTTCATCCCCAAAATGGCGGGATGTCAGGATGAGGGCATGCCGCTCCGCAGCTCCCGCTGGTACTCAGGTCAAGACCGCAACTCCTACATCCATCGCGCCTGGATGCGCCGCGGCCTGCCGGAGGCCGCGTTCGACGGGGACCGGCCGCACATCGCGATCGCCAACACCGCCTCCGACCTCACCCCGTGCAACTCCCACCTCGACGAGGTGGCCGACAGCGTCAAGCAGGGCGTGTGGGCGGCCGGCGGCGTCCCGCTCAACCTGCCCGTCGTGTCCCTCGGCGAGACGAACGTCCGGCCGACCGCGATGCTCTGGCGCAACCTGGCCGCCATGGCCACCGAGGAGATGCTGCGCGCCAACCCGATCGACGGCGTGGTGCTGCTCGGCGGCTGCGACAAGACCATCCCGTCGCTGCTGATGGCCGCCGCCTCGGTGGACCTGCCCGCCCTGGTGGTGCCCGGCGGCCCGATGCTGACCGGCCACTTCCGCGGCGTCCCGCTCGGCTGCGGCACCGACGTGTGGCGGCTGAGTGAGGAGGTACGCGCGGGGACGCTCTCCCGCGAGGCGTTCCTCCGCTCCGAGTCGTCCATGATCCGCAGCCGCGGCCACTGCAACACGATGGGCACCGCCTCGACCATGGCCTGCATGGCCGAGGCCCTCGGCATGACCCTGCCCGGCACGGCGGGTACCCCCGCACCCGACAGCAGGCTGCTCGAACGCTCCCACGAGAGCGGCCGGCTCGCTGTCGAGCTGGTACGGCGCGAACTGCGGCCGAGTCGGGTGATGACCAGGGGATCGTTCCTCAACGCGATCGTGACGCTGGCCGCGATCGGCGGCTCCACCAACGCCGTCGTCCACCTGCTGGCCATCGCCGGGCGCCTCGGCGTCGAGCTGGAGCTGGACGACTTCGACCGGACCGGCAGGGGAGTGCCGCTGCTGGTCGACCTCCAGCCCGCTGGCCGGCACCTGATGGACGACCTGTTCAGGGCGGGCGGGCTGACGGCCGTACTGAAGGAGGTCGAGGACCTGCTCGACCCGGCGGCGGTCACCGTCAGCGGCCGGCCGCTCGTGGAACACCTCGCCGACGCGGAGATCTGGGACGAGAGCGTCATCCGCCGCCGCGCCGACCCGCTGCTGCCCGAGGCCGGGATCGCGGTGCTGCGCGGCAACCTCGCGCCGGACGGCGCGGTGATCAAGCCCGCCGCCGCCTCGCCCGAGCTGCTGAGCCACCGCGGCCGGGCCGTCGTGTTCGACAGCGTCGAGGACCTCAACGCCCGGCTCGACTCGCCGGACCTGGACGTCGACGAGACCTCGGTCCTGGTGCTGCGCGGCTGCGGGCCCAAGGGCTACCCCGGCATGCCCGAGCTGGGCAACCTGCCGCTGCCCGCGAAACTGCTGGCCAAGGGCGTACGCGACATGGTCCGCATCAGCGACGCCCGGATGAGCGGCACCGCGTACGGCACGGTCGTGCTGCACACCGCGCCCGAGGCGGCGGCCGGCGGCCCGCTCGCGCGGGTGCGGACCGGCGACCCCATCGTGCTGGACGTCGCGGCCAGGCGGCTCTACGTCGACATCCCCGACGCCGAGCTGGCCGCCAGGGAGCCGGTCGTCAACGGGCACGCCGCCCCGCCCCGCGGCTGGGAGCGCCTGTACGTCGACCACGTCATGCAGGCCGACAAGGGGGCGGACCTCGACTTCCTCACAGGTTCGAGCGGCGACGCCGTGGGCAGGGAATCCCACTGACCTGGAGACCCGCGCGATATCTTGCCCGGTACGGGATTAGTGTGATCGTTTGACGGCACGAGGAGGACGAGTGGGCGGCGACATCACCCAGAGCCAGGAGTGGGCGGCACTGGACAAGCACCACGGGGAGCTGGCGGGCAAGCAGCTGCGCGAGCTGTTCGCGGAGGATCCGGGCCGCGCCGAGCGGATGACGCTGACCGCCGGTGATCTTTACCTCGACTACGCCAAGCACCGCGCCACGGACGAGACGATCGACCTGCTCGTCCAGCTGGCCGAGCGGGCCGGGCTGCGCGACCGGATCGCCGCGATGTTCCGGGGCGAACACATCAACGTCAGCGAGGACCGGGCCGTCCTGCACGTCGCGCTGCGCATGAGCCGGGAGGCCAAGCTGGAGGTCGACGGCCAGGACGTCATCGCCGACGTGCACGCCGTGCTCGACAAGATGAGCGCCTTCGCCGACCGGGTCCGCTCGCGCGAGTGGACGGGCGCCACCGGGCAGCCGATCACCACCGTGGTCAACATCGGCATCGGCGGCTCCGACCTCGGCCCGGCCATGGCGTACGAGGCGCTGCGCGACTACGCCGACGCCGGCATCGCGGCCAGGTTCGTCTCCAACATCGACCCGGCCGACATCACCGGCAACCTGGCCGGTCTGGACCCGGCGAGCACGCTGGTCGTGGTCAGCTCCAAGACGTTCACCACGATGGAGACGCTGACCAACGCCAAGGTCGCCCGCCAATGGCTGGTTGACGCGCTCGGCGAGGACGCCGTGTCGCAGCACTTCGTGGCCGTCTCGACCAACGCCGAGAAGGTCGCCGCGTTCGGCATCGACACCGCGAACATGTTCGGCTTCTGGGACTGGGTCGGCGGCCGCTACTCCTATGACGGCGCCATCGGCCTGTCCCTGATGATCGCGATCGGGCCCGAGCGGTTCCGCGAGATGCTGGCCGGGTTCCGCGCCATGGACCAGCACTTCCGCACCGCGCCGTTCAAGGCCAACATGCCGGTGCTGCTCGGCCTGCTCGGCATCTGGTACAACGACTTCTTCGGCGCGCAGACCCGGGCCGTGCTGCCCTACAGCCAGCGGCTGCACCGCTTCCCCGCCTACCTGCAGCAGCTCACCATGGAGTCCAACGGCAAGTCCGTACGCGCCGACGGCACACCCGTCACGACCGACACGGGCGAGATCTTCTGGGGCGAGCCGGGCACCAACGGCCAGCACGCCTTCTACCAGCTGCTGCACCAGGGCACCCGGCTGGTGCCCGCCGACTTCATCGGGTTCGCCGAGCCGTTCGAGGACCGCGAGGGCATGCACGACCTGCTCAACGCGAACCTGTTCGCGCAGACCTCCGCGCTGGCGTTCGGCAAGACGGCCGAGGAGATCGCCGGCGAGGGCACGCCGCCCGAGATCGTGCCGCACAAGGTGATGCCCGGCAACCGCCCCACCTCCACGATCCTGGCCGCCAAGCTCACCCCGTCCACGCTCGGCCAGCTCGTGGCCCTGTACGAGCACGCGACGTTCGTCGAGGGCACCATCTGGGGCATCGACTCCTTCGACCAGTGGGGCGTCGAGCTGGGCAAGAAGATGGCGCTCGACCTGGCGCCCGCGCTCACCTCGGAGGAGCCACCGACAGACTTCCCGGACGCCTCCACTCAAGGGCTCGTCCGGCGCTACCGCGAGCTGCGCGGAAGGCGGGTCTGAGGTGGGGGCGACCAAGGCCGCGGGCGCGCTCGTCCTGTTCGGCATCACCGGCGACCTCGCGCGCAAGATGGTCCTGCCCGCCCTCTACCAGCTCACCGCCAAGGGCGAGCTCGATCTGCCGATCATCGGCGTGGCCAAGACCGACCTGGACCTCGACGGGCTGCGTGAGCACGCCCGCGCGGCCTGCGGCGGCGTGCGCGACGCGGCGTTCGAGAAGCTGGCGGGCAACCTGCGGCTGGTGGCGGGCGACTACCGCGATTCCGGCACCTATACCCGGCTCCGCGAGGAGCTGGAGGGCAAGGGTTTCCTGGTCCACTACCTGGCCGTGCCGCCCGCGCTGTTCTCGGTCGTGGCCGAGGGGCTGGCCGCGGAGGGCCTCAACAGGGACGCCAGGCTCGTGGTGGAGAAGCCGTTCGGCAGCGACCTGGACTCGGCCCGGGGGCTCAACGCCGAGCTGCTGAAGTATTTCGACGAGGATCACCTGCGCCGGGTCGACCACTTCCTGGGCAAGGAGCCGGTCGAGGACCTCATGGTGTTCCGGTTCGCCAACATGCTGGTCGAGCCCCTCTGGAACCGCAACTACGTCCGCAGCGTGCAGATCACCATGGCCGAGGACTTCGACGTGGCCGACCGGGGCGCCTTCTACGACGCCAACGGCGCCATCCGCGACGTCGTCCAGAACCACCTGCTGCAACTCCTCGCCATCCTGGCCATGGACCCGCCGCCGTCCAAGGACGCCCGCGCCCAGCTGGACGAGAAGTGGCGGGTGCTGCGCGCCGTCGAGGCCATCAAGCCCGTCGACGTGGTCCGCGGCCAGTACGAGGGCTACCTCGACACCGAAGGCGTCAAGAAGGGTTCGACCACCGAGACGTTCGTCGCGCTGCGCGCCTACATCGAGAACTGGCGATGGGCCGGGGTGCCGTTCTGCATCCGCGCCGGCAAGGCACTGCCGATGACCGACCTGGAGATCGTCGCGGAGCTGCGCAAGCCGCCGATCTCGCTGTTCCCGCACGACCCGCACCTGAACCCCAACCTGATCAGGTTCCGGCTGCAGCCCGACGCCGGGGTGACGTTCGACGTGCTGGCCAAGGAGCCGGGCAAGCAGCGCACCCGGCAGGTGCCGGTGAGCGTCGACTTCACCAAGGTGCTCGGGCCGATGGAGGCCGCCTACGAACGGATCCTGGCCGACGCGGTGAGCGGCGATCCGCTGCGGTTCGCCAGGTTCGACCTGGTGGACGAGTCGTGGCGGATCGTCCAGCCGATCCTCGACCTGCCGGACCCGCCGCTGCCGTACGCGAAGGGCACCTGGGGGCCCAAGGCGGCCGAGAAGATCGCGCCCGGCGGGTGGCACGAGATCTCGACCACCTTCGACTGATCCCGCGCGGGCGGGCAGCGATGAGCGGCATTGACGGCGGGGCCGATAGGTCCGACGATCGCAGGCATGCCCCTCATCCCTGTTCCCGCCCACGCGCACACATGGGCTGCACTCACCCGCGATACCTCCTATGTCTTCGGGTTCGAGGAAGCCGACGGCGATACTCGGGTCGTGCAGTGGTACTGGGGGCCCCGGTTACCCGCCGGGGCCCTCGGCCAGGTCGCCGAGCACGCCCCCGGCTGGATCGTCACCGGCTTCCTCGACCCCGACGACGCGACGGAGATGCTGCCCGTCGACGGCGGCCGCCGCTGGGGCGTGCCCTCGCTCCAGGCCGTCTACGAGGGCGGGGTCCGCTCCGTCGAGCTCGGCTTCGAGGACGCCGTCCTCGGTGAGAACGAGGTGGAGGTGGTCCTGCGCGACCACGCCTACGGCCTCCGGGTGGGCCTGCACGTACGGGTCTTCGACGACTGCGACGTCATCGAGCGCTGGGTGAACGTCACCAACGAGTCGGCCGCGCCCCTGCGGCTGCGGCGGCTCGACTCGGGCAGCTGGGTGATCCCCGAACAGGCGGGCTTCCGCTACACCAGCGCCGCCGGGGGCTGGGGCCGCGAGACTCAGCTCCAGAGCGGCGAACTGCCGGCGGGGGAGACCACATTCGGCAGCAGGACCGGCACCACCTCGCACAAGGCCAACCCGTGGATCATGCTCGGCGACGCCACCGAGGACACCGGCGACCTCTGGACAGTCGCGCTCGCCTGGAGCGGCTCCTGGCGGCTCACCACGCAGCGCCGCCCCGAGGGCGACGTCGCGGTCAGCGCCGGATTCGGCCACGAGGGCCTGACCTGGCCCCTCGGTTCCGGCCAGTCGCTGCGCACCCCCTCCGCGCTCGGCCTGCACACCGCCGGCGGTTACGGCGCGGCCAGCCGGGCCTGGCACGACTACGCCCGCAAGCACGTCCTGCCCAGACCCGGCGAGGAACGGCCCGTCCTGTACAACTCGTGGGAGGCCACCGGGTTCGACGTCACCGAGGCCGGCCAGCTGGACCTGGCCCGCCGGGCCGCCGACCTCGGCGTGGAGCTGTTCGTGGTGGACGACGGCTGGTTCGGCGCCCGCACCGACGACACGCGCGGGCTCGGCGACTGGTGGCCCAACCCCGAGCGCTTCCCGCACGGCCTGCGCCCGCTCTTCCAGGGCGTACGCGACCTCGGCCTGCTCGCCGGGCTCTGGGTCGAGCCCGAGATGGTCAACCCCGACAGCGACCTGTACCGGAAGAACCCCGACTGGGTGCTGCACTACCCGGAACGCCGCCGCGACACCATGCGCAACCAGCTCGTGCTCAACTACGCCCGCGACGACGTGCGCGAGTGGGCGCTCGGCTGGCTCGACCAGCTCGTCCGCGAGTACGGCCTGGCCTACCTCAAATGGGACATGAACCGCAGCTTCAGCCAGGCAGGCTGGGCCGAGGGCGGCGACCTGCTCTGGATCGAGCACACCAGGGGCGTCTACACGATCATGGACGAGCTGCGCGGGCGCCATCCGGGGCTCCGCATCGAGTCGTGCTCGGGCGGTGGCGGCCGGGCCGACTTCGGCATGCTCCGCCGTACGGACCAGGTGTGGACCTCCGACAACACCGACGCCCGCGACCGGCAGGTGATCCAGCGGGGCTTCTCCTACCTCTATCCCGCCGGCGCCATGTCGTGCTGGGTGACCGACAGCCCCAACCCGATCACCCACCGGGAGGTGCCGCTGCGCTACCGCTTCCACGTGGCCATGGCGGGCACGCTCGGCATCGGCGGCGACCTCACCCGGTGGAGCGCCGCGGAGCTCGAGGAGGCCAGGCAGCTCATCGCCGACTACAAGGCCGTCCGCCCGGTGATCCAGCACGGCGCGCTGCACCGGCTGGCCGGCCGGCCCGGTGAGAGCGCCTCCGCCGTCCAGTACACGCTCGGCGACCAGGTGGTCGTGCTCGCCTACAACCCCTTCGCGCTGGACAAGCAGCCGCCCCGGCGGCTCCGCCTGGCCGGGCTCGACCCGTCGGCCGTCTACGAGGGGCCCGGCGGCTCCTGGTACGGGGCCACGCTGATGCACCACGGCCTCACCCTGCCCACCTGGTTCCACTCCGGCGCCGACTACCGCAGCGAGATGGTGGTGTTGCGCCGGGTCTAGGGCCAGCATGTGGGGATGGACATCATGGAATTAGTCGAACGCGCGAAGGACTCCGCCACCGTCAAGCGGGTCTTCGGCGACCCGATCCAGCAGGACGGCGTCACGGTCATCCCCGTCGCCCGGGTCGTCCAGGGCGGCGGCGGGGGCATGGGCAGGCAGGAAGCCTCCGTGGATCCGGACGCCGCGCCCGGCGGCGAAGGCAGCGGCGGCGGATTCGGCCTCAGCGCCACTCCCGCCGGGGTGTTCGTGGTGAAGGACGGCGACGTCCGCTGGCAGCCGGCGGTCGACGTCAACCGCATCGTCATCGGCGGCCAGATCGTGGCCATCGTGCTGCTGCTGACCATCCGATCGATCCTCAAGAAAAGCCGCAAGCGCTGATTTTTGCCTGTTTTTAGTACCGTGAGCGTCATGACCTCTGTGACGCAAGTGCTGGCTTTCGGCGGTGTGGTGATGCTCGGGGCCATGTCCCCAGGGCCCGACTTCGCCGTCGTGGTACGGCGCTCGGCGATCTCCGGTCGCCTGTACGGCATGGCGGCGGCGCTGGGCATCTCGATCGGCGTGTTCGCCTGGGTGGTGGCCGCGGCGACGGGCGTCGCCGCGCTGCTGGCGGCCTCGGCGATGGCGTTCACCGTGGTCAAGGTCGTCGGGGCCACCTACCTGCTGTTCCTGGGCGTCAAGGCGTGGCGCGCCGCCCTGCGCAAGGGCGGCGCGCTGGAACTGGAGGCGCCGGACCCGGGGAAGCGGAGCGCGTGGGCGGCCTTCGTCGAGGGACTGCTGACGAACGCGCTCAACCCCAAGGCGGCGCTGTTCTTCGTGGCGCTCGTGCCGCAGTTCGTCAGCGAGGGCGCGTCCCCGGGCGACACGCTCACGCTGTCGGTCATCGCGCTGGCACTGACGGTGCTGTGGTTCCTCCTGGTGGCCAACATCGTGGGAGCGCTGCGCAAGGTCTTCGCCAGGCCGGCGGTACGGAAGGCGGTCGACGGGCTGACGGGCGCGGCCCTCATCGCCCTCGGCGTCAACCTGGCCGCCGCCAGCCGCCCATAGCTCTTTGTCCGGGGCAGTTGGTCTATGAGACGGTGACGCCCAGCAGGTGGCCCAGGCCGAACGTCACGGCGGCGGCCCCGGCGCCCAGCGCGAGCTGGCGCAGGCCGCCCAGCCACCACGGGCGGGCCGTCATCCGCGCCACCGCCGCGCCGAACACGAACAGCGCCACCAGGCTCAGCACCAGCGCCACCGCCAGCCCCGAGGCCCCGAACAGGAACGGCGCCAGCGGCACCACCGCCCCGGCCGCGAACGCGCAGAACGACGACCCGGCCGCGACGTACGGCGACGGCAGATCGTCGGGATCGACGCCCAGCTCCTCACGTACATGCACCCGCAACGCCTGCTCGGGATCCGCCGACAGCCCGGCCGCCACCCGCGCCGCCAGGTCGGCGTCCAGGCCGCGGGCACGGTAGATCGCGGTCAGCTCGGCCAGCTCACCTTCGGGGTCGCGAGCCAGCTCACGGCGCTCCACGGCGATCTCGGCCCGCATCAGCTCCGTCTGCGACTTCACGGAGGTGTACTCGCCCGCCGCCATCGAGCACGCGCCCGCGATCAATCCGGCGAACCCGGCGAGCACCGCCCCACGGCCCGCACCCGCCGCCCCGACGACTCCGGCGATCAATGCGAAATTGGACACCAGTCCATCCATCGCCCCGAACACCGCCGGCCGCAACCAGCCACCAGTCACGTCGCGGTGGCTGTGGTGCCTCTCGGGAGAGTACGGCCGGTCGAGCTCGATGGTCATGAAACATCCTCCGCCTCAATAACGCCTTAAGACGAAATTTAGGCAGATGTCATGATGATCCGCAACGAAGGGGAGGCTTCCCTGACCTGCGACAAGGCGCGGGTCGCGAACGTGTGTGCGGGTGTGGCTCGGGGGTCGGGTGGGCGCGCGAGACCCGGAGGGAGGCGCGGCGCCTCCCCCAGGAGCCGGGTCGGACAGAGGCCCGGGCCGGGTCAGATGCGAGCAGGGGTGACCGGCTCCGGGGCGGTCTGGGTGTCGGTGCCGCGGATCAGGGCCTCGCAGTCCGCTATGGCGCCGGTCAGCAGGTCGCGCAGCAGGGTGTCCGGGTCCGGGATGCAGGCCTGGACGATGCCCACCACCGAGAGCTGCACCGCGTTCGGCGCCGCGTACCGGCGGAAGCCCTTCTCCGTAATCCGGGCCGCGCGGCTGAAGCGCCTGGCCTGCTCCGCCGCGTGCGGGACCAGCGCCATCGCCCGCTGGCTCTCCTCGCTCAGCGGGACCGTGCTGAACCGGCCCGAGGCCGGCTGGCCGGACGGGACGCCGTCGAGTCTGGCCAGCATCTCCTCGGCCGCCAGCACCGACACCGCGAGTGCCAGTTGACGCTCGGCCGCCGAGACCGGGAGCGCGGTCGTCGCGCACCGCAGCGCGATCCGGGCGTCCACCCGGAGGTCGTCGGCGTTCAGGTCGATGATCGATGGAACGAGGCCCACGAGGCGGGCCCGGTTCGCGTCGCTGGTGTTGTCGTTGACCAAGCGGGCGAGTGCGGCCAGCAGCGGGTGCGTGCAGGCCGGGTGGTCGCTCCACCGCTCTCCGGCTAGGTAGGACGCCAGCTCCATGAAGCAGGCGCCGCGCTTCGGGTTGCGATGCCTGCCGCGTGACAGAACCGGCATGTGATCAAGCTGATTGTCCACGGGGTGCTCCACTGCTCCACGGGATGCTGCTCTACGGGATCGCCGTCTTTCCAGTCTGCGCTGATAACAGCAACAACGCCAGTGATGGGGGATTTTGCCTCCCCTGCAGCCTGCCCGGTGGGCGCGCACGCACACCTGGGGTAAGAGGGATGCCACCTTTGTGGATCAGTTCGGTCGCCGGAAGCCGCTGAAATTATTCTTTAGTTCATCGTCAAGCCTTGAAAGTTATAACCGCGAACGATTGAGTTCGGTCGTGCAGACCCTCCGCTACGCGGCCGTCGCGGCCGCGCTCGTCTTAGGGATCGCCGCCCCCGCGCAGGCCGATCCCCAACCCCCCGCCGAAGACGCGCTGAAGGCGTCGTCCTATCCGCCGCCCTCCACGCTGCTGACCCAGGCCGTCACCGGCAAGCAGCTGGAGACGGCCAAGAAGACCCGGCCGGTGGCCCCCGGCATCTCGCTGACCTCGTTCGACCGCTACGACGAGCTCGGCTGGCTGCGGGCCGACGCCGTCACCGCCGACCTGGGCGCCGCGAAGGCCGACTACGTCTACTCCGGCGAGGTGTCCAAGACCGAGCCGCTGTCCGGGCCCGCCAAGCGCGCCCACGCCGTCGCGGCCGTCAACGGCGACTTCTTCGACATCAACAGCTCGGGCGCCGCCCTGGGCATCGGCGTCCAGAACGGCTCGCTCATCCAGTCGCCCGCCTCCGGTCACGACAAGGCCGTCGCGATCACCGGCGACGGCCTCGGGCGGGTGCTGAGGATGTACTTCGAGGGCACCGCCACCCCCGCAGGCGGCGCGCCGATCACCCTGACCCAGTTCAACCAGATCGTCCAGGCGGGCGGGGTCGGCCTGTTCACGCCGCTGTGGGGCTCCTACAATCGGGCCCGCGCCGTCGAGGGCGCCACCGCCGTGACCGAGGTCGAGCTGGTCGACGGCGTGGTCTCGGCGGTACGCCAGGCGCCGGGAACCGGCCCGATCCCGGCGGGCACCACGATCCTGCTCGGCCGTGACGCCGCGGCCGCCACGCTGGCCGGGCTCAAGCAAGGCGACAAGATCGACGTGAAGTACCAGCCGAAGTCGTCGGACGGCGACGCCGTCAAGGCGGCGGTCGGCGGCAACTACGTCCTGGTCAAGGACGGCGCCGTGCAGAGCTCCACCGACCCGGCCGCGCACCCGCGCACCGCGGTCGGCTTCTCGGCCGACGGCAGGAAGATGTACCTGCTGACCGTCGACGGCCGCCAGGCCGACAGCCGTGGCGTCACGCTCAACGAGCTGGCCGCGATGATGGTCGAGCTCGGCGCCGCCAACGCGCTCAACCTCGACGGCGGCGGCTCCTCCACGATGCTCGCCCGCGAGCCGGGCTCCGCCGACGTCCAGGTCGAGAACAGCCCGTCCGACGGCGGCGAGCGTCACGTGCCGAACGGCCTGGCCCTGTTCGCCCCCGAGGGCAGCGGCAAACTCAAGGGCTTCTGGCTGGAGACGGCCGGCGACCCCGCCAAGGCGCCCGGTGCTTCTCCCGTCGCCGGTGGCCGCCCCGACCGGGTCTTCCCCGGCCTCACGCGGCGGCTGACCGCCGCCGGATACGACGAGACGTACGGCCCGGCGGCCGGCACCCCGTCCTGGCGCGCCGAGCCGATGGTGCACGGCGTCATCCGTGACGGCAAGTTCCACGCCCTGGTCCCCGGCCAGACGACGGTCACCGCCTCCCGTGGCGCCGCCAAGGGCACGCTGCAGCTGACCGTGCTCCAGCCGCTCCAGCGGCTCGGCGCCACCGTGGACCGGGTCGGCCTGGCCGGCGCGGACGCCACGGCCACCTTCGGCGTCGTCGGCTACGACCACAACGGCAACACCGCGCCCATCGAACCGGACGACCTCACGCTCGACTACGACCACGACGCCTTCGAGGTGACGCCCGCCGACCAGGGCTACTTCACCGTCAAGTCCAAGAAGGCGACCACGTCCGGCCTGATCACCGCCAAGGTGGGCAAGATCAGCACCGCCGTGCCCGTCACCGTGGGCTTCGAGGGCAAGCCGGTCGCCGACTTCGAGAACGCGGCCCAGTGGAGCTTCGCCGCCGCCCGGGCCACCGGCTCGCTGTCGGCCGCGCCCGGCCAGAGCGGGGGCGGCCTCAAGCTGTCGTACGACTTCACCCAGTCCACCGCGACCCGCGCCGCCTACGCCAGCCCGCCGCAGCAGATCGAGGTGGCGGGGCAGCCGCAGGCGTTCGGCCTGTGGATCAACTCCACCGGCAAGGGCGAGTGGCCCAGCCTGGAGTTCTACGACGGCCAGGGGCAGTCGCAGATCCTGCGCGGCCCGTACATGACCTGGACCGGCTGGAAGTACGTCGAGTTCGCCGTGCCGTCCGGCGTCACCTACCCGCTCAAGCTGCGGCGCTTCTACGTGGCCGAGACCAAGACCGACGCGAAGTACACCAACGACATCCTCATCGACGGACTGGTGGCCAAGGTGCCGCCGTCGGTGACGGCGCCGCCCGCCCAGAAGGTCGCCGACCCGGTCGTCAAGCCCGAGGTGGCCAAGATGCCGTGGCGGTTCGCCGTCATGTCGGACGCCCAGTTCGTGGCCCGCGACCCGGACAGCGACATCGTCAAGAACGCCCGCCGTACGCTTCAGGAGATCAAGGCCGCAAAGCCCGACTTCCTGCTGATCAACGGTGACCTGGTGGACGAGGCGTCGCCCGAGGACTTCGCGCTGGCCAAGAAGATCCTCGACGAGGAGCTCGGCGGGACGCTGCCGTACCACTACATCCCGGGCAACCACGAGGTGATGGGCGGCAAGATCGACAACTTCAAGGCCGTCTTCGGCGACACGTACCAGACCTTCGACCACAAGGGCACCCGGTTCGTCACGCTGGACACCTCGCGGCTGAACCTGCGGGGCGGCGGCTTCGACCAGGTCGCCCTGCTCCGGGCCCAGCTCGACGCGGCGGCTCGGGACGCGTCCGTCGGCTCGGTGGCGGTGCTGTTCCACGTGCCGCCGCGCGACCCCACGCCCGGCAAGGGCAGTCAGCTCGGCGACCGCAAGGAGGCCGCGCTGGTCGAGGGCTGGCTGGCGGACTTCCAGCGGACCACCGGCAAGGGCGCCGCCTACATCGGGGCCCACGTCGGCACGTTCAACGCCTCGCACGTCGACGCGGTGCCGTACTTCATCAACGGCAACTCCGGCAAGAACCCGGCCACCGCGGCCGACGACGGCGGCTTCACCGGCTGGTCGCTGTGGGGCGTGGACCCGGTCACCGCGCAGGAGGCGGAGCACGTCAAGCGCAACTGGTTCGCCGACGCGCCCAGCTGGCTCGGCGCCCAGGTACGGCCGCACGTGGACGACCTCGCCCTCGCGGCCCCCGCGACCGTGCAGGTCGGCAAGACCGCGGCCGTGTCGGCGACGGTCAAGCAGGGCACCCGGGTGGTGCCCGCCGCCTACCCGGTGTCCGTGGCGTGGTCGGGCTCGCCGAACCTGCACATCGGGTCGCGGCAGAGCGCCAAGCCCTGGGACGTCGCCGTGCTCGACCCCGCGACGGGGACGCTCACGGCGCTGCGTAAGGGCCAGGTGACCGTCGCGCTGACGGTCAGCGGCGTCACCCGCCAGGCGACGATCGCGCTGACGGCCAACGCGGCCGCCTGACAAAAGCGGCCGCCTGACGTAACAGGCGCCTGACACACGGCGGTGGGGGTCACCACACCCGGCCCCCACCGCCGGACACAATGGACGTCATGACGGACCTCGTCGAGACCATCGAACGGCTCGAGCTGGTCGACCACCATGTCCACGGAGCCACCGCGCACGACCTGACGCGTACCGCGTTCGAGGAGCTGATCACCGAGTCGGACCGGCCGGTGCCGCACTGGATGACCCAGTTCGACTCCCAGGTCGGCCACGCGATCCTGCGCCACTGCGCGCCCGTGCTCGGCCTCGACCCGCACCCCACGCCCGAGGAATACCTGGCCAGAAGGGCCAGGCTGGGCGCGGCCGAGGTCAACGGGCGGCTGCTGGCGGCCTCCGGCGTGGGGCACTTCCTCGTCGAGACCGGCTACCGGGGCGAGGAGATCCTCAGCCCGGCGGGCATGGCCGAGGTCAGCGGCCGGCCCGCCGACGAGATCGTCCGCCTGGAGTCGGTGGCCGAGCAGGTCGCCGAGGGTGACGCGGCCGGGTTCGCCGACCGGTTCGGCGAGGCGCTCCACGAGCGCACCCGTACGGCCCGCGGCCTGAAGACCATCGCCGCCTACCGCCACGGCCTCGACTTCGACCCCGCCCGGCCCGGCCCGGCCGAGGTCGCCGAGGCGGCGGGCCGGTGGCAGGAGGAGGGCGGGCGACTCCGTGACCCGGTGCTGCTGCGCCACGTCATCTGGGCCGGTATCGAGCGCGGGCTGCCCCTGCAGTTCCACACCGGGTTCGGCGATCCCGACCTCGACCTGCGCCGATCCGACCCGCTGCTGCTGCGCGGGCTGATCGAGCTGGCCGAGCCGACGGGGGTGCCGCTGCTGTTGCTGCACTGCTACCCGTACCAGCGTCACGCCGGGTTCCTCGCCCACGCCTATCCGAACGTCTACTTCGACGTGGGCCTGGGCGTCACCTACACGGGTGCGCGCGGCGCCGAGGTGGTCGCGGAGAGCCTGGAGCTGGCGCCGTTCGCCAAGATCCTCTTCTCGTCGGACGCCTGGGGGCCCGCTGAGCTGCACCATCTCGGGGCCGAGCTGTGGCGACGGGCGATGGCGCGGGTGCTCGGCGGCCTCGTGGCCGACGGCGAGTGGTCGGCCGCCCAGGCGGTGCGCGTGGCGGCCATGGTGGGGGCCGAGAACGCCCGCCGCGTGTACGACCTGGGCCCGGACGGGTGAGGACGGCGGCGAAATGGGCACCGGGGGAAGGAGTGACGAAAGGAGCATCTGAGTGAGCCCGGGGGAACTGCTGCGCGAGGCGCTACTGGACGAACTGCCCGCCGCCGTGAAGCTCAGGCGGGAGCTGCACGCGCAGCCGTGCGTGTCCGGGGAGGAGGGGCCGACACTCAAACGCGTGCTCGACGCGCTGTCGGGCGGCCTCGTGGAGTACGTGGCGGGCACCGGCGCCGTGATCAGGATCGGCTCTCCCGGCCCCGCGGTCGGCGTGCGCGGCGAGCTCGACGCACTGCCCATCGCCGAGCGCACCCGCGTCCCGTGGGCCGCCACCAACGGCGCCATGCACGCCTGCGGTCATGACGTGCACCTGGCCGCCGTCGTCGCCCTGGCCCGCGCGGTGGCGAAGGTCCGCGCCGTCGTGGACGCCGGGGTGGAGGAGGCAGGGGATCCGGGATCGACGGGACTGTCAGCCTGGAGCTGGGACGAGATCGCGCCGCTGGTCGTGGTGCTGCAGCCGCGCGAGGAGACCTACCCCTCCGGCGCCTTCGACGTGGTCGAGTCCGGCGTGCTCGACCGGCACCAGGTACGCGCCATGATCGGCGCGCACGTCCAGCCCGTACTCACCGCCGGCGTGGTCTCCTGCACGCCGGGGGCGGTCAACGCCTCGGCCGACGAGTTCGAGCTGACCGTCAGGGGCGCCGAGGGTCACGCCGCCTACCCCCACCTGGCCCGCGACCCCGTCGTGGCCATGTCCCAGATCATCGTGGCCGCCCAGCAGATGGTCAGCCGCGCCGCCGACCCCATGGTGCCCACCGTGGTCACGTTCGGCATGGTCAACGCGGGCACCGCGCCGAACGCCATCCCCGGCGAGGCCGTGGCCAGGGGGACGCTGCGGACCATGTCCGAGTCGTGGCGCCGCGGCCTGCACGACCGGTTCACCCAGCTGGTCGAGGACGTGGCCAGGGCGCACGGCTGCCACGGCGAGGTGCGGGTCCTGCCGGGGGAGCCGGTGCTGGCCAACGATCCGGCGCTGGCCGTACAGACCGGGGAACTGCTGCGGCACCAGGGATGGACGGTCACCGAGGAGCTGCGCTCGTGCGGCGCGGACGACTTCGCGGCCTACGCGTCGGTGATGCCGTCGCTGATGATGTTCGTCGGCGTCGACACGGCCGCCGGGCTGCACAGCCCGGACTTCCTGCCGGGAGACGACGGGGTGGCGGCCACGGCGGAGGCGCTGCTGGCCGGATATCTCACGGCGGGGGGCCGTCCGGCCCGCGCGAGATGACGCCGCTGTCCGACTGCACCGGGACGGACAAGACGCCGGCCGGTTGCACCAGGACGGACAAGAAACTCACCAATACTCACCAATACTCATCAATGACGAAACCGCCCAGAACCTTTAGGCTCGGCGGCGATGGATCTCGAAAACTTCGCACCCGGTTCGGGCCGCCTCGAACCCAGGGCCGCACTACGTTCTGACGCCCCTTCCCTCGACCTGAACGGCGACTGGCGCTTCCGCCTCTCTCCGTCCGCTGTCCTGCCGGACGACTTCGCCGATCCCGGCTACGACGACTCCGCCTGGGACACCCTGCCGGTGCCGTCGCACTGGCAGCTGCACGGGCACGGCTCGCCCGCGTACACCAACGACCTGTACCCCTTCCCCGTCGACCCGCCGCACGTGCCGAACGAGAACCCGACCGGTGACCACCGCCGCGTGTTCGACCTGCCCGAGGGCTGGACCGGCGGGCGGCTGCGGTTCGAGGGCGTGGAGTCCTTCGCCCGGGTCTGGCTGAACGGCCACGAGCTGGGCCACTCGACCGGCAGCCGCCTGCCCGTCGAGTTCGACGCCGGACCGTGGCTGGTGCCGGGCCGCAACGTGCTCGCCGTCCGCGTCCACCAGTGGTCGGCCGCCAGCTACCTGGAAGACCAGGACATGTGGTGGCTGCCCGGCATCTTCCGGGACGTGTCACTGACCCGCTCGGCCGCCGACGTCTTCGTCCACGCCGCCTATGCCGACGGTCGCGGCACGCTGAGCTTCGACGGCCCCGGACGGCTGGCCATCGCCGAGCTCGGCGTCGCCGACCTGGCGCCCGGCACCGAGATCGTCGTCGACGCCGAGCCGTGGACCGCCGAGACGCCCCGTCTGTACGAGGCCGTGGTCACGCTGCCCGAGGAGACCGTACGGGTGCGTGTCGGGTTCCGCACGATCTCCATCGAGGACGGGGTGCTCCTGGCCAACGGCCGTCCGCTGCTGCTCAAGGGCGTGAACCGGCACGAGTTCCACCCGGAGCACGGCCGCGCCGTACCGTACGAGACCATGCGCGCCGACGTGCTGCTGATGAAGCGCCACAACGTCAACGCCGTCAGGACCAGCCACTACCCGCCGCACCCCGGCTTCCTCGACCTCTGCGACGAGCTGGGCCTCTGGGTGATCGACGAGTGCGACCTGGAGACGCACGGCTTCGGCCACGTCGGCTGGCGCGGCAACCCCACGGACGACCCGCGCTGGGCCGAGGCGTGCGTGGACCGGATGCGCCGCACGGTCGAACGGGACAAGAACCACCCGAGCGTGATCATGTGGTCCCTCGGCAACGAGGCCGGAGTCGGCCAGAACCTGAGCCTCATGGCCGACTGGACCCGGCGGCGCGACCCGTCACGGCCGATCCACTACGAGGGCGACCGCTCGTGCGCCGACACCGACGTGTACTCGCGGATGTACGCCTCGCACGCCGAGGTCGAGGCCATCGGGCAGGGGGTGGAGGACCCGCTGGCCGACCCCGAGCTCGACGCCAGGCGGCGGGCGATGCCGTTCGTGCAGTGCGAGTACGCCCACGCGATGGGCAACGGGCCCGGCGGCCTGGCCGACTACCAGGAGCTGTTCGAGCGCTATCCACGGCTGGCCGGCGGGTTCATCTGGGAGTGGATCGATCACGGTCTGGCACACCCGGAGTTCGAGTACGCCTATGGCGGTGACTACGACGAGCCGGTGCACGACGGGAACTTCGTGATCGACGGGCTGGTCTTCCCCGACCGGACGCCCTCGCCGGGACTGCTGGACCTGAAGAAGGTGTTCGAGCCGGTCCGGTTCGCCTTCGACGACCAGGCCCAGGTCGTGCGGGTGGCCAACCACCACGGCTATCGCGACCTGTCGCACCTGGGGTTCGTCGCGGTGGTCGAGGAGGAGGGGGTGGCGGTCGCCGAGTTCCCGCTCGACGTGCCCGCGACGGGTGGCGAGGTCAAGCTGCCCGACCTGCCCGGTGGGGAGGGGGAGCGCTGGCTGACGGTACGGGCGGTGCTCGCCACCGACCAGCCGTGGGCCGCCGCCGGTCACGAGGTGGCGTGGGGCCAGACCCGCCTGTCCACCGAAGCCGGACTGTCATCTGGCGCCCAGGGCGGCCTGACCTCCGCAGCCCGGGCGGCGTCTGGTGGCCGGGGCGTCGGTTCTGGGGCGGACCTGGAGTTCGACCCCGGCACCGGGCGGCTCACCCGCCTGTTCGGGATCGAGGTCGAGGGGCCACGGCTGGAGCTCTGGCGGGCGCCGATCGACAACGACACCTACGGCGGGCTGGCGGATCGCTGGCGGCAGCTCGGCCTGCATCGGCTCACCCACCGAGTGGACGCCGTGGAGACCGGCGACGGGCTGACCGTACGCGCCAGGGTCGCACCGGCGGCCACCGACCTGGGCCTGCACGTGGTCTACCGGTGGACCGCCACGGACGGCGGGCTGGAACTGACCGTGGACGTCGAGCCGGACGGGGAGTGGAGCCTGCCCCTTCCGAGGCTCGGCGTCGTGATGGCGCTGCCCGCGGCGTTCGGCGACGTCACCTGGTTCGGCAGGGGTCCGGGGGAGGCGTACCCCGACACCGGCATGGCCGCCAGGGTAGGCCGATGGTCCGCCACCGTCGAGGACCTGCAGACGCCATACGTCTACCCGCAGGAGAACGGGCACCGAGCGGATGTCCGCTGGGCCGAGCTGACCGGCCAGTCCGGCGGCCTCCGGGTGACGGGCGCTCCGGTGTTCGGCCTCACCGCCCGCCGCTGGACCACGGCGGAGCTGGAGGCGGCCCGCCACCGGCCGGACCTGACGCCGGGCGACCGGGTGCACGTCAACCTGGACTTCGCTCAGCACGGCGTCGGCACCGCGTCGTGCGGTCCGGCCACGCTGCCGCAGTACGAACTCCACGCCCGGCCTGCCACCTTCCGTCTCCGCTTCACCCCGACGGAAGGCGCCTGACGCCCTGCTGTTCTGACGGCCCGGGGCCTCACGGCCTCGGGCCTGACGGCCTGATGCCCAGTGCCCAGTGCCCGCTGTGATTGCCTTTCCCACCGCAACTCCACCCTCTCCTCCCCCCCTCTGTCGCAAAGGAGTCGTCATGGATGCCAAGCAGTACATGGCCGGTGTGTTCGACCGCGCGTCCGGCACCTACGAACAGGTCGGCGTGCCGTTCTTCGGCCCGGTGGCCGCCGAGCTGGTACGGCAGGCCGCGCCGGAGCCGGGCGACCGGGTGCTGGACGTCGGATGCGGGACCGGCGCCTCGCTCGTCCCAGCGGCAGGGGCGGTGGGGCCGACGGGCCGGGTGGTCGGGCTGGACCTCGCGCCGGGGATGGTCGCCGCCACCACGGCCGAGATCGAGCGGCACGGCCTGACGCACGCGACGGTCCTCCAGGGTGACGCGGAACGGGCCGAGGAGTTGCTGCCCGGCGAGCGGTTCGACGTCGTGCTGGCCGGGATGATGCTGTACTTCCTGCCCGACCCGCTGGCCGCCGTACGCTCCATGACCGGCCTCCTCCGGCCCGGCGGACGGCTGGCCGCCAGCCTGCTGGCCCAGGCGAGCCCGGCCGAGGCCGACCTGCTCGGCCTCGTGGCGCGGGCCCTGGCCCCGTACACCGCCGACGCGGGCACCGCCCCCTTCCACCGCACCCTCAACACGGCCGAGGAGCTGACCGAGCTGCTCGTGGCGGGCGGACTGGAGGGGGTTCGCTGCGAGGACGTGGTGTTCGAGGTGGTCGTCGAGGCCGGACAGGTATGGGACTGGCTGTGGTCGGCCGCCCGCCGCGCCTCCCTGGAGACCATCCCCGAATACCTGCACCCGGAGGCCAGGGCGGCCCTGGAAGACGCCCTGGCGTACGAGACGTTCGTGCTCCCCCGCACGGTGCGATTCGCCACCGGGACCCGCGCCTGACGGGGACCCGGCCGTGAGAGCCGGGGCGGGTACGACGACCGGTGTCCGCCTCAGACCGTCCTCGCGAGGGTCACCAGGCGGTCGCCGGTCCTCACCGTGTCCTCATCGTGGGCGACGCAGCCCGCGCAGGAAATTCCACAGGGGGAACGGGGTGCCGGTCATCCGGCGGCCTCATCCGCACGGGACGGCTGCGCGTCGGCGGGACCGGTGGTACGCGCGTGGACGTGCTCGCCGCTGAGTTCGTACCCGCTCCCCAGGCGAGCTGGGCTTCTCGAAGAGGCATTACCAGTCGTGGACGGTGCCGTCCTGGAGCCGGTTGACCGGCAGGTAGGACGGCTCGTACGGGTGCGCGGCCGCCAGTTCCTCATCGAGGTCGACGCCGAGCCCCGGCGCTTGTCCCGGATGCAGGTGGCCGTCGGTGAAGGTGTAGGCGTGGGGGAAGACGGAGTGGGTCAGGTCGGTGTGTCCGGCGTACTCCTGGATGCCGAAGTTGTGGATCGCCAGGCCGAGGTGGATGGCGGCGGCCATGCCGACGGGGGAGATGTCCTCGGGTCCGTGGACGGCGCTCTTGATCTGGTACTGGGCGGCGAAGTCGAACAGTTTCTTCAGCGGGGACACCCCGCCGAAGTGGGTGACGGCGGAGCGCACGTAGTCGATGAGCTGCTCGGTCACCAGTGTCTGGTAGTCGAAGACGGTGTTGAAGACCTCGCCGATGGCCAGGGGTGTGGTGGTGTGCCGGCGGACGAGGCGCAGCCCTTCCTGGTTCTCGGCGGGGGTGCAGTCCTCCAGCCAGAACAGGTCGTACGGCTCAAGATCTTTCCCCAGCCGGGCCGCCTGATTCGGGGTGAGGCGGTGGTGGGCGTCGTGGAGCAGCGGCAGGTCGGGGCCGAACTCCTGGCGTACCGCGTCGAACACCTTGGGGATGGTGCGCAGGTAGGCGGCAGTGTCCCAGTCCTCCACGACGGGGCGGCGCCCGGTGGCGGAGGTGACGCCGTACACCCGCTTGAGGCCCGGGACGCCCGCCTGCACCCGGATCGCCGGATAGCCGTCGGCGAGCCGGGCGCGGACGGAGTCGAGCAGTTCCGGAATGTCGCGCCCGCCGGCGTGGCCGTAGGTGCCGACCCGCTCCCGGCTCGCGCCGCCCAGCAGCTGGTAGAGCGGCAGGCCCGCGACCTTCGCCTTGATGTCCCACAGCGCCGTGTCGACGGCGGCGATGGCGGCCATCGTCACCGGCCCGCGCCGCCAGTACGCGCCCCGGTAGAGGGACTGCCAGGTGTCCTCGATGCGGTGGGGGTCGGTCCCCAGGAGCAGGGGGACGACGTGGTCACGCAGGTAGGCGGCCGCGGCGAGCTCACGTCCGTTGAGAGTCGCGTCGCCGAGGCCGGTGACGCCCTCGTCGGTCTCCACCTTCAGAGTGACGAAGTTGCGGCCCGGGCTGGTCAGGACCACAGTGGCGTCGACGATCTTCATGAGCGACCTTTCTGAGAACGGGGATCAGCCCTTGAGGGCGCCGGAGAGCATGCCGCGGATGAACTGCCGCTGGAAGAACAGGTAGAGGCCGACGATGGGCAGCGACATGAGCACCGCCGCGGCGGCCAGCAGGTTGACCTGCACGAGGTAGCGGCCCGAGAACGTGCCGAGCCCCAGCGTCAGGGGCTGGTGGCCGGAGTCGGCCACGAGGATCAGGGACAGGAAGTAGTCGTTCCAGGTCCACATGAAGCTGAGCACGACGAACGTCAGGATGGCCGGCCGGGAGATCGGCAGGTAGATCCGCCACAGGCGCGTCCAGGAGCCGGCTCCGTCGAGTTCGGCGGACTCGGCGATGCCGGCCGGCACCGTACGGAACGCCGCGCGCATCCAGAATGCGCCGAAGCTCACGCCCATGCCGACGTGCGCGAGGATGATGCCCTGGTAGCCGTCGGTGAGGCCGAAGGACAGGAAGTCGTAGTACAGCGGCACGATGATCGACTCCATCGGGATCATGATGCCGAGGAGCATGAGCGGGAAGATGGCCTTCTCCCCGACCACGCCGAGCACGCCGAACGCGTACCCGCTCATCACTGCCAGCACGGTGGAGACGAGCACGACGATCCCGGTGATGATCACACTGGAGCGCAGGTAGTGCGCGAAGCCGGCCTGCTGCCACGCGGCGGCGAAGTTGGACCACTGCGGATGGGCGAGGTCGAGCGTGCCGCTGGTGCTGGGGCTGAGGGCCACGCCGAGGATGTACACGATCGGGAACAGCACGCTGGCGGCCAGGAGCGTCAGGAACGCGTAGTTGAAGAGCTTTTCCCGGGTGGAGATCATCGGGTTCCGTCCTCGGTGAGCCGTACCACGACGAGCGCGATGAGAAGGGAGACCAGCGCCAGGACGACACCGATGGCGGAGGCCGCCCCGACATCGGGATTGGCGAAGGCGCGCTGGTACATGACGATGGTGGGGGTGATGGTCGAGGTGCCGGGGCCGCCGCGGGTGGTGAGCCACACGATGTCGAACACCCGGATCGCGCCCAGCACCGTGAGGGTCACGGCGATCGCGAGCTGCCCGCGCAGCCCGGGGAGGGTCACCGTTCGGAACTCGCGCAGGGGGCCCGCGCCGTCCACCCGCGCCGCGTCGTACAGCTCTGACGGGATGGACTGCGTGCCGGCGATGAACAGCACCATGCACAGGCCGAAGGCCGCCCACGTGCCGGCGAGGCCGATCGCGGGCAGCGCCCAGTCGTAGTCGCCCAGCCAGCCGTGGGCCAGGGAGTCGAGGCCGAAGGCGCGCAGCACCGAGTTGATCGGCCCGTCGGGTGCGTAAACGCGCTTCCACATGACCGCGGTGACCGCCGGGGTGAGGACCTGTGGCAGGAAGATGATCCAGCGGTAGACCGCCGCGCCCCTGACGTCCTTGCGGGCGGTGAGCGCGGCGCTGGTCAGGCCGAGCGTGATGGGCAGGACCGAGAAGAACACGATGAAGAACAGGGTGTGCTCGATCGCCTGCCGCAGCGCCGGGTCCTGGAGGAAGCCGAGGTAGTTGGCCAGGCCCGCCCACGTCGCCGCGGTGATGCCGTTCCAGCGGTAGAAGGACAGCCACACGCCCTGGACCGCGGGAACGAGCACGACGATCCCGTACACGAGCAGGGCGGGCGCCAGGTAGGCCAGCCCCAGCCACCGGCGCCTGCGGCGGTGGCTGGAGGGTGCCTGCGCATGCTGCGTGGTCCGCGCGGACGCGCTGCGCGCCGGGAGTTGCTTCACGGTCACCATGGCGCGGCTACTTCCCCAGCGTTCGCTGGAACTTGTCGTAGTCGGCCTGCGCCGATCGGACGACCGCCTCCGGCTGGACCTTGCCGGCGAGCAGGTCCTGCATCTGCGTCTGGATCGTGGTGAGCAGGGTCGGCGTGGCCCAGTCGAGGTACGGGACGGAGGCATCGTCGGCCGAGAGCTGGGCCGCCGCGGCGACGTCGTCGGCGAACAGCGGGTCGTCACCGGCCGGTTCGACGGTGGCGAGCAGCGGCATCGTGGTGTGCTCCACGGCGATCCGCGCGGCCTCGGGGCTGGCCGCGAAGTTCAGGAACGCCGCGGCGGCGTCCGGGTGCGCGGTCTTGGCGGATACGGAGAGGTTGCTGGCCGACGACGCGGTCGCGACCGCGTGGCCGCCGTCCGCGCGGGGCATCAGGAACGATCCGAAGTCCTTGCTCTGGCCCTTCTTCAGCGGCAGAGAGCCGGAGTAGTCGAACCGGAAGAGCGCCTTGCCGTCGACGAACGCCTGTGCCGCGTCCTGGCTCGGGACGGCGGCGAAGTCCTTGGTGAGATAGCCCTTGTCCGCCCACTGCTTCACTTTGGCGGCGGCCTCGGGGAAGCCCGTGTCGGCCATCTGGACGGCGTTCTGGGAGTAGATGAAGTCGGAGATCCGGTTCTGCTGCCCGAGGGCGTCCATCGTGGCGAACAGCGGGCCGGTGATGCCCACCTGCTCCAGATTGCCCAGGGAGATCGGCGTGAGTCCGGCTGACTTGGCCTTGGCCAGGGCGCTGTCGAAGTCGGCGAAGGTTTTCGGCACGGTCGCGCCGATCCGGCTGAGCAGCGAGCGGTTGTAGTACACCTCGACGACCGACGCCCGTGCCACCGGGGCGCCGAACACCGACCCGGTGCCCATCTGCTTGCCGTCGGTGGAGAACTGGTGCTGGCGCAGGATCGACGCCGGGAACTTCGTGCGCCAGCCGTACGCGTCGGCGTAGTCGTCGAGGTTGCGGACGAGCCCGCCCTGGACCAGGGTGCCGAGCGACTGCCAGCCGTTGTTGGCGGGCACGATGTCGGGTGGGTTCCCGGACCGCAGCCTCAGCGGCAGCGCCTTCATCACGTCGTCCCACGGCATGGAGGTCCGCTCGACCTTGATGTTGGGGTACCTCTTCTCGAATGCCGAGACGACGTCGTTGATCCAGGCGAGGTCGGTGCCGCCGGTGAAGTAGTCGAGCACCCGGAGGCTGGCCTTGCCCATCTTCGCCGGGTCGGTGATGACCGGTCCGGCCGTCGAGGTCTCGGTCACGGCCCCGCCGGAGGCGCCGGGCACGCAAGCCGTGAGCAGCCCCGCCGCCGCGAGTGATGTCGCCACGGCGGCGAGTCGCCTTGTTCTTCCGAGCGTGGTTCTTCCGAGCGTGACCACGGTGTCTCCTGTCTTCGAGGGGAGGAACGGGCTCCGCCGGACGGTGACGTCGGCAGCCGCCTCATCGGCGAGCCGACGGGCTCCCGGGTATCGACGAGCATAGGGTGACCAGACCAGTTAGTCCAGATGTCATCAAATGGTTTGCTTGGCGTTCCAGCGGTAAGGGGAGTGTCCGCCATTGCCGTCCGGCGATCCCGTGCGAGAATTCGGTATGTCTGGTCCGCTCCCGCGTGCTACCGTGACCGCCATGAGCACCGGTGTGGACACGGAGGCGGGCAGCGCCGTCATGGAGACCTACCGGAGGCTCGGTGACGCCCTCCGGCGGGGAGTGTTCGCGGCGGGCAGCCGGCTTCCCGGGGAGCGTGACCTGGCCGAAAGCCTCGGCGTCAGCCGTTCGACTCTACGTCATGCCCTGGCTCGCCTCGCTGACGAGGGCAAGCTGGAGCGCTCCGCGCAGCGCGGCTGGTTCGTCGCCCGCAACGTCGTCGGCGAGCCGCCGAGCACCCTGCAGAGCTTCTCGGAGATGGCCAGAGCCCGCGGCCTCACCGCGACCGCGGAGATCCTGCTGCGGAGTGAGCGACCGGCGAGCTTCGAGGAGGCCGAGCAGCTCGGCATCGCCCCGGCCGCGCGCGTCCTGGAGCTGCGCCGGCTGCGCAGTCTCGACGGGGTGCCCGTCTGTCTCGACTCGAGCGTGGTGGTGTTGTCCCAGGCGGCGGCACTGGCCGACGTCGACCTCACCGACCGCTCCCTGTACGAGACGCTTGAGCGCGAGTGCGGCATCCGCATCGCACGTAGTTCCTACACCGTGCGCGCGGACGCCGCCGACGCGGAGATCGCGCGGCTGCTCCAGGTCGATCGCGGCGCCCCGGTGCTGGTCGGCGAGGAGGTCACCTACGCCGACGACGGCACTCCCATTCTCGCCGGCCGCATGATCTACCGCAGCGACGCCTACCGCTTCCAGGCCGACCTGTTCCGCCCCATCTGACGGCGTCAGGCCGCGTACGCCGGCCGGCCCGTCGGACATGACGGCCGACGGGCGGTTCGCCCGGCTCGATGGGCGCGCTCATGGCGCTCCTCTCAGGAGGTGGAGTCCTGTCAGGTTTCGAGGAACGCCTTCGGCGGGAGCGTGCCCGCCAGTCGGTCCAGAACTGCTTCCCTCAGGGGCACGCCACCCTCGCCCAGAGCGTCCAGCGTCGCCCCGGCGACAGGGGGGAGCGCGCCGCGGTGCGGCACCGCGCCGGGGACGTGCGCGGGCAACTCCGCCAGCATCGCCCGGGTGACCGGGGAGGCGTCCGCCATGAGCACCGACCCGGACAGCACCACGCTCACCGGCCCGCCGGCGGCGATCAGGCCGGTACGCCGCGCGGCCACGCCGGCGTACATGGCGAGGTGACGGCCCTGCGCCTGGACGATCTCCACCGCGACCGGATCGCCGGCGACCGCCGCGGCGGTGACCGCCCGCGCGCACCCGGCCTTCTGCGGGTGGGTGGCGGCTCCCTCACGACGGGTGAACCAGTGGTTCAGCTCATCCACCGAGGGCCGGTCGTAGTGCGCCAGCAGCGCCGCCGTCAGCTCCGTTCGTGGGCCGAGACCGAGTTCGGCCAGGTTCACGGCGCGGAACGCCTCGATCGCCAGGCCGAGCGCGCCCATCGCGTGCTGGCCCCGCCAGCCCATGTCCCACAGGGTTCCGTCGGGGCCGCGCGCCGCGATAGCCGCGGCGGTGCCGGCCGCGACCGCGACGCCGACACCGGACGGCTCGCCGCACCGGATCGCGGCGTACCCGTCGTTGAGTATCGACCTGGAGGGGTACCTCTCGCCGAGGGCGTGCTCCCAGTAGGTCCGGTCCTCGGGCCAGTCGACCCCGGCCAGCCGGAAGGCCGCGCCGGCGACGTCGGCACGGCGCGCCCCCGCCTGGGCGAGGGCGGTGCCGATCGCCGCCAGCACCTCGCTCACCGCCGCCTCCGGACCGGCCGCGCCGTAGATGTCGCCGCAGCCCGACCGGCCCGCCCCGGCGATCATCCCGGTCGCGTCGCAGACCAGCGCGGCGGTCTTGCTGTTGCCGGCGTCGACGCCGAGGTAGAGCGTGCTCATGATCAGGGGATCAGCCGCTCGGGCAGCCAAGCGGCCTGGGCGGTGGCGAGCTCGCCGTACAGCGCCTCGGCGACCGTGAGCGAGGGGACCAGCGGGTTGGCCGTCAGGGCGCGTACCGCATCGGCGACCGTGCCGTCCCAGGCCGCCTTGGCCGTGAGGATCTGGTAATCGGCGAGCTGGCGGGTGATGCCGAGTACGGAGCGGGGCAGCGGCTTCTGCGGCTCGGGGTGGAAGCCCTTCGCGTCGACGGTGCCCCACAGTTCGACCACCGTGCGCTCGTCGAACCCGGGAAGCGCGCCGCCGGCGTTGGGGATGTTGAACGGCAGTCGCGCGCCGGTGTCGTTGTAGAACGCGCTGATCGCGTCGATCGCCAGCTCCAGCTCATGGATGCCGCCGCGCGAACGCGCCGGGTCGAGGTGCGGCGCGTCAGACTCGGCCTGCTCGCGGTAGTGCGCCCAGTAGCCGTCGAGCGAGGCCATGATGACCTCCGACCGGGTCAGCGGCGCCAGCTGCCGCTCGCGGAGGATCTCGTCCTTGAAGTAGTAGTAGTTGAAGTAATCCGACGGAATCGACTCCATGGCCACGGCGAGGTGCAGCGCGCGCATGCCGTTGACGTCGTCGGTCGGCCGGTCCCGTAGCGCCTCCCAGCGCTCGCGCAGGATCGGGAAAGCGTCCTGGCCGTCGTAGGTGGCCTCGTTCGACCAGCAGTTGTGGTTGACCCCGGTCATGTTGGCGGCCAGCTTGTCCGGGTCGAGCCCCGCCGCCTTGGCCACGACCGGCGGGAAGACGATCGGCCCCTCACAGAACGACACGATCGGAATGTCGGTGTTGTCGGCCACGGCCTGAGAGACGATGTTGACCGGGTTGGTGTAGTTGAAGATCCGCGCCCCCGGCGCGACCTCGGCGAGGTTCGCGCACACTTCCTTGATGACGTGCACGGAGCGCAGCGCCATCATCATGCCACCGGGTCCTTGCGTCTCCTGGCCGATGACGCCGTACTTCAGCGGGATCCGCTCGTCGATCGCCCGCGCCGCGAATCCGCCCGGCCGGAAGCTGGACAACACCGCGTCGACGTCGCGAAGTCCCTCCCGCTGGTCGGTGGTCGCGGTCACCGTGATGTCGAGACCGGCGTTGCGGGCCATCTTCTCGGTGATCGTCTTGACGTTCTCCAGATGTGCGGGGTCGAGATCGATCAGCACGAACTCCGAGCCGTCGAACTCCGCGCCGTGATGCATGAACGACGCCATCGTCCCGGGAGCGCGCGACGAACCTCCGCCGAGATACGCGAGCTTGATGCGGGCCATAACTGTCTCCTCAAGGGTGTCAATAGAGGCTAGGTGCAGGTCAGGGACGGTCGAACGCGGGCTGCGCGGCCACCAGGCCGGTCGCCGCGTCGGCGAGCAGGCGGGGCCGGGCGCAGTCGCTCAGAACGGTGGCGGGCCAGCCGGGGTCGTAGCCCTCGGCCGCGGCGAGCCGGCGCGCCGCCTCGGCCTTGTCCGCGCCGTGCACCACCATCACGACGCGCTTCGACAGGTCCCGGATGGTCCCGACGCCCACGGTCACGCCGTACGCGGGGACCTCCTCCAGCCCGCCGAACGTCGGGAAGGTGACGAGGTTGTCGCGGCGGGTCCGCTCGGCCAGTTCCACCACGCGGGTGCGGGTGTTCGCGCCGGTGCCGGCGGGGTTGAAGGCGATGTGGCCGTCGCTCGCGCCGGAGGCCAGGATGAACAGGTCGACGCCGCCGATGCCGGCGATCCGGCGGTCGTACTCGTCGGGGTCGGCGGGATCGGGCACCCAGAGCCTGTCGTGGGTGATGCCGCGCCCGGCGCCGGCCGCCGCGTTGAGCGGCTCGACGATCTCGGCGTGGCCGAAACGCACGCAGCTGTGCGGCAGGCCCGGGGCGATCCGGCGGAACAGGCCGGAGTCCTCGGCGCGGACGACGTACTCGTCCATCATGGCGATCACCACGTGGCCCAGGTCCAGCCTCCGGGCCGCGACCTCGTCCGCCAGCGCCGAGTAGGTGCTGTGCGCGCTGCGCCCGCCGGGACAGCCGAGAACGTACGGCCGGCCGCGGCGGGCGGCGTCTTCGAGCTCCGTCGCGATCTCCGCGGCGAGGGCGCGTCCCAGAGCCTCGGGATCGGGGAACACGGTTGGCGGCACGCGCACGGACTCAACTCCTCAGTGGACCAGTTATACCAGTCACCCTAGCTTGGTCTGCCTGGTTCTCGCAATGGCGAGGATGTCGGAAGCTGAGCGGTCCGGGCGCCGCGATCGGCTACTCGCCGCGGGCGCCGTCGATGAGGGGGAGCAGGCCGTTGACGGTGTCGAGGATGTGGGTGTGAGGGGCGAGTTCGAGCCGTTCGCGCCCGTGCGCGCCGGTGAGGACGCCTGCGACGATTCCAGCGCCGGCTCGTGTTCCCGCGTGGAGGTCGTTGCTGGTGTCGCCGGCCACGGCGATGCTCGTACAACTGCCGGCGTGGAGCCGCAGCGCCGCGGTCCAGATCAGGTCGGGGTGCGGGCGGCCGCGTCCGGCGTCCCGCGGCGAGAGCGCGAGGTCGATCAGGGGTCGCCACCCGAGGACGTCGAGCAGCTCGTCGCGCACTGCCGGGGAGAAGCCGGTGGTCAGCGCGGTACGGATGCCGCGGTCGCGGAGGTGCGCGAGCGTGTCGGCGGCGCCGGGGATGGGCCGCACCTGCCCGGCGCGGATGCGTTCGAGGAGGTCTTGTTCGAAGAGGTCGTGTGCTCGGTCGGCGAGGTGCGCGTCGCCGTCAAGGATGTGCCGGAACATGTCGATCTTGGAGCCGCCGCGCATGGCGTGGAAGCGTTCGGCGAGGTGGGGCGGGGTGTTTCCGTCGGTAATGGTGTGTACGGCGGTGCGCACGGCCTTTTCGACGATGCCGTTGTCCTGGGCTGTCGTGCCTGCCAGGTCGAGGACGGCGAGGGTGATGGGGGTCATTTGGTGACCTCTCGCTCGGCGATGATGGCGTCGTCTCTCAGAAGTGCTTCGTCCGCGCGTTCCGGGTCTTTCATGGCGAGCGCGACGCTGATGGCGTCGACGACGGCGAGGTGCGCCAGCCGGCTGGAGACGGCGTCCGGGCGGAGGGTGGGTTCGGGGGAGGCGACGACGATTTCGATGTCGGCGAGCTCCCCGATCGGTGTGCCGCGGTAGCTGGTGATGAGGATCCGCTTGGCGCCGGCGGCTTTCGCGTATCGGAAGGTCGCGTGCGTCTCGAACGAGCGCCCGGTATGCGAGATCCCGAGCGCGACGGCCGTGTCCGTCAGATGGGCGGCGGAGGTGGCTTGCATGTGCGGGTCGGTCGCGACGCTGGTCGGCACGCCGAGTCGCAGCAGCCGGTAGTAGAGGTCGAGAGCGATCGGGACGGAGCTGCCGACAGCGAAGCATTCCACGCGCGAGGCTTCGGCGATCGCGTCGACGGCGGCGGACACGGCGCTCTTGTCGATGGTGGCGAGAGTGTCGGTGAGCACGTCGATGCCGGAGCGCAGGACCTTGTCGGTGATGGTCGCGACGTCGTCGCTCGGGGATACCGGGGACAGGGGGTCGCTGGTCGTGACGAGCGCGCGGGTGGCCAATTCGATCCGCAGTCCGCGGAAACCGTCGTAGCCGATGGACTGGCAGAAGCGGACGACGGTCGCCTCACCGACGCCGACCCGTTCCGCGAACGCCTTGAGCGGGAGCCGGAGCAGCTCCTGGGGTGCTGCTTCGAGCGCGTCGGCGACGCGGCGCTCGGCGCTGGACAGTGACGGGTAGCTGCTCCTGCTGCGAGCGAGGACCTCTCTCATCGGATCTTGTGCGGGGCGTGGCTCGGGGGAGTGTGACGGCATCGCTGCGCTGTGTCCTTTCCAGAACTACCTGACCGCTTGCTTGGAGTTTACTTTCCGTTCAGAGCACTACGTTAGAAAGTCTACTCGCAAGGGTTCGGTGCCATACGGATGGGAGGGGCTGCGGACGATGAACGTTGAAGGCCAGGCGCGTGAACGTTCCGCGAAGCGACCCAGGGTCGTGCTGTTCGTCGTTGACGGGCTGCGTGCGGATGACATCACCGGGCGGGTGATGCCCGCGCTGTCGGGTCTCGCCCAAGACGGTGTGCGGTGCACGGCCGCGCGTACCGTGCTGCCGTCCGTGACCCGTGCCGCGGCGGCTTCGCTGGTGACGGGCTGTCTACCGCGTCGAACCGGGGTGATCGGGAACCGGATCTGGACCCCTGAGGGTGTCCTGAACACCGGTGCGGTCCGAGAGGTCCTCACGATGCGGTCCGTGCGCGGGCGGGCGGTGGAGGTGCCCACGCTCGGGGAGATTCTCGCCGCGGTGGGCCTGCGGGTGATGGTCGTCGGCACCGGCAGTGCCGGGTGCGCGTATCTGCTCCACCCCGAAGTGGACTCGGCCGGGGGAGCGGTGGTGATGGCCTCCGCCGATCCGGTCGTCGGGCCTGTGTTGCCGGCGTCGCTCCGTCCCCTTCTCGAGCGCGATCATGGCGCTCCGCCGTCGGATGCGGATGTGATGCTCTCCTGGGCGGTGGACGCCGCGTCCGGGCCGTTGCTCGACCGGATCGATCCGGACGTGCTGGTGTTCTGGTGCGGCGAACCGGACGAGACCCGGCACGCCGCGGGACTGGGCGCGGCCGCCACGATGCTTGGTCATATCGACGCGGAGCTGGACCGGCTGCTCGCCTCTGTGCGCCTCAGGAACCGATCGGTCGACGCCATCGTGACCGCTGACCACGGCATGGTCGCTCTTCCACCAGGTGCGCTGCTCGGGCAGGAGCTGTTCGACCACCTGCCCGCGGCGCTGGCCGAACTGGTGACGATCTGTGTCAGCGGTGCGGCCTTCGCTCTCCACCTCGCAGCGGACGCGCGTCCATCGCTGCGTCGTGATCTCGTGCGGTGGTGTCGTGAGCAGGCGTGGGCCGATTGCGTGTACGCCGACGCGGAGTACGGGGTTCCCGGAGTGCGGCCGATGGCCGAGGCCGGGTGCGATCATCCGCTTCTCGGCCCCGCGGTCCTGGTCACCGTGGACCCGTACGCGCTACCGGTCGATCCGCACGGCACGGTCGCAGCCACCCACGGAACCCTCCTGCCTGACGATGTCGGCATCCCGCTCATCCTCCACGGCCCTCATATCGCGCGGGCGCTCACTGTCAGCCGGCCCGTCGGCTTGCCCGACGTTCTCCCGACCGTGCTGGAGATCCTCGGCGTCCCGCTCATGCATGAGGTGGACGGCACCCCCATCCTTGAGGCCCTCGCCGGCCTTCCGACTCTCGCTGAAAGGCCCTATCGATGACTGCTCACCAGGTGAGCGTTTCCCCTACAGGATCGTTGCGCGAGCTCGCCCGCACGTTGCAAGCGCAGGGACGCGACGTCGTGAACCTCACTGCGGGACAGCTGTCCATGCCCACGCCGCGGCACATCGTCGACGCGGCGATCGCCGCAGCTCAGGACCCTTCTCGCCACGGGTACGGCAACACGGCGGGCGACCCCGAGCTCCGCGACGCGATCAGCGGGTGGGCGGCGCGGAGCCTCGGCATCCGCGCTGATCGTGCCCAGGTCGCCGTGACCAACGGGGCGAAGCAGGCTCTCCACAACGCGCTTCGCAGCCTGGCGGGCCCTGGTGACGAGGTGATCGTTCCGGCGCCGTACTGGGTCACCTTCCCCGAGGCGATCCGTCTCGCCGGCGCCACGCCGGTGTTCGCGTACCCGCGCGAGGGGCATGTCCTTCCCGGTGCGGCGGACCTGGACGCCGTGCGCACTCCGGCGACGCGTGCGGTGATCATATGCTCGCCCCACAACCCCACTGGGGCCGTCCACGACGACACCGAACTCGAACAGATCGTGCGGTGGGCGGCCGACCACCGCATCTGGGTGATCTCCGACGACACCTATCGCGACCTGCGCTTCGCCGATATCCGCCCCACCCCACGGGCCGCTCTGGACGCCGGGTGCGACGTGGTGTCGATCGGCAGCACCAGTAAGAGCCACGCGATGACCGGTTGGCGGACCGGTTGGCTCATCGCCCCGCCGGAGATCACCGCGACGGCGATCGCGATCCAGTCACACACCAGCTCGAACGTCAGCCGGGTCGCACAAGCCGCCGCTCTGGCCGCGCTCACCGGGCCCGATGTCGCGACCGAGACCCGCCGCGAACTGCGTTGCCTGCGCGACGAGCTGATGGGCGTCTTCTCTGCCGCGGGAATCTCCTTTCCGGCCCCCGAGGGAGCGTTCTACCTGTTCCCGCCCACATCCGCGCACGGGGGGCTCGATGACACGGAGCTGGCCGGCCGGCTACTCGAGGACTCGGGCGTCGCGGTCGTCCCCGGCGCCGCGTTCGGGGCGCCGGGACACGTACGCGTGAGCTATGCGGGGGCACCCGAGACCGTCACGGACGGGGTGCGACGGCTTGCCGCCGCCCTCGGAGCCGGCCGATGACCATGACCCTTCCCGCCAGAACCGCCGACATCGAACAGGCACGTGCGCGGCTGCGACCCGTCGATTTCCCGGCTCCCCGGGTACGGCTGCCGAACCGGCTCGAACCGGCCGCGCTGCTGAGCCCGGCTACCGGCCTGCTGCTGCTGTTCGTCGCTCTGCCGGCTGTTCTGGCCTTCGCGATCGCGTTGTTCGACTGGAGCCCGCTCAGCGGGCAGATCACCTTCGTCGGCATCGACAACTACGCCCGCGTCCTCACCAGCCCAGCACTGCTCAACGCGCTCGGCAACACGCTGCTGTACACGCTGATGACCGTGCCGACCTCGGTGGCGGGGGGCCTGCTCGTCGCCGTCGGGATCAACGCGCTCACCCGTGGTCAGGCGATCTGGCGGGCCATCTATTTCCTCCCGACCGCGGCGGTGCTGGTGGCGATGGCCGCGGCGTGGCGGTGGATCTTCTACCCCGAGTCGGGCCTGTTCGACCACGTCTTCGGTGGGCTCATCGGACGCACCGGTTGGCTCAGTTCCAGCGACCTCGCCCTCGCCGGTCTGGCCATCGTCGGCAACTGGCAGAACATCGGCTACAATGCCGTCATCTTCCTCGCCGGCCTCACCGGCGTCCGCAAAGACCTCCAGGAAGCCGCCCTGCTCGACGGTGCTGGAGCTTGGCACCGGTTCTGGCACGTCTCCTGGCCGGCGATCGCCCCCGCGACGGTGTTCACCATCGTCATCTCCACAACGTCGGCCTTGCGGATGTTCGAGACAACCCAGGTGATGACCCGCGGCGGCCCAGGCGAGAACACCACCACACTCGCGCACCTGCTCTGGCAACAGGGCATCCGCAACGTCGACTTCGGCTCGGCCGCCGTCACCACTGTCGTCCTGTTCCTGCTGTGCCTGCTGGTCACGGCCTGGCAGATGCGCGGATTCGGCACCCGCCTGGAGAAAGCGGGATCGCGATGAAAGCGCGCCCCCTAGCGCAGGCGGGCATCCATCTGGCCCTCGCGGTCGGCGCGGTCGCGATCCTCGCCCCGTTCGTGTGGATGGTGCTGACCGCCTTCACCCCACAGAATCAAGTCTTCCGCGACGGGTTTCTGCCGACCGAACTCACCCTCGCGAACTTCGCGGAGGTGTTCCGCGAAGTCCCGATGCTCCGCTACTACATCAACAGCTTCATCACCGCCACGATGATCTTCGGCCTCCAGGTGACGGTGTGCCTGCCGGCGGCGTACGCGCTGGCTCGGCTGCGGTTCCGAGGCCGGAGTCTGAGCTTGTGGATCGTGCTGACCTGCCTGATGATCCCCACACAGATCGTCGCCGTCCCGATCTACCTGCTGTTCAGCAGGCTAGGGATCCTTGACACGATGCCGAGTCTGGTGCTGCCGTTCGTCAGCTCCGCGTTCGGGATCTTCCTGCTCCGCCAGTTCATCCTCACCATCCCGCAGTCGGTGTTCGACGCCGCCCGCCTCGACGGGGCACGAGGCTGGGCGACCCTCACCCGAGTGGTGTTCCCTCTCGTCAAACCCGCACTGGTGTCCTTCGGTGTCTTCAGCTTCGTCTCGCACTGGAATGACTACTTCTGGCCCTCCGTGGTCCTGCGAAGCACCGACAACGCGACCGTTCCCTTCGGGATCGTGCGGTTCGTCAGCTTCGAATCCGGAACCAGTTACGGCGCGCAGATGGCTGTCTCGCTCCTGGCGATCGTGCCCCTGCTGATCGGCTTCCTCATCGCCCAGCGACAGTTCATCGCCGGCTTCAGCCTCACCTCCGACTGACTCCAACCAGCACAGAAAGAAGACCCATGAGAACCTCCCTCCGCCGGATCGGCGCGACCGTGGCCGCCGCGGCGGCTTCCATCTCCCTCCTTGCCTCCTGCTCCGCGGACACCACCGCTTCGGCTCCCGACGCGGCAGGGGACAAGGTCACGCTCGTCTACGCCTTCGACGGCCTGTTCACCAAGCCGTTCGGCGAGATCGCCGGCAGCGTGAAAGAACGCACCGGCCTCACCGTCGATCTTCAACTGGCTGGAAACTCCTACGAAGACAGCCTCGCCCGCTTGCAGAACGACCGGACGGCGGGAACCCCGCCGGACATCACCATGATCGGGCTCAATCAGGTCCGCATGCTCGTCGAAGCCGGTGCCGCCGTCCCTCTCGGTCAGTTCACCAGCGGTGACAGGGAGTTCGACCTGCGGCAGTACAGCGACGAGATGCTCGACCTCACCACCGTCGGCGGCAAGCTCTACGGCATGCCGAACGCGGTCTCGATGCTGGTGATGTACTACAACGCCGATCTGTTCACCGCGGCCGGCCTCGACCCCGGCAAGCCGCCGCGGACATGGGACGAGGTCAAGACCGCCGCTCGCGCGATCGTCGACTCCCATACCGCCAAATACGGTCACTGGTCGGACTTCGAGAGCGTGTGGTCGTTCGAGAACTTCCTCCGCTCCAACGGCGGCTCCATGATGAACGACGCCGAGACGGCCGTCACCTTCAACAAGGACCCGGGCGTCAAGGTGCTCGAGTTCTGGCGGGGGATGGTCGAAGCGGGCCTCATGCCCGCGTACGGCACCGACGACGGGCGGGAGGCGTTCTTCCGGGGTGACGTCGCGATGGCGATCGATTCGAGCGCGCAGGTCGCGAACTACGAACGCACCTCCGGGTTCGACCTGCGCACCGCCGAACTGCCCATTCCGACCAGCGGGGACCGGCAGGCGCCCGGCGGCGGGAACGCTCTAGTGATCACCGCGACCGCCCCCGAACGTCAGAAGCTGGCGTGGAAGGCGCTCAAGGCCTTCGTCGGCCCGGCGGGATCCACGACCACCACGAAAGCGACCGGTTACCTGCCCGTCAACCACTACGCCGCCGAAAGCGACGAGTACCTCGCGAAATTCTTGAAGAGCAGCCCCACCCGCACCGCGGCGCTCAAGCAGAGCACGGACCTGGTCCGCTGGTTCAGCTGGCCCGGGAAGCGCGGTCCGGAGATCGCCAAGGAGCTCCAGAACGGCATCTACCGGGCGGTCACCGGTGAAAAGTCTCCCCAGGACGCGCTGAACGAGGCCGCCGACGCCGCGAAGGGACTCCTGTCATGACCACCCTCGGCGATTACCCGCCCGCGGCCGACGCCATGCGGGAGGAGCCGGCTGTGGCCGAGCCGGCCGGTGTCACCATCCGCCAGGTCAGCAAACGCTACGGATCCGGTACGCTCGCGCTCCACCGGATCGACCTCGACTGCCTGCCCGGGGAGATCACCGTCCTCGTCGGCCCCTCCGGTTGCGGAAAGACCACCCTGCTGCGTGGCATCGCCGGGCTCGAACAACCCACAGGCGGTTCCATCCACGTCGCCGGACGAGACGTCACCACGATGGAACCGCAACGTCGGGGCGTGGCGATGGTCTTTCAGAACTACGCGCTCTACCCGGACAAGACCGCCCATGACAACATCGCCTTCCCGCTGAAGATGGCACGCGTGCCGAAACAAGAACGCCGCGGCCGGGTCGAGGCGGTCGCGCGGCTGCTGCGCCTCGAGGCGCTCCTCGAGCGGAAACCAGCCGAGCTCTCCGGGGGACAGCGCCAACGAGTCGGCATCGGCCGGGCCCTGGTGCGCGGCCCGCGGGTCCTCCTCATGGACGAACCGCTGAGCAACCTGGACGCGCAACTACGCGTCGACATGCGAGCGGAGCTCCTCGCCCTGCAGCGGGATCTGGGCACCACCATGGTCTATGTCACCCACGATCAAGTCGAAGCACTCACCCTCGGCAGCAGAGTCGTCGTCATGAACGGCGGAAGGATCGCCCAGAACGGAACCCCCGACCAGGTCTACAACCGGCCCGAGAACGCGTTCGTCGCATCATTCCTCGGCGGAATGAACCTCATCGACGGACACGTCGAGGAAGGCCGGTTCCGCTCCGGTGACAACACCGTGGCCTTGCCACAGCGGCTGCGATCGTTCGAAGGGCAGCGCATCACGCTCGGCATCCGCCCCGAGTCGCTCACGCGTGACGACGGAGGACCGGACGCCCTCACCGTGACAGGTCGCGTGGCGCTCAGCGAGATGCTCGGCCACGATCACATGGTCCACATCGGCGGGCTCTCCGCACCGCTGCGCGTACGAGAGCGATATGGCCCCCGCGCGGGTGAGAGCGCCACCGTCCACGCGCGACCAGACGACATCCACATCTTCCTGCCCGACGACGAAGGCAAGCGAGCAGACCTCTCATGACCGCACCCGCCCGTGTCACCGTCCTCGGCGCCGGCATCCTCGGAGCCGCCACCGCACACCATCTGGCTCGCCAGGGCGCGCACGTCACCCTCATCGACGCGGACACGCGCGATGCTCGGTCGACGACGGCGTCTTTCGCGTGTGTGAACGGCAGCGCGAAGAGCGACCCTGACCTCTGCGCCCTCAACGACCGCGCCGTCGAAGAGTACCGCCGCATCGCCCACACCCTCGGAGCAGCCGCCGTCCGATTCACCGGCCAGCACTTCGTCGCCACCGGCCCAGACTCCCTGCGCATCGCCGAGCGGCGAGTCAACGCCGCCTGCTCCCGCGGATACGGCGGAGAGATCCTCCCCGTCGGCACGTTCCGCGAACGCGAACCCCACCTGCGCCTGGACACGCCACCACTCGCGGTCGCGTGGTTCCCCGCCGACGGATGGGCTGACCCGGAAGCCCTCCGCGCGCACTTCCTCACCGGCCTCACCATGCAGCACCGCAAAGCCATCGCGATCAGCCCAAGCGGATCAGGCCGCCTTCAGATCACCTTCGCTGACGGAGACCGAACCGACACCGACCGCGTCGTCGACGCCACGGGCGCCGGAGCCGCCGACATCGAACTCCCCGTATCGCGTCCGCCCCTTCACGTCACGTCCGGGTTCGTCGTGGCAACGGACACCGACAGAGATCTTGTGACCACCGTCGTCCGCACCCCGCAGCTCGGCATCCGCCCTGATGGGCCCCGTCGTGCCCTTCTGCACAGCCACGAGATTGATCGCCTCTTCGACCACGACCGGACCACGGCCGAACTCGCCGCCGAAACCCTCCTCGACCGAGCCCGACGCATGTTCCCGGACGCCGGTCACATCACGCCACGACGAATCACCCGAGGCCCACGACCGACACCAGCCGACGGCAAGCCCGCCGTAGGCGAAAGCGCGATTCTCCCCGGCTACTACGAACTCTCCGCGCATAGCGGGATCACCCTCGCCCCGCTCCTGGGCCGACTGCTCGCCACGGAGATCCTCACCGAGTTCCGTGACCCCATCCTCTCCCCATTCCGGCCAGACTGGGGCCTGTCCGGAAATGTCACCCGAAGCGTGGATGGAGCAAGGTAGATCATCCAATGTTGGAGACCCGCGCCAGCCGATCTACCCGGCCTGGACCTCTTATGGCTTCGGTGAGCCGCCACCCTGACCAGTCCTGCAAACCAATCGGGCGATATGCGAAGAGTTAGCTATCAGTTTCAGTACGTAGCCCTGGACAAGCTGAACACCGGCCTGACCCAGGGCAGCGCCGGCGGAGTGCGGATCATCACCCGGGGCGGTAAACCGTGGGTGAGCGTCCCCAAGCTCGACAAGCTGCCCGAGCCGAAGAACCTCGGCAAACTGAAGGCCGAAGTCCAGCGCCGGTGGGGCACCATCGACCTGCTCGACGTCCTCAAGGACACCGCCTTCCTCATCGACGCCTTCACATCGGTGGCAACCCGGGAGGTGCTGGACAAGCAGACGCTGAACCGCCGACTGCTGCTCGTACGCTTCGCGCTCGCACGAACATGGGAATCCGGCAGATGGCCGCGACCGGCGACCACGGCCAGGACGAGGCCGCGCTGCGGCACGTGCGCGCGACCTACCTCACCCGTCAGAACCTGCGGGCGGCGATCGTCGCGGTGGTCAACGCCACCCTGGAGGCCCGCGAGCCGAGCTGGTGGGGCGAGGCGACCAGCACCGCCTCGGACTCCAAGCGGTTCGCCTCCTGGGACTCCAATCTGATGACCGAGTTCCACGCCCGGTACGGCGGTCACGGCGTCATGATCTACTGGCACGTCGACAAGGGCCGGTTGTGCAGCTACTCGCAACTGAAGTCGTGTTCCTCCTCCGAGGTCGCGGCGATGATCGAGGGCCTGCTGCGCACCGCACCAACGCCGAGATCGAGGCGAACCACACCGACACCCACGGCGCCACCACCGTCGGGTTCGCCTTCACCGAACTGCTGGGCTGCAAGCTGCTGCCCCGGATGAAGAACATCGGCGCGATCGAGTTGTACAGGCCCGAAGCCGCTCCGGCCGCGTGGCCAAAGATGGACAAGATCCTCAAGAAACGGCCGATCGACTGGGACCTCATCGCCCGCGATGATGACCAGATGATCAAGTACGGGACGGCGCTGCAACTGCGCACGGCGGAAACCGAGCAGGTGCTGCGCTGTTTCACGAAGGGCAACGGTCCCAAGCATCCGGTCTGCCTGGCGCTGGAAGAGCTCGGCCGGGTCGTGCGCACGATCTTCGCCTGCGACTATCTCGCCGATGAGCAGCTGCGCCGGAGATCAACAGCGGGTTGCCGGTCGTGGAGAATTGGAACAGCGCCAACGACAAGATCTTCTACGGCCGCGAGGGCGTTCTGACCGGGGCCCGACCGTGAGCACGCCGAGGTGTCCATGCCCACCTTGCACCTGCTGCAGTCCTCGCTGGTGTTCATTAACACCCAGCTCCTACAGGCCGTTCTGCGAGATCCGCAGTGGGACTCACCGCGGCGTGCGCGGGACCTGCGGCGGGACTGTGCAGTGGTTCTGGCACCACCTCATGTTTCCTGCGCCGCTACGCCTTCACCCGTGCAGGCGCCGGCTCCGGGGCTGCGCCCTTTCACGGCTTGCCCGCCTCCACCGGCCGAGCCCGCTTCCGCGATGTCGGTCAGCAGCAGATCTTCAGGTAGTCCTGCAGGTCGACGAGGATGCGGGCGACGCTGTCGCGGTCGCCCCCGATACAGCGCCTCGTTGCCGCCGCGGCTGATGACGTCGTGGTTTCCCTAATGTGGTCGGCCTTGCCTGCCGGGTTTATCGCTGGAGGGTCTGGCTGCGGCCGATGATGTCCAGGACGGCGTTCCTGATCTGGCGGAAGGCGGCGGTGGTGTCGTCGGCAGCAGCGGTGACGGCTTGGTCGGCGGGTGCGACCGCGGGTTCGAGGAGCAGGGCCACGGTGTCGGCGAGGACTTCGCCGGGGTCGCCGGCGCTGGGCGGGGCGGACCCGGAGTCGGACATGGTGGTGTTGAAGCCGATGAGCACGGCGTGCATGGCGTAGGACTGGTCGGCCAGTGGGCGGTCCTGGCGGAGCAGTCCATGCCGGCGCAGGATCGGCATGACCGCCTGGCACATCGCGCTGGGCTGAGTGCGCTCGAACAGATCGCGGTCGCCGGCCTGCTCGATGAGCAGCCGCAGCAGGTCGGCGTCCTTGGTGGTGAGGCGGCGTGCCAGTGGGGAGCGAAGCCCGGTGCGGATCAGTAGCGGGGCCAGGTGGCGCGGTTGTACGGCGGTGGGGTCGGCGGTGATGCGGGCGATGATCGCCTCCAGGAAGGCCAGCAGTTCGCGGGCGAACAGGCCAAGGATGAGGTCTTCTTTGGTGGGCCAGTACAGGTAGACGGTGCCCTTGCCGACCCCTGCCGCCGCGGCGATCTCGCTGACGGTGACCTTGCGCACGCCGTGATCGGTCACCAGCTCGCGGGCGCTGTCCAGAATGCGGGCGGCTTTGTGCGAGTGGTGTTCGATCAGCTGGCTCACCGTGCTGTCCTCCGTTTCGTGCTGTCGAGTTTCCGCTGCAGTATGTGCGGGACCGATCAGAGGGCGGCGACGTCGAGGTTCTTGGCCCGCATGTCCTTGTTGTTGAACATTCTCCTGCCCATGGCCTTGCCGACGCCCGGCATCCGCATCAGGCGCATCATCCCAGCTCTCAGGAGCTGCTCCTTACGATCATGCGGGGTGAAGATACGCCGTCCGGGCAAGGCGCTTTCCTGCTGCAGGTGGATGAACGGCCTCATCCGTTCCTCCCAGGCTCGCAACGCCGCGGGCAGGTCTCCGGGGTGGCGTTGGAGCATGGTGCCCAGCAGTTCGCCGCCGGCCATGCCGCTGGAGGCGCCCATGCCCGCGTACAGAGTGACGCACCAGGCGGAGTCGCCGATCAGGACGACACGGCCACGGTGCCAGAGGGGCATCTTGACCTGCTGTACCGAGTCGAATAGCGCGTCGGCTGCCTGCTCGTAACGCGTCAGCAGCCCTTCCAGCAGGGGGCCGGTGGGTTCGGGGCCATAGGCGGCGCGGATGGACTCGATCGGCGGGCGGCGGAATTCGGCGTCGATGTCGCCGGTACGGTAGGAGAACAGCAGGCTTGGGGCGTGATCGGCGAACGGGAAGGCCCACACCGAGCGGCCCGGCTCGGCCAGGACCAGGCCCTCGTGCAGGCCGAAGCCGTCGACCGGGCCGTCCAGCACGGTGGCGCCGACCATGTAGTTCAGCGGGTGCAGGTACTCCTCCTCGGGGCCGAAGACGAGCCTGCGCACCGTCGAGCGCATGCCATCGGTGCCGATCACCAGGTCGAAGCGCTCGGTCACGGTGGTGTCGGAGGCGATGTCGTGCAGCGTCACCTCGGCTGCGGCGTCGTCCTGGGTGATGCGGGTGGGTACGGTGGAGTAGCGGATCTCCACATCGTCCGGCAGCGCTGTGAACAAACCTCGCTCCACATCGCCGCGCAGCAGCGGCCGGGGGCCAGCGGCCATGGCGAAGGGGTTCATGCCGGGACGGCGGTGCCCCGCGCGGTCCACCTCGTAGCTGGTGACATGGGGACCGCTGCGGTCGCCGATGGCCTCCAGCACGCCCAGCCGCCGGGCCGAGGCGATGCCGGACCCGAACAGCGCGATGAAGTATCCGCCGGCGCGGCGGGCGGGCGCCCGTTCCACTACTACCGGCTCCCAGCCGATCTGGTGCAGCCGCAATGCGGTCGCGATGCCGGCGATCCCCAGCCCGACCACCAGCGCCCGGCCGGCTTTGCCGTGGTTGGTCATGACGACTCCCTTTGTAGGCTTCCAGATCATGTTAGCCGACGTACTGACCATATCGGTTCTTTTGGTCAGTACGTCAACAGGCCGTGGTGGTGCCGATGGCGAAGCCGGCCGCCGGCGATCCCGTCGACGTGGCCGCACCGGGTTCCGGCACCACTCGGCGGCGGTACGAGCAGATGATCATCGAGGCCGCGGTCCAGGCTGGGCGGGACGCAGTTGTGGGGCACCCGGAATTGTTCACCCCCTTCTGTGTGTGCCCGGGAGGACACCCCGAAGGCGAACGCCGAGTTGCTGCCGCCGTCTGCCCCCGAGTGCGGACCTTCGTCGAGATCAGCACAGTCGTCGGGGCGGGGCACGGTGACCGTGCCCGCCCCGACTGCGTGGACCGTGCTCGCGACCGTCGTCAAGCAGGTACGTCGAGTACCGTGCCCGCGCCGACCGTCAGGCCGCCCTCGCGGATCGCGAAGCCGAGGCCCGGCTCCAGAGCGACGGCCTTGCCCAGCTCGACCCGTACCTCGACCGTGTCGCCCGGCTGGGCGGGGTCGTCCAGGAGGAGCCGGCCGGGTACGTCGGTGGTGCGCAGGTAGAACTGCGGCCGGTAGCCGGACGCGATCGGCCGGCGCCGTCCGCCCTCCTCCGGCGTGAGGAGGTAGATCCGGGCGGTGAACGACCGGCGGGCCCGCTGGCTGCCGGGCGCGGCCAGGACCATGCCCCGCCGCACCTGGTCGCGGCGGACACCGCGCAGCAGCACGGCGGCGTTGTCACCCGCCTCACCCCGCTCCATCGTCTTCCCGAACGTCTCCACCCCGGTCACTACGGCGGTGAAGCCGGCGTCGGCAGCGGACTCGAACCCGACGACGCCCACCGAGTCGCCCACCCGGACCGCGCCACGCTCGATGGCGCCCGTGACGACCGTGCCCCGGCCGGTGACCGTGAGCACGTTCTCCACCGGCATCAGGAACGGCGCGTCCACGTACCGGACCGGCACCGGGATGTGGTCGTCGACCGCCTGGAGCAGCGCGCCGATGGACGCCGTCCACTCGGGGTCGCCCTCCAGCGCCCGCAAACCGGAGACCCGGACCATCGGGACGTCCCGGTAGCCGTGCTCGGCGAGCAGGTCGTGCAGCTCCAGTTCGACCAGGTCGGTCAGCTCCGGGTCGGCGCCGTCGGCCTTGTTGACCGCGACGACCAGGTGCTCGACGCCGACCCGCCGGGCGAGCAGCACGTGCTCCCTGGTCTGCGGCATGATGCCGTCCTGCGCGGACACGACGAGGATCGCGCCGTCGAGCTGCGCCGCCCCCGTGATCATGTTCTTCACGTAGTCGGCGTGGCCCGGCATGTCCACGTGGGCGTAGTGCCTGGTGTCGGTCTCGTACTCGACGTGCGAGATGTTGATCGTGATGCCGCGCACGGCCTCCTCGGGCGTGCGGTCGATCCGCTCGAACGGCGTGTACGTCGCCTGGCCCCGCTGCGCGAGCACCTTGGTGATCGCGGCGGTCAGCGTGGTCTTGCCGTGGTCGACGTGGCCCATCGTGCCGATGTTGAGATGCGGCTTGTTACGGATATAGGCCTGCTTGGCCATGATTCTTTCCTCTTGAGTCCTGGATGTGCTGTGACCCGCACGGGCCGACTACCTCCCCCCGCCGGGTCACTTCAGGACTTACGGGAAGAGGTCAGCGCTCCAGGCCGTCGCAGGCACGCTCGAACGCGCCCGCGTTGGCGGGCGTCGCGAGGTGATCGTGCCTGAACATGAGGACCATAGTGAGGCGCTCAGCACCGCCACGCAACGCAATATTCCCGGGAGGCGGCAGGGCGGTATGCCGTAAGGCGGCCTCACCTGTGGTGACCAGGTAAAACACCTCATAGAGTGGGTGGCGTGAGCAGGCTGACCAGCTCTCGCCGGCCGGGCACGCGAAGGCCGGCCACACCGCGGGTCGACTACGCGGCGCTGTTCGCCGTGACGCCGGCCCCATGCCTGGTGCTGGACCCGGATCTGATGATCGTCGATGTGAACGGCGCCTACCTGCGCGCGACCGGCCGCACCGCCGAGGACCTGATCGGGAAGCACATCTTCACCGCTTTCCCCGACAACCCCGAGGATCCCCACGCCAGCGGCGTGAAGAACCTGAGCGCCTCGCTGCACCGGGTGCTGGCCTACCGGGTGCCGGACACGATGGCGCTGCAGAAGTACGACATTCCCCTCGCCGGCTGTCCTGGAGCGTTCGAGGAGCGCTGGTGGTCTCCGATCAACACCCCCGTCCTGGCACCGGACGGGACGCTGTCGTGGATCATCCACCGGGTCGAGGACGTGACGGAGTTCGTCCGCTCCTTCGGCCCGCGGCGGCCCACCACCCGCCGCTCACCGGGGCGTGCCGAGATGGAGGCCGAACTGTACGGCAGGGCACAGGAACTCCAGCGGCTGAACGAGGAACTCCGCCTGGCCCACACCCGTGAACACCACGTCGCGCTCGCCTTGCAGGAGGCCATGCTGCGCTGCCCCGACCTCGACCTGCACCCCGAGATCGAGGTGCGCTACCTGCCCGCGGTGGAGACGCTGAACGTCTGCGGCGACTGGTACGACGTCGTCGACCTGCCGGACGGCTGCTTCGCCGTCGCGGTCGGTGACGTCGTCGGGCACGGCCTGGAAGCGGCCACCTCCATGGGGATGCTGCGCAGCGCGCTCAGCGCCTCGATCCGCGCCGTGAAGGAGCCGGCCCCGGCGCTGGAAGTGCTCGGCTTGTACGCCCGTTCGCTCGAAGGGGCGCTGGCCACCACGGCGGTCAAGGCCGTGATCGACACCAGGAGGCGCCGCATCACCTACAGCAGCGCCGGCCATCCGCCACCCGTCCTGTGCCATCTGGGCAACGCCTGTACGCTGCTGGACCAGGCCACCGACCCGCCGCTGGGCGCTCGCCCCGAACACGTCACCCGCCCCCAGGCCGAGCTGTCCTACGCACCCGGCGACACCCTCGTCCTGTACACCGACGGTCTCATCGAACGCCGCGACCGGGACATCGACGTCGGCTTGGCCCGGCTGACCGACGTACTCGCCCGATCCGGTGGGCTCGACCCAGGACCCCTCGCCGACGCCCTCCTGGCGGGCATGGACGTCAGCAGCGGCGCCCGCGACGACATCGCCCTGCTCGTCGTCCGCCTGTAAAGGGCGCATCCCGGAAGATCCGGTTTACCCGACTGGCTCACTTGATCTGACATTTCCCGCTATGGTGCCGAAGATCCCTACCCTTGTCACAGGAGCTCCATGGCGCACGTCGAACCCCTCCGGGAGGGCGACCCCACTGCCATGGGTCCCTACCAGCTGTTCGGGCGTCTGGGCGCGGGCGGTCAAGGTGTGGTCTATCTGGGCCAGGGGCCCGATGGCCGGCCGGTCGCGGTCAAAGTGCTGCGCGAGGGACTCGCCAACGAGCGCTTCGCCAAGGAGATCGACGCGGCGCGCCGGGTGGAGCCGTTCTGCATCGCCCAGGTGCTCGATGCCTCGCTGGGCGCTCGGCCGTACATCGTGACCGAGTATGTCGAGGGCCCTTCGCTCCAGCAGGCGGGTCGCCACGTCGGCGCCGACCTGCAGCGGCTCGCCGTGGCGACCGCGACCGCGCTGGCGGCCATTCATCAGGCGGGCATCGTTCATCGCGATTTCAAGCCCGCCAACGTGCTGCTCGGACAGGGCGGCCCCCGGGTGATCGACTTCGGGATCGCCCGGTCCGTCGAGTCGGGGCTGACGGCTACCAGCAGCATCGTGGGGACGCCCGCGTACATGGCGCCCGAGCAGCTCGCCGGCGAGGGGATCGGGCCGGCGGTCGACGTGTTCGCGTGGGCGTCGGTGATCGTGTTCGCCGCCACCGGGGCGCCTCCGTTCGGTGAGGATTCACTGCCCGCGGTGATCAACCGGATCCTGCACAACGAGCCGCAGCTCGGCGATCTTCCGCAACCGTTGCGCGCGATCGTGCTGGGGTGCCTGGCCAAGGATCCGGCGCGCCGGCCGGCCATGCGGGACGTGTTGCTGCAGCTCCTGGGCGGAGCCGCCCCCAGGCCCCCGGACGGTCCTGGGCGTCTGGACGGTCCCGACGGCCGCGGTCCGGCCACGGTGCCCGGGCGGCGGCACGGGACCAGGACGGCGCTCGTCGCGGGCGTCTCGGGCATGGGGGCGCTGGCAGTCGCGGGCGCCGTCGCCTGGGGCGCCACGAGCGTCTGGGACCTCCGGGAATCGGGGCCGAGTACGCGGTCACTGGCGTTCACCGCCACCGGGACGCCCACCCCGGCGAAGACGAAAACGCGTCAGCACCCGAAGACCAAGAGCCCGGCGACCACGACGAAGCCGACCGTGAAACAGACCCCGAAGCCGACGCGGACCGTGAAACCGACACAAACCGTGAAACCAACAAAGACCGCCCCCAAACCCACGACCTCGTCGTCGAAATCGTCATCGGGCAGCGGTTCCTTCCGGATCGTGTGGGTGCGAGTCATCGGTCCCAGTCACGCCGACTCCCCGGACTGCGTGTACAACCATGGCAACATCTCCGGCCTGGTCGAGGGGACCAAACTGGCCACCGACTTCCGCTACGAATGGGTCCTGGACGGGCGGGTGGTGTCGCGCTCTGAGAGCGTCATCGCCGAATCCCACACCCAGACGGTCATCGGCCCGCTCGTGCAGACGGACGGCACCCACCGGGTCACCCTCCGCCTCACCTCCCCCCAGGCGGTGTCGAAGGCCTTCTCCTTCACCATCTGCCCGAGCGACGACTGATGACCCCGCTGCTGCCAGAAGATCCCCAGGTCGTGGGGCCGTACCGGCTGTCCGGGCGTCTGGGCGCGGGCGGTCAGGGGGTGGTCTACCTCGGCCAGGGTCCCGACGGGCGGCCGGTCGCGGTCAAGCTGCTGGCGGACGGCCTGGCCGGTGATCACCGCTTCGCCAAGGAGATCGACGCGGCGCGCCGGGTGGAGCCGTTCTGCGTCGCCCAGGTGCTCGATGCCTCGCTGGGCGGCCGGCCGTACATCGTGACCGAGTATGTCGAGGGCCCTTCGCTGCAGGAGGCCGGCCGCCATGTCGGCGCCGACCTGCAGCGGCTCGCGGTGGCGACCGCGACCGCGCTGGCGGCGATCCACCGGGCCGGGGTGGTGCATCGCGATTTCAAGCCCGCCAACGTGCTGCTCGGCAGGGATGGGCCGCGGGTCATCGACTTCGGGATCGCCCGCGCGGCCGGCCATTCGCTGACGGTGACGAGCAGCATCGTCGGCACGCCCGCGTACATGGCGCCCGAGCAGCTCGCGGGCGCCCCGCTCGGTCCCGCGGTGGACGTCTTCGCGTGGGCGTCGGTGATCGTGTTCGCCGCGACAGGAAGCCCGCCGTTCGGCAACGACTCGCTGCCCGCGGTGTTCCGCCGCATCCTCCACGACGAGCCGTATCTCGGGGACCTGCCGGGTCCGCTGCGCCCGATCGTACTGTCCTGCCTGGCCAAGGACCCCGCCGCCCGGCCCGCCATGCAGGACGTCCTGCTCCGGCTCATCGGCGCCCCGCCCACCGGTACGGCGGGCCACCTGACGGGCCATCGAGGCGGTACGGCGGGCGACCTGACGGGCCGTCGAGCCGGTACGGCGGGTCCTCCCGTGAGCAGCCCGCGCTGGAAGGCGCTGCTGGCGGGCGCCGGGGCACTGGCGGTGTCCGGCGCGCTGGTGGCCGGGGCGATCATGTTGCTGCCCGGCACGACGACGCCGACGGCCGCCCCCCTCCCGTCAGCCACGGAACAGCAGGCCACCACGCTTCCCAGTCCGTCGGCCAAGAAACAGGGCACCGACAAGACACCCAGCCCGCCGGTCAAGAAGTCGCGCCCCACCCGGACCGGCGACTCGAAGCCCACCAGCTCCGTCTCGAGGCAGCCGACGCCCAAACCCACGACCTCCCCGCGGAGAACCACAACTCCGACCAAGACCGCGGCCGCGGGGACTGTACGCCTGGCGTCGCTGACCCTGGACGGGCAGCAGACCGGACCGAACTGCTACTCGCCCAGCCTCTTCCCCGTCGCCTTGCTCAAGGGCCCGTCGGGCAAGCAGATCGAGTACGGCTACCGCTGGGTCGTGGACGGCCAGGACGAGGGATGGAAGACGGACTGGGTGACCGGTACGACCAAGAACCGGCGCAACCCCTTCGGCGCCTTCGAGCCAGGTCGGCACACGATCGTCTTCCACTTGCTGACACCCTCGAAGGACAGGCAGAGCGTGTCGTTCACGGTGTGCGAGCGGTTGTCCTAGGCGAGAGTCCCCGGGCCGGTGGTTCGCGTCACGCGGTCGTTGGTGTTTCGCACAACGGGAGCGGTGGCCTTCGTCGGATGTGCCGAAGATGCCGTGACCCGGCCGGGCCTACCGTACGGTCATGCCACGCCTCGTCCTCGACGACCTCTACCGCATCGCGGTCCCATCCGACCCGAGGCTGCGCCCCGATGGCGGCGCCGTCGCCTACACGCTCACCACCGCCGACCGCGACTCCGACCAGAACCAGGCCGAGATCTGGCTCGCCGCCCCCGGATCAGAGCCGCGCCGGCTCGCCTCCGGGAGCGCGGCGCGCTGGTCGCCCGACGGCCGGCAGCTCGCCTTCCTGCGTCCGGTCGACGGGCGCGCGCAGATCCACCTGCTGCCGATGGACGGCGGCGAGCCGCGCCCGCTCACCTCGGCGCCGCTCGGTGCCGGTGCGCCCGTGTGGTCGCCGGACGGCAGCCGGATCGCCTACAGCGGACCGTACGGAGACCTCGACCCCCACGCGCCGGTCGTGGCCGACATCCTGGAGTACAAGGCCGACGGCACCGGGCTGCTGCGCGGCCTGACCACGCAGCTGTTCGTGGTGGAGGTGGCGACGGGCGACACCGTTCAGGTGACCGAAGGCGGGTTCCACGCGGGCGAGCCGTCGTGGTCGCCGGACGGGCGGCGGCTGGCGTTCGCGGCGAGCATGGCGCCCGACCGTGACCTGGTGGTGGAGAGCGCGGTGTACGAGGTGGACGCCACCGGGCCGACGCCGGGCAAACCGGAGCGCCTCACCGGGCCGGACGTCATCTGCACCGGCGCCTGGTGGCTCACCGCCCCCGACGGCGACGGCACTCCCGACCCCGGCTCCGACCGCGACGGCCAGGGCCAGGGCGCCCGGCTGGTGGTGGCCGGGCTGCGCGAGGCCATCGGCCACACCCGCCTGTACACGCTCGGCCCTGACACCCTCGACGAGGTGGAGACCGGGCTCGACCGTAACGTCATGACCGGCGCCCCCGGTTATCCCGGTGCTGTCCCCGCGCTGCTGGGCGACGACCTGCTGTTCTGCGCCCGCGACCAAGGCCGCACGCACCTGTACCGCCTGCCGGGCGAGCCGCTGGTCGGGGAGGCTGGGGAAGCCGGGAAGTCAGAGGAGACAGGTGAGGCCGGGAAGGCCGTGAAGATCGTCGGCAACGACTTCACGGTGTCCGGCGTGTCCGTGGCTGCCGGCCGGGTCGCCTGGGTCGCCTCCTCCCCGCTCAGCGCCGGCGACGTCTATCTCGACGGCGAGCCCCTCACCCACCACGCCCTCCCGGACGTCGACCTCTTCATCCCGCGCCCCCGTACCTTCACCGCCCCCGACGGCACCACCATCGAGGGCTTCGTGCTGCGCGACGAGACCCGTACCACCCCCGGCCCGCTGCTACTCGACGTGCACGGCGGCCCGCACAACGCGTGGTCGCCCGCCTTCGACGGCGCCCACCTCTACCACCAGCGGCTCGCCGCCGACGGCTGGACCATCCTGCTGGTCAACCCGCGCGCCAGCGACGGGTACGGCGAGGACTTCTTCACCGCCACCATCGGCGCCTGGGGGCTGGCCGACGAGCAGGACTTCCTCGCGGCCGTGGACGACCTGGTGGCGGAGGGCGTCGCCGATCCTGATCGGCTGGCCGTCGCCGGTTACAGCTACGGTGGCTACATGGCGTGCTGGCTGTCGACCAGGACCGGCAGGTTCAAGGCGGCCATCCCCGGCGGCTGCGTCAGCGACCTCGCCAGCATGGCGGGCACGTCCGACCTCGGATCCCTCATCAAGGCGTACGAATGCCGGGGCGACCTCCAGGCCCAGTCACCGATCGCCCAGGTGGCCCGCGTCACCACCCCCACCCTGCTCCTGCACGGCGACAGCGACGACCGCTGTCCGGTCGGCCAGGCCGAGCAGTGGTTCGCCGCGCTGCGCGAGCAGGGGGTGCCGGTCCGGCTGGTCCGCTATCCGGACGCCTCGCACCTGTTCATTCTCAACGGGCGCCCCTCACACCGGTACGACTTCAACGAGAGGATCATCACGTGGCTGGAGCAATGGGTCACCGGCTCGCCGAGCTGATCGCCGAGCACGAGGTTCCGGGGGCCGCGCTGGCCTACCTGCACCGGGGTGAGGTGCACGAGTTCGCGGCGGGGACGCTCAACAAGGACACCGGTGTCGAGGCGACACCCGACTCGCTGTTCCAGATCGGCTCCGTCACCAAGGTGTGGACCGCGACCCTGCTCATGCGGCAGATCGAGCGCGGCCGGCTGACGCTCGACACGCCGGTGGCCGAGGTGCTGCCCGAGTTCAGGGTGGCGGATCCGGAGGTCTCCAAGACCGTCACGGTCAGGCACCTGCTCTCCCACACCAGCGGCATCGACGGCGACCTCTTCCTCGACACCGGGCGCGGCGACGACTGCGTGGAGAAATACGTCGCGGCCTGCGCCGACCTGGCCCAGAACCACCCGCTCGGCGCCACCCAGTCCTACTGCAACTCCGGCTTCACCATCGCCGGCCGGATCCTGGAGAAGCTCGAGGGCAAGCGCTGGGACGACGTGCTGCGCGAGCAGATCGTCGAACCGCTCGGCCTCACCCACACCTGGACCCTTCCGGAGGACGTGCTGCGCTTCCGCGCCGCCATGGGCCACGTCGACGGCGCGACCGCCCCCGTCTGGGGCCTCATGCGCTCGGCCGGGCCCGCCGGGCTCATCTGCGCCCGGCCCGCCGACGTGGTCGCGTTCGCCCGCGCCCACCTCGAAGGCGGCCTTCTGGACGACCCGCGCGCCATGTGGGAGCCGCAGGTCGACATCCCCAACCCGTACGCGCTGGGCAGGCAGTGGGGCATCGGCTGGATCCTCGACGAATGGGACGGTCACCAGGTCATCTCCCACGGCGGCAACACCATCGGCCAGCACGCCATGCTCTGGGCCGTACCGGACACCGGCACGATCGTGTGCGTCACCGCCAACGGCGGGCACAGCGGCGCGTTCACGCACGCCGTGGCCACCGACCTGTTCGCCGAGCTGGACGGCCTGTCCGTGCCGCCCAGGCTCGGGCCGCCAGAGACGCCCGTCCAGGTCGACGTCGACGGCTACGTGGGCGTCTACGAGCGGGCCGGGTTCCGCGCCACGCTGAGCGTCCGCGACGGCGAGCTGTGGATCCTCGGCGAGGCCACCGGCGCTCTGGCCGCGCTCCAGCCGCCGATGGAGATGAAGCTCGTCCCCGTGGACGAGGTCACCTTCGTCTGCCGCCGGGAGGAGGACCCGGACTGGATGTCCGCCGTGTTCTACCGGCTCGAGGACGGCTCGCCGTACATCCACCTGGGAGCGCGCGCCACTCCGAAGATCAGCTGAACATGCCGGACCACGGTGAGCGGGCGGACGGCCGCCCGCTCACTCGCTCCGGACCGAACAACGGCTCCGGACCGAACAACGGCTTCGGGCCGGACTACGGTGAGTGGATGAACGACCGCCCGCGCGCCAGCCTAGGACGGATCCTGAACGACCTCGGCAGCACCGTGATCGACGTGGCCGCCTCGCCGGGCGACCTCGACGCCGAGGTGACCGGGGTGCACATCTTCGATCCGCTCGACGAGCTGATCGTCCCGCCGGGCGGCATCCTGCTGGCGGTCGGCGTGCAGGGCACTGCGGAGATCTGCTCGCTGCTCACGCGGGCCCCGGCGGCGGCCGGCGTGGTGGTCAAGCTGCCCGTGGACGCTGACGAGCAGGTGCGCGCGACCGTGCTGGGGACCGGTGTGGCCGTGCTCGGACTCACCAGGGCCGCCTCCTGGGCCCAGGTCGCCGCCCTGCTGCGCTCCCTGCTGGCGGAGGGCGACCTGGCCGGGCCGGGGGAGGAGCCGCAGGGCGACCTGTTCTCGCTGGCCAACGCGGTCTGCGCGCTGCTCGACGCGCCTGTCACGATCGAGGACAGGTCCGCGCGGGTGCTGGCCTACTCCGAACGGCAGGACGAGGCCGACCAGGGCCGGATCGCCACCGTGCTCGGCCGCCAGGTGCCCGAGCACTACCAGCGGATGCTCGACGAGAACGGCTTCTTCAAGCTGCTCTACCAGAGCCACGAGCCCGTCTACCTCGAACTCGACGGCGACAGCATCAACCGGGCGGCCGTCGCCGTGCGGACGGGTGACGAGATCCTCGGCTCCATCTGGGCCGCCGTCCGCGAGCCGCTCACGCCCCAGCGGCAGCGCGCGCTCGCCGACGCGGCCAAGATCGTCGCCCTGCAATTGCTGCGCGAGCGGGCGGGAGCCGACACCCAGCGGCGGCTCCGTAGCGACCTGCTGTCCACCGTGCTCGCGGGCGGCGCCGACGCGCCCGAGGCCGCCGCGCGGCTCGGCATCGCCACCGCCCGGCTGTGCGTGCTCGCCGCGCAGCTCGCGCACCCCGCCGACGACGACCCGGCGCGCGCCGAGAGCGACCGGCAGCGCTTCGCCGACGCGCTCGCGCTGCACGTCGGCGCCATCCACCCCAAGGCGGCCGCCGCGCTCGTCGGCTCGGTGGCCTACGCCGTGCTGCCGCTGCAGGCGGGCGGTGAGGAGGAGGCGCGGGCCGTACGCGTCGCGGAGAGCTTCCTGGCCAGGGTCGGGCCGCGGCACTCGGCCAGCATCGGCGTCGGCCGCCTGGCCGCCAGCCTCGCCCACGTCGCCAGGTCCCGCGCGGACGCCGACCGGGCGCTGCGCGTGCTGCTCGCCCGCAGCGCGACGGGCCAGGTCGCCGGCTACACCGCCGTGCACTTCGAGTCGCTGCTGCTCCAGGTCGCCGACGTGGCGGCGGCGGAGGACCAGGCGCCGACCGGCCCCTACCAGCGGCTGCTCGACCACGACGCCGAGCACGGCAGCGACCTGGTCGCCACGCTGCGGGCCTACCTGGACGCGTTCGGCGACGTCAACGCCGCCTCGGCCAGGGTCCACGTACACGCCAACACCTTCCGGTACCGGCTCAAGCGGCTCACCGAGATCAGCGGGCTGGACCTGTCCGACGCCGACGCCCGGCTCACCGTCATGCTCCAGATGCGCATCTTCGGGTGATAGCACCACGCCCGCCGCGCTTTTCGTTACAGCGCACGAAGAACGATCTACGGTCAGCGACCAGGGTGGTGCCTCAGATCCCACTCCCCAGGAGCGCCCCACATGAGAAAACCAGCCGCGCTCGTCGCGCTGGCCCTGCTCGCCGCGGCCTGCGGCGGCACTGCGGGCACAGAAACAAGCACCGGCTCGGGGACGGGCGCGCCGGTCACCGGCGGCACGTTCTCCTTCGCCCTCAGCGCCGACCCCGGCGTGCTCGACCCCGCCATGGGCGTGCTGTCGGTCACCAACCAGGTGCTCGCGTTCGCGTACGACACCCTCGTCGGCGTCGGCGCCGACGGCCGGATCGTCCCGGCACTCGCCGAGAAGTGGCAGGTCAAGCCCGACTCGGTGACCTTCACCCTGCGCAAGGACGCGACCTGTTCCGACGGCGCCAAGCTCACCCCCTCCGACGTGGCCGAGAACGTCAACCACATCGCCGACCCCGCCACCAAGTCGCCCATCTACGGCGTTCTCGTGCCCACCGGGATGAAGGCCAAGGCGGACGACGCGGCGGGCACCGTGACCCTGTCCACGCCCGAGCCCTTCAGCTTCATCCTGGAGAGTGCCGAGCAGATGTTCATCGTGTGCGGCAAGGGCGTCAAGGACCGTTCGCTGCTCGCCCACGCCACCTCCGGCTCCGGCCCCTACCGGCTCACCGAGTCGGTCTCGGGCGACCACTACACCTTCAAGGTCCGCAGGGAGTACGTCTGGGGTCCCGGCGGAGCCACGGCCAAGGACCTGCCCGAGACGGTCACGCTGAAGGTCGTGCCCAACGAGCAGACCGCCGCCAACCTGCTCGTCGCCGGCACGCTCAACGGCGCCACCTTCTACGGCCCCGACCGCGCCCGCGTGGCGGCCGCCCCGGGAGTCGTCAAGAGCGAACTGCCCTACGGGAACGGCCAGTTCTTCTACCATCAGGGCGATGACCGGCCCGCCCACGACCCGGCCGTACGCAAGGCGCTCACCCAGGCCGTCAACCTCAAGGAGCTGTCCGGGATCGCCGCCAGCGGCACCGGCCGGCCCGCCACCGGGCTCGTCCTCGACCCGCGACCCTGCCAGGGCGACACGGTCACCGGGCACGTGCCCGCCAACGACCCGGCCGCGGCCGCCGCCGCCCTGGACGCGGCGGGGTGGCGAGCCGGCGCCGACGGCGTCAGGGTCAAGGACGGCAAGCGGCTGACGCTGCGCTTCGTCTACCCCACCACCAGGGGATCCGGGGTGCAGGCGGCGGCCGAGTACCTGGGCGCCGCCTGGAAGAAGGCCGGCGTCGAGGTGAAGCTGAACGGCATCATCGACGCCAAGCTGGCGGAGTCGCTCAACGTCACCCAGGACTGGGACGCCATCTGGCTGCCGATCGCCGTCACCCTGCCGAGCCAGCTCGTCGGCTTCCTGTCGGGGCCGGCCGCGCCCAAGGGCGCCAACTTCGCCCACCTGACCAACTCCCGCTACACCTCGCTCGTCGCGCAAGCCTCGGGAAAGCCGGCGGCCGAAGGCTGCAAGCTGTGGCTGGAGGCCGAGTCGGCGCTGTTCGAGAACGCCGACCTGGTCCCGGTCGTGGAGAACACCGTCCTGGCCGCCGGCAAGGGCGGCACGTTCCGCATGATGGCCGGGGGCGTCGTGCCGACCTCGATCCGCCTCACGCAAGGAGGCTGAGTGCGCGAGCTCCACAAGGCCGGACCCGGCTCGCCGAGCCGGGAGCGGTCGCGCGGGTCGCGGTGGGTGGTGCGGCAGATCGTCCGGTTCGTCGTCTCGCTCGCCGCGCTGCTCGTCGCGTCCTTCGCGATGATCCACCTCATTCCGGGTGATCCGGTACGGGCGTCGCTCGGGCCGGCCGCGCCGATCGAGCTCGTCCAGGCGCGTACGGCGGCGCTGGGGCTCGACCGGTCGATCCCCGAGCAGTTCCTCACCTACACCGGCCACGTGCTGTCCGGAAATTTCGGGACCTCGTTCCTTTCGGGAGAGCCGGTCGTCGAGATCGTCGCCGCCCGGCTCCCCAACACGCTGGCCCTGGCCCTGCTGGCGACCGTGGTGGCGCTGCTGGTGGCGGTGCCGCTCGGCATGTGGGCGGCCGTCCGCACCGAGAACGGCCGCAACCGCGGCACCGAGTACGCCTTCACCACCGTGACGGGCACCGCCGTCGCCGTCCCCGAGTTCCTGTACTCGATCGCGCTGGTGACCGTCTTCGCCATCGGCCTCGGCGCGTTCCCGCCCGCGGGCAAGGCGGGCGCCGTCTCGTACGTGCTGCCGGTCCTCGCCCTGGCGATCGGCCCGATCGCGATGATCGCCCGCATCTCCCGCGCGGAGACGCTGCGCGAGCTGGGCACCGACTATGTACGGCTGGCGCGCGCCAAACGCCTGCCCGCCGCCCGCCTCTACCTCAGGCACGTGCTGCCCAACACGCTCACCGCCACCCTCACCCTGGGCGGCCTGCTGCTCTCGGCGCTGATCGCGGGCAGCGTGCTGGTCGAGTACGTCTTCGCCTGGCCGGGGCTCGGCCTGAAGATCGTCGAGTCGATCACGCAGAAGGACTATCCGGTCGCCCAGGGCGTCATCCTCGTCTACGGCGCGATCGTGCTCGTCGTGAACCTCGCCGTCGACCTGGCCCTGGCCGCGCTCGACCCCACCTCCAAGATCAGGGAGGCGTGAGTGAAGCCTCGCCCGCCGCGCACACGAGTGAAGGCCGTGCGACCAGGGAGTCCCGCGTGAAGCCCCGCCTGCCGCGCACGCCCGCGGCGGTCGCCGGAGCCGTGCTCGTCGCGGCCATGATCGTGCTGGCCGTCGTCGGGCCGCCCGTCTGGGGCGCGAGCGCCGAGCGCATCGACGCGGCGGCCATCCTCCAGGGCGCGTCCGCCGCCCACCCGCTCGGCACCGACAGCCTGGGCCGCGACCTGCTCGCCAGAGTGCTCGTGGCCGGCCGGTTCTCCCTGGCGCTGGCGCTGGCAGCCACGCTCATCGGCGGTCTGGCCGGGATCGTGCTCGGCGCCCTCCCGTCCGTGCTGCCGGGCCGGCCCGCCCGGCTGATCACCGGATTGGTCAACGCCCTGGTCGCCTTCCCCGGACTGCTGCTGGCCATGTTCACCGCGGTCGTCTCCGGGCTGGGCGCCCGCGGCGCGGTCCTGGGCATCGGGGTGGCCATCGCGCCCGGATTCGCCCGGCTCACCCAGACGCTGGCCGCGACCGTCGCCGGATCCGACTACGTGTCGGCCGCCCGCATGCTCGGCGTGTCCCGCCGCCGGATCCTGACCGGGCACGTGCTGCCCAACATCGCCGAGCCGCTCATCCTGCAGCTCACCCAGGCGCTCGGCGGCGCCCTGCTCGGCCTGGCCGGGATGTCGTTCCTCGGCCTGGGCGTGCAGCCGCCGTCGTTCGACTGGGGCCGGCTGCTGTTCGACGGGTTCGCCCGCATCTACGTCACGCCCGAGGTCGCGCTCGGCCCGGCGGCGGCCATCGCGCTCGCCGGTATCGGGTTCAACCTGCTGGGCGACGCCATGGCCAAGGCCGCCGCCCGTACCGCCGCGGCTGGGAAGGCGTCGGACGCGGCCGTACAGGCCGATCCCGGCGAGCCGGATCCCGGCGCGGTGCTGGAGGTCAGGGACCTGACCGTTGCGTTCCCCGGCGGTGTGACGCCCGTGCGCGGGCTGTCGCTGACCATCGCCCCCGGCGAGATCGTCGGCCTGGTGGGAGAGTCGGGCAGCGGCAAGAGCCTGACCGCCGCCGCGATCGGCGGGCTCGTCCCCTACCCGGGCAGGGTCGCCTATGGGCGGCTGCTGCTCGGCGGCCGGGACCTCGCCACGCTGTCGGGCAAGGAGCTCGGCACGACGCTGGCCATGGTGTTCCAGGACCCCATGGCCTCGCTCAACCCGGCGCTGCGGGTGGGCGGGCAGCTCGCCGAGGTGGCGAGGGTGCACCAGGGCGCCGGGCGGGCCGAGGCGAACCGGCGGGCCGTGGACCGGCTCAGCCACGTCCACCTGCCCGACCCGGCCGCGCGCGCCCGGCAGCACCCGCACGAGTTGTCCGGCGGCATGCGGCAGCGCGCGGTGATCGCGATGGGCTTGATGGCCACGCCGCGCTTGATCATCGCCGACGAGCCGACCACGGCGCTCGACGTGACCGTGCAACGGCAGATCCTGCGGCTGCTGCGCGAGGTCACCGAGGAGAGCGGCGCGGCCGCGCTGTTCATCACGCACGACATCGCCGTGGTGGGCGAGCTGTGCGACCGGGTCATGGTCATGTACGCGGGCCGGGTCGTCGAGGAGTTGCCCGTCCGCCGGCTGGCCGCCGAAGCCGCGCACCCGTACACGCGGGCGCTCATCGCCTCCCTGCCCGACATGGCCACCGACCGGGACAAACCCCTTGCGAGCATCCCCGGCCGCCAGCCCGCCCCATCGGACGTGGGCGATGGCTGCGCCTTCGCGGACCGGTGCGCCCTGGCGACCGCCCGCTGCTCCGCCGAACGTCCTCCGCTCATCCCGTACGGCGAGGCGGGCCGCGTGGCCTGCTGGGAGGTCAAATGATCATCGAAGACCTGACCGTGCGCTTCGGCGCGTTCACCGCGGTCGACCGGGTCACGCTGGAGATCCCCCCTGGCCGGATCGTCGGGCTCGTCGGCGAGTCGGGGTCGGGCAAGTCGTCGCTGGCCAGGGCGGTGAGCGGGTTGGTGCCGTACACGGGCCGGATCGACGGGGCGCGCAACGTCCAGATGGTCTTCCAGGACCCGTACGCCTCCCTGGACCCGCGCATGACGGTCGGCGAGTCGGTGGGGGAGGGGGTAAGGCGTGACCGGGCGGGGCGGCGGGCCGAGGTGGAGCGGTTGCTGGGGCTCGTCTCGCTGCCCGCCGACCTGGCCGGGCGCTACCCGCGTGAGCTGTCCGGCGGCCAGCGGCAGCGGGTCGCCGTCGCCCGGGCGCTCGGCGCCGCGCCCGACCTGCTGGTCGCCGACGAGATCACCAGCGCGCTCGACGTGTCCGTCCAGGGCGCGGTGCTCAACCTGGTGCGCTCGCTCCGCGACGAGCTGGGCCTGTCGATGCTGTTCATCTCGCACAACCTGGCGGTCGTCCGGTACGTCTCCGACGTCGTCGCGGTCATGCACCAGGGCCGCGTCGTCGAGTCCGGGCCCACGGAGCAGGTGGTCGGCGAGCCCGCCCACGACTACACACGCGCCCTGCTGGAGGCGGTGCCTCGGCTCACCTAGTGCCACATCAGGCAGCGTTTGCCCTGTCTGGTCCAGGGGGTGAGCGGGTCACTTCATCGACTTCTAATCTCGATGCATGGCTGACGACATGGAGATCGAGCGATACCGTCACGAGACTGTCGAGTTGACGGTGGGGCAGCTACGCGATGCCCTCAATGAATTGGCCGACGAGACGCCAGTGCGCATTGACGTGCCGATATCCCCGAGATGCGAAGAGCTGCCCGACTCGGTCGACCTCAACTCGGTCGACTCGGGTCCGCACCACTTCGTGCTTTGCGGAGTCGTGCTCCATGACGCCGACTACCTGATGCGAAACGAACTGGTCCTCCAGGCAGATTTCGCCTCTGACTGGTACGTGCGTGCTGCCGCGCGGGAGTGTTGAGGGCGCTGGCGTCTGCCGTGGCCGGTCCCGTCGAGGACGAAACGAGTGCCGCATCATCTTCGGTTTGCCCTGTTTGCGGTGACACGCCGATCAAGGTCCCACCTCGGTCGGCGTGATCGTTTCAGACTCTGCTGGTGGCTGAACGTGTTCGCGTGCGTGAGATCGATGACGATGAGGGGAGTCGGCTGCTGCGCATCGTGCGGCGCGGCACCGGTTCGGTGGTGACCTGGCGGCGGGCTCAGATGGTGCTGTGGTCGGCCCAGGGGATGCCGGTGCCGAAGATCGCCGAATTGGCCTTTACCAGCGAAGACCGCGTCCGCGATGTGATCCACAACTTCAACGCCGATGGCTTCGATTCGCTGTATCCCAAGTACAAGGGCGGCAGGCCGCCGACCTTCACCCTGCCCCAGCGGGTCGAGATCAAGAAGATCGCCAAGTCCACCCCTGCCGAGCACGGGTTGCCGTTCTCCCGCTGGAGCCTGACCAAGCTGGCCGATTTCCTGGTCGCCGAGGGGGTGGTCGACGACATCAGCCATGAGGGCCTGCGCGAGCTTCTCCTTGCAGAAAATGTCTCCTTTCAAGCCATGAAGACCTGGAAGTCCTCACGTGATCCGGACTACGCGGTCAAGAAGGCACGCGTCGAGCACCTGTACGCCATCGCCGATGGCGAGGTGATCGGCCAGGATGACGACCCCGCCGTGATCTTCTGCATGGACGAGTTCGGACCGCTCAACCTGCAACCTCGCCCGAGCCGGCACTGGGCTTGCGCCGGCGGCAAAGGCAAGGAGCCCGACCGGGAACCGCGGCCGCGGATGCGCGCCACTTACACCCGTACCCAGGGCGTACGGCACCTGTTCGCCGCCCTGGACGTTGGCCGGAACAAGATGTACGGGCCCCTCAAGAAGCGCAAGCGGCGCGGAGAGTTCCTGGAATTCTGCCGTTACCTGCGCAGCCTCTACCCACCCGACGTGCGGATCGCGATCATCTGCGACAACTTCAGCCCGCACCTGACGACCAAGAAGGACACGCGGGTCGGCGATTGGGCACAGGCCAATAACGTCGAGATCGCCTACACGCCCACCAACTCCTCGTGGCTGAACCGCATCGAGGCGCAATTCACCGCACTTCGCGAGTTCGCCCTCAACGGCACCGACCATGCCAGCCACCGTGAGCAGGGCAGCATGATCCGCCGTTACATCGCCTGGCGCAACCGCAACACCGACGACCCGCGCCTACGCCGGAGGGAGTGTCAACTTAACGGCCCTGTCTCACATTCGGCCCTGTCTCACATTCGGTGGTGACCGAGCGTGCAGCTATCCGAGAAGGATGCGATGGCGAAGGAGGGTGAATCCTGCGCGTCCATGCATCTGG
>NZ_JBEZFW010000021.1:0-182515 GCF_040649695.1 Nonomuraea sp. NPDC048901 | reverse complement strand
AGCACGACGTTGCGGCCCTTGGGACCCAGGGTCACCTTGACCGCGTCGGCCAGCTGGTTCATGCCGCGCTCGAGACCGCGCCGGGCGTCCTCGTCGAACGCGATCATCTTCGAAGCCATTCCTGCTCCTGCTCTCGATAGGGGCTGTCCGGGACGGCGCCCGCGACGGACGGCCCGCCGACAGGCGGACCTCGCCGTCCCGGCACACCCCGCCGGTTGGCACTCTCCAGGGGCGAGTGCCAGGCGTCCCGTCGCACTCTACCCACAACTTGCGTGGCACGCACCTAGTGCGTGCCACGCATCATCAGATAGAGTCGCTCCCATGAACGACGACGCCCTCGACCTCCGGGCGCGCAACAAGCAGGCCACCCGAGAGGCGATCAGCCACGCCGCGCTGCGCCTGGCCATCGAGCAGGGCCCTCACGGGCTGGCTCTGGTGCGCGTCCATGACATCGCCACGGCCGCCGGAGTCTCATCCCGTACGTACAACAACTACTTCTCCAGCAGGGCGGAGGCGATCTGCGCCTTCCAGGCCGACCAGGCCGGCCGCGTGGGGCAGGCGCTGCGCGCCCGGCCCGCCGGCGAGCCGCTCGACCAGGCCGTCATCGCGGCCGTGATCGAGCTCTACACCGACCCTGAGCCCGACAAGGCCGGCCTGCGCATGATCATGTCGACGCCCGAGCTGGAGGGCGAGGCGCTGAGGGCGTTCACCATGGCGGAAGGCCCGCTCACCGAGGCGATCGCGGCCCGCACCGGCACCGACCCCCAGCGCGACCTGTTCCCCGCCGTCACGGCCGCCGCGGTCGCCGCCGCCATCCGGGTGGCGGGGCGACGGTGGCTCGAGCCCGGCAATACGGAATCCTTCGCCGCGATCCTGCGCGGCGCCCTGTCCTGCGTCGTTCCCGCCGCGCCACCTGAAGGGACTCAGCCCTAAGGGCTTGAAGCCGTGCTTTCGAGCGCGTGGCCGGAGCTGACGTGGCAGCGACCCGCTCAATAACGAGGTGCGCCGAACCCGCGGTTCGGGCGAAGATGGCCGCGCCTGGCTGTGGGAGCCGGCACTCCCTGGATGAGGAGCGTGCCATGAGCGCCATCGGATCAGCGGACCCGGAGGTCCGGGTGAGCACGGGACGGCTGCGCGGGCGCATGGAGGACGGCGTGGCCGTCTTCCGCGGTGTCCCGTTCGGGCGCCCGCCGGTGGGCGCGCTGCGGCTGGCCGCGCCGGTGCCGGCCGAGGCGTGGGACGGGGTGCGCGAGGCCGGGGAGTTCGGTCCGCGGCCGCCGCAGTCCAGGTTGCTGGGCGCCTCCAGCGCGGACGGCGCCGACGGTGACTGGTTGACCGTCAATGTCTGGTCCCCCGACCTGGGCGCCGCCCGGCTGCCGGTGATGGTGTGGATTCATGGCGGGGGTTACATGTACGGGTGGTCCGGCGACCCCGTCTTCGACGGCCGCGTGCTCGCCCGGGACGGCGTCGTCATGGTCACCTTCAACTATCGGGTCTCCGCCGAGGGCTTCGGACATTTCCAGGGGGCACCGGCCAACCGCGGGCTCCTGGACCAGGTGGCCGCCCTCCGCTGGGTGCAGGACAACATCGCGGCCTTCGGCGGCGATCCGGACCGGGTCACCGTCTTCGGAGAGTCCGCCGGAGCCGGGAGCATCGCGGCGCTGATGACGATGCCCAGCGCCACCGGCCTGTTCCGCCGGGCGATCGCGCAGAGCGTGCCGGGCATGTTCTTCTCCCCTGAGCTGGCCACCGACATCGGCGCCGCGGTAGCCGCTGAACTGGGCCTGCCCCCGCTCGCGGGCGAACTCGCCCGCCAGTCGCCGGAGCGGCTGATCGACGCCGGGGACACGACGGCGGAGAAGATGGGCGACTACCCGCGGTGGGGCCACGCGGCGCACGTCCGGACGCTGTGCGCGCCGGTCGTGGACGGCGAGGTGCTGCCCGAGGTGCCGTGGCGGTCACTGGCGGACGGGGCCGCGCACGGGGTGGAGCTGATCGTGGGTCACACCCGCGACGAGTATCGGCTGTTCATGGCCATCAGCGGCGACACCGGCCAGATCACCGCCGAACGAGCGGACACCGCGCTGCGGGCGCTCGCCCCGGATCCCGAGGCCTACCGGGATGCCTACCCGGGTGCCGACGAGGAGCGGCTGTACGAGCTGGTGCACTCCGACTGGTTGTTCCGGATGCCTTCCGTACGCCTGGCCGAAGCCCGCCAGAAGCACGGCCGCGCCCACCTGTACGAGCTGACCTGGCCGGCCCCCGGCATGGGCGGAGACCTCCTCGGCGCCTGCCATGGGCTCGGCCTGCCGCTGACGTTCGGCAACCTGACCGCCGGATCGGCGGGACTGCTGATCGGACAGGATCCGCCTCCGGCCGCGGCCGAGCTGTCGGCCCAGGTTCGAGCGGCATGGATCGCCTTCGCCACGACCGGAGACCCGGGCTGGCCGGCGTACGAGCCGCAGAACCAGCACACCTGGATCATCGACACCAAGCCCGACATAGCAGCGTATCCGGAGGAAACCTCCCGTGAGCTGTGGGCCGGGCACGCCTTCGGCCCTCTCGCGTTGCAGACGAGTCCGTAACCGTTCCAACCCAATACATGGGCCGACCACCGTCCAGGCGCTGACGACGAAGGCGCCCGGTGCGGCGCGCCGTCGTACCACATGTGCTTGTAGCTCATCGCGGCCCTGAAGCAGGTCCAGGAACGGGACCTGGCCGTCAGGTGCTGTGACGCTGGCGGCGGGCCGGTCCAGGAGATCACCAGATGTAGCGTTTTGACACCTCCCACGGATAACCGCTATCTATTGGCTAACCGTTAGGGGGATGGAGTGCAGGACGCAGTGCTGGCGATGCTCGCCAAGGAGCCGTCACACGGGTACCACTTGCACGCTCGGCTGCAGCGAACTCTCGGCCCGCTCGGCGAGTCGATGAACCGCGGTCAGATCTACGTGACGCTGGCCCGGCTGGAAAAAGCCGGGCTCGTTGTCTGTGAGCGGACGGACGGCCTGCCCGAGCGGCCCGAACGCAAGGTCTATGAGCTGACGCCGGCCGGGCAGCAGCGGGTGGCCGCCTGGCTGGCCGAGGTGGGCTGGCCGAAACCGGACCTGGCGGAGTTCCACCTCAAGCTCGCCGCGGCCGCCGCGGCCCGGCTCGCCGACCCGGTCGAGCTGGTGGCGGCCCAGCGCCGTGAGTTGCTGCGCCGCTTGCGTGAGGTGCAGCAGGCGGCGCTGGCCGAGCCGCCGGGGTCGGGCGCCGGCCTGCTGCTGGAAGGGGTCGTGCTGCGGTTGCAGGCGGACCTGCGCTGGCTGGATTCCTGTGAGCGGGCCTGGTCCAAGGCCGATGACGAAGTCGAGGGTGGATGAACGTGTCAAGTGCCGTGGTCCGGGCCTGCGGCCTGGTGAAGACGCATGGTCAGGGACAGAGCCGGATCCGCGCGGTGGACGAGGCCGACCTGGAGGTGCCTCAGGGGGAGACGCTGGCGGTGATGGGGCCCAGCGGCTGCGGGAAATCTACCCTGCTGCACCTGCTGGGTGGCCTGGAGCGGCCCACCGATGGAGAGGTGTGGGTGGCCGGGCGACGCATCGACACGCTGAGCGAGCGGGCTCTGGCGCGCCTGCGGCGCCGGTCGGTGGGGTTCATCTTCCAGGCCTTCCACCTGGTGGAGGAGTTGTCGGCGGCCGAGAACGTGGAGCTGCCCGCGCTGCTGGCCGGACGCTCGCGCCGCCAGGCCAGGCGGCGCGCGAGCCTGCTGCTGGAACGGGTCGGGCTCGCCGACCGTGCCCGGCATCTGCCGTCGCAACTGTCGGGCGGCCAGCGCCAGCGTGTCGCCGTCGCTCGCGCGCTGGTCAACGAACCGCTGGTCGTCCTGGCCGACGAGCCGACCGGCAACCTCGACACCGCGGCGACCCTCGACGTACTGAGAATCTTCGAGGAGCTGCGTTCCGCGGGCCAGACCTTCGTGATCGTCACGCATGACGAGCGGGTCGCGGCCACCGCGGATCGGCTGATCTCGATGCGCGACGGGATGTTCGTCGACGACACCCGGCTGGCCGGCTCCCACCCGCGCGGGCTCGGCGGGCTGATCGGGCTGGAGGGCTGAACGGCATGGGCTCCATCGTGCTCGTCGTCCGTCTGGTGCTGGCCGACGTGCGGCGGCACAAGGTCCAGGCCGCGATGCTCCTGCTCGCGGTGACCGTGGCCACCGCCACGATGGCACTGGGCCTGTCGCTGGGCGGCGTGAGCGACGCGCTGTACGAACAGACCCGCGCGGCCACCGCCGGGCCGGACGTGGTGGCACTCTCCGGCGACGCGGGCCCCGCCGAGACCGCGGCTCTGTCCGCGCTGGCGGACGCTCCCGAGGTAGTCGCCCACCACGGCCCCTATCGCATCGTCTACGCCAACCTCACCACGCGCGATTCCACGACGTCCCCCGTGGTGGTGCACGGCTTCGCCGAGACGCCCGGCCCGGTCGACCGGCCGCTGGTGACCTCGGGTCATTGGGTGCGCTCCGGCGGCACGGTCCTCGAACGCGGCTTCGCCACCGCGCTGGGCGTCGGCGTCGGCGACCGCGTCACCATCGCCGGCCGCTCGTACCCCGTCCTCGGGATCGCCGTCACCGCGGCCACCTCCATCTACCCCTGGGCGGCGCAGATCGGCCCGGGCGGCGGCCCCAGCGACGCCAGCGGCCTGGCCTGGATGACCCGATCGGATGCCCGGGCCCTGGCGGCATCCCATGATCTCTCGGTGACCACGGCTGTCGACCTCAAGCTGCGCGACCCCGCCGCGACCGAGGCCTTCATCGACGCCCACAGCGACACCACCGTCAGGGTCAACTTCCACTCCTGGCAGTTCAAAGAGACCCAGGACCTGGTCATCCTCAGGAACAGCCAGCCGATCCTGGTCGTCGGCAGCTGGCTGCTCAGCTTCCTGGCCATCACCGGAGTGGCGGCGCTGGCCGCGGGACGCGCCGTCGAGCAGACGCGCCGGGCCGGGCTGCTCAAGGCCGTCGGCGCCACCCCGGCTCTGATCGCCACCGTCCTGCTCACCGAGTACCTGGCGCTGGCGCTGGTCGGCGACACGCTGGGGCTGGTGATCGCCCGCCTGACCGCGCCCGCCATCGCCAGCCCCACCGCCAGCCGGATCGGTGACGTGGGCGGGCCCGACGGCGCCATCCTCGTCACGGCGACCGCCCTCGCCGTGGCGGTGGCGGTGCTGTCCACGCTGCGTCCCACGCTGCGGGCCATGCGTACGGCGACCGTCACGGCGCTGACCGCCACCGCGCGCCGGCCCCGTCACCGGCCCCGGCTCACCGCGCTGTCCGCGCTCCTGCCCACGCCGCTGCTGCTCGGGCTGCGGCTGACCGCCCGCCGGCCGGGCCGCGCCGTACTCCAGGCGTGCTCCACCGCCACCACAGTGATCGCGATCGTCGCCCTGCTGACCATCTACGTCCAGCCGGAGCGGGGCTACGGCCTGGACGGCTCCTCCGTCCTGCCCAACCTGCGCGGCGAGCACGACCGCCGGCTGATGCTCGCCGTCACCATCCTGCTGATCGCGCTCGCCATCGTGAACACCCTCACGTTCACCTGGACCACGGCCATGGAGGCCCGGGCGAACATGGCCATCGCTCGTACACTCGGCGCCACTCCCGGGCAGATCACCGCGGGTCTGTCCATTGCTCAAATGCTGCCCAGCCTGCCCGGCGCCATCGTCGGCATCCCTCTGGGCATCGGCCTGCTCTCGCTCTTCACTGCCAGGAACGCGGTGGAACCCCCCTCCTTCTGGCTGCTCGGCGCCGCACTCGCGACTCTCCTGGCGACGGCGGCACTCACCGCCCTGCCCGCACGCCTGGCGGCGCGCCTGCCCGTGGCGCAGGCCCTCAGCGCCGAAACAGCCTGACCGGCCCCGCGCAGAGGCCTCATCCGATGGGCCCGGAATGAAGCGATTCGATCGACGGAAAGGAAGCACGAAGTGACGTCTGACGCGGTCGGCATTCGGCGATTAGTGGTGGACACGGGGGAGCCCCGCGGGTGGGTGTCTCCCAGGACAGACCTGGTGACGGCGCTGCTCGGCACCTGGTTCGGGGTCGGACTGATGATCGACGCCTGGGCGCACAGCAACCTGGCGCAGCTGGAGACGTTCTTCACTCCATGGCACGCGGTGTTCTATTCCGGCTTCGCCGTGGTCTCCGGCTGGATCATCTGGCAGGTGTGGCGCAACGTGCGCGCCGGGCGGCGGGGGCCGGCGGCCGTCCCCACCGGTTATCTCGCCGGGCTGGTGGCGATTCCCGCATTCGCCGTCTTCGGGTTGGCCGACATGATGTGGCACACCGTCCTCGGCATCGAGACGACCATCAACATCTTCTTCAGCCCGTCGCACCTCGGCCTCGTCGTGACGATGATGCTGATCATCACGACACCGCTGCGCTCGGCATGGAACGCCCCCGACGTCGGCGCCCGGCCGTCGCTCGGCCGCCTGCTGCCGGCGCTGATCGGGCTCGCGTTCGCCACCACGTTGGTGTCGCTGTTCCTGTCGTACGGCGGCGCCATGAAGTACCGCCCCGAGGGCATCGTCCGGGCTTTGTCCACGTTGCAGAACGCGGGCGGCGGTGCGGGGGGCGCCGGCCCCGTGGCGATGGGCCCGGGCGCCGAGCAGGTGGCCGTCGCGATGGTCGTCACCAACGTCGTCGTGCTCAGCCCGGTGCTGTTGCTGGTGCGCCGCTGGCTGTTGCCGTTCGGCTCGGTGACCGTCATGTACGCGGTGATGGCGCTCATGCCGGCTGCCCAGACGGGGTTCCGCAATGTACCGATCCTGTTGTCGTTCGTGGTCTCCGGGTTCGTGAGCGACCTGCTCATCCGCCGGCTGCGGCCGTCGGGTGAGCGGCGCGGCGCCTACTGGGCTTTCGCCGGGCTGTCGGCCTTCGCCACCTGGTCGCTGTACATCGGGGTCGCCTCGGCCATCGGGGGCGGCCTGCCCGCCGTGCCCGAGCTGTGGACCGGAGCGCCGGTCGTCGCCGGGCTGATCGGGCTGGCGCTCGGGGCGCTGCTCCTGCCCAACGCCGTCTCTGTCAGTGGACGTGGGGTTCTCCGAGATCAGGACTGAGCGCCGACAACAGACAACGATGCATCACGGCGACACTAGGTAATCGTAGCGCTACGGACAGTCACCGATCGGGTATGGTCGCGTTGATCACGTGCTCTCCCTTAAGGCGTTCACATGACTGTCACCAAGCTCGACGTTGCCGCACATCGCCGCTGGCTGGGCAAGTCCATGGCGCTGAGCTGCGGGCTGTGGGAGGGGACGAACGACCTCGACACCGCCCAGCTCGCGAAATTCCGGCTGCTGAGTGACTGGGCGGAGGTGAGCGCCCAGTCACGCGTCCTCGACGTGGGCTCGGGCTATGGCGGCTTCCTGAGCTATCTGAGCCGCGAACGCGGTGTGGCAGCCGCGTGTGGTGTCGACGCCTCCGATCACGCATGCCAGGAAGCCGAAGGGTTGCGGCTGCGCGGGGTGACCATCCATCAGGGCGATTACCGCGCCTTCACCCCCGACCGGCCCTATGACGCGGTCGTCAGCATCGGGCTCCTGGAGAACCTGGAGAACGTGGACGGCACGCCGGACACCTACGCGGAGTTCTTCGCCCACGCGCACGCGTGGACCAGGCCGGGCGCCCGCCTGGCGCTGGAGAGCACGATCCGGGGGCACAGCGAGAGCTGGCCGGCCGAGGCCGCACGATACGTCGAGGCGATGCGACGCCTTCGCCTGACCGGCACCGTTCTCACGCTCGACCGGCTCCTGACCGCCTGCGGGCGTTGGTGGGAGCCGATCCACGTACGGACCCACCGCGACGACTACGCGCGCACCTTCGCGACCTGGGCCACCCGGCTGGGCGGGTGCGGGAGCGCCGAGCGCGATGAGACGGCACTCGCCGACTGGCTGGAGTTCACCACGACGGGCACGGCGCTGTTCCAGCAGGGCGCCCTGTCCGTCGCGCACCTCGGACTACGCCGAATAGATCAACCGACGCGCCCGCCGACCGCACCAGGTCCGCAGGTGTGAAGACACCCGGGCCCCGGCCCGGCCCACGAGCCCCGCGATCAGATATCGCGAGGATCCGGTGAGGCACTCAGTCCGCACCGGCAGCACCCTCATGCACGAAAGGAGAGAGAAAATGCTTTCGACGAGCACCTCGACCGAAACCCTGAGCGCCTGCCCGATCGAGATGGAAGACGGCAAGCTTCTGGTCGCCCCGATCACCAGCAGCAGCAGTTCAGCCGCCGTCGCCATGGAGGAGTAAACGCGAGAAGCGGGTGCCGTGTCCCGGTCATCGGACCGGGACACGGCACCCGCCGAATCCGGCCCACCCCGTTCAAGGATCGGTTCAGATGGAGAACACGCCGGTGCTGCGCTCCGCGCTCGGCACCAACTTCTTCCGTGCGGTCAGCCCATGGCTGGACAGCACGGCTTTCCACACCAACCAGCTCCGGCACTCCCATCTCGGGATCTCCCGGTCGGCCTCGCCCGCCGAGGAGTTCCTGTACGCCAGCCGGCTCCGCCGCCACGACCGTGAGCTGCAACGCTCGGTCGCCGACTACCTCACGACCGCGAGCATGGAGACGCTGAGCCACACCGATGAGGAGACCATCCCCGCGGCACGCCGCGTCGAGCTGCCGGATCCGGCGCCGGCGCGGATGGCGCTGGATGAGGCGATCGCGGCCCGGCGCAGCACCCGCTCGTTCAGCGGAGACCCGGTGACGCTGCCCGAGACCGCCGCGCTGCTACGGGCCGCCGGAGCGTGCTTCGGCCACGAGGCGGGCCGGCCGCACCGAGCCGTCCCCAGCGGCGGCGGACTGTACCCGGTCGAGCTGCACCTCGCCGCACGCGAGGTGACGGACCTGGAGCCGGGCCTGTACCGCTACGCCCCCCGCCTGGACTGCCTGGCCCGCCACGGCGGCCCTCAGCAACTGGCCGCGCTGCTGCGCTGCGGCCTGGACGAGCTGCCCGACCTACTGCCGATCGACCGAGCGGCGCTCGTCGTGCTGTTCGTCGGGCGCCCATGGCGCTCGATGCGCAAGTACGGCCCGCGCGGGCTGCGGTTCGTGCTGCACGAGGTGGGGGCGATGGCCCAGCATGTCCATCTCACCGCGACCGCGCTCGGCCTGGCCGGTACGGACTGGTCGACCTACTACGACGAGGAGGCGCACGAGGTCCTCCGGGTCGACGGGCTGCGGACCGCCTTGCTGCATCTGATCGTCCTCGGCCGGCCGGGCGGCCGGCCACATCCGCAGAAGAAGAGCCGACCGCGTCTGCAGGAGAAGATGTGACCGCGTCCGCAGGAGAAGCTGTGACACAGCCCGCATCACCCCGTATCAAGCGGTCGTTCTCGGTCATCGGGCATGATCCCGACACGGTCGAGCTCAGGCAGGGCGTGTGGAGTGCCACCTCGCACACCATCACCGACGAAGCCCGGCGCGGCTGGCTGTTCTCGGTAGTGAACGCTCTGGACGGCTCCCGGGAGGTGGCCGAGCTGGCCGCGCGGGCGAACATCGGTATGGAGGAGATGTCCGCGCTCCTGGAGCAGTTGCGGACACTCGACGTGATCGAGGACACCGCGACGAACGCACTCGACCACTACCTCGACCACTACGCCGACCTGCTCTCCGGGCCACCGCCGCCCGCCCGTCCGATACGGGTGATCGGCGACGGCGGTATGGCCGCCCGCGTCACGGAGCTGATCGCGGCCAGCGATCCGAAGCTCGACGTGACCGACTCCAGCGACGATCCCGTCCTTGAGGTGCTCAAGGACGCCGATACCGGCTGGACCACGCACGGGCTGCGGCTGCACGAAGTCGCCGAGACGTTCGCCTCCTGGGAGGGCGGCATCACCGTGTGGGCCGGTGTCCGGGTGGATCCGGTGGCGGTGAGCCTGTTCAACAGGGTCGCCCTGGAAGTCGGCATGTCCTGGCTGCACGGCACGATCGATGGGCCGTTCCTGTTCGTCGGCCCGACCTTCCACCCGGGCCGCGGGCCCTGCTACGCCTGTCTGGAAACGCGCATCACGATGAACCTCGCCGACGGCGCGGGCTACCGCCGATACAAGAACGCGCTCACCACCGCACAGGCGTCGGGCGGACGTCCGCCCATGCTGCCCGCGCTGTCCTCGCTGCTCTGCTCCCATCTCGCCTTGGAAGCGATCAATCTCGCCCATACGGGCGCCTCCTTCACCCATGGCAAGATGCTGTGCGTCTACCTCCCCACCTGGGAGACGACCGTCAGCGAGGTCCTGCAGATCCCCGGCTGTCCGGCCTGCTCGCCCGTCGCGCAGCGCGACGAACCCGAGCTCTACTTCCAGGCCAAGGAGTGGCTCAGTGGCTGACCAGGGCTCCGCCGCGGGCCTCGTACCGCGGACCACACCGTTCGACACCGGCACCCGGATGCTGGCCCGGCGCATGCTGAACCCCGTGTGCGGCCTGATACCGCGGTTGAAGTTCAGCGCCCGCTCACGTGGCGAACCACGCATCGCCATCGCCGGCGCCGAACTCACCGGTGTGCACGTCCTGTACGACGCCCGGCCGATCCCCGCCGAGCGTCACCACCTGGGCGGGGCCGGCATCCTGCTCGACGAGCCCCTTATCAAGTCACTCGGGGAGTCGGCCGAGCGTTACTGCCACCACTCGTACCTCGCCCTGCACCGCGACCGGCTCCGCTTCGCCAGTCACCGCGCCATGAGCAGCGGTGGCCGCGCGATTCCGGCAGCTCAGTGCCTGTCGTTCTTCTCCGACGAGCAGCTCGGCCGCGACGGCTTCCTTTTCGAGCCCTTCGACCCCGACGCCCCGATGAGCTGGCTGCCCGCCGACTCGCTCACCTCGGACGACACCTACTGGATGCCCGCCCAGCTCACGCTGGTCGGCTACCTGCCGCGGCGCAAGGAGGGCGAGCCCTGGGTGAACGCCGCGGTGACCACCGGCACCGCGACCCACAGCGACCCGGGCAAAGCCCTGCTCGGCGCGCTGGAGGAGCTCATCCAGCTCGATTGCGTGATCGGGCACTGGTACGGCGGTCAGCCCTCCGTCAAGATCCTTCTTGACGGCCGCCTGCGGGCCCTCGCCCGGTTGATCGACCGCCACTGGTCGCCGGGCACACCGCCCCCGGAGTTCCACCTGCTGCCGAGTCCCGACCTGCCCGGCTTCACCGTCGCCTGCGTCTACCGCGATGACCACCCCGGCAACGCGCCGGTCGTCGCGGGCCTGGGCAGCGACCAGCGCCTGGGCCACGCGATGTACAAGTCCCTCCTCGAAGCCGTCGCGGTGTTCCGCTACGCCAACTGGATGGCCGCCAAGGCCGCCATCGAGGACAGTGACGTCACCGACAAGGACCGCTTCTTCGATCTCGACGACAACGTGGCCTACTACACAGATCCGGCCAACGCCGCGATCATCGACAAGCGCTTCGCCGTCCATGCGGAGGTCTCGGCGCGTGACCTGCCCCCTGACGCGGCCCCAGACCTCCGCAGCCGCGTGAAAGGGCTGGTGGCAGCGTTCGCGAAGACCGGAAAGCAGCTCGGCTACCTCGACCTCACCACCCCGGACATCCGCCACCTCGGGCTCACGGTCTGCCGCGTCTGGTCCCCGGGCACCCTCAGCCTGTGCCCGCCCAGCGCGCCGCCCCTGCTTCACAAGCGATTCGCCGACTACGGCGGCGCGACCAACCCCGAGCCCCATCCGTACCCTTGATCACCCCATAACGGGAGGACGTCACGCGAGGTCACAGCGCCTGCGTGGCGTCCTTCCGGGCTGGCAGGCGCCGCGCGGGCGGGCTGGAGAGCTCTGAGAAGGGCAGCGGAACGTCGGCGTCAGAGCTTGCCGAGTCCCCGGGCCAGGATGGTGGCGGTCTTCGCGATGGTCTGGTTGTCGGTGGGGAGGCCCGGGGTGCGGTTGGTGTAGATCGCCATGACGATGGGAGCGGCGCCCTGCTCGGAGCGGATCACGGCGATGTCGTTCCCGCCGCCGAATCCGTCGGAGTTGGTGCCGGTCTTGTCGGCGATCGTCCAGGTCTTGGGCAGGCCCGCGCGGATCCGCTCGGCGCCGGTCTTGTTGGCGAGCAGCCAGGCGTTGAACTGCTCCCGATCCTTGGCCTCCAGTGCGTCGCCGATCGCGAGCACGCGGAGATCGCGGGCGATGGCCGCGGGCGTGGTGGTGTCGCGCTTCTCCTTGGGCGTCCAGTCGTTGAGCTCGGGGTGCCAGCGGTCCATCCGGGAGGTCGAGTCCTTCAGCGTACGGAAGTACTTCGTCAGCCCGGCGGGCCCGCCGATCAGCTTGAGCAGCAGGTTGGCCGCGGTGCCGTCGCTCTTGGTGATGGCCGCCTCGCACAACTGGGCGACCGTCAGGCCGTCCTCGACGTGCTTCTCGGTGACCGGCGAATTGGGCGTCATGTCGGCGGCCGTCCACTTGATGAGCTTGTTCATCAGGCCGGGCTCGGAGGTGCGCGCCTTGTTCAGCACGGCCGCGCAGAGGGGCGCCTTGAAGGTGGACAGAAACGCAAAGCGCTCGCTCGCCCGGTACGTCACCGTCTTGCCGGTGGCGGTGTCGATGGCGTACGCCCCGATGCGGCCCTTGAAAGACACCTCCAGCGCCCGCAACTCCTTCCTGACCTGAGCCTCGCCCGAAACGGCCGGGGACGCCGCGACGGTAGCGGCCGAGGCCGGGCCCGCGCCGAGAGCGCCGCCGGACAGGAGGGAGAGCGCCAACGAGGTCGCGGGGAGCGCTCCGGTGACGCGGCGGACGCGGAAGTGTCGCATGCCGAAATCCTTGCTTCTCATCTGTCAGAAGCTTGGAGCAAAGCAGATGTGATCATCCGCTGTCTAATAGCGATATCGGTGATCTAGCGATATCACATCCAATATCACTACAGGTCAGGCACCAGGCCCAGTTCCCGCATGACGAACGCCAGCCAGAAGCTCTGCTGCAGAACGATCGTGCTCCAGCTCGTTCCCCCATGGCCCGCGTCGGACCAGACGCGCAGCAGGACGGGATGGGACGAGGTGGTGGCGGCCTGCGTTCTGGCGGCGAACTTGCGGGAGTGCCACGCCGGGCAGCGAGGATCGTTGGCCCCCGCGTCCAGCAGGATCGCCGGGTAGGCCGTACCCGGCTTCACGTTGTGGTACGGCGAGTAGGCCATGAGCACGGGGGCGTCGGCCGGGTCGTTGGGATTGCCGTACTCGGAGAGGGTCGCGGCGGTGCCCAGCGGGTCGCGGGCGACGCGCATCAGGTCCAGCTTCGGGGCGCCGCAGACCACCGCCCGCCACAGCTCCGGCCGCTGGGTCACGGCGGCGCCCGTGAGCAGCCCGCCGTTGGAGGCGCCCTGGACCGCCAGCCGGTCGGGCGTGGTGACCCCGTCGGCGATCAACCGCTCCGCGATGGCGTACAGGTCATTGAAGGTGTTCTGCTTGGCGTGCAGCCGCCCGCCTTCCCACCACTCCAGGCCGAACTCCCCGCCGCCGCGCACATGGGCGTGCGCGTAGATCCCGCCCGCCTCCACGAACGCGGCCAGGGGGCCGAGGTACGACGCCAGCACGGCGACGTTGAACCCGCCGTACCCCTGGATCAGGGTCGGCTGTGGCCGCGAGCGGTCCAGGTCGGCGCGGTGGACCAGGGTGCAGGGCACGCGCGTGCCATCGGCCGACGTGGCCCATACGCGGGTGGTGACCAGCCCGGTGAGGGTGTGGCCCGACCCCTGCAGGGCGGTCAGGGCCCCCGACTCCAGCTCGTAGTGGTAGACCGTGGGCGACTGGGTGTAGGAGGTGTAGCCGAAGGTGATGGCGTCCTCGCAGCCCACGACCTGGTCCATCACCCCCAGAGCGACGACTCCCTGGGCGATGGAGCTGACCGAGCCCTGGCCGGGCAGCGGGACCTCCCCGAGGTCCGTACCGTCCAGACCGAGGATCCGGATGCGGGAGACGGTGTCCACCAGTTCGCCGAGCACCAGCCGCTCGCCGGCCAGGGTCACGCCGGTGAGTACGGCGTCACCGCCCGGCACCAGCTCGGTCCAGGTGTCCGGGTCACCGGGGCTGTCCAGCGGGATGCGGACCAGGCGGCCTCGCGGGGCGTCCGCCGTGGTGACGGCCACGTAGGAGTCGTCGACGAGCACGCCCTTGTACAGGTGCTCGGCGTCGGTGATGAACTCGCGCCACTCCCAGGGGCCGTCCAGGCGGGCGATGAAGTGCGGCCGGGGCCGTAGATGGTCGACCTGGACCAGCGCCCAGCGCCCGTCCCGGGAGATCTTGGGGATGGCGAACATGTGGGGGATGTCCAGCGGCTCTGGCTGAGTGGGCGCCGGCTGCCCCAGCCGGTGGAAGAACAGCCGCCACCGTACCTGCGCCGCCCCTGATTCGTTGGCCATGTAGAAGAATCCGCTGCCGTCGGGGAGCCAGGCCACCAGCCCCGGCCGCTGCTGCGGTACGCCGTCCAGCAGCACCTTCCCGGTGTCGATCTCGATCACCTTGAGCGCCGGCAGCTCGCGCCCCCCGGCGTCCAGGGAGTACGCCAGCAGGCTGCCGTCGGGGGAGGGCTGCGGGCTCATGCGCAGTGGCGTACCGTCGGACAGCTCGTTGAGGTCGATCACCATGCGCCATGGGCCCGTGGGGGCGTCGGCCGTCTCGAAGACCATCAGCTCCCGGCCGTCGGGGATGCGGGCGCGGAACCACCGCGGCCCGTATCGAACGGGAACCACCAGGTTGCGGGCGTCCATCTGCTCGACCAGCTCATTGACGCGGGCCGCGAGCGCCTCATGGTGCGGCCAGCCGTGTACGTAGGAGCGGGCCAGCTCGTCCTGGGCCTGCTGCCAGGCCGCCACCCCCTCGCCGTCGTCCTCCTCCAGCCACTGGTAGGGGTCGTCGAAGACCAGGCCGCCGACCTCGTTGTGCTCCGGCCGTACCGGTGCCTCGGGGTATCGCATTCTCGCGTCACTCTCCTGATTCGTGTTCGCGGGCCCAGAGCACGGCCCGCTGGAGGTAGTCGAAGATGGCGGGCAGGCCGTCGGCGTCCAGCCACTCGATCTGGCGGCTGACCTCCTCGCTGACCCCGGCGCTGTTGTCGCGCCACCACGCCGTTCCGGCGATCTTGAGCCGTTCGTCGAGCTGCTCGTTGCCGCTCTGGAGTGCGGCCGCCATCGCCGTCCAGCGGGCGGTCACGGCCCGCACCCGGGGGTCGTCGACGGGCGTGCCCGCCAGCATGTGCTGATGGGCCTCCTTGAGGAGGACGAGCCATTCGGCCCGTAGGTCCCGCAGCGTGTCCTCGCCGAGTTGGATCCGGCGCTGGGCCAGGTGGTCTCGCAACTCCTGGGCGAAGTACGTCTCGTACACCGAGATCTCTTCGAGGGTGGTCATGAAGTGCTCGGAATCGGGCATGACCGACTGGTTGAGCAGCCCGAGGAGCCCGCCGATCTTCGTCTTGAGCTGCGCCATCCTGGCCGATTGCAGCTCCAGTTCGGCCAACTGGGCGCCGAGCAGGTCGCGCATGGCCGTCAGGTCGTCGGCCGGCCGCTGGAGGACGTTCGCGATCTCCTCCAGCGACAGTCCCAGTCCGCGCAGGGCGCGCACGCGATAGAGCTGCCGCAGATCGGCCTCGGTGTAGCGGCGGTGGCCCGACGCGGTCCGCTCGCCGGCCCGAACCAGGCCGATCTCGTCGTAGTGGTAGAGCGTACGGATGGTGACCCCGGTGGCCTTGGCCAGCTCCCCGATGGTCCATCGACGCTCGATACCGTCGTTTCCGGTCACGGAGTCGACGGTAGATCCTCCCGCCACGGGAGGTTCAAGCCAGCGCTCCCGCCTGTCTCATCGTGGCCGGTGGCCGTCGAGGCGGGGGGACGCGTCTACGTGAAGCGAGGACGGCGGGCCATGTAGACGGTCGCGGGCGGCAGGTTCTGCCAGACCGTCATGGTCGTCACGACCTCCTGCGCTCCGGGAGGCCCGCCACCATCCGCGCCGAGCTCGGCAGCACCGAAGCCGTACGCATAGGCGACTTGCCGAATTCCCACATGAATCGGCTGCTGCCGAGGCCAAGGCGTTTCTGATCGGTCGTCACGGTTTCTTCTCCCCGAGCCTGTAGGTAGACCATGTCGGGTAGAAATGAACGACTCAGGTAGGTCAGGCGAACGACAGGGTGGCAGCACGGGTCTACCGGCGTCGGGCCGCGGGCCGCAGGGCCGGGCTGGCCCATCCGTTGTCGGCCGGGTTGATCGTCACCCCGGGCGGCACGATCTCGTCGATGCGGTCCAGTACGTCATCCGGCAGCTCGACGTCGAGCCGCTGACGCGCCACGGAGAACGGCCCCGACTCCGAGCCCTTGCGGTAGCGCCCGGTGAGCCAGCCGCCGGCCAGCGGGCTGTACGGAATCACGCCCATCCCGTACCTCGCGCACGTGGGGAGCGTGTCGGCCTCGATCCCGCGCACGAGGATGGAGTACGGCGGCTGCTCGCACGTGAAGCGCTCACGGCCGCGCTCGCTCGCGGTCCACTGGGCCTCCACGATCGCCGAGACCGGCCAGGTCGAGTGGCCGGCGTAGCGGACCTTATGTGCGCCTTGGTCGCGAGTACGACCTCGTCGCGCCGCCCACCGGCCAGCGCCTTGCCGACGATGACCTCGGACTCGCCGGCTGGTGGCTCAGGCCAGGGTCGAGATGTCGATCACGAACCGGTACCGCACGTCGGAGGCCAGGACGCGCTCGTACGCCTCGTTGATCTTGTCGGCCGAGATGACCTCGATCTCGGCCCCGAGGTGGTGCTGGGCGCAGAAGTCGAGCATTTCCTGGGTTTCGCGGATGCCACCGATCGCCGAACCGGCGAACGACCGGCGGCTCATGATGAGGGGGAACACGTTCAACGCCAGTGGTTCGGCCGGGGCGCCGACGTTGACCATCGTGCCGTCCACTGCCAGCAGCGACAGGTAGGCGTCGAGGTCGACCTTCGCGCTGATGGTGTTCACGATGAGGTCGAAGGAGCCGGCGAGATGCTCGAACGTCTCCGGGTCGCTCGTGGCGTAATAGTGGTCCGCGCCCAGGCGCAGGCCGTCCTCCCTCTTCTTCAGCGACTGCGACAGGACGGTCACCTCGGCGCCCAACGCGTGCGCGAGCTTGACGGCCATGTGACCGAGCCCGCCGAGCCCGACGACCGCCACCTTCTTGCCAGGGCCGGCGCCCCAGCGGCGTAGCGGCGAGTACGTCGTGATGCCGGCGCACAGCAGCGGCGCGGCGGAGTCGAGCTCGATACCTTCGGGGATTCGTACGACGAAGTCCTCGGTCACCACGATGTGGGTGGTGTAGCCGCCCTGGGTGATCCGCCCGTCCTTGTCGGTGGAGCCGTAGGTGAGCGTGTTGCCCTTGAGGCAGTACTGCTCCTCGCCCTTGCGGCAGCTGGAGCACTCGCCGCAGGAGTCGACCATGCAGCCCACGCCGACCCGGTCTCCGACGGCGTACTGAGTGACCTCCGGGCCGACCGCGGCGACGATGCCGGCGATCTCGTGACCGGGGGCGACGGGATAGGGGGCCGTGCCCCATTCGCCGCGTACGAAGTGGATGTCGGAGTGGCAGATCCCGCAGTACTTGATCTCAATGAGGACGTCGCGCGGGCCGACGTCGCGACGGTCGACCCTCGCCGGGGCGAGCGGCTCGGTCGCGGACGTGGCGGAGTAGGAGTTGACGGTGAGCATGTTTCTTCTCCGTGCTGAAGCTTCTATGACTGCTTTTACGACTGCTTCTATGACTGACGGCGGCGCGTGGCGGCGCGGCCGAAGCGAGCGTGTTCCGAGCTGTTCTGAAGCTGCTCTGAGCAGGGAAAACGTCTCTTTCCCCCATCAACTGTGCCACCGCCGCGTGCTACGCGGCAGGGCGGGGTGTGCCGGGGAGCGGTGTTCAGGGGTGTGACAGGGCCCCCCAGGCGCCGGATCGGCGGCGCGGGTTTGGGTATCGACGATGCGGCCGCGGCACTTGAGACTGCGGCGATCACCGATATGACGAAGGAGACAAGCCGATGACTACGTGGACGAGCGACGAGCTCAGCAGGATCGAAGCGGCCGACGAGTTGCGGATCGAGCCCCGGCGCGGCGACGGCACGCTGGGCAAGCCGGTGCCGATCTGGGTCGTCCGCCATGGCGACCACCTCTATGTCCGCTCCTACAAGGCGGGCGCGGGTGCCTGGTTCCGCACGGTCCAGGAGACCCACGAAGGCCATATCCGGGCCGGCGGCGTCGACAAGGACGTCACCATCGAGGCGGAAACCGATCCTGACATCGGCAACCAGATCGACGCCGCCTACCGCGCCAAGTACGGCCGCTACGGTCCGACCTACATCGACGCCATGGTGGCGCCCGAGGTGCGAGCCACGACCCGTAAGCTCGAGCCTCGCTGAACCTTGCGGCCCCCAAGACTTGCCTTGACGCTGGCGGCAACGTTCTAGTGTGTCGGCGACAGGCGGGGGGCGCATGCCGATCCTCCGTGCGCCGATCGGAGGAGTGACGATGAAGTTCGGGATCAGCTACAACACGGCCTATTTCGGCGTCGACCCCGAAAGGATCATGGCCTTCGCCCGGCATGCCGAGGACAGCGGCTTCGAGTCGCTGTACCTACCGGAGCACATCGCGCTGTATCCCGGTGCCACGGTCGGGACCATGGAGCTCCCGCCGTCGCTGCCTTACGCCGATCCGCTCGACTGCCTGAGCTTCGTCGCCGCGGCCACGGAGCGGATCCAGCTCGGAACGGGTGTGCTGCTGCTGCCGTACCACCATCCGGTGGTCCTCGCCAAGCGCCTGGCGACGATCGACGTGCTGTCCAAGGGGCGGATGCGGCTGCTGACCGTGGGGCTCGGCTCCCTGCCGGGCGAGGCGCGGGCGGTGGGCGTCGACTTCAGCACCCGCGGCCGGCGCGCCGACGAGGCGATCGATGTCATGCGCCTGCTCTGGGCCGGTGGCGAGGACGGCGTCAGCTTCGCGGGGGAGTTCTTCACCTTCGACGACCTGTGCCAATTCCCCAAGCCCGTCGGTGTCACCCACCTGCCGATCCACATCGGCGGATCGAGCCGGGCGGCCGCCCGCCGCGCCGGGCGACGCGGCGACGGCTACTTCCCCGGCGGCGCGCTCGGTCCGGAAGAGCGCGCCCTCCAGCTGGACCTCGCCCGCTCGACCGCCGTCGAGGCGGGGCGTAGCCCGGAAGCGCTGGAGTACACGAGATGGGGGTCGATCGACATGTCCGCCGAGCAGGTCGAAGCCCTTGCCGCGCAAGGCGTGACCCGCCTCGTCGTGAACCCCACCGCCGCCGACCTGGACCGCCAACGCGATCAGATGTCCGCGTTCGCCCAGCGCTTCGCCCTCCTCGACACCTCCCTCAGCGGTCCGGCTTGATTCCCTTTGATCCCGACGCCTCGTGACGTCGCCGCATGACGACAGCCGCCGACCCCGGCGAGGCCGAGACGATCCGCCGCCTGGGGGCCGCGCTGATGCGCTGACGGTCGAGTAGGCGACGGGACGTCTGCGGCACGGCGTGCACCCCGCCACATGGCCTCGACAACACTCGACATAGGCTGCTTCGAGGAAGGGCCTGAGCCAACCGCATCAGATGGAGACGGGGGGCGGTTGCCCGATGGCGAAGCTACTTTTCGTGATGACCGGCACGGCGTACTGGACGCTCAAGGACGGCACCAGGCATGCGACGGGTTACTGGGCCGAGGAGTTCGCGGCCCCGTACAAGGCGCTCACGGAGGCCGGCCACGAGGTCGTGGTCGCCACCCCCAATGGGGTGGTCCCGACCGTGGACATGATGAGCCTGCGCCCCGAGATGGCGGGGAGCGCGCAGATCGCTCTCGATCTGGAGGCGATCATCCGTTCCGCGGAGGTGATGCGGCGGCCGATCCACTTGGCGGACGCCCGCCTGGAGGACTACGACGCCGTCTACTGCCCAGGCGGCCACGGCCCCATGGAAGACCTGTACATCGACGCGGACGCCGGCCGGCTGCTGACCGCGGCGCTCGCCTCCGGCAAGCCCCTCGCGATCGTCTGTCACGCCCCGGCCGCGATGCTGGCGACCAGGATCCATGGCGTGTCGCCTTTCGCCGGTTACCAGATCACCGCGTTCACCAACGAGGAAGAGAACGCGGTCGGGCTCGCCTCGAAGGCCCGCTGGTTGCTGGAGGACGAGCTCATCGACCTGGGCGTCGACTTCACCAAGGGCGAGATGTGGAAGCCTTACACGGTGGTGGACCGCAACCTGTTCACCGGGCAGAACCCCGCGTCGGCGGCCGTCCTGGCCGAACGGCTGCTCAAGGTCCTTTAGCTGGATGCCTTGCCGATCATGTCGAGGGACACCTGCCAGAGGCGGGCGGCGGCGTCGGGGTCGACAGCGTAGGCCGCGAAGCCGCGCCGGAGTCCGGGTGTGTGCGGGACTGCTGGTTGGCAGTCCTCGAAGTACTGTCCGGTCACGCCTTCGACGAGCGGCGAGGCGGCCAGCAGGGTCGAGGTGGCCGCGCCCTGCGGGATGTCCTTGACCGTCACACCGTCGCTGGATTCGGGCTCGAACGATGCCGGTGGGGCGGTCATGTGCCGCGACAGGCCGGTGCTCCAGATACGGCCGGGGTTGAGCGCGTTGACCGTGATGCCGTCGCCGGCCCAGCGCCTGGCGGCTTCGACGGCGAACAGGATGTTCGCGGTCTTGGACTGGCTGTAAGCCTTCCACTCGTCGTACGGGTGGCGCTCGAAGTTGATGTCGTCCCAGATGATGTCCCCATTGAGGTGGCCCACGGAGCTCACGACGACGACCCGCGCGCCCCCGGCCGCCGCGAGGGCGTCGTGCAGTCCGGTAGTGAGGGCGAAATGGCCAAGATGATTGGTGGCGAACTGCATCTCCCAGCCCTCGGCGGTACGCCGCTCGGGGGTGGCCATGATGCCGGCGTTGTCGACCAGGATGTCGAGCGGTCCCCGCCATGAGGCGACGAAGGCGTCGATCGAGTCGCGGACCGATAGATCCATAAAGGCCACCTGTACCCGCGCATTGCCGGTGGACGCCACGATGTCGGCGGCGACCTTCTCGCCCGCGGCGGTGTCGCGGACCGCGAGGGTGACGTCGGCGCCGGCCTTGGCGAGCGCCCGCGCGGTCTCCACGCCGATTCCCGACGACGCTCCCGTCACGATGGCCTTCTTGGCGGACAGGTCGACGCCCTCGACGGTTTCCTCAGCGGTCGTGGCCGGCCCGAAGGCAATGGTGATCATGTTATGTTCCTCCACGCAGGATTAACCGGACTCGGCTCCGGTTAGCCTCACTATAACCGGACCCGGCTCCGGTTTCGCCGGCGGTACAGGAAGGCACATACGGACAACAGCATCGGTGTGCTGAGAAAGCCCGTCGCGAGGTGTCCGCCGTTCTCCTCGATGAGCGCGGCCAGGCGTGCGGCGGCGCGGGGTTGTTCGACGGGTTCGAGGAGGCCGAACGCGAGAGCGCGGACGTAGTCGTCCTGCCTGTCGGCGCCGATCCGAACTCCGTCCTCCTGGACGAAAGCGGCTCGGTAGGCGCTTCGCGCTTGCTCCGCGAGCTCCGCGTCGCTGTGGTGATCCAGCTGTTGGGCGGCGCGCGCGAGAAGGCGGGAGGAGTGAGCGAAATAAGCGGTGGCGACTTCTGCGGGCGGGCGTACTTTGTTGCGCATCATCTGCGCGACCATGTTCTCACCGGGCCGCAACCACTCTCCGAAGTGCATTCCCGTGTCGACGACGTAGCACTCCAGGTGGCCGGCGCGTCGGCCGAATCGGCGCACGAGTCCCGAGGACTCTGCCGCGATGCGGGCGATGCTGTCTACCCATGCGCACATGGATGGATACTGGCGCCGCAGGATCTCTAAGTCGTCGTAGTAGGTGTGCAGCGTCCAGGCGAGCATGACGGCGGTGTCCCCCCAGCCGGCGGCCGCGCGGAAGGCGTACTGCTGGTCTCGTCCGCCACTGAACTCTGACCATTCGCGCCCCGTACTGACCGGCCGGAAATTCCGGTGAGCGATGACGAAGCCTTAGTCGATGATCGCGGTGACCTCGGCTTCAACGAGGATGCCGGGCTCGAAGAGGACGTCGACCCCGATCAGCGCGGCGGGCGGCGTAGCGAGATCGAACTCGCGGGCCGCCTGGTCGATTCCCGCGCTGAAGGCGTCGTACATCTCTCTCTTCCAGCCCGCGGCGTACCACGTGAAGCGGACGACGTCGTGGAACGTCGCTCCTGCCGCGTCGAGCGCCTTGGCGACGTTTCGGTAGACCTGGGCGACCTGTCCGGCGAGGTCGCCCGGTGCCACGAGTTCGCCGTTCTCGTCCCAGGCGACCTGTCCCGCGATGTGGACCTGCCTGCTACCCGTCGCCACCGCGACGTGGTGGTGGAGCGGGACTTGGACATGCTTGTCAGGGTTGATGAGCGAGACGGTCATGAGATCTCCTATCAGTCTTTCGTTCGGTCGGGTGAGCGCGAAGGCGACAGACGAGTTGACCTTCCTGTGGTCTCTTGCGGTTACTCAGAAACCATAAGAGAGTGTGCGCTGACGTGGAAGAACGAACTTTTTAGTGACTGGGGAACCAGATGGTGACCAAGCAGCTCAGCGACTCGTCCGACGAAGCCGATCTGCGGCGCGCGGACTCCCTCGCGCGGGAGATCTTCTCGGATGTCGCCAACAAGTGGGCGTTGCTGATCATCGAGGCCCTCGGCCAGCGCACCCTGCGCTTCAGCGAGCTGCGGGACGAGGTCGAGGGCATCAGCCACAAGATGCTCACCCAGAACCTGCGCATGCTGGAGCGCAACGGCCTGGCAGAGCGAAAGGTGCACCCCACTGTGCCGCCACGGGTCGAGTACACCCTTACCGAGCCGGGTCAAGCCTTGCGAGCGACGGTCGACCTGATCTGCGACTGGACCCACCAGTACTTCGGTCGCATCGAAGCCGCCCGCCGCGGCTTCCACGCCTGACAGCTCACGTAGCTCGCGGCGTGGCCCCGGTTCAGGCGACGTGGGTGTCGTACGTCGCGCGGTTGGCGAGCACATCGTCCATGTGCGCCTCGGCCCAGGACTTGAGGCCGCGCATCATTTCCTGCAGTGAGAGACCGAGGTCGGTCAGCTCGTAGGTGACCGTGACGGGTACGGTCGGCGTCACCGTGCGGGTGATGAGGCCGTCACGCTCCAAGGAGCGCAGCGTCTGAGTGAGCATCTTCTGGCTGACGCCGGCCAGCAGGCGGGACAGCTCCGAGTAGCGCATCGACCTGGGCTCACCGGCGCAGTCGGCGCCGAACGGATGCGGGCCGTCGCTGCCCAGCGCGGCCAGGATCAGCGCGACCCACTTGTCGGAGATGCGATCGAGCAGCTTGCGGCTAGGACACGCCGCCAGGAAAGCGTCATATTCCGCCTTGGCCTGTGCCTTCTTCTGGGCCACCGTCTTGGTCGCCATCGACCGCTCCTCTCACCCGTGGGCGACTTACGCACTTTGAGGTGCCTACTTCCTATCAGGAAGTTACATCCCCATATATAGAGGCATGAGGATTCTCTCCACTTCACTCCCTGGCGGCACCTGGACGCTGGGCGACCTGAGCGTCACCCGGTTCGGCTACGGCGCCATGCAGCTCGCGGGCCCCGGGGTCATGGGGCCGCCCGCCGACCACGACAGCGCACTCGCCGTCCTCCGCGAGGCCGTCGACCTCGGAATCACCCACATCGACACCAGCGACGCCTACGGGCCGCACGTCACCAACCAGCTGATCCGTGAAGCTCTGCACCCCTACCCCGAATCGCTGCACATCGTTACCAAGGTCGGCGCGATCCGGGACCAGCAGGGCGGCTGGCCCCCGGCCCGACAGCCCGACGAGCTGCGCCGCTCCGTCCACGAGAACCTGAAGACCCTCGGCCTCGAGGTGCTCGACCTGGTCAACCTCCGGCTCGGCAACGCCGAGGGACCCCAACCCGGCTCGCTCGCCGAGCCGTTCGAGACGCTCGTCGAACTCCAGCGGCAGGGCCTGATCCGGCACCTCGGAGTGAGCAACGCGACCGCGGAACAGGTCGCCGAGGCACGGGCGATCGCGCCGATCGTGTGCGTGCAGAACATGTACAACCTCGCCTATCGCCAAGACGACGGCCTGATCGACACGCTCGCCGAAGCGGGCATCGCCTACGTGCCCTTCTTTCCCCTCGGCGGCTTCAGCCCGCTCCAGTCCGCGGCGCTCTCGACCGTGGCCACCCGGCTGGACACGACGCCGAAGGCTGTCGCCCTGGCCTGGCTGCTGCGGCGCTCGCCGAACATCCTGCTGATTCCTGGCACCTCGTCGCCGGCGCACCTGCGCGAGAACGTCGCCGGCACGCGAGTCTCACTCTCCGACAGGGAGCTCGCCGAGCTGGACAAGCCGGCGACCGAGGGCTAGGGCGGCGACCACGGCGATGAAGGGGGAGTGGGCGGAGACGGCGACGGCCAGCAGGATCATGCCGGCCGTACCGATCAGCAGGCCGGTGGAGAGGGCGGCGCGCATGCCCGCGCGGGTGACCGGGCGCTCGGCGACCTTGGTGCCGACGATGTTGAGCAGCGTCAGCGGCAGGTAGGCCAGGCCCGCCCGCAACGGATCGTAGGCGAGGATGTCCTGGAGGTAGACGGTGAGCAGGTAGTAGTGCGCGCCCAGGCCCGCCCCGAACACCGCCGTGATCGCCATGGCCGCGACCAGGCTGCGATTGGCGAACATGCGCAGCGGCATGAGCGGATCACGGCTACGGGATTCGATCACCGCGAACGCCACGAGCAGCGCGGCGCCGAGACCGAAGGCGGCGAGGATGGACGGAGAGGTCCAGCCCCACTCGGGGCCCTGCGCCAGGACGAACACCAGCAGCGTGATCCCGGCGGTCGCGGTCAGCGCCCCGGGCAGGTCGAAGCGGCGTCCCCGTGCCGCGGCACCGTCTTGAGCCGCGCCGTCTTGAGCGGTGCCGTCTCCGGCCGCGACGGTTCGGGCCGGGTCGGCGGGCAGGAGCGGAAGCGCCGCCAGCAGAGCCGCGCAGCGCATCCAGGAGCTCTTCGCCGCGGGCCTGCACGGCGAGAAGATCGCCCAACTGCTGCCCTGCATGCGGACGCGGACGGCGGTCCGTCCGAGATCGCCACTCCACGGCTGGTCACCGAGCTCGCCACCGAACGGGACCGCATCAATCGGATGATCATCGACTTGGTCCGCTCGCGCGACGTCCTGGACGAAGTGATCGACACAGCCTCAGGCCAGACGACGACATGATGATCGAGCCCAGCCACTACTGACGCGTCTTCGGAGGCTCGGCCGTTGACGGGAGGGCCGCCGCGATGCAGTTGAGGACGCGCTCCAGCCCGTACCGGAACCGCTCGTCACGGCTCAGGTGCGTCTGGCGGGCCTGCGTCGCGATCTTGGTGAAGATCGGGTACTGGCCGCCCTTGAGCAGCTGCTCGACGTACGGGTAGGTCCGCGCCAGCCACTGCGGCTCGGTGAGCCCGCTGCGGCGCACCTCCTCGGCCCAGCTGACCTCGTCGCGGACGGCGCTGTCGATGTAGCCGTTCAGAATGGCCATAAGACCGAGATTCTCGTCGATGGAGACGTAGGCGTCGAGGGCGCCCATCACCCGTTCGATCAGGCGCAGCTGGTTGGGGCCAAAACCGGGGAGTGACCGGTGGACGGTGGCGATCCACGGGTGCCGCAGCCACATGGCGCGCATCCCGTCGGCGTAGCGGGTCAGGTCCGCGCGCCAGTCGCCGGAGGGCATGCCCTCGACGTCGATCTCGCCCTGCAGCCGGTCGGCTACGAGCTCGATCAGGTCATCGCGGCTGGGGACGTAGCGGTAGAGGGACATCGCGCCCGCGCCGATGTCGGCGGCGATCCGCCGCATGGTGGCGGCCTCCAGCCCCTCGGCGTCGGCGATCCGGATCGCCGCCTCGGTGATCTGGGCGCGGCTGTAGGCCGGCTTCGGCCCGCGGGCCGGGCGCTCGGGCCGCATCCAGATGTTGACGTACTCGGCGTCGCTCACCGTTCCACCCCCAACTTGCGTACATAGTACCCAGTGACTTAGCCTGGCCATCGCAACTGCGTACGAAGTACCCAATGGAGGGACCATGGATCCGATCGTGGTCAGCGAAGACGACCGCGACACGGCCGTGCGGCGCCTTCAGGAGGCGTACGCCGAAGGGCACCTCTCGTACGAGGAACTGGACGAACGCCTCCACCAGGTGCTCACCGCCAACACGCACAGCGAACTCGGGCCGGCTCTGGCCTCGCTCCCGGAGGAGGACGCGGACACCACGACCACGATCGCCGCCGTCAGCGGACGGATCCAGCGGCGCGGCGCATGGCGCGTACCTCGGACCCTCAAGGTCGAGACCGCACTCGGAAGGGTGTGTCTGGACCTGTCCCGGGCGATCATCGACCACCCGGTGGTCGACATCGAGTTGCACCTCGGCACCGGCAGTGCCGAGATCACGGTGCCTCGCGACGCGCTCGTCGACGTCGAGGGCTTGCGCGCCGGGTGGAAGGCCCCGCTCTACAAGACCCGGCGACGCGTACGCCCCGGCGGGCCGCGAATCCGGATCTCCGGGGCCATGGGGACAGGACGGTTGAAGATCCGCCACGCGCGGCGCTAAGCTACGAGCCGACTTCTCACCGTTGGGCTTTCCGCCCCGCTTACCAGCTTCACCCGGGTCCCGATGACACGGGGAAGGTGGAAGTCGCTCACCACATCCTGGACAAGGGTGTTCTGCATGGTGGCGACGCGCGGCGGCCCTTCTGGTCTCCTCCGAGGTTTGCGCCGTTCTGGCATCAGTGGCGCGTGTCACCACCCAGCAGACGGTTGCCCTCAGAGAGGTCTCCGGAATGCCGGAAATCAAATCCACCGAACAACCGGTCACGCGGCGTCCGTGGCTGGTTCTCGCGATCATGTGCGTCGGCTTCTTCATGTCGTTGCTCGACGGATCCATCGTCAACGTCGCCATCCCCACACTGATCCATGGCATCGACGCCTCCTACGACCAGGTGCTGTGGGTCATCGACGGCTACCTGCTCGTCTTCTCGGTGCTGCTGATCACCACCGGGCGACTGGGGGACATCTTCGGATACCGCCGGCTGTACGTGATCGGCATCAGCACCTTCACCATCGCCTCGGCGCTGTGCGGGCTGGCCGACTCATCGCCCCAGTTGCTGGCCGCCTGGCTGCTGCAGGGACTGGGCGGGGCGCTGCTGTTCCCGCAGGTCATCTCGTCGATCCTGACGATCTTCCCGCCACGGCTGCGCGGCCGCGCGTTCGGGCTGTTCGGGTCGATCGTCGGCTTCGCCCCGATCGTCGGACCGGTCATCGGCGGCTTCCTGCTCGCCCACCTCAACTGGCGCTGGATCTTCTTCATCAACGTCCCGATCGGGATCATCACCGCCATGCTGGCGCTGGCCTTCGCGCCGCCCATGCGCGCGGGCCGTCAGCACCGGCTCGACCTGGTCGGCGTCGCACTGGCCACCGCCGGGCTGAGCGGCATCGTGTTCGGCCTGATCGAGGGGGAACGCTACGGCTGGGGCACCATCACCGGGCCGATCAGCATCGCCTCGGTGATCGTCGCGGGCGTCGCGTCGCTGGTGGTGTTCGTCCTGTGGCAGCACCGGCAGCGGGACGAGCCCCTGATGCCGCCGGCCCTGTTCGGCGCGCGCAACTTCGCGGTCGGTAACTGGGTCGGGTTCGTCTTCCAGCTCGGCATGATCGGCATCATGTTCGTGGTGGTGCTGTACCTGCAGATGGCGCGGGGGTATTCGGCGCTGGAGACCGGACTGGTGGTGCTGCCGAGCGCCGTGCTCACCGCGGTCGGCTCAGCGTATGCCGGGCGGCTGTCGGACAGGTTCGGCGGCAAGTACATCCTGACGGCCGGCCTGACGCTGCTGGCCGTCGGACTGCTGGTGCTGGTCGCCATGGCCGGACCCGCCGGCGGTGCGTGGAGCCTGCAACCCGGTTTGACCATCATCGGGATCGCCAGCGGTGGCACGTTCGTACCCCTGCTGCAGGCCACCATGGACGGTGTCGATCCCCGGCTGGCCGGGGCGGCCTCCGGCGTGTCCAGCACCACCCGGCAGATCGGTGGCGTCCTCGGCACCGCTGTGCTGGGCGTCCTGCTGTCGGCCCGCCTCTCCTCGACCCTGCGTGACGAGGCCGAGAAGCGCGCCGGTCAGCTGCCGGAGAACCTGCGCGCCCAGTTCATCGACGACAGCGCCACCGCCGCGCACGACTACAGCCCACCCATGCCGCCCGGCGGCCTGAGCCCCGCCACGAGGAGCCTGTACGAACGCGTCACCGCCGACACGTTCGCCACCGGCTTCGTCCACGCCATGCAGACCACCCTCGTGATGTGCGCCGTGGTCCTGGTGGTCGCCGTCCTGTCCTGTCTGCTGTTCAGCCCGCGCAAGAAGCCGGCGACCGAGCCCGCCCGGCAGTTGACCTAGCGCTCGTTCGGGCATATATATCGAGAGGTAAACATATGTAGTAGACCCGATATCAGACGGGAGCACCCCAGTGGCGCGTACCCAGGATCAGCGGCGAGCCGAGACCCGGGCCCGGCTGATCGACGCGGCCGCTGACCTGTTCGCCCGCAAGGGGTTCCACGCGGTGTCCGCCGAGGCGGTGGCCGATGCGGCCGATCGCACGACCGGCGCGCTGTACAACCACTTCGGCGGCAAGGAAGGGCTGCTGCTCGCGCTGCTGGAGGTGTGGAAGGACCAGACCGCGGCCGAGCTGCTCGCCGGGTTCGAGGAGGTCACCGAACTCGACGAGCGGCTGGCCGCCCTGTTCGAAGCGCTGACACGTAAGGACGAGGATCGCGGTGCGTCATGGCTCCTGCTCGAGCTGGAGCTGTGGCTGCACGGCGCGCGCGATCCCGTCATCGCCGAGCCACTGGCCAGGCGTTATGCCGACATCCGTGCCCGGCTCGCCGGCGGGCTGTCCGACTGGGCCGAGACGGCGGGCGTACCGCTGCGCCGATCGCCGGAGCGGACGGCCACGGCCGTGCTCGGGGTGCTGATCGGCTGCGCGGTCCAGCACCGGCTCGATCCCGCCGCGGTCGAGGACCGCGCCGTCGTGGAGAGCCTGCGCGACCTGCTCGGACTGCCCGACCCCTGAGTCCTTCGACGTCCCGGGCCCCGGGCCGTCCCGACCGCTCGACCTGCTCGACTCCTAGATTCTCGCGCCGAAAGGGAGCCCATGCGGATCAACCTGCTCGAAGAAACGTGGGAACGCGAAGTTCCGCACGACCAGTTCGCCTACCTGCGCCGGAACGCGCCCGTCCACTGGCACGACGTCCCCGACGACACCGGCTTCTGGGCCGTCACGAAATATCAGGACATAAAGGCGATCAGCCGGGACGTACAGACCTGGTCGACCGAGATCGGGACCGCGTTCATCCGTACCCAGACGCCGGAGTTCATCGAGATCGCCAGCATGATGCTGCTGAACATGGACCCGCCCAAGCAGACCCGCTACCGCCGGCTGGTGAGCGCGGGCTTCACGCCCAGGACGATCGCCCGGCTGCGGGGCACCATCCAACGGCGCGCCGAGAAGATCGCGGAAGCCGTACGGGAGCGGGACGGCGAGGTCGAGTTCGTGACCGACGTGGCCGAATACCTGCCGCTGCAGATGATCTGCGACCTGATCGGCGTACCCGAGGAGGACCACCACCTGATCTTCGAGTGGTCCAACCGCATGGTCGGCTTCCAGGATCCCGACTTCCGCACGACGCCCGAGGACGGCGAGATCGCCGGGGCCGAGATCTTCTCCTACTGCGACGGCCTGGTCGACGACCGCCGCCGCAACCCGCGTGACGACATCCTCACCGCGCTGGTGGAGGGGGAGGTCGACGGCGACCGGCTGACCAGGGAAGAGATCGACTCCTTCTTCGTGATCCTCTGCGTCGCCGGGAACGAGACCACCCGCAACCTCATCGCCCACGCCATGAACGCCCTCATCCTCCACCCGGACAGCTACCGCGACCTGGCGGCCGGCCTCGACGACGAGGCCCTGTGGCGCAGCGCCACCGAGGAGTTCCTGCGCTGGGGCTCCTCGATCCACAACTTCCGGCGTACGGCCACGCGAGACACCGAACTCCGCGGCCAGAAGATCGCCGAAGGGGAGAAGGTGGTGACGTTCTACATGTCCGGCAACCATGACGAGGACGTCTTCGCCGACCCGTACACCTTCGACATCCGCCGCAGCCCCAACGACCACATGACGTTCGGCGGCGGCGGCCCGCACTTCTGCCTGGGCGCCAACCTGGCCCGGCTGCAGATCAACTGCATGATCAGGGAGCTGCTGCGCCGCTTCCCCGAGGCGGAGCACGCGGGGCCGGTCAAGAGGATGCGGTCGGATTTCATCAACGGCATCAAGCACATGCCGGTGCGCTTCTCCATGGCCGGGCCGAGGTAGGGGATCCGAACGTACGTGGCGGTCAGTGGCCGCCGAGGGCGTGCCAGACGAGGACCGCGGTCCGCTCTGGCCAGCGGGGCGGCGGCGAGTTCGGCCTTGCCCGGCCACCTGCGATACAGGGCCGGGCGGCTGGCGCCCGCCTCCTGGGCGAGGCGCCACGCCGCCGCCGCACATGCCGGTGCCCCAATGGTGGGGGGTGTGCGAGGCCAAGCCCGGCTCCCGCGCCTCTGCCCTGGCACCACCCGCGCGACCGGCGCGGGTGCGGCTTCCGGCGCCTGGTGAGCCGGTCGGTTTCGCCGACCACGTCAAGCCGCTGTTCCGGGAGGTGGACCGCAAATCGATGAGTTTCGCCTTCGACCTGTGGTCGCGGGAGGACGTCGCCCAGCACGCCGACGCGATCCTGCACCGGCTCCGCCAGGGCACCATGCCGTGCGACGGTGCCTGGTCCGCCGAGCAGGTCGATCTCTTCGCCCGATGGATCACCGAAGGAACCGCACCATAAGCCGTAAGCCGTAAGTCGTGGTCCGTGTGGCCGTACCTCTCAAACAGGTCGTTCAGGATCGGGTGCGCGAGCTAGCGGAATCAGCGAAGCGGCGTCGGTTGCTAAATGGGGACTTCCCCACTTAGTCTGACCGGCATGACACTGAGCGCCGACGACCGCGCGGCCATCACAGAGCTGATCTCCCTGCACGGGCACCTGTTCGACAACGGCGAGTTGGATCGGCTGGACGAGCTGTTCACCCCCGACGTCGTCTACGACGCCACTGACTACGGCGTCGGATCGCTGGAGGGCGTGGCGGCGATTCTGGACGCCGCGCTCACGCTGGGCGCGCGAAACCCCGTGGGCCATCACGTGACCAACGTCGTGCTCACCGAACTCGCCGACGGCAAGGTGCGCGCCCGGTCCAAGGCGATCTCCATCATGGCGGGCGGCACCTGCGGAAGCGCGACCTACGACGACGTCATCTCGCACGGCGACCAGGGGTGGCGGATCAGCCACCGCAAGATCATCGCGCGGCGAGCGCCTCTCGGGGGTCTCGGTAGCGATGGCGGCCAGTAGCCGTGGAGCTTGTCCGCCGTAGTGTGACAAGGTGACCGTTCCTGCCGATCAGATCTCCACCGCCTTGGCGCCGTTCGTGGCGACACTGGCCGCGTACGATCTCGGGCCGGGTTCGGGCGGCGTTCATCGCGGGCTTCCCTCGTCCACGGTGTCGATCACGATCCCCGAGGAGGACCCGCTGGAGATCGCCTGGGTCGGGCGGCCCGGTTCACGCAGACGGCTCCGGGCCGTGGTGGCCGGACTCCATCTGAGCGCGGCCGAGCTGCGGCAAGAGGGGTGCACGCGCGGCGTGTGGCTGACGCTCAGCCCGCTGGGTGCCGGCGCGCTGCTGGGACTTCCCTCGTCGGCGGTGGCCGGGGACATCGCCGATCTCGCCGACGTCGTCCCGGCGATGGCGGACCTGCCGGAGCGCTTGGCGACCTGCCGGTCCTGGCCGCAACGTCGCGCCCTCGTCGAACGCTCGCTGCTCACCGGCCTGGCCCGGCACGGCGAACGCGCCAACAGTCGCGAGCTGCGGGCCACTCTCGCGGTCCTGTCCGGGACCACCCGGGTACAGGAGGCGGCTCGGCTGCTCGGGTGCTCCCGGCGGCAGCTGAGCAGCACGGTTCGCACCGAGTTCGGGGTGACGCCGAAGGAGTACCAACGGCTCGTCCGCTTCGAGGCCGCCCGGGGCCGGCTCGTGGCCGCCGCCGGTGGGGGAGGGGACGGCCTGGCGGCGGTGGCCGCCGCGTCGGGATTCGCCGATCAGGCGCACTTCACCCGGGAGTGGCGGGCCATGGCCGGGTGCACGCCCACCGAGTGGCTGCGGGCCGAAAGCCTGGCCGTACGGGATTCGCCCGCCCGCGACCGGCCACCGGGCGAGGAGCGCGCGTCGAACCGGCTGCCGGGCCAGGAGCGCGCGTCCAGGTGACGACCGATGCGGGCGCGTTCCTTCCCGTATGTTCAAGACCCCTACGCCCGCCCGACCGCACCATGGGCACATGACGCCAGATATCCGCATCACCCCTCGTCTCATCGTGCCCGACCCGGACCGCGCGTCGGCGTTCTACCGGGACGCCCTGGGCGCCGAGCAAGTGTTCCGTGCTCCGCAGGGCGACGACGGACGGCCCGCCGTCGTCGACCACCGCATCGGTGGTTCGTCCTTCCGTGTCTCGCCGGCCGTCACCTCGTGGGGCTGGCTCTCACCAAGCGATCTCGGCGGCTCCGCGGTACTCCTGGAGATCGAGGTCGGGGACCCGGACGCGGCCGGCGAACGCATGGTCGCCCACGGCGCCGAGGTGCTCGTGCCGATCGAGAACCGGCCCTACGGCAAGCGCTCGGGCCGCGTCCGTGACCCATTCGGCCACTTGTGGATCATCACCGGCGAGCTCCGCTGAGCCTTACCCGGAGAGGCCTCAGCCCTCCTGCTCGCCCGCACTGTGGTCGGCGAGGGGGAACGAGTGGTGCTCGTGCGCCACGACCCATCGCCCGTCCTTCTTGCGCAGGCCGAGCGTCAGCCGCAGCCGGTGCCGCGCCACGTCCTCGGGCATGCCGCAGCGAAGCAGGGCGTGGGCGAAGGCGACGTCGTCACCGGCGGTGACCTCCAGCGTCTCGATCTCGAACAGCGCTCCTTGCGCCTGCCACTCGAAGAACGGCGGCCACGCCTTCCGGTACGTCTCGATGCCGCGCACCTCCCCGGGCACGTCGAACATCACGATGTCCTCGGCGTGGTCGGCGACAACGGCCGCCAGCTCACCACGGTGCACGGCCTCGGCCCAGGCCTCGATCAGGCCGCGAATCCGCTCTTCGTTGATCGACATGGAGGCTGCCCTTCGGGTTCAGATGTATCCGTCAGGACTACAACCCGAGCCATCGGCGAAAATCATCGGCTCGAGCCCGAACATGGCGAAATCGGCATCCAGGAACGAGACCACCTGCGCGACCAGCGAGCCGCGTAGGACGAGCAGATCCAGGCCGGCCGGAACGTAGGCGGCTCTGTGCTCTTCCCACATGTACGTGCCGAAGGCGAGCTGCCCGTTCGCCCGCGCGGGCAGCAACCGCCACCGCCGCTTGAGCGGCCCCTCGAGCAGGAAGGCCCGGATGGCTTCGTGGCCCGCGTACCAGGCGGTCAGCGGCGGCATCGAGTACTTCGCGTCCTCGGTCAGCATCGCCACGATGGCCTCGACATCACCGCTCTCCCAGGCGGCCGCGTACCGGAGCGCCACCTGCCGCTGCTCCGCCTCGCTCGGCCGGGTGGCCTCGGGGAGGAGGCCGGCCAGGGCCTTCCTGGCCCGCTGGAGCGCGCTGTTGACCGCCGGAACGGTGGTCGACAGCAGGTCAGCGGCATCACGGGCGGCGTAGCCGAGGACATCACGCAGCAACAGCACGGCCCGCTGCTGGGCCGACAGATGCTGCAGCGCCGCCACGAACGCCAACTCCACGCTCTCCCGCGTCACCGCCCGGGCCTCGGGCGACATCTCGGCCGTCCAGCCCACCAGCCGGTCTGGGTACGGCTCCAGCCACGCCACCTCGGCCGACGGCCCGCTCAGGTCAGTGGGCAGTTCGCGCCGGCCCCGACGCTCGATGAGGGTTAAGGCCCGATTGGTAGCGATTTTGTACAGCCACGGCCGGATGCCCCCTCGGTCCTCGAACCTCGCCAGGTTGCGCCAGGCACGATCAAGCGTCTCCTGCACGGCGTCGTCGGCGTCGTGAACGGAGCCGAGCATCCGGTAGCAGTGCGCGTGCAGTTCGCCCCGCAACGGCCCCACCAGCCGGCCGAAGGCACTCTGATCCCCGGCCTGGGCCGCGGCCGGCAACCCCTCCGCGGTGGTCTCCATCGACCGTCCTTTCCCAGGTCACTGCGTGGACGAAGGGGAGGTTCAGGGCATTCGTCCCCAGAAGTCGAGGCCGTGCTCGGCCACGTAGTCCGTACCACCGATCCGTTCGGGTGCCAGGGATTGAACGTAACCGGTGCTGACGTCGGGCCAGTCCGGCAGGTCCGCGCGGGCGGGATCACCGTGGCGGGCGAAGGTCGTCCAGTACTGGTTCATCCGGTCGGCGAACTCACGTTGTGCCGCCGACAGCGACGTACCGCCGCCGGGAAAGTCGAATTGGTACGCGAGAGCGCTCGAATGCTGGGCGCCGGCCGGGAACCCCGGGAGAGGTACGAGCGATGGGGCGGCCCGATCGGCGAACTCGTAGAACCAGGTGGCGGTGTGCGCGGCGAAGGCGCGGCCCAGCTCCCAGGCCGGTCGCGCCCAGGCCCGGTCCGTGGCGATCTGGGCCCAGGCGAGGCTCGGTGTCGGGAAGCCGTCGAGAGGGTAGCGGGCGGCGACCTGATCGGCCGAGTCACCGAACGCCTCGGCCACCAGTCGCGGGTAGCTCTCGGCTGTGACCGGGTTGCCGACGAGGTCGGCGAAGAGCCCGACGAAGAAACGCGCCTCGTCGCGCATGGCGCCCAGCATCAGCGGTATCCGGTGAAAGCGTCCGGCGGGTATCGCCGTCGAGGGCGACTCAGGCAGGGTGATCCCGCCGAAAGCGGGCCGGATGAAGGAGTCCGACGCCTGGAGCAGATCTGTCGCCGGGACCCGCCGGAGCTGCGCGAGCGCCGACTCGGGATCGACGCCCGGCGTGACCCAGCCGCGCTCGGCCGCGACCGCGGCGCCGAACTGCTCCAGCTCGGCCACTGGGGCCCATCTCGGTGGGAGCTCCGGAACACCGGGAATGAAGGTGTGCGTCGGCGTCGTGCCCAGTACCGAGAACGCGCTCTGCAGGATCGCTCGGTGGAACAACCCCGCCGACGCGGGTGACACGAGGTGCGCGGCGATCATGAGGGCCCCGTACGACTCTCCGGCCAGGGTCACATTCGCCGGGTCGCCGCCGAACCGCGCGATCTCCCGCCGCACCCAGCGAAGTACCGCCTGTTGATCCCGCAGACCGAAGGTGCCGCCGTCGGCGAGACCCGGGTGGCCGAAGCACCCGAACACGCCGAGCCGGAAGTTCGGTGCCACGACGACGACGTCGCCGGCGACGGCCAGCCGCTGAGCATTGTAGGCAGCGGCACTGCCGTTCGTCCCGCCGCCGCCGTGCAGCCATACCAGCACCGGGTGCCCGGTGCCCTGGGCGGCCTCCGGCACGGTGATGTCGAGCGTCAGACAGTCCTCGTCCACGGAGGTGACGTCCGCGAACGACTGGGCCAGCTGCGGCGCCGGGTTTCCGGGCACGATCGCGTCCCGGATCCCGGTCCACGGCTCGACCGGCGCGGGCGGCCGCCATCGCCGGTCTCCGATCGGAGCCGCGGCATAAGGGATCCCCTGGAACGAGAGATGGCCGTCGAGCCGGCGGCCACGGACGGCACCGCTGCTCAGCCGTACGGTCACGTGCTGGGTCATGGTGCGAACTCCGTGGTCAGTGTGCGCGTCGCGGGTTCTGGAAGTGGCGCAGGCCCACCGGGCTTCCGTAGCAATATGTTCATATTGCTACGATAATAGTATGACCATATTGCGGGGGAAAAGTGCCGCAGTCAGGCGAGTGAGCGATCGTGACGCCCGGCGAACACCGTGGCGACGACCAGGCGCAACACGTCGCGCGCCGAGAACGCGTCCGCACCCGAGAGCGCGACCTGATCGGCCAGGCCCTGCAAGGTCGCGAGGATCATGCGGGCGGCGAGCACGGCGTCCACGCCGGAATCGACCTCACCGCGCTTCCTGCCGTCCTCGACCGCCATCGTGACGTATCCGAGCAGGTCACCGCCCGCCCGCCGGGCAACCTCGGCGAGACCGGGGTGATATGGCGCCTGAGCCGAAAGGCACTGCCGGACGCGATACTCGATCTCCCGCTCCTCGTCCAGCGGCAACAGCTCGACAAGACTGTCGAGCAGCACCCGCGCGACCTGGAGACCGGCGTCCGAACCCTCACGGACACGCGCCCCCACCCGCTCGCTCATGCGACGCACGGCGTCGTCGTAGGCGAAGCGGAGCAGTTCGTCCTTGCCGGCGAAGTAGTGCTGGATGAGCCCGACCGAAACCCCGGCCTCCGCCGCCACGCGCGAGAACGAGACGCCGGCCAACCCCTCCGCGGCGAGCAAGCGCTGGAATGCCCGTGCGATCTGGACACGACGCTGGTCGTGATCGGCAACCCGCGGCACCCCGCTATCGTACCGCCGTATTGTTACCCTCACCCCGGATCAGGAGTTCGGCACATGCGCGCCAACCTGCGCGACGACCTGAAAACCGCCCTCAAGGCCCGCGACCGCGTCGCGATCACCGCACTCCGCTCCGCTCTGGCGGCGATCGAGAACGCCGAAGCCGTCCCAGTCGACTCCCCGTCGCCCGGCGGCCCGCAGTACAACGAGCACTTCGCAGGATCGACCGCCGGCCTGGGCGCCGCCGACGTGGAACGTCGTCTCCTCACCGAGGCCGATCTGCTGTCGATCGTCGAGAAGGAAGTGCGGGAGCGCTCGGTCGCCGCGCGGGAGTACGAGCGGCTGGGCCACGACGACCACGCCGAGCGGCTCCGCGCGGAGGCCGAGGTGCTGAGCCGGTACCTGGAGCCGACCGTCTGAACACACCACAACCGCCCCATAGGGCTGTCACAAATGGGGCGGCCGTCTTGTCCTCACTCCGGACAATCCCCGTTTGGATGGAGGAACACATGAGCGCACACCTGCCCCCAGGCGTTGAGGTGATCGCGACCCTGCCGGAGGCGGCGGCCCGGATCCCGGCCGGCGCCGAGGCCAGGACCGTCCGGATCACCCTGCCGCCCGGCGACCCCGGCGCGCCGCCGCACCGGCACCCCGGGCCGATCTTCGGCTACGTGACCGAGGGCGAGATCCTCTTCGAGTTGGAGGGGCAGCCGCCCCGGGTGCTGAAGGCCGGTGACGCCCTGTTCGAGCCCGGTGGCGACGTGATCCACCTCCAGGGCGCCAACAACCTTCCGGACGCGCGGTCGCAGATGGTGGTGACCATGTTCGCGCTGCCGGGCACCCCGATTCTGACCATGGTCAGCGCGGAGGAGCTGGCCGAACGACGGCACCTACGGGTTACCCCGACCATGAGGGCCACCAGCATCTCCTGATATACGAAGAGTCCATGTCCCATCACGTTGGGTGACGGTAGATTTCCCGTGTGGCGAACGCAGCGGATTCTCGTGAGGCCGAGTTCGGAGCCGAGCCGCGGCGACGGGTCGAGACGGGCCGTTCGCGGTCCCGGCCCGCGGCCGGCTGCCCCTATCCGGGGCTGACGTCCTTCCGCACCGGGGACGCGCGCTTGTTCTTCGGCCGCGAGCGGGCCGTGGCCGATCTGGTGGCCCTGCTCGCCGACCCCGATACGGCGGGTCATCCGGCGATCGTGATCGGCCCGTCGGGAGTGGGCAAGTCCTCGCTGCTGCGCGCCGGTCTGGCCCCGGCCGTGCTGCGGGGCGCGCTCCCCGGTCGCCGGCCGGGCCGGCCGAGTGTGGCGTACCTGACGCCGACCGCCCAGCCGATGCGCGAGCTGGGCGGCGTCGACTCCCGCACGCTGGTGATCGTCGACCAGTTCGAGGAGCTGTTCACGCTGTGCGGCGACGAGGCCGCCCGGCAGGCGTTCATCGCCGAGCTGTGCCACCGGGCGGCCGCGGGCCTCGCGGTGGTCCTGGGCGTACGCGCCGATTTCTACGGCCAGTGCGTGGCCCACCCGCCGCTGCTGGCGGCGCTGCGGGCGCGTTGCCTGCCGCTCGGCCCGATGGCGGCCGGGCAGCTGCGCCAGGCGATCAGCGAGCCGGCCGCCGTGGCGCAGCTGGACATCGAAGCCGGCCTGGTCGAGCTGCTGCTGCGCGACGTGGGCGCCCGGACCAGCGGCGCCTGCGACGCCGGGGCGCTGCCCCTGCTGTCCCATGCGCTGCGGGCGACCTGGCAGAAGCGGACCGGCAATCTGCTCACCGTCGCGGGTTACGAGCGTACGGGCGGCATCCGGGGGGCGATCGAGGTCACGGCCGAGCAGGCGTACGCGGAGCTCGACCCGGCGCAGCAGCAGGTGGCCCGGCACATGCTGCTGCGCCTGATCCAGGTCGGCGACGGGACGGCCGACACCCGCCGCCGGCTCGCCCGCCAGGCACTGACCGACGACGGGGACGAGGCCGTCCTGGAGGCGTTCATCCGGGCCCGGCTGCTGACGGCCAACGCCGCATGGGTGGAGATCAGCCATGAGGTCCTGTTCGACGCCTGGCCCCGGCTGAAAGGCTGGATCGACGCCGACCGGGCGGGGCTGCGGATCCGGCGGCGGCTCGCCGACGCCGCCGAGGCGTGGGAACGCGCGGGCCGCGACGACGGCCTGCTGCTGCGCGGTCCCCAGCTGACCATGCTGCGCGAATGGGCCGACGCGGCACTCGCCGTCAACCTCACCCCCGCCGAGTGCGCCTTCCTGAGCGCCAGCCGGCAATGCGGTGAGGCCGAGCAAGTGGAGACGGTGCGGCGTAACCGCCGGCTACGCCGCCTGGTCCGCTGCCTCGGAATCACGCTGGCGCTGACCGCGGTCGGCACGGTGGTGGCGGTCAGGCAGGCGGCGGAGGCGCACCGGCAGGAACGGAGCTCCCTGGCCGGGCGGCTGTCGGTCGAGGCGGCCCGGCTGGCCGGCCACCGGCCGGAGGTGTCTGCGCTGCTCGCCGCGGCGGCCGTCGAGCAGGACCGCACTCCGCAGTCGCTCGGCGCGCTGATGAGCACGCAGGCAGGAGGGTTCGCCGGGCGCCTGGCCGGGCACGGGGCGGCGCTGTGGGGAGCGTCCTTCAGCGCCGACGGCTCGACGCTCGCCACCGTCGACCACGGCGGCCGCGCCCTGCTGTGGGACGCCCGCCGCCGGACCGTGACCCATACGCTGGAAGACCTCTCCGCCCGCCTCACCGCCATCGCCGTCAGCCCGGACGGGCGCCTGGTCGCCGGGGCGGGCGACGACAGGCGGCTGCGGATGTGGGACGCCGGGACCGGCAAGAGACTGGCGACGCGCGAGCTGCCGGGCGGCACGGCGATGGGCGGTCTCTCCTTCGATCAGAAGGGCTCGATCCTGGCCGTGGCCGGGACCGGGGTCGTGTTGTGGCGGGTGAGCGACCTGCGGGCGCTGCCTGCTCCGCCGTGGGGGTCCGATGCGATCGAAGGTGCCGCGTTCAGCCCCGATGGCAGGCTGCTGGCCGCCGCCGGCCACGACGGGAAGCTGCGGCTCTGGCGCACCGACGGCGCGAGCGGACCGCCGCCGGCTCTCTCAGCGGGCGCGCACGCGTTGCACGACGTCGCCTTCAGCCCGGACGGCACGCGGCTGGCCGCCGCCGGTGACGATGGCGCCGTACGACTCTGGCGTACCTCCGACTGGCACCCGTCGGGCGTGCTCACCGGGCATCGCGGCGCCGTGTGGGATCTCGACTTCCGCGGTGACGGCCAGCTGCTCGCCACGGCGGGTGAGGACCAGCGGATCCTGCTGTGGGACGTGGCGGCGAGCCGCCAGGTCGCCGAGCTGACCGGCCACAGTGCCCCCGTGCACGCGGTCGCCTTCCCGCGCAGCGGGACGCTGCTGGTCAGCGCCGCCGCCGACACCACCGGAGCCATCTGGGACACCGCGGGCTGGGAGATCCGCGGCTGTCCCGAGCCGGAGACGGTCGCGGCGACATGGGGCCCCTGGGGGCTGGTGACGGGTGCCGCCGACGGCGTCGTTCGCTACGGCGGACCCGCCGCCGCGACCGGGCAGTGCGAGCAGCTGTCCCTGCCCTACCCACGCATCCGCGCGCTGGCCAGGGGCGGGAAGGACGGAGACCTGCTGGTGGCCGGCGGTGACAGGGGACGGATTCGCGTCTGGAGTCTCCGGCGCCGCGCCGAGCTCTACCGGCTCGACTCCGGAGCCGGAGACCAGCACGGTGTCGCCGTCGATCCCGAAGGCGACCTCGTGGCGGGCGGCTATGGCAACGAGATCCTGGTGTGGCACATCACCACGGGTCAAGTCGGCAGAGTGGACAAGTGGACGGCGAGCGGGACAGTGGGCACGCTCGCGTTCGACCCCGGCGCGGGGACGCTGACGACAGGCGAGGACCGGTCCGTATACGTGCGGCGACTGGGCGATCCCGCCTCGCGACGGCTCCTCATGGTCGCCACCGCGCCGATCACGGCGCTCGCCTACAGCGCGGACGGCACCGTGCTGGCGATCGGCTCCGATGACGGCACGGTGCGGCTCTGGCAGGTCCAGGGGCGCCGCGAGCTGTTCGCCCTGTCCACCCGTCAGGGCTCCGTCCGGGCGCTGGGCTTCGCCTCCGGCCATGGCCGCCTGGCCGTCACCGGAGCGCTCGGCACGGTGCGCTGGTGGGATCTGGACGAGGGGGCGGCGCTGCGCCACGCCTGCGACATCGCCTCCGTGCCCCAGCCGCAGGAGTGGGTGCGGCTCGTACCGAACATGAAACCCCTGCCGCCCTGCGCCTTCAGCTCTTCAGGCGCTCCGGTGTCAGCGCCGCACGCGGCGCCGGGGCGCGTCATCGGCGCGGCCGAGCACCCCGTCGTGGCCGGTCCGGGGCCGACCAGTGGGCCGGGCGCGTGAGCGCGGACGGCAGCTTGGTGGCGCTGTCGCCTCTGGCCGCGTTGAGCTGCGGCTGGGTGAGGAAGATGCTGCCCGTGAGATCGGCGCCGGCCAGCTCGGCGCCTCGGAGGTCGGCGCCGATCAGGTCGGCCAGCCGCAGGTCCGCGCCGCGCAGATCGGCGCCGATGAGGTAGGCCCCGCGTAGATCGGCGCCTCGGAGATCGGCGCCCTTGAGCTTGGCCCCGATGAGGTCGGCGCCCCTGCGGTTCTTCCGGCGCGAGGTCTCGCCCCGGACCAGCTCACTCGTACGCAGCAGCAGGGTGTTGACGCTCTGCCGGTGCGCGGGCACGTCCACGAGCAGCAGGGCGTCGGCGTCGGCGCGGCTGAGCCGCCCGGTCTCGTCGAGCGCTGCGCGGAGGTCGTCGTGGAGCTCACGGGCCGGGTCGAGGGTCAGCGCCTCGGTCAGGTACCACAGCAACTCGTGGAGCTGGCGCACCACCGGGAACACCGCGAACATCCGCGTCGCCGTCTCCGGAGCCCGCCGCCAGTCCTGCCCGGCGAAGGTGACCTGGGAGACCTTCTGCCCCGCGCCGAAGCAGTCATAGACCGTGCAGCCCGGGAAGCCGCGCTCCCTGAGATCGCGGTGGATGCCGCAGCGGAAGTCCGCCTCCAGGTTGGGGCACGGCCGTCCGGCGTCCTTGTCGATCGCGAAGTCGGCCGAGGCGGCGAAGGGCAGCGCCACGCAGCACAGCCCGAAGCAGGTCTCGCAATCGGCTTTCAGGGATTCGGACAAGAGCAGAGGTCTCCTTCTGGGGCACCGAGTCTCCGAACATTACCCCAGCTCCGCAGCCGAGAATCCGAGAGCGCGTCACACTCCGGGGCCCGGCACCGCTCTTGGCTCGGAAACCGCTCAACATCGATGGGACATCTCATGATCTTAGTAACCGGCGCCACCGGCCTCGTCGCACGCCCCCTGATCGAGCCCCGCGCGCGGTGGCCCGCCTTCGCCGAGTGGGTTGCCGAGCAGGCCGCCGAGTTCGGGGAGTGAGCGCTCCTTAGGGCTGGCGAGTTCACGACAAGTCGGGATCTGGCCACACCTTTCGCATGGACAACGCTAGATCATGACCACTAGGAATTCGGTAGCTTCTCTTACCGATTCGCTGGAGGTCGTCAATGCTGCGTGGGCTGCGTGGGCGAAGGGCGGTGGCCACCGTCGTGGCGGTGCTGGCCGTCTCCGCGCTGTCGGTGCCCGGTGCCCAGGCCGGCGCCGAGGTGGCGGCCCCAGGGCTCGCGGTGGGTACGTCCGGCGGACTCGCGGTCGGTACGGCCGGCGGTGAGATCACCCTCATCACCGGCGACCAGGTGCACCTGCGCGCCGTCGACGGCGGCCACCAGGCGGTGACGATCACTCCGGCCCCACGCGCGGACGGCTCCGTACCGAACTTCCAGGTGCTGGAGGCCGACGGACAGCTGAGCGTCATCCCCGACGACGTCGCCGCCCTGGTCCCGCAGCGTCTTGACGCGGCGCTGTTCGACGTCTCGGAGCTGGCCGAGGACGGGTACGACGCCGCGATCCCGCTCATCCTCACCTACGAGGGCAACACCACCAAGTCCGCCATCCCGGCCGTCAAGCAGCTCCGCACGCTGGAGAGCATCGGCGGCGCGGGGGTGTCGATCGCCACCCATGACGCGGCCCGTTTCGGCGCCGCGCTGGCCGGGCTCGCCGCCGGAACCGCAGCCCGCGCGGCGAGCCCGCTGGCCGGGGTGTCGAAGATCTGGCTCGACCGCAAGGTGGAGCCGGTGCTGGAGAACAGCGTGCCCCAGATCGGCGCGCCCGAGGCGTGGGCGGCCGGGTTCGACGGCACGGGCACGACCGTGGCGGTGCTCGACACCGGCATAGACGCCACCCATGCCGACCTGGCCGGAAAGGTGACCGACCAGCGCGACTTCACCGGCGAGAACGCGACCGGCGACCCCAACGGCCACGGCACCCACGTCGCGAGCACCATCGCGGGCTCCGGCGCCGCCTCGGACGGCCGCCGCAAGGGCGTGGCGCCCGGGGCGGGGCTGCTGAACGGCCGGGTTCTGGGCGGCGACGGCAAGGGCCAGCTCTCCTGGATCATCGACGGCATGGAGTGGGCGGCGGGAGAGAAGCACGCACAGGTCGTCAACATGAGCCTGGGCAGCCGCGTCGCGGGCGGGCCGCTCTCCTCGGCCGTGTCGCGGCTGTCCCAGCAGTACGGCACGTTGTTCGTGGTGGCGGCGGGCAACGACGGCTGCGACGGCTGCGTCGGAGCCCCCGGCGACTCCGCCGACGCGCTGACCGTCGGCGCGGTCGACCGCGCCGACCAGCTGGCCACCTTCTCCAGCAGGGGCCCGATCGCCGTGGACGGCTCGGTCAAGCCCGACGTCACCGCGCCGGGCGTGGAGATCACCGCCGCCAAGGCGGGCGGCGGCTACGTCACGATGTCGGGCACCTCGATGGCCACCCCGCACGTCGCGGGCGCCGCGGCGCTGCTGCGGCAGGCCCGGCCCGGCATCACCGGGCCCGAGCTGAAGTCCTTGCTGATGGAGAGCGCCAAGCCCATGCCGGGCACGCCCGCCGACGCGCGGGGCACCGGCCGGATCGACGTCGGCGCGGCGCTGAAGGGCGCCGTCGTCGCCTCGGCCGGCTCGGTGAACTTCGGCGGCCTCGTGGAAGGCGCCGACAAGAGCGTCACGATGACGTACCGCAACCTCGGCAAGGAGCCCGTCGAGCTGGACCTGAAGGCCGGCGGCCCGTTCACCGCCGAACCCGGCGAGGTGACCGTGCCCGCCGCCGGGCAGGCCGAGGTGAAGGTGACACTCAAGGGCGCGCCCTCCGGCCGGTTGCGGGAGGAGTTGTCGGCGAGCGTTCGCGGCGGGGCCACCGTACGGACCCTGCTGACCGCGAGCGTCGAGCAGCGGCTCGTCGAGCTGCGGGTACGCGGGGTGGCCAGGGACGGCCGCAACGCGCGTGGCGGGTTCACGGTACTGAACCTGGACGAGGGCACCCTGGTCGGGCGCGTCCTGCCCGGCGACCCGGCCCAGCCGTGCACCGAGCAGAAGTCCGGCACCGGCACCTGCCTGCTGGTCAAGCCCGGCACCTACTCCGTGCTCGGCCACATCTTCACCATGCCCGCCACCCAGGACAGCACGGCGACGGGCAAGCCGCTGAACGAGAGCCTCGTCGGCGATCCCGAGATGAAGATCACCGGGGACACCGAGATCGTGCTCGACGCCCGCAAGGCCGTCGAGGTCGAGATCCGGACCCCCGACCACAAGACCAAGCGGAACATGGGCGCCGCGGCGCAGCTCGCCTGGTACCGCGCCGGCGAGAAGGGAACGGCGCTGCGCGGCGGCACCAACATCTCGCCCGGCGGGCAGGTCGAGGAGCGGCTGTTCATCCAGCCGACCAGGAAGGTCACCAAGGGCACCTTCACCGTCGCCACCCGCTGGCGGCTGGAGGCACCCGCGATCACCCTGACGGCTCCGGGCCTCGACCTGAACCCCCAGTACTATGACCCGGTCTCCTTCAGCGACTACGCCACGGAATACCCGAAGCTGGACGGCACCGCTCTGCTCTCGGCGGTCGACGCCGGACGTGGCACGCCCGAGGAGATCAAGGCCCGCGACCTGCGCGGCAAGCTGGCGGTCATCCGCCGTACCGACGGCGTGCCCGTCTCGGCCCAGTCCAACGCGGCGGCGGCCGCGGGAGCCAGGATGGTGGCGATCTACAGCGACCGTCCGGGGGCGGACATCACCTCGGGCGGCACCGGCGTCAAGCTCACGGTCCCGACCGTCCGGCTGACGCAGGAGGAGGGCCTGAAGCTGGTCGAGCGGCTGCGGCGGCTGCCCGTGCCCGTCCTGGCCAAGGGGATCGTGGCCAGCCCCTATGTGTACGACCTGTACCTGCGCGAGAAGGGCCGGGTGCCGGACTCGCTGCGGTACTTGGTGCGCGACCGGTCCCTGGCCAGGACCGAGGCGGGCTATCACAGCCAGCTCGCCGACGACGTGACGGTGAACGAGGCGCGGTTCGTGTTCGAGCCGTGGGACACCTCGTCGATCTCCACGAACCGGCCACTGGCCAAGACGCCGCGTACCCAGGTCCAGTACTTCACTCCCGACCCCGACCTGCGCTGGAGCTCCTCGGCGGGCAGTCCCGAGCGGCACTACAACACGATGTGGCCGCACGTGGACACTCCACGCATCGCTCTGTCGTCACCGGAGTTCCGCAGCTATGAAGCGGGGGAGCGGGTGGAGCGCAGCTGGTTCAAGCAGCCGCTGCTGCCGGGCGTCAACCCGCGCAATCCGCTGCGCAGGGAGGGCGACAAACTGCGTATCTCCATGCAGGGCTTCGTCGACGCGAGCGGCAACTACGGCGACACCTACACCAGCACGTTCGAGCACGGCATGAAAACCGATTTCCGCCTCTACCAGGGCGACTCACTGCTCCAGCAGACCAACTACCTGCCTTCGGGCAGCGTGACCCTGCCGGTGGAGAAGTCCACGTACCGGATCGAGTACGACGTGCGTAACGAGGCCACCTGGGCGAAGCTGTCGACGCGTATCCGGTCGGTGTGGACGTTCGGCTCGGAGCATGTGGACGCGGGGGTCGCCACGGTGATCCCGCTGATCCTGGCCGGGATCGACGCGCCCGTCGACCTGAAGAACCAGGCCCGCTCGGCCAAGCTCGGCGTGTCCTTCCATCGCCAGGAGGGGGCGGCGCGGAGCGCGCTGAAGGAGGTGTCCCTGGAGGTGTCCTACGACGACGGCGCCACGTGGCGGGCGACCCGCCTGCGCGCGAAGGGCGGCACGGACTCCTACGAGGCCACGCTGGACCGACGGCCCGGGAGCTTCGTCTCGCTGCGGCTCAAGGCCGCCGACGTCGACGGCAACACCTTCTCCCAGGAGGCCATCCGCGCGTACGCGACACGGTGACGGTCATCCCCGCCTCCATGGGACAGTGACGGTCATCCGCGCCTACCTGGCGCGGTGACACTCAGACCCGCCGGGCGGATGGGTCATCCCCCTCCGGTCCCATCCGCCCGGCGACCAACCTGAATATCAAGATTGACTTATATAAGTCCAGCTTGAAATACTCCGTCATGTGCATGCATTTGACGTCCTCGGAGACCCCGTCCGGCGCCGGATCCTGGAGCTGCTGGCCGATGGCGAGCTGAGCTCCGGCGAGGTCACCGCGGTCATCCAGCGCGAGCACGGCATCTCCCAACCGGCCGTCTCACAGCATCTACGGGTGCTGCGGGACAACGGGTTCGCCAGCGTGCGAGCCGAGGGCACCCGGCGGCTCTACGCCGTCGAGCCCGGGCCGCTGCGGGAGGTCGACCTCTGGCTGGAACGCTTTCGCGGGTTCTGGGAGCAGCGGCTGGACGCGCTGGCCACCGAACTGGCTCGGGGCAAGCGGGAACGCCGCGCTCCCGGCCCATCATCGAGAAACGAGCACACATGATCGACATCATCAAGCAGATCGAATACGTCCACCGGCAGCTGGAAGACGGCGACGAGCTCAAGACCGTCGTGCTGCGCCGCCACTACGACGCCGACATCGAGGACCTGTGGGACGCCTGCACGTCCGCGGAGCGCATCAGCCGCTGGTTCCTGCCCGTCAAGGGGGACCTTCGGCTCGGCGGCCACTACCAGCTCGAAGGCAACGCCGGTGGAGAGGTGCTGGAATGCGAGCCGCCGCACCGCTTCAAGGTCTCCTGGATCTTCGGCGACGCCCCCGGGCTCTCCGAGGTCGAGGTACGGCTGTCGGCCGACGGCGCCGAGCGCACGCTGTTCGAGCTCCGGCACACCGCTGCCATGCCGCCCGAGATGTGGGACCGGTTCGGACCGGGCGCCGTGGGCGTCGGCTGGGACCAGGGGCTGCTCGGCCTGGCCCTCCACCTGACTGGCGGATCCATCGGCGATCCGATCGCCTGGCAGGGGAGCGAGGAGGGCCGTACTTACAGCAAGACGTGCAGCCGGTTGTGGGGGGAGGCTCACGAGGCGGCGGGCGCCCCCGCCGACCAGGCGAAAGCCGCCGCGGACAACACCAGCGCCTTCTACGCCCCGCCTGCCTGAGCATCCGTGCCCGCGCGGTGGAGGCCCTGGCCTGCTGTTTGATCGGGGGCACGATGGAAGCCGGCCGGCTTATGGTCAGGCGATGCGGACGATGCTCTTGCCGTGGGTGTCGCCGTTGGCCAGCCGCTGGATGGCGGTGTCAAGGTCGGCCATCTCATACTCGGCGGTGACGTCCACCCGGACCGTCTGGTCGGCCAGCAGCCGCAGTGCCCTGGTGGCGCTGTCGGCCAAGCGTTGCGGGTGGGTTTGGCTGAGGAGGTTGCTGTTGTAGGTCAGGGCTGACTTTCCGCTCATGAGCAGGTCGTTGGCGTTGATCTCGACAGGTTCGAAGGTGGCGATGTTGCCATAGATCGCCAGGCGGCCGTGCGGCGCGAGCCGCTCCAGGTTGGCCAGGCGGGTCGGCCCGCCGATGGGGTCCAGGATCACGTCGAACCGCTCGTCGGCGAGGGCGCCGGGGAAGTCCTCGCGTGTGAGCAGCAGGTCGTAGCCGAAGCGCGTGGCGTATTCGGCCTGGGCGGTGCCGCCGACCACTCCCACGATGCGGGCGGCTCCGGCGGCCTTGGCGAACTGGGCCGCGAGCGTGCCGACGCCTCCCGCCGCCGCGTGGACGAGCACGCTGTCACCGGGACGTACCCGGCCGACCGTGTTGATCAGGTCGTAGGCGGTCGGGGTGACCCAGCCGAACCCGGCTGCCGTCCGAGGGTCCACACCGGCGGCGTCGAAGGCGAGGAGGTCTGGCGCCACCACGACCTCGGCGTATGCCCCGGCGCTGGTCAGGGCGGTCACGCGCTGCCCGACGCGGCCCGCGTCCACGCCTTCGCCGACCGCGACGACGCGGCCGGCGGCCTCGAAGCCGGGCACGAAGGGGCGCGGCACCGGGAAGTGGCCGCTGCGGACGAGCACGTCACCGTACTGGATTCCGGCGTATTCCACCCGGATCGCGACCTGCCCCGCGGCCGGGACGGGCTCGTCGATGTCGGCGAGGGTGAAGCGGTCGTCGGTGTCGAAAACCACGGCCTTCATAGTTACAGCTCCCTGTGTTGACTCAGTATCCTGATACCGAGGACCTTATGAGTATCAGATACCTGAGTCAACACAGGGAGCTGTTGATTGATGACCGACGTCCCCGCCGAGGAATACCTCTGTACGCGCATCCGCCGCACCGAGCAGGCTCTGATGGGTCACCATGAGGCTGTTCTGCGCGGCTACGGCCTGACCATGACGCAGTACACCGTGTTGCTGACGCTGTCGCGCGAGGACGGTATGTCCGGTGCGCAACTCGCCCGCTCCTGTGGCGTCACCCAGCAGACCATGGCCTCCGTCCTGACCGGCCTCCAGAACAAGGAACTCATCGCCCGCGAGGCCTCGCCCGTACATTCCAAGGTCCTCATCGCCTCGCTCACCGAACAGGGGCGGCACGTGCTGGACGGCGCGTACCGAGAGGTCATCGTGCTGGAGCGTGCCCTCGGCGCGGCTTTCACCCCGGCCGAGCGCGACGCGTTGTGCGCGCTCCTCGAACGCGCCACCACGATCCTGATCCAGCAGACGCCCAGCGCCGAGTCGTCCCGGGCCGGTTAGCTCACCAGCGCCGACGGGTCGCGTTCCGGTGGGCCGGCGGGCCACCACTGGCCGTCGCGGTCGGTGAAGGGGTACCAGCGGCCGTCGCGGCCGTACCGCAGCTGCCGGCCGCCGATGGTCCAGCGGTTGCGCCATGCCTCGACCTCCGGTGGGCGCTCGCCCTCCCAGCCGGCCCGCAGGAGTGCCCCGGCTCTGGCCAGGTCCTTCCTGGGCGGGGTCCAGGCCGTTTCGAGCGCCTCCAGCCCGTCGGCGCCGCCGTACCGCCAGGCCTGTACGGCCGCCTCCAGGCCGAGGTCGAGGTCGTGCGCGGCGGCCAGGCGTACCCGGTCCTGATATTCGGTCAGTACGGCCAGCCGCCCGGTGAGCAGCAGCTCGCGGGCCCGGTCGGCGGCCGAGGCGGCGAGCACCTCCAGGGCGGCCACGTCGACCCCGGGCGCGGGCTCCAGCCCGAGCGGCGTGTACGCGACGTCGAGCGGCGGCGGACCGGGCAACGGCGGCACGCCCAGGCTGAACGCCACCGCGGCGGACGTACCGGTCTCGGCCGGGGCGGGGACGTCACGGCCCTGGAGCGCCTCGATCAGCTCCTGCTCGCCCCGGCCGCGCATGAGCAGCAGGACGAACGGATCGGCGTCGAGCAGCCACGACGCCTGGTAGCACAGGGCGGCGGCGTGCTTGCACGGGTGCCCCCAGTCGGGGCAGGTGCACTCCGGTTCGAGGTCGCCGACCGTCGGCAGCAGCGGGACTCCGGCGTCCTCGGCGGCCTCTACCAGGTCGTGCGGCATGTCGCGGTCGAGCAGCGCCGCGATGTGCCCCGCCTTGGCGGCGACCTGATCGAGGAAGCGTTCCCAGTCGGGGGCGGCGAGCTGTTCGACGTGGACGACGGTGTCGTACTCGCTCTCGGTGACGGCGGCGATGCGGCCCGGGCTGACCGTGATGGGGCCGACCTGGCCACTCTTGGCGTAGGTGCGGCCCTTGCGCAGGAGCGTGTGGTCGAGGGAGGTGTCCTCCATGGCCTGGATCCAGGCCCCGCCCCACCAGGAGGTGGCGAAGCGGGCACCGGCCCGTTGCGCGGGGAACGCGGGGAATCCTCGGACGGCGTTCATCGTAGCTCCACGAGTGCGGCGAGTTCCGCGTCGGTCAGTTCGGTGAAGGCGGCGTCGCCTCCGGCCAGTACGGCGTCGGCCAGCGAGCGCTTGGCCGCCAGCATTTCGGCGATGCGGTCCTCGATCGTTCCCTCCGCGATCAGCCGGTGCACCTGGACGGGTTTGTCCTGGCCGATGCGGTAGGCGCGGTCGGTGGCCTGGTCTTCGACGGCCGGGTTCCACCAGCGGTCGTAGTGGATGACGTGGTCGGCGCGGGTGAGGTTCAGGCCGGTGCCGGCCGCCTTGAGCGACAGCAGGAACACCGGCGCCGCCCCCTCCTGGAAGCGCCGCACCATCTCCTCCCGCTTCGGCACCGAGGTGCCGCCGTGCAGGAACTGGGTGGCGACGCCCCGATCCGTGAGGTGCCGGTCGAGCAGCCGCGCCATGGCCACGTACTGGGTGAAGACCAGCACCGCGCCGTCCTCGGCGACGATGGTGTCGACGAGTTCGTCGAGCAGTTCGAGCTTGCCGGACCGGCCGGTCAGCCTGGGCGCGGCCTCGTGCAGGTAATGGGCCGGATGGTTGCAGATCTGCTTGAGCCCGGTCAGCAGCTTGACGATCAGGCCGCGCCTGGCCATGCCCTGGGCGCTCTCGATCTGCCGCATGCTCTCCCGGACCACCGCCTCGTACAGTCCGGCCTGCTCGGTGGTCAGCGCCACCGGGCGGTCGGTCTCGGTCTTGGGCGGCAACTCGGGCGCGATGCCGGGATCGGACTTGCGGCGCCGCAGCAGGAACGGCCCCACGAGCCTGGCCAGCCGCTCGGCCGCCACGGTGTCGCCGGACTCGACCGGTTTGGCCCAGCGCGAGCGGAACCTGCCCAGCGAGCCGAGCAGCCCCGGCGTCGTCCAGTCGAGGATGGCCCACAGCTCCGCGAGGTTGTTCTCCACCGGGGTGCCGGTCAGCGCGACGCGGGCGGCCGCCGGGATCTCGCGCAGCGCCTTGGCCGTACCGGAAGAGGGGTTCTTGACGTGCTGTGCCTCGTCGGCCACCAGCAGCCCCCACGGGTGCTCGGCGAGCCGCGCCGCATCCATCCGCATGGTGCCATATGTCGTCAGTACGAAGCCCTCATCGACCAATGTCCGGCTATTTCCATGAAATCGGCGGACAGGGACGCCCGGTGCGAACCTGGAGATCTCCCGCTCCCAGTTCCCCAGCAGCGAGGCGGGGCAGACGACCAGCGTGGGACCGCCGCCCCGGTGCAGGTGCAGGGCGATCAGGGTGATCGTCTTGCCCAGGCCCATGTCGTCGGCCAGGCAGGCGCCGAGCCCGAGCGAGGTCATCCTGGCCAGCCAGCGCAGGCCCTGCAGCTGGTAGTCGCGCAGCCGCGCGTCCAGACCGGCGGGCACGGTGATCTCCTCGGGCTCCGACAGCCGGTCGCGCAGCTCCCGCAGCCAGGCGCTCGGCTCGATCGGCACCTGCTCGCCATCGACCTCCACAGTGCCGGTCAGCGCGGCGCCGAGGGCGTCGAGGCCGATCAGCGGCTTGAGATCGCGCTGCCGAGCCTTGCGGGCCAGGTCCGGCTCGATGAGCACCCACTGGTCGCGCAGTCGTACGACGGGCCGGTGCGCCTCGGCGAGCCGGTCCATCTCGGCCGCGGTCAGCCGCTCGCCGCCCAGGGCGAGCTGCCAGTCGAAGCTGGTCAGGTGATGGCCGCCGAGGAAGGATGGCAGGTCGGACGGAGCACTGTCACGCTCGCCGACGACGGCGCGGGCGCTCAGGCCGCGTACGAGCTCCCTTGGCCAGTGGACCTCGACACCGGCCGCGCCCAGCCGTTCCGCGGCCCCGGCCAGCAGGTCCTCCACGTCCTCGCCTGACAGGGTCAGCTCGTCGGGGACGGCGCTGTCGAGCAGGCGTTCCAGCCGGGCCCAGGCGCGGGCGGCCCGCCTGATGGCCAGCGTGGCGTCGATCCTGGCCCGGGGGCCGAACCCCGGGTCCGTGCCCGCCCACAGGTCGGCGGCGTCCACCACCAGGGACGGGTCGGCCAGGCTGTGCAGCTGGACCACCGCCCGGAACTCCGCCTGCTCCAGACTGTCGGCCTCCAGACGCAGCGACAGGCGTACACCGGAGTCCAGCCCCGCCGACACCTCGTCGGCCCAGGCACGCAGCCGGGGCACTTTGACCGGTTTGACGGCCGCGAACGCCGAGGTGCCGGTGGCACGGACGGCGCCGGGGGAGCGCGGCATCGCGTCGGCCACCGCGTCCAGGAACGCCCGCACCAGCGACTCCGCGTCCCTCAGCCGCACCTCATCCGTGCCGCGTCCGTCGCGTCGCCGCGACTCCGCGTCCCTCGGCGTCGCTTCCCCCGCGCCATGTCCGCCGCCTTGGACGGTCTGCCCGCCGTTCTCGGTGGTCCGGTCTTCTAGAGGTACGGACCGTGCGGCGGCGGGCATGGCGTCCGCCAGCTCTCGGATCCGCTGTACATCGGCCGCGTCGAACGGCCCCGCCCGCCACGAGTCGAAGTCGCCCGCCGAAACCCCCGGCAGGATCCGCCCCCTGGCGACCAGTTGCAGCGCGACCAGCGCCACCGCGCCCCAGAAGCGCGCCGCCGGATCGGCGCCCGCGTAGCTCCTGGCTCTGGCCAGCCCGGCCACGGCGTCGGCGACCGGGACGCGAGTGGCCCGGGCCTCCAGAACCCGCAGCTCACCGCCATGCTCCTCGACCACGGTCACCGTGGCGTCCCCGTCCGGGTCGAGGAAGGCTATCCGCCCCTGCCTGGGTGGGTCGCCGGGCTCGAAGACGACCGCTTGCCGTACCAGATCCGTCATTGGGCTCACGGCCGTACAGTGTACGGTACGAATCACCCTGTGGTTTACCACAGCCCAGATCTGCCGCCCACCTCATTACCACCACTTTGGATCTTGATTAGCCTCTACAGCATGACTGAATGGCTCATCGCGCTGATGGAGACTCTGGGCGCCCCTGGGGCGGGCCTGGCGATCGCGCTGGAAAACCTGTTCCCGCCGCTGCCCAGCGAGGTGATCCTGCCGCTGGCGGGCTTCACCGCCAGCAGGGGCCAGATGGACCTGCTCGAGGTGCTGGTGTGGACCACGGCGGGGTCGGTGTCCGGCGCGCTGGCGCTCTACTGGGTGGGCGCGCTGCTCGGCCGCCGCCGCACGCTGGCCATCGCCGCCAAGCTGCCGCTGGTGAAGGTCTCCGACATCGAGAAGACCGAGGCGTGGTTCCTCAAGCACGGCCAAAAAGCGGTCTTTTTCGGGCGCATGATCCCCATCTTCCGCAGCCTGATCTCCATCCCGGCGGGGGTGGAACGGATGCCGCTGCTCACGTTCACCTTGCTGACGACCGTCGGCAGCCTCATCTGGAACACCGTGTTCGTGCTCGCCGGCTACTACCTGGGCGAAAACTGGTCACTGGTGGAGGCATACGTAGAAGTCGGCACCAACGTCGTGATCGGCGTGGTCGTGCTGGCGGTGCTCGTGTTCATCGGCGTGCGAGTGGCGGAGCGCCGCAAGGGGCGGCATGCGTCCCGTCGCTGAGGGCCTGCGGCTGCTGGCGGCGGTGTCGCTGGGCGCCGCCACCGCCCTGGTCGACATGGTGTTCCTGGTGGTGGCGCTGCCCTTCCTGGGCACTCCCAACACGCGGGCGGCGGCCAGGCGGCTGGTCCTGCTGGAGACACGGCGCCTGCGCCTGGACGCGACGGAGTTCGACGTGAGCGGGCGGGCCCCACGCTATCTGGCGCTTCGCGTTCCGGCGGGCTTGCTGGGCGGGCTGGTCGTGGGGCTGCTCCTGCTCGGGGTGGTGATGGTCGGCCGGCTCGCCTGGGCCTGGGCGAGCGGCGACACCTTCGACGGCATCGCACCCACGCTGCCGATCCTGCTCTATTTCACCCTGGCCGGGATCCTGCTGCTCTTCCTGAACCTGTCGGGCCTGGTGGGCGTTTACTCGCTCGAACGGCGGCTGGCCCAGCGCGTGCTCGGCCCCGACCCCACCGAGAGACTCGAACGCAGGATCGTCGAGCTGGCCGAGAGCCGGGCCGGGATCGTGGCGGCCGTCGACTCCGAGCGCCGCCGGATCGAACGCGACCTGCACGACGGCCTCCAGCAGCGCCTGGTCGCCCTGTCGATGTTGATCGGCCGATCCCGGCGCGGCCGTCCCGAGCTGCTGCACCAGGCTCACGAGGAAGCGCAGCAGGCGCTGGCCGAGCTGCGCGAGGTGGCCTGGCGGGTCTACCCGAGCGGCCTCGACTCCCTCGGCCTCGGCGAGGCGCTGGCGGGGGTGGCCGAGCGATCGAGCGTGCCGGTCAAGGTGTCCTGCGAGCTGGCCGCGCGCCCGCCGATGGGGGTGGAGACGGCCGCCTACTTCGTCGTCTGCGAGGCGGTGACCAACGCCGCCAAGCACGCGGGAGCCACGCTCATCACCGTTGACGTGCACCGGGAGGGCACAATGATCGTCGTGCGGGTCGAAGATGACGGCCGGGGCGGCGCGACCGCCTCGGGAAGCGGGCTGTCGGGCCTGGCGCGCCGGGTGGCGGCGCTCGACGGCAGGTTCGAGCTGGTCAGCCCGGCGGGCGGCCCGACGACGATCGTGGCGGAGCTGCCGTGCGGGTGATCCTGGCCGAAGACTCGACGCTGCTGCGCGAGGGCCTGCTCCGGCTGCTCGTGGAGGAGGGCCACGAGGTGCCCGCCGCCGTGGGCGACGGCCCCGCTCTGGTCGAAGCGGTGGCCGCGCACGAACCCGACATCGTGGTGGTCGACGTACGGATGCCGCCGACCCACACCGACGAGGGCCTGCGCGCCGCACTGGAGATCAGGCGCCGCTGGCCCGCCGTCAAGGTCCTGGTCCTTTCGCAGTACGTGGAGAAGAAATACGCGACGGAGCTGATGAGCGGCGACGTGGAAGGCGTCGGCTACCTGCTCAAAGACCGGGTGGCGCAGGTGGCCGACTTCCTCGACGCGCTCGACCGGGTGGGCGCCGGGGGAGCGGCGTTCGATCCCGAGGTCGTACGCCAACTGCTGGCCCGCACCACCCAGCTCGATCCGCTCGCCCGGCTCACCCCTCGGGAGCGAGACGTGCTCGAACGCATGGCCCAGGGCCTGACGAACGCCTCGATCGCCCACGCCATGCACGTGTCACAGAGCGCTGTGGAAAAGCACGTCAATTCGCTCTTCGACAAGCTCGGCCTGTCTCACCACACCGGCTACAGCCGCCGCGTGCTGGCCGTGCTGCGTTTCCTGGAGTCGTGACCTGCCTCGTTCCCGGCCGGCTGAAATGGCGGTCATCTAACGATCTTTAAGACGACCCCTGGGTGCGGGCGGTCACCACCGCGCCGGCGTACGAGCCGATCAGGGTGGCCTCCTCGCGGGTGACGTTGTCGGCCAGCCGGTAGCCGAGCTCACGCTGGAACTCCTCGAAGGAGGCCAGCTCAGGCAGGCCTTCGCCGTTCACGACATGGACGAAGGTGACTCCGTCGGCCAGCCGGAAGCTGGTGTAGCGCAGCCCGGCCGGCGCCGCGGTGGCCAGTTCGGCGAAGACGTTCTCGATCAGTCGCTGGTTTTCCTCGGCCGATTCCGGCTTGGTCTGGTAGCGGATCACTGCTGAGCTCATCAGGCTCTCCTCGATTGGTTCGCTGTCACTGGTGTGGACAACACGGGCGCCGACAACTAATCGCCGCGATGAGCCGGGGCCTTCGCCGTTGTCAGTACTTGTGACAGCGACTTTCTGGAGGACCTCTCGTGAGCTGCAAGAGTCGGACGACCGTCGAGCAGCGCTGGGTGCGACGTAGCGTAGAACCCGGCGCTCCGAGCGCTCGGCCGGAGCCAGTCGAGGAGCCGGTGTGAACCTGGAGGACGAGTTCGCGCAATACCGAAGTGAGCTGGTCGCGCACTGCTACCGGATGCTCGGCTCGCTGCACGACGCAGAGGACGTACTACAGGAGACATACCTGCGCGCCTGGAAGGGATTCGCGGAGTTCGAGCAGCGCTCGTCGGTCAAGACGTGGCTCTACAGGATCGCCACACGGCTCTGCCTGAACGCCTTGCGGCACAGCAGTCGCCGCCTGGTGCCCTCAGCGCTGGGTGCTCCCGGCACCGATCCGGACGATGTGGACGCGCCGGCGCTGGAGACGAGCTGGCTCGAGCCGTTCCCGGATCACCTGCTGAGCACTGACCCGGCTCTGGTCGTCGGGACTCGGCAGAGCCTGAGGCTGGCGATGGTCGCCGCGTTGCAGCACCTCCCGCCGCGACAGCGCGCAGTCCTGATTCTCCGTGATGTCCTTGCCTGGCAGGCGTCGGAGGTGGCCGCGCTGCTCGACACGACAACTGCGGCGGTCAACAGCTCGCTGCAGCGCGCACGTGCGGAGCTCGCCAAGATCACACCCGCCGAAGACCAGTTCAGCGAGCCAGATGAGCCCGGGCGCCGTGCTCTGCTCGACCAGTACGCCAAAGCCTTCGAGCAGGCGGATCTGGTCGCTCTGGAAGGCCTCCTGACTCAGGACATCAGGTGGGAGATGCCCCCGATCCCCACCTGGTTCAACGGCCGCGAGAACGTACTGCGCCTGCTTGCGGCGAAAGTGGCTCCTGGCGAGGGGCTGCGGATCATGGTGGAGACATCGGCGAACGGCCAGCCCGCGTTCGCCCTGTACGCCCGCGGTCGCGACGGTGGCTTTCACGCGCGCTACTTGCAGGTGCTGACGCTGACCAAGGCGGGAGTCTCCTCAGTGCTCGCATTCCACCGGGCAGACCTGTTCCCCTCCTTCGGCCTGCCGATCGACCGCCCTGCCTAGGATGCGTTTCTCGCCGTGGATGCGGGCCCGCTCGCGCCGTTGGGCGGGCCCGCACCTCGGGGATGACGGGCATCGCTGCGACCTGGTCGCCAACCCCTCACCTCTATGCCGACAGGCGATGCCAGGCCGCGGAGACCTCGCCCGTCGCGCCGGCTGGGCGCCCTGATCAGAGCACAGGACCGGAGCCGCGGGGGTCGAGCAAGACGATGATGGTCTGCAAGACGATCCAGGCGAGAACCGCGGCGTGAGGAGCCGGCCCAGCGAGAAGCTGGCGGGTTTCACAGCCACCCGCTCTTGCGCAGCAACCGGTGGACGATGAACGTGGCGATGACCATGAGGCTCAGGCTGAGCGGGTAGCCGAGCAGCCAGTGCAGCTCGGGCATGTGGTCGAAGTTCATGCCGTAGATCCCGGCGATCATGGTCGGGACGGCGATGAGGGCCGCCCACGAGGAGATCTTGCGCATGTCGATGTTCTGCTGAATGGCCGCCGCGCTCTGCTCCCGGCTCACCAGGGCGAGATGCGCGCTCAGGGCGCTGGTGAGCAGTTCATTGTGCTCGTCGACCTGGGCGTCCACGCGGAGCAGGTGGTCCAGGACATCACGGAATTGGTCGCGGACGGCGGTGCACAACTCCACCCGGCCTTTGACGATCTCCTCCAGCACCGGCACCAGCGGATCTTGGGCGGTGCGGAACTCCAGCACCTCGCGCTTGAGGGAGTAGATGTCCTCGGTGACATCGGCCTGCTCGCCGCTGAAGACACGTCGCTCCAGGACGATGAGGTCGTGTTCTATCTCGTGGGAGATCTGTGAGTAGGTGTCCACGACCTGGTCGCAGATCGCGTAGAGCACCCCGGAGGGTCCGGCGGCCAGCAGTTCGGGATCGGATTCGATGCGCCGGCGCACCCCGGCCAGCGGGTTGGCCTTGCCGTGGCGGACGCTGATGACGAAGTCGCTCCCCAGGAACAGGTTGATCTCGCCGACCTCGATGTCAGAGCTCTCCTCCACGTACAGCAGCGGCTTGAGCACCACGAACAGGGTGTCGTCATAGCGTTCGAGCTTGGGCCGCTGGTGGGCGTGGATGGCGTCTTCCACGGCCAGCGGATGCAGCTTCACCTCGCGGGTGATGAGGTCGAACTCCTCCTGGGTGGGCTCGTGCAGGCCGATCCACAAGAAGCAGTCGCCTCTGGCTCGGGCGTCACCAAAAGCATCGCTGATGTCGCCGCTGATGGTCTCGCGCACGCCGTTGCAGTAGATCGCTTTGTCCACAATCACATCAGGCATTCTGACCTATCCCAACAACCCTCCCAACGTCTTGGCCGAGCCCGGGGCCTGCCCTACGGTTATCGCCGCTCTCAGGCGTATGAGGGCGCCCAGTTCTGCGAGCTGGACAGAGCCCGCCTCGACGCACAACGCCGATCTCCCTGATGACGATCTCCTTCCGGCAGCCCTTCTCCTGCCTTGCCCTGAGGGAAGGCCGCCGCCGAGCTTCGTGTACGTTTGTACATGTACAAACGTACACGAAAGGCGTCTGATCATGGTGATGTACGCGTTCCTGGCGTTGGCGATCGCGGCGGAGGTGGTGGCCACCAGCCTGCTGAAGAGCACGGAAGGGTTCACCCGGCTGTGGCCGACGGTGGCCTGCCTGGCCGGCTATGCGGTGTCGTTCGTGGCCCTGGCGCAGGGGATCGCGCGAGGGCTGCAGATCGGAGTGGCCTACGCGGTGTGGGCCGGGCTGGGCACGGCGCTGATCGTGATGATCGGCGTACTGCTCCTGGGTGAGCCGATCTCGGCGACCAAGGTGCTCGGAGTCGCGCTGGTGATCGCCGGAGTGGTCACGCTGAACCTGGGAGGGGCGCATTGAGCGAAACCGGGAGCGGCACGTCGAGCCGCCGCGATCCATCCGGCCGGCGTCGCGCCATCGTCGAGGCCGCCGCCGGACTCATCGCCGGGGAAGGCGTCAGCGGCCTCACCCATCGCAAGGTCGCCGCGGCCGCCGAGGTCCCCCTGGGCTCTACCACCTACTACTTCACCGACTTGGCCGACCTCGTCCAAGCGGCTCTGGAACACATCGCCGCCCTTTCTCGCCAGGGCCTGGAGGAGATGGCCGGTGACCTGCGGGAGGCCACCGATCTGGCCGCCGCCCTGGCCGAGCTCACCACCGCCTACCTCGCCGCGCCCCAGCGCCACCGCATCCAAGACGAGCTGTATCTGGCCGCCAGCCACCGGCCCGAACTCCGGCCCGCCGCCCGCCTGTGGTTCGACGGCCTGACCGACCTGCTCGCCCCCCGCACCGGTCATGCCACCGCCCAGGCCATCGCCGCCTTCATCGACGGCGTCCTCCTCCACGCTCTCATCCACGACCAGCCCCTCGACACCGCCACCCTCACCACCGCCTTGTCCGCCCTCATCGCCACCGGCGACCACGCACCCCGATAGAGGGCAGCCCAAGGGCGGCGGCGCGGCCGAATTCAGGGTGCGCCGAACCAGCCGGATAGTGCTTCGCGCAGCGCGGGAACGGCGTCGCCGGCGGGTTCGTCGAGGGTCGCGGCCCAGGCGATGTGGGCGTCCGGCCGGATCAGCAGGACATCGACGGGTCTCTGATCGGTCTTGGCGGTGTGGATGTCGACGCGTTGCCGCCAGTCCTGGGCGGTTTCGCGGAGTTCGGGGCGGTCGGCGTGGTCGAGCAGGATCGGCCGGGCAGGGTGCAGGAGGTTGGCGACGCTGGTCATGCCCTGGTCGGTGTGCAGGGTGAGGTTGGGGGCGAAGGCGGCCTCGGTGCTGTCCGGCTCGGGCGGCCGCAGCGCGGTGTCGTCGATGGCGAAGCCGAAGCGCCACGAGGTGCTCGTCCACCTGTACCTGGCCCTTGGGCGCCACCTCGCTCAGGACGTCAACGCCTCGCGAAGCCGCTCAGGCCGGATCGGCTGGGCAGAACTCCGACTGAAGCACGTCGGTGAGTGTGCCGATCGGATTGTTCCAGTCGCCGTTCACGTTGCTCGCCACCATGCGCTTGCCGTCGCGGCTGCCCATCGCGTACGAATACGAGCCGCTGATGGCGCCCGCGGCACCCCACACCGTCACGCCGCACGACAGCTTCTGCGAGAAGACGCCGAGCCCATACGTCGTGTTGGGGATCCATCCGCCCCCTGTCGAGACGGTGGTGAACATCTCCCGCTGCTCGGCGGGCGCGAGAAGCCGGCCGCGCAGCAGCGCGCTGACGAACCGGTCGAGATCCCCGACCGTCGACACCATGCCGCCGGCCGCCCAGCCCGTGGACGCGTTCATCTCGGTCACGTCGTAGACCTTGGCGTCGGGGCCGGTGACGAACAGCGTCGAGTAGTGCCGCGCGTGTGGCCCGCGGATCACCGTGTCGTCGCCCGGCAAGTACGTCCCGGTCAGAGCCAGCGGGCGGACGATCCGCCGCGAGATCTCGCCGGCGAGCGTCCGGCCGGTCACCCGTTCAATGATCATCCCGGCGAGGATGTAGTTGGTGTTGGAGTACCCGAAGCCCTGGCCCGGCCCGAAGTAGGGCGGATGGGACATGGCGATCTCCACGAGTTGTTCCGGACGGTACTTCTCGTAGCGGTGCTTGAAGAACTCCGGACCCACGAATTTGGCGAACGCTTCCTCGTCATTGCCGTAGTTGAAGATCCCGCTGGAGTGGTTGAGCAGCTGTCTGATGGTGATCTCGCCGCCGTCGTTGCCGTTGCCTTTCACCACCCCGGGCAGCCACTTCTCGACCGTGTCGTCGAGGCTCAGTCTGTGTTCGGCCGAGAGTTGCAGGATCACCGTCGCCGTGAACGCCTTGCTGGCGCTTCCGATGCGGAACCGCTCCTGCGGCAGGCGCTTTCGACCGGTTCGGGTATCGGCCACCCCCGCCGAGCCGAACCAGGACCGGTGGCCGTCACGGACCTCGGCGAGGATGCCGGGAAGACCGCCTTCGGTCACGGCCCGGTCGAGCGCACGCTGGACCTCGGCATGGCCGGGGGCGATGGCCGCTGAGGACGCCTCGGGGGCCGCCATGATGCTCGCCGCTACTGTCGCCATGCCGACGATCACGCGGGCCGTGCGGGTGAGCGAGAAGATCTTTTCCATCGGTCAGGCCTCGTCCCAGGTGACCGGTAGCCGGTGCACGCCGTACACATCAGAGTGGTCGCGCAGCGGCACGTCCTCCGGCGGGATGGCCAGGCGCAGCGTCGGGAAGCGGGTGACCAGCGCGGGGAAGGCGACCCGCATCTCGACGCGGGCCAGTTGCTGACCGAGGCACTGGTGGACGCCGTGGCCGAAGGAGGTGTGCCCGGCGGCGTCCCGGCGCAGGTCGAGGAGGTCGGGGTCGGCGAACTTCGCCGGGTCGCGGTTGGCGGCCAGAGCCGAGACGACGATCGTGTCACCCGCCTTGATCAGGTGACCGTCCAGCTCGACGTCTTCCAGCGCCGTCCGCATCCCGCTGTGGACGATGCTCAGGTAGCGCAACAGTTCCTCGACGGCCTGGTCGGTGATGCCCGGGTCGGCGCGCAGGGCGGCGAGCTGGCCGGGGTGGGACAGCAGGGCGAAGGTGCCCAGGGCGAGCATGTTGGCGGTGGTGTCGAGACCTGCGCCCAGCAGCAGCGCCCCGATGTTGGTGAGCTCCTCATCGGTGAGGTCGCCGGTGGTCAGGTCGCTGAGCAGGTCGTCGGTGGGTTCGGCGCGCTTGGCGAGTACGAGCTCGCGCAGGGTCTCCTGCAGCGCGGCGAAGGCGCCGTAGCGCTCTTCCAGCGTGGTGTCGTTGTCGTTCACCGTCGCCGCGTGACGCTGGAAGGACTCGCGACCGGCAGAGGGGACGCCGAGCAGCTCGCAGATCATCAGCGCGGGGATGGGTTGCGCGTACGCCGTCACCAGGTCCACCGGCGGGCCTTGTTGCTCCATGGCGTCCAGGAGCTCGGCGGTGATCTGCTCGACGCGCTCGGTGAGCAGGCGCATCCGGCGGACGGTGAACTTCGCGGTGAGCAGGCCGCGGTAGCGGGTGTGCTCGGGCGGGTCCATCCCGATGAACATCCCAGGCGGCGCGGCCGGGGGCTGGTCCATGGTGCCCGCTTCGGGCATCGGGGAGCGCATGAGCTCGTGCCGTGAGCTGAAGCGGGGGTCGGCCAGCACCGCGCGGACCAGGGCGTGGCCCGTGACCAGCCAGCCGATGTGCCCGTCGGGGAAGGCCAGCCGGCTCAGCGGCTGCCGCCGCGTCAGCGCCTCGGGCGGGTCGAAGGGACAGCCTGCGGGGCGCGCCATGGGAAGCCCTGCCAGGTCGGTCATCTTTACTCCTTCAAGTCGCGATAGTACGCCTTCAGAACTCGCCAAAAGCTACGTTGCATTCATATAAATGTCAATGTGTTCCACCGGGAATTTTGGCGTTCGTACTGGTGAAAGGCGACAAGAGTTGCAATGGATCTGCGCCTGAATGCAACTACTAAGTTGCAATGGAGTGGAGGCGAACGCAATAATGTCCACCGGATCGAGCCGCAGGAGGCGAAGACAGATGCCAGGAGGCAGGCTGACCAACCAGGACCGCCGGCAGATCGCCGCGGGACTGGCCGATGGGCTCACCTACGCCGAGATCGCCAGGAGCCTCGGCCGGCCGACGTCGACCATCACGCGGGAGGTCATGCGCAACGGCGGGTCGGGCGGCTACCGGGCCGATCAGGCGCATCAGGCGACCGAAGGGCGCGCGCGCCGTCGCCGGACCCCCTCGGCGCCGGCCGCGCCCGCCGCCACCGCCGCATACGGACGCGACCCCAAAGCGGTGCACGACTTCACCGAACGCGTCACGGCGCTGCTGGTCCAGCAGGGACTCCCGCGAATGATCGCCAGAGTGCTGAGCTGCCTGTACATCACCGACAGCGGCAGCCTCACCGCCGCCGAGCTGGTCCAGCGGCTACGGGTCAGCCCGGCGTCGGTCTCCATGGCCGTCGCCTACCTCGAGGAGCAGGGGCTGATCAGGCGCGAGCGCGACGCCCGGCGGCGGCGTGAGCGCTACATCATCGACGACGACGTCTGGTACCAGGCGTTCCTGATGAGCGCGCAGAGAAACCTCACGCTGGCCAACACCGCCCTGGAGGGAGCCGAGATCCTGGGCGCCACCACACCCGCCGGCTCCCGGTCAGAGTATGTGGGCCAGTTCCTCAAGCACACGAGTGAGGACATGGTTCAGCTGGCCGAGCACTGGCGCAAGACGCTCGCGGCGAAGCAGCGCGCCGCGAGCACATGACGCAGACCGTTCACTTCCCGGTGGGCTGGGCGCGGACGTGGAGGCGTTCGCCCTGCGGGCCGAAGAGGGACAGCAGCTCGACCGGCTCGGGGCCGGCGTTGCCGAACCAGTGCGGGATACGCGTGTCGAACTCGGCCACCTCGCCGGGCGTCAGGATCACGTCGTGCTCGCCGAGGACCAGGCGCAGCCGCCCGGCCAGGACGTAGAGCCACTCATAGCCCTCGTGTACGCGGGGATCGGGCTCGGTGCCGGGCCAGTTCGGCGGCATGACCTGCTTGAACGCCTGAAGCCCGCCGGGCCGGCGGGTGAGCGGGATGAAGGTGGAGCCGAAGCGCTGGAACGAGCGCAGCTGCACGCGCGGGTCCCCGGTGGGCGGCGCGTCGACGAGCTCGTCCAGTGTCACCTGATGGGCGCGCGCCAAGGGCAGCAGCAGCTCCAGGGTCGGCCGGCGCTGCCCGGACTCCAGCCGCGACAACGTGCTGATCGAGATGCCGGTCGAGTCCGACAGCTCGGTCAGGGTGGCTCCGCGCTGCTGGCGCAGGGTCCGCAGCCGCGGCCCGACGGCATGCAGAACATCGTCCAAGGCCGGCCCGTCATCGTCCATGAAATCCACCTTGCCACAACGGCAAACGACTCAGCCGCCTGACTGCGCGCTCACCAGCGCCTGCCCGGCGTCCGTACGGCCATAGAACACCGACCGTCCGGCCCGCCGGCGCCGGACCAGCCGCGAGTCGAGCAGGACCTTGAGATGACGGCCCACCGAGCCCAGGCCCTGACCGGTCAGCGCGACGAGCTGGGTCGTGCTCTTCGGGGTGTCGAGCAGCATCAGGACATTGGCCCGCGCGGGCCCGAGCAGCCTGCCCAGCGCCTCGGGCACCGGCGCGCCACCGGCTTCGGCCAGCGCCCCAGAGCACGGGTACACCACGGCGTGCCGGTGCGCCGTGTCCCACGAGACCCAGGTCTGGCTCGGAGTGACGGGGACGAACATCAGCCGCGCTCCGGACAGCTCGCGCGGCGGGTAGTCGTAGGTGCTGATCTGCAGCCGGCTCTCGCCGAGCCAGCGCATCCCGGGGCGCATGTCGTCGAGGGTCGCCGCCCAGCCGCCCTGGCTCAGCCGCGCGGTGCGGGCGATGACGTCGGCCTCGATGATCCGCCGGCGGCGCGGCCAGTAGGGGAGCACCGTTTGCCTCCACACCCACTCCAGCACGTCGGCGGTGCGTCGCGGCAGGTCGGCGCGGTGGAGCCGGGCGGGCAGGGGACCGCCGAGCGACACGGTCAGGTCCGCGCGGGCGGCCTCGGGCGGTGTGTCGCGGATGCGCGCGAGCTCCTGTTCGAAGACGGGCTCGGCGTCGTCGGAGGGGGTGGGGGTGAGGAAGTCGGCGTTCCAGTTGCGGCCCAGGGCGGCCCGGATGAGCAGCGCGGTGATCGGGTCGCGGGCCTGCCGGGCGCGGTAGGCGGGCAGGTGGGCGTCGAGCCACGCGCGCTCGCCCGGATGCGCGGCCGTGCCCCGCTCCAGGGTCTTCAGGCTCGCGGTGGCCTCGGCCAGGGGTGAGACGACGAACCGGCTGCCCGCCAGCGTGTCCGCGTTGACCTGCCACCAGCCCATGGTTTCGCCCCCCTGCGAAACATTAACGCCTCGCCGGGGGAGCCCCCGACACTTTCCGCCATGCGCACCTATCGCGATCTTTTCCGGACGCCCGAGTTCACGCCGCTGTTCCTGACCGCCGCCGCGCAGGGGGCCGGCCACACGGTGAGCGGGCTGGCCCGGGGAACGCTGATCTACTCGGCGACCGGGTCGCCGCTGCTGTCGGCTCTGGCCATGTTCGGCCCGGCCCTGGTTCAGGTGATCGGGGCGGCCACGCTGCTGTCGGCGGCCGACCGGTTACCGCCGCGGGCCGCGCTGACGGGTCTGGCGCTGGTCTTCGGCCTGGTCACCGCCGCGCAGGCTGTTCCGGGGCTGGCGGTGTGGGCCGTCTTCGCGCTGCTGCTGGGGCAGGGGTTGATCGCCTCGCTGGGCGGGGGAGTGCGCTACGGGCTGCTCAACGAGATCCTCACACGGGAGGGGTACCTGCTCGGCCGCTCGATGTTCAACATGTCCGACGGCGCCGTGCAGATCTGCGGGTACGCGCTGGGCGGCGTGCTCGTGGCCCTCCTGTCGCCGCGCGGCGCGCTCCTGACCGGCGCGGCCCTGTACCTCACCGCGGCGGCCGTGGCCCGCTTCGGCCTCAGCCGCCGGCCGCCGCGGGCCGCCGGACGGCCGTCGATCACCGACACCTGGCGGGACAACGCCCGGCTGTGGTCGGCCAAACCGCGCCGCTACGTCTACCTCGCCATGTGGGTGCCCAACGGGTTGATCGTCGGCTGCGAGTCCCTTTTCGTGCCGTACGCGCCTGAGCAGGCGGGACTCCTGTTCGCGTGTGCCGCGCTCGGCATGCTGGCCGGCGACGTCGTGGCCGGCCGGTTCGTGCCGCCGCTGTGGAGGGAGCGGCTCCGGGTGCCGCTGTGCCTGCTGCTCGCCCTGCCGTACCTGATTTTCGTCCTGCGCCCGGCGCTGCCCGTCGCGGTGGCGGCCATCGTGCTCGCCTCGGCGGGGTACTCGGCGAGCCTGCTGCTCCAGGAGCGCCTGATGGCACTGACCCCGGAGGAGCTGAGCGGGCACGCCCTGGGGCTGCACTCCTCGGGGATGGTCACCATGCAGGGCGTGGCCGCTGCGCTCGCGGGTGCCGTCGCGCAGCTGACCTCGCCCGCGACGGCGATAACGGTGCTGGCGGCGGCCTCGGTCGCGGTCACCCTGACGTTGGCCCCCGGGCTGCGGCAGCCCGTACCCGTGTGACCGCGTCACCTCTGCTCGTAGGTACGGGCCACGGCCCAGCACACCAGCAACGCCGCCCCGAACACCGGCAGCCAGCCCAGCCGGGCGAGCACCCAGCCGAAGCCGTCAGGGGCGGTGTGCAGACCGGGCAGCGCGTCGCTCACGAACAGCCCGGCCACGGTGACCGTGATCAGCGCGGTCTGGTGCCATAGGAAGATCGTCATCGCCGACTGGTTCACCAGCGCCACCGCCGCCCAGGCAGCCGGGCGGCGCAACGCCCGCCGTAGCGGGCCGAGCAGCAGCAGGGCCGCCCCGCACTGGGCCAGACCGAAGCAGACGGCCGCGAGGGAGGGCGGGTCGAGGTTGGAGACCGGGGCGCCGGGCACTCCGACCATGGCGGCCGGATACCCCGCCCACAGGACGAGCCCGGCCGCGGTGGCCGCGCCGCCGAGCAGCAGCGCCCAGCCCATCCCACGGCCGCTTAGGTCGCCGCGGGCCCAGGCCGCGCCGAGGCAGTACGGCACCAGCCACCCGGCCACCACGTTGACCCAGCCGAGCCAGGCCGGCCCGTCCAGGCAGTACAGGATCAGGTCGACGAGCAGGACGGCGGCGAGCGGCCACAACGGACGCAGCCGGGCCACCAGCGGGGTCAGCGCCGTCAGCACCGCGAACACCAGCAGGAACCACATCGGCGACAGCACCAGCTTGACCAGCACGCGCACGGTGTCCAGGGCGACCCCGGAGGCCAGCAGCGCGCCCGCGACCACGGCCCACACCACCAGCACGGCCACGACCGGCCGGAACAGCCGGGCCATCCGCCCGCCGAGCCAGCGTCCATACGTCATGCCGCGAGCGCGGGCGCTCGTGTAACCCTTCGCCCCCACCTGTCCACCCACCAGGAAGAACACCGCCAGCGTCTGGAGCACCCAGGAGACGGGGGTGAGCTCGGGCAGGTGCTTGAGCGGGCTGGCGGCGCGCACCGTTCCGTCGCCGACGACCACGGCGGTCACCAGCCAGTGGCCGAGCACCACCCCGAGGATCGCCAGGGCGCGCAGCGCGTCGACACCCCGGTCGCGGCCGGCCGGTGTCGACGCCTCGATCCGCTGGATGAGCTGGGAGGATGACATGGCGGCGAAGCTACGGATCGCCCCTTGTGGTCGGCTTCCCTCTGGGGAGTGCACCCTTGGCGTAGCTCCGAAGTACCAGGTGGGTCAGTCCTCCGGCCGGGAGGCGAGCGCCGCCGCCACCGCCTACCTGCGAGACGACCAGGCGCCGCTGCGACGGCCGGCCGTTCTCCACCCCTGGCATGTGATCCACTCATAGCCTGACCCGCATGAGCGAGGAAACCGATCTGGTCCGGCGCGGCTACGACGCGCTGTCCTACCGCTACCGGGGCGACGAGGACGGCGACGGCCAGTACGCGCCGTGGCTCGAAGAGCTCCATTCCCGGCTGCCGCCACGGGCCCGCGTGCTGGATCTCGGCTGCGGCTGTGGGGTTCCCGTCGCCCGCTCGCTGGCCGCGGCCGGGCACGACGTGACGGGCGTCGACCTCAGTGACGTCCAGATCGAGCGGGCCCGGCGTCTCGTGCCCGCCGCCACCTTCGTCCGGGGCGACGCCACGGCCCTCGACCTGCCGGATGCCTCCTTCGACGCGGTCGTGTGCCTGTACGCCCTCATCCACATGCCGCTGGAGCGCCAGCCCGCGCTCATCGGGCGCGTCGCCGCCTGGCTGCGGCCCTCGGGCCGGTTCCTGGTCACCACCGGCTGGGAGTCCTGGACCGGTACCGAGGACGGCTGGCTCGGCGGCGCCACGACGATGTGGTGGAGTCACGCGGACGCGGCCACCTACCGGACCTGGCTGCGGGAGGCTGGGCTGGAGGTCACCTCGGAGGCGTTCGTCCCGGAAGGAGACAGCGGGCACGCCTTGTTCTGGGCCCGCAAAGCGGGTGGGTGACGAGATTTCGGGTGGGGTGCGGTAATCCGGGAGCGGCCGGAGGGACTACTGGGTGTGGACGATCCTCAAGAACGATTCACCGACCTCTACGACCGGCACTACCGGAGCGTGCTCGGCTACGCGCTGCTGCGCGCCGAGCGTGATGCGGCCGAGGACGTCTCCAGTGAGACGTTCCTCGTCGCCTGGCGGCGGCTGGACGACCTGCCCGAGCCGCCGCTGCCGTGGCTGCTCGGCGTGGCGCGCAACCTGCTGGCCAAGCAGCGCGACTCACGCCATCGCCGGCAGGCTCTGGTCGACCGGATCACGGCGCTGACCACCTCGCGCGACCATGTCGGCTGGGACGTGGCCGACCACGTCATCGACAGGGAGAGCGCGCTGGCCGCGCTGTCGGCCCTGCCGGAGCAGGACGTGGAGGCGATGGTGTTCGCCACCTGGTACGGCCTGCCGCCCGAGCAGGCGGCCGCGGTCATGGGCTGTTCGGTCCGGACGTACAACGTGCGGCTCCATCGCGCGCGCAAACGGCTCGCCACCGCGCTGCGCCTGGAGCCGGGCGGCACGCGCCCGCAAGGCCGTACGACCTCTGCGACCCGTACGGCCGGTGGCCGGTTCCAAGAGCACCCAGAGACCTGATCGGAGAATGATATGACCGACCGCTTGTTCGCCCAGCTCAAGCCGATGGACCTGGACGAGATGACAGAAGAGGCCCACCGGCGGCGCCGCGCGGCCGACCTGGCCGCCGCCTTCCGGACGCCCCGCTCCGCGCGCCCGTCCCGGCGCCGGATCCGGGCCCCGTTCCTGCTGGTCGCGGGCACGGCCGCGGCCGGAGTGGCCGCGGCGGCCGTGATCGTCGTGACCGGCTCAAGCACCGCGCCCCCGACCGCCACCACATCTCCCACCCTGCCGCGCACCGCGCGGACCGCGATCGCGGACAAACCGGTGGACGCCCGCACGTTCCTGCTCGCGGCGGCCGCGACCGCGGTGCGTGAGCCGGCCACGTCCGGCCGCTACTGGTACCTCCGCGAGCGCACCTTCGCGAAGGTGCACGTCGTGCCGGGCGATTACCTGACCCAGGTCAAGGCCCTGCTGGCCGAGCAGCAGCGGAAGGAGAAAGAGCTCAAGGACAAGCCGGGCGAGCTCGCCGCCCTGCGCAAGGAGATCACCGGGAAGATCACTGAGCTCAAGCAGTCCGAGCTTCCGTACCTGGCGTTCACCACCGACACACAGGACACCTGGCGCGCGATGAAGCCGGGCGCGGCCAGCCGCTTCGTACGAGACCCGGACGTGAGCGTCACCTTCGGCTCCCCGCAGGACGAGGCCGACTGGAAGGCCGCCGGCTCACCCGCCCTGACGGAGAAGCGGCCCACCACTCGCGACGACAGCAGCGAGCGGATCCTGTCGATCGACAACCCGACTCTGACGATCCAGAACATCGCGCGGCTGCCCACCGACGAGAACGCGTTGCGGCGCCGCCTGGACACCCTGTTCAAGCAGAGCCCCAACAGCGCCCGGCTCGACAGAGGCGTCTACCTGTGGCAGACGGGCGTGGACCTGATGACCGCGCCGATCACGCCCGGCACCCGCTCCGCCCTGTTCAAGGTGCTGGCCGGCCAGGACGGCATCACCTCTCGGGGCCGGGTCACCGACGCGGTGGGGCGTACCGGGGTCGCCCTCTCGACGGCGGGGGACGACGGGGTGGAGTTCCAGATGATCATCAATGAGGACACCGCCGAGCTGCTGCAGTACGAGGTCGTGGAGAAGGGGCAGCCGCTCCTGCGGGTGGCGCTGGAGCGGATGGGCTGGGCCGACCGCCTGGGGGACGTCCCGGCCTGACGTGAGTGTCGAGGCCCGCATGGGGGCAGATGCGGGCCTCTAGCTCAGGGTCGGTACGGCGCCGCCCTCGGCCCGTTCGACCGTGACGCCGGACATGTGCCTGGCCCATCGGCCGGTGATCTCGCTGAGCTGGGTGGCCTGCGGAGGCGTGTGGCCCAGGCCGATCGCGTAGCGGGCCTGTCGGGGGCCGCGCTCGAACGGGCGCGGCCAGGCGTGTACGTCCGGCACCCCGGCCTCTTCCAGGCAGGTGAGCAACTCCAGCATGCGCCCTCTGACGCGGCCGAGCACCGCGTCGAGCTCCTCGGGGCGGTCGGAGCGTACGGTCAGCACCGCCCAGGCCACGTGACGGCGGTGAAGGGGCGGCGGGGCGGGCAACTCCGTGAACCGGCCGCTCTCCGTGAGCTCCCATGCCTGGTAGAGCTCCCGGGTGAGCAGGTCCAGGCCGCCGGAGGTGACGTGGCGGGCGCAGTTGCGTACGGGAGCGCTGGGCGTCATCACCATCATCGTGGTGGGGGTCGGCGGGTTGGCGGCGGGGGTGAGGGTGACCGGTTCGTGCCAGTCCCAGGCGGCCCACGTGCTGAAGAAGTGACGTAGGAGATCGGTGTCGTATCCGTCTGCGGCATCGAGGACGGTGCGGGCGGCCAGCACCGTCCAAGCCAGACCGGGCAAGCCACCGAACGGGGCCGCGTCCAGGCCCTTCGCCCGAGCCCACGCCTTCACCCGGCGGGCGAGGCGGGCGAAACGCTCGTGCGCGGCGCCCACCGCGGCGCGGATCGCGTCCGCGTCGCTGACGGCGCTCAGGGCGATGGCCGCCGCCTCACCCAGTTCGGCGCGGCGGGACACCAGCTGCGCCGGAGGGAACTGGCCGGTTGCCACCACGATCAGGTCCACGTCCAGGCCGGACACTCGCAGGCGCAGGCCCGGCACCCGTGCGCCGACCACCTGCCGCAGCCGGACGGCCTCAGGCAGCGCCGCCCGCACCCGCGCCGCCACGTCCAGGCCGGGCTCTTCCCCGTCGGGGAGTGCCGCCACCAGGTCCAAGTCGGCTGCGGGGAGCGCGCAGCCCATACGTCGGGAGCCCGCGACGTGCACGATCCCGGGGCGCAGCGCCTCCGCCAGTCGGCGAGTGACGCGATCGGCCAGGCCGTCCAGGTCCGGAACAGGCTCGGGGTCGAGCGCGGACGGGGTGGAGGTGGGCTCGGGTACGAGTTGGGGCGCGGCAGCAGCAGGCTCGGGCGAGGTGGGTTCGGGTACCAGCGCGGGCGCGGCGGCAGTGCGCTCGGGGACGGTGGGCTCGGGCAGCCAGCGGAGTTCGCCCGTGCCCAGGGTGATCACCGCGCGCGGGCGCATGGGTTCGTCCCCGCGCCGCGACAGCAGCACGACGGCCCCGACGCGGGCGGTCATCGCGTCGAGCCGGATGCCCGCATGGTCGGGCGCGTTCACGCGGCCCAGGGTCAGGTGCGGTGTGAAGCCCTCCGCGCGGCCCACGCAGCGGGGGAAGCGCTGGTGGAGGACCTGGCGCAGGCGGGCCCATGGGGCGGGGTCGGCGGCGGCCGGGTCGAGCCAGACGGTCGCGTCCTGGCGGTGCCGGAAGGAGCGGATCCCCTCCAGCCGTACCGCGAACGGCTGGACCTCAGCGGCCGCCGCGGCCAGCAGCGGCGCCGCCGCGTCGAAGGCCGACTCCGGTACGAACCCGAAGAGCAGGTTGACGTGCGGCGGCCACCGGTGCACCTGCGGATCGTGCGTCCGGCGCACCGCCTGAATGGGTGCCCACAGCTCCTCCGGCGGAATCCAGGCCACCGCCGTACGCGCGGTCGGCGCCATGTCCAGCACCCCGGCGGGCGCGCTGCCCGTGACGTCAAGGACGGCCTCCACCCCGTAGTGGTCGGAGACGTACAGCCCACCGGGATCGGGACTGTCTCCGCGCAGGACGGCCGCGACGGTCCGGGAGCGGCCGCGCACCAGCACGCGGTCCAGCCGGGCGGCCCGCCCCGACAGCGAGGACAGCGCCGCCAGCGGGTTGGCGCGCGGGTCGAAGGTGGGCGTGTCGTCGCCGGACCCGTACGCCTCCCTCCAGGCGTCGCGCAGCCCCAGCGCCGACGCGGAAACGTCCGTGCCGTCGTTGAAATCGCCCATCAGGACCAGGTCACCCTCGACGCCGGCCAGCCCTTCGGCGATCCGGGCGAGCTCGGCCCGCCGCCGCGCCGCGCCGTCGGCGGTGTGGTCGCTGGTCAGATGGGTGGTGGCGACGACGAGCGGGCCGGCGGCCGTCTCGGTCGCGAGGGCGGCGACCGCCTTGTGCGGGCCGAGCCGGTGCCAGGCCGCCTCCCGTACGGGCAGTCGGCTGAGCAGCAGCAACCCGCTGTCGGCGATGTCCTCGCCGCCCGGGTCGGTGCCGACGGTGTAGCGGGCCCGCACCCACGGGGCGGCCAGCAGGAGCGACAGCAGCGCGGGCTCGACTTCCTGCAGCGCGATGACGTCGGCGTCGGCCGCTTCCAGCGCCGCCAGCAGCAGGGGACGGCGCCGCGCGGTGTCGATGCGGTCGCTGTCGTAGCGGTCCCACAGGGTGTTCCAGGTCAGGACGCGCACGGCCGCACCTGTGGACGCCCGCGCCGCTTCCTGCCCCGAGCCGGGCCGCCAGCCGGCGGCCGGGTCCCACGTGTGCGGGGTTCTGGCGCTGAAGACGGGCGCGCGCAGGCGGCGCGGGGCGCGTACCCGGCCCGCGTCGCAGGTGTCGATCCGGTCCAGTCCGGTGGCGCGGTCCCAGATCAGCTCGCCGTCCGCCTCGACGAACAGCACCCGGTGCCACGGGACGTCGCCGCCGGGTACGAAAGTGGGCAGCGGGATGCGCTTGGGGGCGGCGTCCCGCTGGCCGACGCCGAGCACGAAACGCGAGGGGTCGAAGCGGGGGTCCCAGCGGACCCAGTGGTAGATCTCCTCGCTGGTACGCATCACGCCTCTTCCCCTTCCAAGGCGCCGTCCACGTCGTCGACGGTCCCGGACGCTCCGACGTACCAGGTGTGATGGGCCTGACCTGGATATGGCGGGACGTACCGGCGTACCTGATCGTCCAGCACGTGCGGCGGCACCGGATAGGCGCGGCGGGCGTTGCGCCGGTGCAGTTCGTCCGCCTCCACCAGCGCGACCACGTGCGTCGTCAGCGCGGCGCGGCGGCGCGCCACGGCGTGGACCAGGGAACGCTGGTGCTGATTGAGCGAGGTGGCGTCCCATACCACGGTGCCACCGGCCGCCAGGGCGGCATCGAGGCGGTCCAGCCCCTCGCCGAGCACTTCCCGGTTGGCCCGCTGGTTCGCCCGCGAGCCTCTGGCGGCACGCAGATCGTCCAGCGACAGGTACGCGGCCCCGTCGGCCTCCCGCAACACGTCCGTCTTCGTCAGACCGGCCGCGAACGTGCTCTTACCGCTGCCTGACGGTCCGACCAGATGTACCAGCCGGGGGAACCGCCCCGACCGCCACCGCCAGGTCGCCGCCACGGCCTCCTCAACCGTGGTGACCTTTCCCCTGGCCCAGGCGTCGCGCGCCTCCGCCCAGCAGCGCTCGGCCGCCTCCCCGCCGAGGCCGGCCAACGCCTCGCGCAGACCGGCTCGCAACGGCTCCAGCGGATCGGGCCCGAGCAGCCCGGCGTCCTCGGCGTACAGGGCCGACCATTCGACCTGCTCACGTTCATGGTCGGCCTCATCGTCCACGCGCGCCGCCGCCACGGCGTGCAGCACCCCCAGATCGGCGGCCAACGCCATGCGTCCCAGCCCGGCCCGCCGCTCCTCGTCCGGGTACGGCCGGCCCAGCGTGCCGTGCAGCCCGGTCAGATCCGCGACCCGCCGTGCCAGCCGCATGCCCAGCGGCCTGGCCAGCCGGGCCGCCAACCGGGCCCGCGGTACGGAGTGCAGCACCGTGGCCAGCACGCCCGCCAGCCGGGCGTCCCCGGACCGGCCGATCGCGTCCAGCCGAGCCGACACCTCGGCCACAGCCTCCGGGGCGATGTGCTCTGCTTCGGCTGGGGCGAGGTCCACCGCGGCCAGCAGCGCGCTCACCTCGCAGTCCGCGCCCGAACGCACCGACCACAGGGCCGCACCCGGGCCAAGGGTGTTGGGTACGACGGTCGCGTGCATCCAGTGCGTACCGGTCTGGACGTGCCCCCGGCGCACCCACTTGGCCACCCGCCCCGCGAACTCCGCCCGCCCGAATCCTTCGACGGCCCGCACCACGTAGCCCTCCTGCCGCTCCGGGTTCAGCCGCAGTCCCCGCAGCGCCCGCTCGTCGAAGACGCCGCGCCACAGCACCGGCGGGACCGGAATCCCCAGGCCGCGCAGGAAGGCGACCGTGCGGTCCCAGTCCAGGCAGCGGTCGTCGTCCCAGACCGAGAAGCCGTAGAACCAGCTGTCCAGCTCCTGGTAGGCGATGGAGTGCCGGGCGTACATGTTCTCCCCGCACACCCGCCGGCCCGCCGGGATCCGGCCACCGATCCGCCCTTGCAGGGCCTTGACCCACGCCCGGGAGGGATGGTGGGCCGAGTCCAGCGACCGGGCGTGCATCCCGTCCGTATAGAGGGTGGTGTTCTCGCCGTCGAGCTTCTCCGTGACCACGACCTCGCGCCCGCGCAGCCCGGACAGGTCTCCCGCGCGAACGTCGTCCGGCGTCACCCCAGGCGACCAGGGCAAATGAGGAGTGCGCGGATAGTGCGCGCGCATGATCCCTCCCCCTGACAGCTGTGGATCACTGTACAAGCGGCAAGAAAGCGCCTCCATCGAATAAACGCCTGCCGACCATTGCAGGATTCTTGACAATTATATTTTTCGGTGGGAGGCTGAGGACACCTCAGACAAGGAGCACAGCGATGAGAAAGATCGTGGCGGGCCTGTTCATCTCCCTGGACGGCGTCGTGGAGTCCCCGGAGAAGTGGCATTTCCCCTACTTCAACGATGAGATGGGGGAGATCGTCGGCTCGCAGATGGAGCAGTCCGACGCCATGCTCCTGGGACGGCAGACCTATCAGGAGTTCGCCGCCCACTGGCCGCACCAGGACCCGGCCGACAACCCGTTCGCCGACCGCATGAACAACACGCCCAAATACGTCGTGACCAACACCCTCGACACCGCCGAGTGGCAGAACACGACGATCATCAAGGGTGACGTCGTGGCCGGTCTGACCGAGCTCAAGGAGCGGCCCGGCAAGGACATCGGCATCACCGGCAGCGCCGCCCTGGTCCGGTCGCTGCTGGCCGACGGCCTGCTCGACGAGCTGCGCCTGCTGGTCCACCCGATCGTGGTCGGCTCCGGCAAGCGCCTGTTCGAGGAGGGCACCGGGCAGATCCCGCTCCAGCTGGCCGACGCCCGGACGCTCAGCACCGGCGTCCTCTCCCTCACCTACGGCAGGGCGTGACATGGCTACCAAGACCGTCGCCGACAAGCTGCTCGTCAAGCCGCGGACCGCCGTCTGGATCTCCGACGACGAGCACCGCCCACTTGTCGAGCCGCTGCCCGAGGGCGCGCGGCACGTCGACGACCTGGGCGAGGCGGGCGTGGCGGTGCTGTTCGCCGCCGACGCCGCCGCGGTCCGCCGGCTCCTCGACGAGCACCGCGATCGACTGGCTCGGCCCGCGGCCCTGTGGGTGGCCTACCCGAAGGGCAACAAGGCCGACATCAACCGCGACACGCTCTGGCCCATCGTCGCCGAGTACGACCTGCGGCCGAACGGGCAGGTGGCCGTGGACGAGGTCTGGTCGGCGCTGCGCTTCCGTCCGCTCAAGGAAGGCGAGCCGCCTTTCACCGGTGGCCGGTAGCCCCGGGGGACCAGGCGGCCCACTCGGGAGTGCCGGTCGGCTCAGAGGTGCCGGTCGGCGCGGGGGGCAGGCGCATCAGCAGGCCGTCGCAGCGGCAGGGCGAGCCGCACCGGTGGCAGTGGCAGTCGCCCACCACCGAGGCCTGTTCCCAGTATCGGCGGACGGTGGTCACCGGCTCCCAGCCGGCCGCCTTCAGCACCCCGTCGGCGCGCCCGGGCCGGTCGCGTAGCCACACCATCGCGTACGCCTCGGTGCACCGCTCCCTCAGCCAGGCCGTGCGCTGGAGGGCGAGGGCGGTGCCGAGGCCACGACGGCGCACCGACGGCACCACGGCCATGGTGCTCAGGATGCCGACCCGGCGGCCGTCGGCGGACGGCGGCGCGGCGGAGAGGATCCCCTGTGGCATCGGGGCGATGAACGCGCGATATTCCTCATCGTCGATCACCTGGGCCAGGGCCGCTCCCACCGGCGTCATCGACCCCTGCGGGAAGGCCGCCAGGAACTGCACCCTCTCGTCATCGCGCATGTGCCGCAGGAGCCGGTCGACGGTGAGCACGCCGTGGCCGAGAGCGGCGTTGACGACGGCGGCGGCCGCCGCGACCCCCCGCTCGTCCCCGAGATGAAGCCGGGCGATGAACCAGCCGGGCGGCGTGGTGGGCGAATGCATGCGAGTCACGGTCCTCGTTATATCTGGGTACCGTTCTCGAATTCAGGTGAACGAAATTCACGTATCTCCAGCTTAGTACTATGATCGGAGTGGTTTGAATTCCGATCCAGGAGATACGCATGCGGCAGAACCCGGCACGACGGGCGGCGCTCCTTGACGCCGCCATCGAGGTACTGGCCCGCGAAGGGGCGCGCGGGCTGACCTTCCGTGCCGTCGACGTCGAGGCGCGGGTACCCAACGGCACGGCCTCCAACTACTTCGACAACCGCGATGACCTGCTCACCCAGGTCGGTCACCGCTTCTACGAACGGCTGGAGCCCGAGGCCACGATGGTGGCCGCCGCACTGGAGGGACCGCGCGACCGCGACCGGGTCACCGAGCTCATGCACGACCTGGTGGACCGGATCAGCCAGTTCCGCTCCGGCTACCTGGCCCTGCTCGAACTCCGCCTGGAGGCCACTCGCCGCCCCGAGCTGCGCCGCCTGCTCACCGACCGCATCCGCGCCGACGTCGACGCCAACATCACCGCCCACACGGAGTCCGGCCTGCCCGGCGACGCGACCACCGTGGTCCTGCTCTACCTGGCCCTGAACTGGCTGATCCTCGAACGGCTCACGCTGCCCGACGTCTTTCCCGAGAGCCAGATCCACGACCTGGTCACCGACGTGGTCGAACGCGTCCTGCCCGGCCCGGGACGTTAGCCACTGGTTCCAGGCCCAGGCGGCGCGTCAGCCGCGCGTCAGCCGAGCCAGTGTCCGTCACGCATGAGGTCGCGGCCCTCCAGCTCGTCGGCCTCGCGCCAGGCCTGCAGCCGCTGGGGCTGGATCCGGAAATAGAGGTAGGGGCTGCTGAGCCGGCGCGGGTCGAAGCCGGTCTTGGCGGCGAAGGCGTCACCGAGCTGGTCGGAGAGCTCGCCGGCCGGGACCGTCTGGACGCTTCCCTCGATGAGGACCACATCGCGGGTCGGGCCGATGCCCAGACGGACCTTGCCGGTGGCCTGAAGGTTACGGCTGGTGGGGCTGGCGGCCGGAGTGGAGATGAGCAGGGTGGCGCCGTCCCAGAGGAAGGACAGCGGCACCATGTAGGGCGTCCCGCCTTCGCCATCGGCCGTGGCCACCCAGGCGTCGACGTCCTGGGCGAGCCGGTCGAGGGTGTCCTGCTTGCGCTGCTGCAGGGTACGGGGCGAGTCGCTCATCGGAAGTGGGTCCCTTCATGCTCCAGATCGATGCTTGACCCTACAGAACGACCCGACAGCCGCTTCTCCGCGCTGCCCACAGGGGCGACCCTGGCAGACTGAGATCGGCCGGAATCCCGCCAACCCGCCATCCCGAGGAGGACCGGTGCGTTACGTGTTGATGTTGTGCAGCGACGTGTCCGACGAGACGGTCGCCGGGCAGGATCCGGACATGGTCGGCTGCGGCGGCTGGACCGAGGACATGGAGCGCCGCGGGATCCTGCGGGGTGCGATGGGGCTGCGGCCCAGCAGTGACGCGACGACGTTGCGCGTACGCCGTGAGGAGGTCCTGCTGACCGACGGGCCGTTCGCCGAGACGAAGGACCAGATCGGCGGGTTCAGCGTGATCGACTGCGCCGACCTCGACGAGGCCATCGAGCTGGCCGCCGCCCATCCGTGGGCGCGCGTCGGACAGATCGAGATCCGGCCGGTCTGGCAACCGTGACAGGCACAGATCGCGACCAGGCCATTCTGGCGACCGTGACGGACCAGGTCACCGCGGCGGTCGCGACCGCGTTCCGCCAGGAGTGGGGGCAGGTCGTCGCCACGCTCATCCGGATGACCGGCGACTGGGACCTGGCCGAGGAGTGCGCGCAGGACGCCTTCGCCGCGGCGCTCGAACGGTGGCCGCGCGACGGAGTGCCGCGGCGGCCGGGCGCGTGGCTGACCACGACGGCCCGCAACCGCGCGCTCGACCGGCTGCGCCGCGACGCCGTGGGGGCCGAGAAGCTGCGGCAGCTGGCCCTGCTCGACGCCCGGGATGGTGAGGGGAATGGCGACGAGAGCGGGGTAGGTGATGACCGGCTGCGGTTGATGTTCACCTGCTGCCATCCCGCGCTCGCCCTGGAGGCGCAGGTGGCGCTGACCCTGCGTACGCTGGCGGGGCTGACGACGGCCGAGATCGCGCGGGCGTTCCTGGTCACGGAGCAGACGATGTCCAGGCGCCTGGTCAGGGCCAAGTCGAAGATCCGCAACGCGGGCATTCCCTACCGGGTGCCGCCCGCTCACCTGCTGCCCGAGCGCACGACGGCTGTGCTGGGCGTGGTGTACCTGCTGTTCAACGAGGGATATTCGGCCAGCGCGGGCGCCGATCTGGTGCGGCGCAATCTGTGCGGCGAGGCCATCCGCCTGGCCAGGGTGCTGGCGCGGCTGATGCCCGGGGAGCCGGAAATACGCGGGCTGCTGGCGCTGATGCTGCTGCACGACGCCCGGCGGGCCACCCGGGTGGACGCCGCCGGGGTGCTGGTGACCCTCGAGCACCAGGACCGCGGCCGCTGGGACACCGGCGAGATCGCGGAGGGCGCCGAGATCCTGGAGCGGGCGCTGCTCGAGGGCCGTCCCGGCGCCTACCAGGTGCAGGCGGCCATCGCGGCCTGCCACGCCACCGCGGCCAAGGCCGCCGACACCGACTGGGCGCAGATCGTCGCCCTGTACGACCGGCTCGCCCTACTTGTCCCCTCCCCGGTGGTACGCCTGAACCGGGCGGTGGCCGTGGGCATGGCCGATGGCCCCCTGGCCGGGCTGGCGCTGGTGGACGGCTTGGCGGAGTCGGGCGAGCTGGACGGCTACCACCTGCTCCCGGCGACGCGCGCCGACCTGCTGCGACGTCTGGGACGCGACGGCGAGGCGGCCGACGCCTACCGGCAGGCGCTCGACCTGGCCGCCAACGACTCCGAACGCCGCTATCTGGCCGGACGGCTGGCCGAGGTCAGCTGAGGGAGGGCGGGTGTCGGTTCCGGCTTGTCCCGTTCGTCGGTGAGGCGAGATGACCGGCAAGGGAAAGAAGGAGTCTCATGCACACCGTGCTCTCAGCCGACGGCACCCGCATCGCGTACGACCGGTCGGGCAGTGGCCCGGCGCTTGTCTATGTGACCGGCGCGCTCTGCGACCGCTCGACAGGTGCGCCGCTGGCCGCGCTGCTGGCGCCGTACTTCACCGTTTTCACCTATGACCGGCGCGGGCGGGCAGACAGTGGCGACACGGCGCCGTACCAGGTCGACCGCGAGGTGGAGGACCTGGCGGCGGTCATCGCCGAGGCCGGTGGGGCCGCAGCGGTGTACGGCATGTCCTCGGGGGCGGCGCTGGCGCTGCGGGCGGCCGCCCAGGGGGTGGCGATCACCAGGCTGGCGCTGTTCGAGCCGCCCTACAGTCCCGACGAGGCGGACCGGCTGGCGCGGGCCCGCGCCTACGAGGCCGAGCTGACCGAGCTGCTGAGCGCGGGGCGGCGTGGGGAGGCGGTCGCGCTGTTCATGACCACGGTGGGGCTGCCGGCGGAGCTGATCGGCCGGATGCGGGGCGCGCCGATGTGGCCCGCGCTGGAGGCGCTGGCGCCCACCCTCGCCTACGACGCGGCCGTGATGGGCAACGGCTCCACGGGCGGCGCGTTGCCCGTGGAGCTGGCGGCCAAGGTGGGCGCGCCCGTCCTGGTGGCCGACGGCGGGGCCGGTCCGGCGTGGATGCGCGACATGGCGCGGCGCCTGGCCGCCGCGCTTCCGGAGGGGCGGCACCGCACGCTGGAGGGTCAGACGCACGATGTGGATCCGCAGGTGCTCGCCCCGGTGCTGCGGGAGTTCCTCAGCGATCCCACCTGACGGCGGCCCATCGGGCAGCAGGCGCGTGGGCAGCAGCACGTCGGCGCGTGGTAGCGGGCAGGTCGGCGCTTCGACCTCGACAGGGCTCATCGTGGCAGGGCTGACCATCGATCCAGTACCGGCCCACCCTATGATCGCCTGATGCCCAAGGACCTGCTGGACGGGACGGCCCGATGATCACTGCCAGGGAGCTCAACCGGGCCACGCTGGCCAGGCAACTCCTGCTCCAGCGGCACGCGATGCCGGCGATACAGGCGGTGGAGCACCTGGTCGGCCTGCAGGCGCAGGCGCCGTTCCCGCCGTACTTCGGGCTCTGGTCGCGCCTGGCGGGGTTCCGGCCGGAGGAGCTGGCGGGGCTGCTGACCGGGCGTGAGGCGGTGCGGATCGTGCTCATGCGCGGCACCGTCCACCTGGTCAGCGCCGCCGACTGCCTGACGTTACGGCCGCTGACGCAGCCGCTGCTCGCCAAATACCTGCACAGCGCGTACGGCCGGCAGCTGGCGGATCTGGACCTGGCGGCGGTCGTCGAGGCGGGCCGCGAGGCGCTGACCGGCGCACCCCTCACCGCGGCCAAGCTCGGAACGCTGCTGACCGGGCGCTTCCCCGGCACGAACGCCGCCGACCTGGCGCAGGTCATGCGCCTCCTGGCGCCGCTGGTCCAGGTACCGCCCAGGGCGGTGTGGGGCAAGGCCGGGCAGACCGCGTACGCGACGGCCGAGTCGTGGCTGGGCCGCGAGCTGCATCCCTCGCCGTCGCTGGAGGAGCTGGTCGTGCGCTACCTGGCCGCGTTCGGGCCCGCGACCGTGGCCGACGTACAGGCGTGGTCGGGGTTGACAGGGCTGCGCGAGGTGGTCGAACGGCTGCGTCCACGACTTGTCGAGCTGGACAAGGGGCTGTTCGACCTGCCGGACGCGCCCCGGCCGGGCCCGGAGGTGGAGGCGCCGGTGCGGCTGCTGGCGCCGTTCGACAACGTGCTGCTCAGCCATGCTGACCGCACGCGGATCATCTCCGACGAACATCGCAAGCGCGTCATCACCATCAACGGGCAGGTGCTCGGGACGGTCCTCGTCGACGGGTTCGTCCAAGGGGTATGGAAGCGGGACAAGCGGGTGGTGAGCGTCGAGATGTTCGCGCCGGTCTCGCCGGGGCAGGCCCAGGAGATCCGGGAGGAGGCGGCCGGGCTGCTCGCCTTCGCCGAACCGGGTCAGGCCGGCGAGGTCAGAGGGATCTGATGGCGGTTTTCCGTAAGGGATGATGAGGGTTTCCGCGATGTGCCGCGGCGGGCGCGGTCCCTAGCGTTGACGGGTGCTTCTGAATACTCTCGCGGCGCTCTTCCTGGCCGTACTTCCCGCGCTTCCCGTCCCACCAACCCCCGCCTCGATCGACGGGTTTATCGCCCAATATCGTGAAGCGACCGGATTGCCGGGTGTGGCGGTGGTGGTCACCAAGGGGACGCGGGTCGTCCATGCCGCGGGCTATGGCCGGACCGCTACAGGCGAGCCCGTGACCGCCGACACCCCCATGGCGCTCGCGTCGCTCAGCAAGTCCTTCACCTCGCTGGCCGTCCTGCAACTGGTGGAGAAGGGCCGGGTCGAGCTCGACAAGCCGGTTCGCGGTTACCTGCCCGAGTTCCAGATGGCCGATCCCCGGGCGGCCGACATCACAGTGCGCCAGCTGCTCAACCAGACGTCGGGCATGGCCGACTCGGCCTTCCACGAGAAGAGCCTGCCCCAGCCCGACACGCTCCAGGGCTCGGTGCGCCGGCTCAAAGACGCGCGGCTCGCCTCGAAGCCCGGCACCGCCTACAGCTACCACAACACCAACTACCAGGTCGCCGCCCGGCTGGTCGAGGTGGTGAGCGGCGAGCCGTTCGCGGGCTACCTCAAGACGCACGTGTTCACGCCGCTCGGCATGCGCAACAGCAGCACGATCGACACCGATCGCGACCTGCCGGGCAGCGCCCGGGGCCACCTCTACCTCCTCGGCCAGGCGATCGCCGTGCCGGAGCCGCCCGGGTTCGGCAATGGCTCCGGCGGCGTGCTCAGCAGCGCCAACGACATGGCCCGCTGGCTGATCGCCCAGAACAGCGACGGCGGCATCCTGTCTCCCGCGAGCGTCAAGGAAATGCGCACGCCCTCGGTCCAGAACCCGGACTACGCCCTCGGCTGGGAACTCGACCGGACCGCGGGCGGCACTCCCGTCGTACGCCATGGCGGCGACCTGTTCACCTCCACCGCCCAGCAACTGCTGATGCCCGGGTCCGGTTACGGCGTGGCGGTCATGGCCAACACCGGCATGGCCTTCGCCGACAGCGCCGCGCTCATGGACGGCCTGGTCGCCCTGATCGAGGGCCGGCGGCCGGAGGCGCCCTCCTCTCCCTTCCTGGCCACCGACCTGGTGTTCACGCTGCTGACGCTGGCGACCGTCGCGCTGGCGGTGCGTGGGATCACCCGCTCCCGGCGCTGGGCCGCCCGCCGGACGGGCTGGCAGCGATGGCGGCTGCTGCCGTACTTGTGCCCGCTCATCCTGTGTACGGCCATCGCCCCGGTCTTCCGGGTGCTCGCCCGAGGCAGCGACATTTCCTGGATCCAGGTGGTCTACCTCTACCCGACGTTCATGATCTGGCTGGTGACGGCCGCGGCGGCGGGGACGGCGCTGGTGGTCGCGCGCCTCTGGAGGGGTGCGACCAAGTAGACATAACGACTTTCGTTATTTACGATTATCGTTATGTCTACGAAGTGGCTCAACCGACTCGAGATCCTGCTGACCTTCTCGCTGATCATCAGCTGCCTGGGCGCCCTGGCGCTGCTGGCCTTCACCTTCATGATGGCCTTCTTCGGCACGCCCAACGGCGTGGGCGTCCCGCTGCACGTCTACGACGTGCCGGTCGCGGGCATGGCGGCGCCCGACGCCACGATCTCCGGCGCGAGCGCCGACGTGACCGTCGGCCTCCAGGGCGCCGCGCCACTCGTCGGCCTGCTCTACCTGCTCTTGTGGGGACCGGGTGTCGCGACCACTCTGCTGGCCCTGTTCACCGTCGTGCGCGCGATACGCCGGGCCAGGTCGGGGGACAGGGCGCTGTTCTCCGCCGTCACCGCCGCCCACCTGCGCCGCCTCGGCTGGATCCTGATCATCGGCTCGCTCGCCACGGGCGCGCTCGGCATGGTGGCCGAGCCGATCCTTTCCTCGCTGCTGCTGGCCAAGAGCTACCCGTTCCACCTGGAGGTGGGTGAGGTGCTGGCCGGGGTCGTGACGGGAGTGGCGGTGCTGGGCGTGTCGGAGATCGTCCGGCGCGGCGTCGCCCTCCTCGAAGAGGTCGAGGCCACCATCTGATGGCCGAGCCGTCCATCCGCGTACGACTGGACGACGTGCTCAAAGAACGCGGCATGACGCTCACCGAGCTGTCGCACCGGGTCCAGATCACCGTCGTCAACCTGTCGATCCTCAAGAACGGCCACGCCAAGGCGATCCGCTTCTCCACGCTCATGCGCCTGTGCGACGCGCTCGACTGCCAGCCGGGCGACCTGATCACCTACGAGCGGTCGTAGCCCAGCCGGAGAGTCGGACTCAGTTGCCCACGCCGAGATAGGACATGAACGCGGACGGATACCGGTCGCCGCGGGCCGCGCCCAGCGGCACCGCCTTCTCGATCTCGGCGAGGTCGTCCGCGGTGAGGTTCACCTCCATCGCGGGCAGCGCCTCGGCCAGCCGCTCGCGGGTACGAGCGCCGACCAGCGGCACGATGTCCGCGCCCTGCGCGGCCACCCAGGCGATGGCCAGCTGGGCGACGGTGCGGCCCTTCGCCTCGGCGACCCGGCGCAGGGCCTCTACGAGGACGAGATTGTGTTCCACGTTCCCGCTGGAGAAGCGCGGGCTGAAGCCGCGGCTGTCACCGGGGCCGGCGGTGTGGCCGGCCGCCCAGTGCCCGGAGATGAGGCCGCGGGCGAGGACCCCGTACGCGGTCAGGCCGATGCCGAGCTCCCGCAGTGTGGGCAGCACGTCCGCCTCCACCGCGCGGGAGATCAGCGAGTACTCGATCTGCAGGTCGGCGATCGGGTGCACGGCGTGCGCCCGGCGGATCGTCGCCGCGTCGACCTCTGAGAGCCCGATGTGGCGCACGTATCCGGCGTCGATCATCTCCTTGATCGCGCCTACCGTCTCCTCGATCGGTACCGCCGGGTCCAGCCGGGCGGGACGGTAGATGTCGATGTGGTCGGTGCCCAGCCGGGTCAGCGAGTAGGCCAGGAAGTTCTTCACCGCCTCGGGACGGCAGTCATGCCCGCCGAACTCCGAGCCCGGCCCTCGCAGCATGCCGAACTTGACGCTCAGCGCGTAGCTGTCGCGATCGCGGCCGCGCAGCGCCTCGGCCAGCAGCGACTCGTTGTGGCCCATGGCGTAGAAGTCGCCGGTGTCGATCAGTGTGAGGCCGCTGTCCAGCGCGGCGTGCACGGTGGCGATGCTCTCCGTGCGGTCGGACGTGCCGTACGCGCCCGACATGCCCATCGCACCCAGGCCCAGCGCGGAAACGGCCGGTCCGGTGCGGCCCAGGGTTCGCATCTGCATCACGTTCTCCCTCGTTCTCGATGTCGTCCCCAACCTTGGGCCCTGGCCGGGACGAGCGGGAGCGGAGCGTTCATCGTGGGAGAGCCGCTCCCTGGCTCGGCTCGGCCGCCGTGAGAGACCATGGGGTCATGCAACGTGACCAGCTCGCCGACTTCCTGCGCCGCCGCCGGGAGGCGATCCGCCCGGCCGAGGTGGGGCTCGCCGACGGCCCTCGCCGCCGCGCCGCCGGGCTGCGCCGGGAAGAGGTGGCGATGCTCGCCGGCATGTCGGTGGACTATGTCGTACGTCTCGAGCAGGGCCGCAGCAGTCAGCCTTCGACCCAGCTGCTCGGCGCGCTGGCCCGGGCGTTGCGCTTGTCCGACGACGAGCGCGACCACCTGTTCCACCTGGCCGGCCACCGGCCCCCGCCCGCCGACGGGGTGGCCCGCCTGGCTCGCGCCGGCCTGATGCGCATGCTCGACCTGCTCGGCGACACCCCGGCCCTGGTGCTGTCGGACCTGGGCGAGGTCCTTGCCCAGAACCGGGCGGACGTCCTGCTGATGGGCGACCACACCGGCTTCTCCGGCGACCGGCGCTATGTCGCATACCGCTGGTTCACCGAGCCGGCCGCGCGCGCCGTTTGCCCGCCCGAGGAGCAGGAGCGTCACTCCCGTCAGCTCGTGGCCGACCTGCGCGCGACCGCCGGCCGCCGCTCCGGCGACCCCACGGTCGCCGGGCTCCTTGACCGTTTGCGGGCCGCGAGCGCCGACTTCCGGCGGCTCTGGGCCGAGCACGAGGTGGCGGTCCGGCGCGCCGACCGCAAGACCATGCTGCACCCGCGGGTGGGCCGCCTGGCGATGAACTGCGAGACGCTGGTCACTCCCGACCAGGGGCAGGAGCTGCTGGTGCTCACCCCGGCGGACGCCGAGACCCGCGAACGGCTGGAGCTGCTGCGGGTGCTCGGTATCGAAGAGTTCCCCACGAGGGCAACGGGCACGCCCGCACGGTAAAGCGGCCGATCAGAGCATGCCGCTGTCTGGCGCCGGGCCTACTGAGGCCGGACGTTGTGGTTGCGGGCGAACAGATTGCCGGGGTCGTACTGACGCTTGACCGCCGCGAGCCGCTCGTAGGTCCGTGTCGGATAGATCGCGGCGACATCCTCCTCGCCGGCAGAAGTGAGGAAGTTGGCGTAGGCGCCGCTGAGGTGAGGCGCGAGTCTCGCCCAGACCGCGTCCAGAGCGGGACGCGCGGCCTCGACGACCGGCTGCGGCCCCAGGATGGTGGTCACGATCATCAACTCCGCCTGGCGATGCGCGTAGGCGGTGGCATCGTCGGGGACTCGGGACACCGCGCCGCCGACGCTGCGAACGGCGATGAACGGCGACCCCTGCGCTGCCCCGACCTCGACAAGCATCCGAAGGACATCGGGCACCGATGCCTGGTCGACGAACGCGCTTCGGGTCACCAGCTGGATGCCCGGCGGCGGGGTGGCGGCGTCCACGAGCGCGTCCGCGTACGGTCTCAGCGCGACATCGTCGCCGATCACCGTGCCGAGCCGCCGGATCGGGTCGATGGCCCGTGCCGCGAGATCCGGGTCATCGCCGTCGAAAGCGACGCGGATCTCGAGCGGCGCTTCGGGCCCGCCCGCGAAGGGATTGGCGAACTCCGCGACGGAGGTGAGCTCTTCGGGGGCGGTGCGCAGGTGGTCCGCCCAGCCCTGGAGCACGGTGGCCGCCTCCGACGCCGGGAAGCTGATCTTGCCGTAGAAGATGTCCGTCGTCGGGTGGGCCGCGAACTCGAAGGCGGTCACGATCCCGAAATTGCCGCCGCCACCGCGAATCGCCCAGAACAGCTCAGGGTTCTCCTCCTCGCTCGCCTGTACGACCTGTCCGCCGGCCGTGACGACCTCGGCGGTGACCAGGTTGTCCAGCGCGAGGCCGTACTTCCTGACCTTCCAGCCGATGCCACCGCTCAACGTCAGCCCACCGACACCGACGCCCTTGGTGTCGCCCGAGGAGATCGCCAGGCCGTGCGGGGCCAGCGCGGCCACGACCTGACCCCAGGTGGCGCCGCCGCCGATCCGTACGAGGTGCCGTTCTTTGTCGATGACCTCGACGTTCGCGAGCTTGCCGAGGTCGATCACGACGCCGTCGTCCAGGGTGCCGAAGCCCGCGAAGCTGTGGCCGCCGCCTCGTACGGACAGCGAAAGCCCCGCGCCGGCGGCGAATCTGACACCCGCTTGGACGTCTTCGACGCTCTTGGGCCGCAGAACGTAGGCCGGGCTGCCGGAAGCCAATATCGAGCGGCTGGCCGATGGATACTCGGCCGCGCCCGGTTCGATGATGTCGCCGCCGAAGTCACGGCGAAGGGTTTCAAGACTCATGACATTCCTTCAGAGATAGTCGCCCCGGAGGAGGGGGTGGTGAGGTGCCCGGGCCGGCCCGGATGGGGGGATCCCGGACCGGCGGGGATCGGCCTGCCGGTCAGTTCGCCATGCCGTCGAACATGCCGGGCTGGTAGGAGCCCCCCGGGTTGCGCACGATCACGTTGAGCCGGTTGTTGGCGTTGATCATGGCGATCACGGAGACCAGCGCGACGATCTGGTCGTCGTCGTAGTGCTTGCGCACCTGGGCCCAGGTGTCGTCGGACACGCCGTGGTGGGTGTCGGCGAGCCGGGTACCCTCCTCGGTGAGCGCCAGCGCGGCCTGCTCGGCCTCGGTGAACACGGTGGACTCGCGCCAGGCGGCGACCAGGTGGAGCCGGACCGCGCTCTCCCCGGCGGCCGTGGCGTCCTTGGTGTGGTAGTCGACGCAGAAACCGCAGCCGTTGATCTGGCTGGCGCGCAGCATCACCAGGTCCTGGGTGGCCTGGGGGAGCGGCGACTGCTGGATCGCCAGGGCGACGTTGTAGATGCGCTTGGCGATCTTGGCGCCGAGCTCGTTGGCCATCAGATCCATACGCTGTTCCATGATGTGGTCCTCATTCGTGGTGGTACGTGCCGCGTCAATCGTTGGCGCGGCGTCCTGGCGAACAAGAAGATCCCGGCGACCAGATCCTTGTGACAGCGGAGTGATGTGACGTGCATCACCGATCGTCGGTGTCACAAAGCGGGGGTTACCGGGATCTCATGCACGCCACGGTCGAGAACGAACAGGCAGGAAGCAGCGATGAGCGAGCACAACGAGAAACCGACGGACGCGGCAGGGCCCCTCGTTCGTGACAGCCACGTGGACCCCGCCACCGAGGTGTTCCTCACCCACCGCAACCTGCTCTTCACGGTCGCCTACGAGATGCTCGGCTCGGCCGCCGACGCCGAGGACGTCCTGCAGGAGACGTGGTTGCTGTGGGCGGGCGTCGACCTCGGCACGGTACGGGAACAGCGTGCCTACCTGGTCCGGATCACCACCCGGCAGGCGCTGAAACGGCTGCGTACGCTCGGCCGCCGCAAGGAGTCCTACGTCGGCCCCTGGCTGCCCGAGCCGCTGCTGACCGCGCCCGACGTCGCCGAGGACGTCGAACTGGCCGACAGCGTCTCGACGGCGATGCTGCTGGTGCTGGAGACGCTTCAGCCGACCGAGCGGGCGGTGTTCGTGCTGCGCGAGGTGTTCGATCTGGACTACGACGAGATCGCCGACGCCGTCGGCAAGAGCCCGGCCGCGGTCCGCCAGATCGCCCACCGGGCACGGGGGCACGTCGCCGCGCGCCGGCCACGCGACATTGTCTCCCCGACCGAGACCCGAGCCGCGATCAAGGCGTTTCAGAGGGCGATCGAAACGGGCGATCTGCAGCGCCTGCTCGACATCCTCGCGCCGGACGTCGTCCTCCTGACAGATGGTGGCGGACTCAAGCAGGCCGCGCTGGCGCCCGTCGTGGGGGCCGACCAGGTGGCCCACGTGCTGGGCAACCTCACCCCTGTGGCGTTGCTGCAGCCGGCCCAGGTCAACGGCCACCCGGCACTGATCGTCCGGCTCGACGGCGCGATCGACACCGTCGTGACGGTACGCATCGACGACGGCCTCATCACCGGGCTCTATGCCGTACGCAATCCCGAGAAGCTGTCGCACATGGAGTGGGAGACCACGGTGAGCCGCTGAGCCGGTCGTACCCAGACCATCCATAATGAGACATTCACATCTCATAATGAGTCGCGTGCGAGTTATAACCTAGCACCGCACCCCTGACGATCTATGCGAGCGATCTGGTTGACCGAGTTCGGGGCTCCGTCGGTGCTGGTCGCCGGGGAGGCCCCTGATCCGGGGCCCGGCGACGGTCAGGTTCTGGTGGACGTCGAAGCGGCGAAGCTGGGTCGGCGGATGATCGCCCCTGTCGCCTTCGGCCATGGGGTGCACCATTGCCTGGGGGCGCCGCTGGCGCGGATGGAGATGCGCCTCGCGTTCCCGCTACGGCCGACGCTGCCCGTACCTACGAGCGGATCGTCGGCGCGACGGCGGGCGATGATGGCCTACTCGGGCTTCCGTGCGCCGTTGAGAAAAATCGTCACGGCCGCCTCGGTGGCTTCCTCGGGCGTCATGACCTCGCCGACGGTCAGCCACAGGGTACGTTCCACGATCGCGGAGAACATGGCGAGCACGACGTCAGGGCGCAGGTCGTCGCGGAGCACCTTGTCGCGCATGCCGCGAGCGATGACGTCGCGGATGGGCCTGACCGTACGCTCGATGGCGTCATGGTCGCAGAACTGGTCGGCCTGGCCGATCACCGCCGCGTATTTGGCACCGTTACGCAGGTACACGGCGATGATCCTGGTGATCGCCCGGTCGGCCGGAAGCTCGTCGAGATTCGCGGCCGCGAAGGCCTCCACGAGTTCGGCCATCCCGACCTCGGCCACACCGCGCAGCAGCGACTCCCGCGTCGGGAAATGCCGGTACAGCGTCGCGCGTCCCACACCGGCCTCATCGGCGATCTCCGCCATCCCCGCGTCTGAGCGCCGGCCCAGCGCCCGGGCGGCGGCGTCGAGGATCGCCGACCTGGTCCGCTGCATCCCGGCATCCGATTTCACCACTCGACCATGCTAACGGCCCATGATGAGACAATGATGTCTCACAAGCGGTCCTAGGCGACTGTGAGCACGATCTTGCCTTGGATATGCCCTCGGGCGGCGCGCTCGTGCGCCGCACGCGCATCCGCGAGTGGAAACGTGCTGTCGATCGCGACGCGAACCGTGCCCGCGTCGAGCAAGCGTCCCAGCTCAGCGAGTTGCGCGCCGTTCGAGCGGACCTGGGTGGCCGAGACCGTGACGCCCAGCTTCGCGGCCTCTTCGTCATCGAAGTCGCCGGGGAACACCGGATACAACGCGCCGCCGCGCTTGAGCGTGCGCAGGAAACGACCGCTGTCGCGACCACCGACGCTGTCGAGCACGAGATCAAGGTCGTGCGCGAGTTCCTCGGGACGGCTCTTGGTGTAGTCGATGAACTCGTCGGCGCCGAGCTCGCGCAGGAACGACTCATGCGCGCCCGATGCCACCGCGATGACGCGGGCACGTTTCCACTTGGCGAGCTGCAGCGCGAAATGCCCCACGCCACCCGCGGCGCCGTTGATGAGCACCGTCGTCTCGGCGTTCAGTGCCATCGGGCGATGCCGCGCCGCTTGGAAGGGCGACTGGTGATCGTGTCCGAGCTCGATCAGGAACTGCCACGCGGTGAGCCCTGCCATCGGCGCCCCCGCGGCGTGCACGTGATCGAGGCGAGCCGGCTTGCGGGCGAGGTCCGACGCGGGCGCGGCGACGTACTCGGCATATGCGCTGCCGTCGAGACTGGGAAAGCGAAGCAGACCGAAGACTTCATCGCCGACGGAGAGGCCGTCCACATCCGCGGCGACGGCCGCTATGACGCCCGACACGTCCGTCCCCGGAATCATGGGCAAGCTCAGCTTCGGCCTCATCTCCGGAGGCACGTTGGACATTCCTTCGCGCACGTACCAGTCGGGGGGATTGACGCCGACCGCGTGCACGCGAACGAGCACCTCACCCGGTTTCGGCTCGGGAATCGGCACTTCGTCGTAACGCAGCACCTCAGGACCACCGTGCTCGTGCAGCCGGATGGCCTTCATCGTGTTCGCCGGCATTGTCTTCCTCCTTCACCGCAGAGTGGGTTATCGTTTCCGGAGCAGTGCTCCAAATATAACCGGGGCACTGCTCCGCTTGTCAACTCAGGAGGCATATGCGAGCCGACGCCAGGAAGAACTACGACCAGCTCCTCGCGGTCGCGCGTGCCGTCGTGACCGAGCAAGGCGCCGACGCGTCGCTGCGCGACGTCGCCCGCAGGGCCGGCGTCGGGCTCGGCACGCTGTACCGTCACTTCCCGACGCGCGAGGCGTTGCTCGAGGCCATGCTCCGCGCGAGCTTCGACGAACTGGCGGCACAGGCAGGCGAGCTCGCAACGTCGAGCTCGCCTGGGGATGCTCTCGTTTCGTGGCTACGCGACTGGGTCGCCTGCGCCCATGAGTATCGGGGCGTTGTGGCGCTGATGGTGGCCGCCATCGAAGACGCCGAGTCGGCACTCCATGCTTCGTGCGTCACGATGCGCGCGGCGGGCACGCGGCTCCTCACCCGCGCTCAGGCGGCGGGCGTGGCACGGACCGACATCGACGGCACCGACCTGTTCGCGCTGGCCGGGGCTCTCGCGTGGCTCAACGATCAACCCTCGCTCGCGCCCCGCGCCGATCATCTCTTCGGCGTCATCGCGAGCGCGATTCTGACGGGCGCGGGAAGGTGATCGCTTCTGCGGGCTCCAAACGCGCTTGAACGCGCCGACGCCGCCATCGGCCTTGCCGCAGGCCGGAACATGATGGATCAAGAAGGTGCCGCCCGGGCTTTGTGCAAGGATTCGGCATGAAGCGTCTCGTACTCTGGCTGGCAATGATCTGTCTCGGCGGCTTGTGTGTCGTGCTCGCCGTACAGACCGGATCTGAGGGAGATCCGGATCCGCGGCCAACGGTACGACCGGCGGCGGGGCTGCCCGAGTTACCGGCCAAAAGGGCGCCGCGCCTCGATTACGCGGTGTTGTACGACCCGGAAGTCATCCGGGAACCCGCGGCCGCGCACCATCCCTGGCGGGTGGGGAGCGGTTCCGGCCAGGAGTGGCGGATCGAGGACGCGCTCGGCTTCGTGCCCAAGGACGGCGAGCAGGCGGTCTCACCTCTCGCCATCAGTGACGATGGCCGGCATCTCGCCTATATCAGGCGTTCCGACCGTGTCCTGGTTGTCAGAGACCTCGCCAACGGGACGACCGAACGGGTCCCTGCCGGGGTGTATCAGCCCGATGACGACTCATGGAACGTCGCGCTCGTCTTCCAGGGGGAGGGCGAGCTGCTGTTCGTGTGGAACGCCGAGCGGGGGAGCGAGCTGATCGATCTGTCGTCGAAGCGGCGTCTCCGTGTCGGCGCAGACTTCGATCGTGACCTTCTGGACGCTCGCGCCGGCGGCGGTCGCGTCATCGTGGTGACGGGCAAGGAACTACGGGTCCGCCAGAGCTGGAGGTCTCCCTTCACCGTGGCCCACCGTGAAGGTGATGCCGAGGACGGCACGCACCCCGTGGTGCTGGGCGATGAGGCAGTGAGCGTGGACCGGCTGGGTGAAGTGGAAAACCTGCGTTACCAGCTGAAGAGAGTGGATCTCCGGCGCTCCACCCACCGGGCCACGTTCGCCGATCTCGCGCTGCCGTACGACCTGGAGACCGTCAACGCCGTCCGCCCTCTGGGTCGCGACAGCGTGCTGCTCCGCGCCGAGCGGAGCCGGACCTGGCCCGACCACGGCTACCCACCTGGACCGTGCGACTGGGAGGAGTTCTACGTCGTCAATCTGAAGACCGGGGCCGTCAAGTGGGCCGATTACCGGGCGGCCGAGATCTGGGGAACGGAAGGAAAACACATCAAGAGGCAGGCCTACGCACGGGACTTCGTGCCCGAGCCGATCACAGAACGCCCCGTACCAGCCCGGGATCGCGAGCGCTGCCTCTGATCAGGACCGGCCGCGACCTCGGCCACGCCCTGCCCGACGACCCCACCTGCGATCGCATCACCACCATCGACGGGTACCTGGTCGTGTGCGGAGGGGACCCACTTGCGCCGGCGAGATCATCCCAGTAAACATTTACTTGTGACTTCGAAGAGCAAACAGGCGCTGCTCGACGCCGGAGCCGAGGTGTTCGCCCGCCACGGGCTGAAAGGCACCCGGGTTCGCGAGATCGTCGAGCGCGCGGGCGTCAACGAGCGGATGATCTACGACCACTTCGGCAGCAAGGAAGGGCTGTACCGGGCGGTCCTGGACGCGCAGAGCAGCGACATGGGAGCGGCGTGGCGGCCGGTTCTGGACCGGTTGACCGGCCAGGATCCGGTCGCGGCCACGCGCGTCGCGTTGCGGGCGTACTTCGACCTGGTCTGCGAACGTCCCCTGCTGGTGCCGCTGCTGCTGCACGAAGGGCTGGGCGAGGGGGAGATCCGGCCGCCGATCGAGCCCGCGGACCTGCCCGCGCCGCTGCGCGAGGTGTTCGAGCGCGGGCAGCGGGAGGGGGCCTTCCGGGCCGACGGCGACTTCGAGCTGTTCTACGTCACCGCGATCTGCCTGCTGACGGTGCTTCCCACCCTGCCGGGGCGGCTGACCGCCCTGGCCGGCGGCACCAGCGGCGAGCAGGCACGGGCGCGGCTGCGCGACCAGGCGGTGGACCTGCTGCTGGAGGGCATCACGGGGCCGGCGGGAGCAGGCCGGTGAGCGACTTACAAGTGCTGATCGCCGGGGCCGGGCCGACCGGCCTGACGCTGGCCTGCGACCTGGCCCGCCGCGGCGTCGCCGTACGCGTCATCGACCAGGCCCCCGGACCGTTTCCCGGCTCGCGCGCCAAAGGCGTCACCCCCCGCACCGCGGAGGTCCTCGACGATCTCGGCCTCGCCCAGGAGGCCGCGCGGACCGCCACGCCGGTCGTCATGCGGCACTACGGGCGCGACGGCACCTTCACCGACCAGCGTCCGGCGTCGTACTGGCAGACCAGCCCGGCCGAGCCGCACCCGCAACTGCTGCTGCCGCAGTGGCGCACCGAGGCCATCCTGCGCTCCCTGCTGGGCCGCCTGGGCGTCACGGTCGAGTACGCCACCCGGCTGATCCGGTTCGAGCAGGACGGCAAGTCGGGGGCCACCGTGCGGCTCTTCGACATCTTCCGCGGTTCGCACTTCACCCTTGTGGGCTTCGGCCAGAGCAGCCGAAGCTCGCTCGACGCCGTACGCGATGCCTGGCCCGGCCCTCTACGTACGTGCCTGATCGCCGAAGCAGGCACGCTCACCGACGCCGACGGCCACGCGGCCGACGGCTACGGCGTCACCGGCGAGGCCATGGTGCTCGTACGTCCCGACGGCCATCTCGCCCTGACCGTCGAAGCCCACGACACCGTCACCGTGCTGACCTACCTTGAGGCATTGAAAAGGCTGCCGCCTGGGCGCTTGCTCAGTTGATCGACGGCGGGTACGTCACCTCCAGCGAGTCTCCGAGCGCCAGCCGCCGCCACGCCGCGACGGCCTCCCGGATCCTGGCCCGCACGGCGGGCAGCGTCGTGGTGGTCAGCACGTCCGGCCGGGACAGGTGCCGACCCCGGCACTGCTGATCCACCCAGGTCAGACACTGCTGGTCATCGGCGTCGACCCAGGTGGCGGTGCCGATGCCGGCGACGACGCACTCGGCGAGGACCACGTGACCCTCATGCCTGGCCGAGGTCGGTGCAGTAGGTGATCGTCGCGTCGTCCGCCGCCACCGCGTGGCGCGTCTCCGCCTGCCGGACACGATGGATGATGTCGGCGGGCCCGCTCGACGCCAGTACGGCCATGACCCCCGGCCAGTCGGCGAGCTGGAAGGGGTCCACGATGCGGCTGGCTCCATTGCTGAGCAGGACGGCGCCGCTCAGCTCGGAGATCGCACAGCTTCCGGTGATCGCCTCGTCCGCCGCGCGCGGGTCGTCCTTGGCCACCCAGAAGCCGCCCGGCTGGTTCCGGTTGGCGCGCAGGTCCCGCAGGAGGCGGTGGTAGTCCTCGCTGCCCTTGGCGGCGGCCTCGAGCGCGGGCTCGTACGACCGGCTGATGATCACCTCCCGGGGATCGGAGACGACGAGCGGCGCGTCGTCAGCTCTGTCGAGCACGAGGAACGCGTCACCGAGCACCAGGTACTCGAGCAGGCCGCCGGACAGGCGCAGGACGGCCACGGCCGCCGACGGGCTGATGGGGTTGGCGACGTCGCAGGTGTGGCGGTGCTCGTTCGTCACCTGCTCGATGGCTTCGGCGAGCAGCGCCGGAAGGCCGCGGTCCCCTACGAGTGACAGGAGGTTGGCTCCCAGGCGGCCTGCGTACCAGGCAACGCCGTGCCGGCAGGTCGCTTCGCCGCCGGGGATGCCGGCCCCGTCGACCAGCACCGCCGCCGTCGGCACAGCGCCGGTGAAGTCCTCGTTCGCGCGGGTGGTCCCTTTCGCGACGCTCGTCATCGTCACCCGCATGTCCTCGCGCCGCCTTCCCGTCGCTCGGTTTCCGCTATGAGGTCACCTGAGGTGGGGCAGGCCGCAGGCGAGGTCGTGTTCCAGGGTGCGGGCGTAGGACTCGACGGTGGCGACGATGTCGACGGCGTCGGGGTCGAGCAGCCACTGCGTCTGCAGGCCGTCGAGGGTCGCGATGATCTCGGTGGCCTTGGCCACCGGGTCGATGTCCGGGCGGGCGACGCCGTCGGCCTGGGCGGAGCGGATGTTGTCGGCCACGATGGCGCGCATCGCGCGGTAGCGTTCGACGAAATGTTCGTGGCCGGGCGAGCCCGGCTCGAGGCTCTCCGCCACCAATACCGTGAACAGTTTGGCCAGCCCGGCCCGCTGCTTGTTACGGCGCGCGAACTCCGGCAACGCCCGAAGCCGCCCGGAGGGCTCCATGCCGAGCAGTTCCAGGGCGAACGCCTCACTGTCCAGGTCACGCCGCTCGATCACCGCCAGCAGCAGGCCCGCCTTGCTGCCGAAGTGGTGCAGCAGACCGGGCTCGGTGATGCCGGCCCGGGCCGCGACGTCGGCGAGCGAGGTGCCGCGGAAACCGCTGCGGGCGAACATCTCGCCGGCCGCCGTGATGATCTCCTCCCGCCGCAGGCGAGCGCGTTCCTGCCTGCCGGATCCTTGCCTGCTCGGGGTCACGGTGTTAAACCTAACGCAACTCACTTACCGAGCACTAGGTAAGTGAACCCCCCTTCGGTACGAGTAGCGAGGTGCGACGATGCCGCCCAGACCCCACCGCATCCGGTCCTTACTGATCATCGCGGTCGCCCTGCTGGGCGGGCTCTGCCCCGGTTCGCCGGCCCAGGGCGCGCAGCGGGAGCCGGTCATCCTGGTTCACGGCTGGAACGGCTCGCCGACCGAGTTCGCCCAGATGCAGACGGCGCTGGAGCAGGCCGGCTACCCGACGTACGCGATCGACCTGCCCGGCGAGGAGAACCTCGCCAACGCCCGGGCCATCGCCGACCTGGTGGAGCAGGCACGCGGCGAACACGGCGGCAGCAAGGTCAGTCTCGTCGGGCACAGCATGGGAGGGCTGTCCGCGCGCTACTACCTCAAATCCCTCGGCGGCGCCGCCAAGACGCTCAGCTACATCTCGATGGGCACCGGGCAGCTCGGCTACTGGCCCGCCTGCCTGCTGCCGGCCGGTCAGGGCGGGCAGATGTGCCCCACCAGCAGCTTCATCACCCAGCTCAACAGCGGCGACCCCACGCCGGATCCGGTCAGGTACACGTTGCTGACGAGCTCGCTCGACGAGACGCGCAACGACGTCATCGCCGGCGCCTGGTGCCGGGCCGAATTCGCCGGCGTGGCGCATGCCGACGAACCGGCGTCACCGGTGTTCATCGACGCCGTCCGCAACGCCCTTGACGGGCGATGCCCGTCCTAGATGCCTCGTAGAGGGCGAAAAGCGATCGCCGATCGCGCGGGCGACCAACTACTGTCGCCCGGATGGGAAGCGATCTTCTGCCATTGCTGTGGCTGTGCGGGCCGTCAGGTGTCGGGAAGTCCTCGCTCGGCTGGGAGGTGTTCGCCCAGCTGAGCCGGGGCGGCGTCCGGGCGGCGTTCGTCGACGCCGACCAGATCAGCCTGTGCTACCCCCTGCCGGAGATCGGCACCCATCGGATCCGGGCCCGGAGCCTGGCCGCGATGTGGCCCAACTTCCGGGAGCAGGGGGCACAGTGCGTGGTCCTGTCGGGTTTCGTCGACACCGCTGAGGAGATCGGCGAGTACGCGAAGCGTCTCCCGGACGCCGCCTTCACCGTGTGCCGGCTGCGCGTGAGCACCGATGAGCTCAAGGAACGGTTTGTCGGGCGGGGATGGCGTCCCGACCTGGTGGCGGAGGCCGTCGCCGAGGCGGAGTCGCTGGAGGGCAGCGACTTCGCCGACCTGTGCCTGGATACCGGCGGGCTGACCGTGCCCGAGGCGGCCCGGATGGTCCGCGAGCGAGCCGGTGGCTGGCCACGTCCCGGCCCACCCGTCGGCCATGTTTCCCGACCGGCCGCACCGCGCGCCGTTGACCCGGTTCCGGTGCTGTGGTTGTCCGGCGCCACCGCGGTGGGGAAGTCGACCGTCGGCTATGAGGTCTTCTCGCGGATCGTCCGGGCCGGCGTACGAGCTGCTTATGTGGATCTGAAGCAGATCGGCGTGTTACGTCCCGCCACGGACGACGACCCGGACGGCCATCGCCTCAAGGCGCGCAACCTCGCGGCCCTCTTGGCCGGATACCGCGCGGCCGAGGCCAGGTGCCTGATCGTCTCCGGGCACGACGACCGGGACGACACCGTCCGCGACTACGCCGAGCTGCTTCCCGGCGCGGCGCTGACGGTGTGCCGTCTGCACGCCGGGCCCGCGACGCTGGCCGAGCGCGTCACGCGGCGCGGCCGGGGAGGCGGGCCGGCGATACCGGGCGATGAGCTGAAGGGACTGGACCCCGAAGCCCTGCGCCGCGTCGCCGAACGGGCGGCACGCGAGGCCTTGGCGCTCGACCGCGCCGGAGCGGGTGACCTGCGTATCGACACGGACGACCGGTCGGCGCAAGAGGTGGCCGACGAGATAAGGGCGCTCATCGGCGACTGGCCGAACTAAGCCAAAGCGAACGGTCCCGCGCTCAAGGCGCCCGGCCGCTTGACAGTCATGCCCTTCATAGGATAGTTGTGCTATCCAATAACTAGATAGCGCGACTACCCAACAGGGAGACGTGATGGAGACGAGCATCGTTCTGGTGGTGGCCCTGCTGGGCTTCCGCGCGCTGGGGGCCTTCGGGGTCGGCCGGTTCGCCTCATGGCCGGTCAGCGCGGCGCACGCCCTGGCCGTCATGCTCTTCATGACAGCCAGCGCGCACTTCGTCCCGGAAAGCGTCACGGTGATGCCCACCCACGGGGATCTCGTACGCATGGTGCCGCCCTTCGTGCCCTTCGCCGACGCGGTGGTCTACCTGACCGGCGTGCTGGAGCTCATGGGCGCGGTGGGGCTGATCATCGCCAGGACACGCTGGTCGGCCGGGATCGGGCTGATCGCGCTCTTCGTCCTGCTGCTGCCGGCCAACATCTACGCCGCGCTGGCCGACGTGCCGTTCAACGGCGGCGAGGCGTCCCCGTTGTGGCTGCGCATTCCCGAGCAGGTCCTCTACATCGCCGTCGCACTCTGGGGCATCCGCTCGGCGCCCCGGGTGTGGCCGCTGCCGCTTCGCGCGGGTTACGGCTTCGTCGACACCGCCCTCGACGGCCGACGAGGCCCGGCCCGCGATCGAGCCTGATCGATACGACAGCTGGCGCGATCATTCCGAAAACGTGCCCAATACCCTGTTGACCGTGTAGGGAATTGGTGGATACGTGAAGGGATGAGCCTCTGGACCCCGGACCCCACGTTCTATCCTTCGCCCAGGGACGCGGCCGGCGCACCCGCCGAGAAACTGGCCTATGTCGTCGCCTTCGACCGGTCGGCGACCAGGCCGGACGCGCTGGCCGTACTCGACACCGATACCGCCTCGCCGCACTACGGCCAGGTGGTGGGCTGGAGCGACCTGCCCAACACCGGCGACGAGCTGCACCACTTCGGCTGGAACGCCTGCAGCACCGCCCTGTGCCCCAGCGCCCCGCACCCGCATGTCGAACGCCGCTACCTCATCGTGCCTGGACTGCGCTCCTCACGCATCCACGTCTTCGACACCAAGGACCGCCTCAGCCCGGAACTGGTCAAGGTCATCGAGGCCGACGAACTGGCCAAACGGGCCGGCTACTCCCGGCCCCACACCGTGCACTGCGGGCCCGGCGGGATCTACCTGTCGGCGCTCGGCGGCGCCGACGGCAACGACGGGCCCGGCGGGATCGCGCTGCTCGACCACACCACGTTCGAGGTGCTGGAGCGCTGGGAGGTCGAGCGGGGGCCGCAGTACCTCGCCTACGACTTCTGGTGGCACATCAACCATGACGTGCTGATCACCTCCGAGTGGGGCACCCCGTCGATGGTCGAGAACGGCGTGGTGGGAGAGCTGCTGCTCGGCCGCAAGTACGGCCACAAGCTGCACTTCTGGGACCTGCGCAAGCGCAAGCACCTCCAGGAGGTCGACCTGGGCGATGAACACCAGATGGTCCTGGAGCTGCGCCCGGCGCACGACCCCACCCGCACCTACGGCTTCGCCGGGGTCGTCACCAGCACCACGGACCTGTCGGCCTCGGTCTGGCTCTGGTTCCACGAGGACGGCCGCTGGCAGGCCCGCAAGGTGATCACCATCCCCGCCGAGCCCGCGAGCGCCGACCTGCTGCCGCCCGTCCTGCGGCCCTTCGGCGCCGTGCCGCCCCTGGTCACCGACATCGACCTGTCGGTCGACGACCAGCGCCTGTACGTCTCCTGCTGGGGCACCGGCGAGATCAAGCAGTACGACGTGTCGGACCCGGCCAACCCCGCCGAACTGGGCACGCTCAGGATCGGCGGCATCGCCCGGCAGGCACCCCACCCCGCCCAGCCGTCGCTGCCGCTGCGGGGCGGCCCGCAGATGGTCGAGGTCAGCCGCGACGGCCGCCGCGTCTACCTCACCAACTCCCTGTACGGCGCCTGGGACGACCAGTTCTACCCCGAGGGCGTCGGCGCCTGGATGGCCAAGATCGACACCGAGTCCTTCACCTTCGACACCGGCTTCTTCCCGCACGGCGAGGCGTTCCGCGGCCTGCGCCCCCACCAGGTACGCCTGCAGGGCGGCGACGCCTCCTCCGACTCCTACTGCTACCCGTGACGATCGCCACCGTGCTCCTGCTGGGCGCCTTCCACGGCCTGAACCCGGCCATGGGCTGGCTGTTCGCCGTGGCCCGCGGCCTGCAGGAGCGCAGCAGGGACCTGCTGCTGCAGTCGCTGCCGGTCATCGCGCTGGGCCACCTGGGCTCGGTCGCCGTGGTCGCGATCGTCGTCGGCCTCACCGGCTCGCTGGTCACCGGCAGGGTGCTGTCGATCGGCGGCGGGGTGGTGCTGGTCGGGTTCGGCCTGTGGCGGCTGCTGTCCAGGCGGCACTTCCGCTGGGTGGGGATGCGGCTGTCGCTGTGGCAGCTGGCCGGCTGGTCGTTCCTGATGTCCTCGGCCCACGGTGCCGGTCTGATGCTGCTGCCCGTCTTCACCGGCCTGCACGCCTCCGGCCACCAGGGTCACGCCCTGTCGGGCGGCCTGGCGGTGGCGGCGCTGCACACGCTGGCGATGTTCGTGGTGGCGGGCGTCATCGCCGTGGTGGTGTACGAGGTGGCCGGGCTCACGGTGCTGCGGCGCGCCTGGTTCAACCTGGACCGTATGTGGGCGCTCGCCCTCGTGGGCGCGGGGGTGATCACTCTGGTCCAGGCGTGAGCTCGGCGAGAGTTGTCACATCGGTGGCGTCGGGTTGGTCAGTGCTATGACTTGCCTTGACGGAGGATTGTGACGATGAACATGGGGACGACGAGCGACGCGGAGTTTCTGGCCGGCCGGTTCGAGGAGCACCGCTCCCATCTGCGGGCCGTGGCCTACCGGATGCTCGGGTCGCTGAGCGAGGCCGAGGACGCCGTACAGGAGGGGTGGATACGGCTCAGCCGCAGCGACACCAGCGAGGTGAACAATCTCGGCGGGTGGCTGACCACGGTCGTGGCCCGGGTGTGCCTGACCATGTTGAGCTCGCGCGAGCGGCGGCGCGAGGACTCCCTGGAGGAGCGCCTGCCCGACCCCGTCGTCAGCCCCGCCGAGGGCGTCGATCCCGAGCATGAGGCGGTGGTGGCCGACTCGGTCGGATTGGCGTTGCTGGTGGTGCTGGAGTCGCTCGAGCCGGCCGAGCGGCTGGCGTTCGTGCTGCACGACATGTTCGCGGTGCCGTTCGAGGAGATCGCGCCGATCGTGGGGCGGACCCCGGCCGCGGCCAGGCAGCTGGCCAGCCGCGCCCGCCGCCGCGTGCGGGGCACGGCCCCGGCGCCCGATCCGGATCTGGGCCGTCAGCGCCAGGCCGTCGACGCCTTCCTGGCCGCCGCCCGCGATGGAGACTTCGAGGCGCTGATGCGGGTACTCGACCCGGATGTCGTGGTCCGCTCCGACCGCGGCGCCGCGGGGACCGTGCTGGTGGCGCGCGGGGCGGCGGTGGCGGCCAAGCAGGCGATCACGTTCCGGCCGGCCGGCTCCGTGGGACATCCGGTACTGGTCAACGGAGCCGCCGGAGTCGTCGCCACGGTCGGCGACCGGGTGGTCTCGCTGGTCGCCTTCACCGTCAGCGGCGGCCTGATCGCCGACGTCGTCATCATCACCGACGCCGACCGGCTGGCCCGGCTCGACCCGATGTCGGCGGCGGGCTGATCCCTTGCCGTAGTGGCGCGGTCGGCTCGTCGCGGCTCTCGGGCGCGGATAACGTTGGCCTGATGGCCCGAACCCCGCCCCCGAGCCCCGACGGCACGCCGGACGAGGCGCCCGACGCGCCCGGCACAGGGGCGTTCCTGCCCTTCGTCCTGCTGGCCGCGGGCGCGATCTGGGAGACCGTCGACGGCTCGCTGCGGCCGGGCTGGCTGTCGTGGGCGGGCCTGGCCGCCATGTCCGCCCTGTACGCGCTGACAGTGATCATGGCCTTCCGGCGCCGTACGCTGCCCGCCCGGCTCGCGCTGACCGGGCTGGCGGCCGTGGTCTTCGGGCTGTCGATCGTGCTGGGCGGCGGCTGGTACTACCTGTTCCCGCTGCTCGGCGTGGCATGCGGCATCACCCTGCGCGGCCGGGCGGTGCGGGTCGCCACGGCGGCGCTGCCCTTCGGCACGGCGCTGGTGGTGTGGGCCGGTGGCGGCAGCCTGGAGTCGATCCTGGCCTTCTCGTGGGGGACCTTCAGCGCGGGCCTGGTCGTGGCCGTCATCCTGCACCTGCACATGGTCATCGGCGAGCTGAACCAGACCCGGCAACGCCTGGCCGAGGCGGCCGTCGCCGAGGAGCGGCTGCGCTTCTCCCGCGACCTGCACGACCTGCTCGGGCACACCCTGTCGGTCATCGTGGTCAAGGCCGAGGCCGTACGACGCCTGGCCCGCCGCGACCCCGGCCAGGCCGAACGCCAGGCCGCCGACATCGAGGCCGTCGGCCGGCAGGCCCTGACCGAGGTACGCGAGGCGGTCACCGGCTACCGGGCGGGCGGCCTGGCCGACGAGCTCGCCCGCGCCCGCGACGCCCTGGCCGCCGCCGGCGTGCGCGCCCACATCCGCCGCACCGGGCCGCCACCGGCCGCGCAGGCCGAGGCGCTGCTGGGCTGGGTGGTACGCGAGGGCGTCACCAACATCATCAGGCACAGCGGCGCCACCGAGGCCGAGATCGACCTGACCGGCCTGACCCTGACGATCCGCGACAACGGCCCCGACGGCCCTCACCCCACCGCGAGCGACAGCAGCCCCGACGGACCCGCAGAGAGCGGCAGCACCCCCGACAAACCCGACAAACCCGCCAAGGGCGGCAGCGGGCTGCGCGGGCTGGCCGAACGGCTAGGCCAGGCGGGCGGCAGCGTCGAGGCGGGCCCCCACCCGGGCGGCGGCTTCGAGCTCACCGCCACCCTCCCGCCCGGCGTTTAGGGGGCGCGGCCGGAAGGCCCAGACGGCGTCCAGGGGGTGCGGCCGGAAGGCCCAGACGGCCACATGGCGCAAGACGGGCTCACAGTTCGGCACAATTGCCGCTGTGAGAGTCGAATTGCTGGGACCGTTCGAGGTCCGAAACCGCGATGGGGCCGTGGTGGAGGTTCCGGGGATTCGGCTGCGCGCACTGCTGGCCGCGCTCGCCCTCGAACCTGGCCGGATCGTCACGCGTGCGAGGCTGGTGGACTGGATCTGGGGCGAACAGCCGCCCGCCGACGAGGTGAACGCCTTGCAGGCGCTGGTGTCCAGGCTGCGCAGGGTGTTGCCGGACGGGGTGATCGAGGCCGATTCCGGCGGATACCGGCTGGCCGTGACTCCTGATGCCGTCGACGTATCCAGGTTCGAGCAGCTGGTCGGCCAGGCCCGTGCCGCCGAGCCCGCGGCGCGGGCGGATCTGCTGCGCTCGGCCTTGGCCTTGTGGCGCGGCACCGCCATGGCCGACCTCGCGCTGCACGGCAGCGACGCCTTCGACGCCGCGGTCACACGCCTGGACGAACTCCACGTCGCCGCGCTCGGCGATCGGGTGGATGCCGATATTCGCCTCGGCCGCGGCTCGGAGCTGGTCTCGGAGCTGACCGAGCTGGTCGCCGCGTACCCGCTGCGGGAGGGGTTCGTGGCGGCCTTGATGCGGGCGCTGGCCGAGGCGGGGCGGGGCAGCGAGGCGTTGACGGTGTACCAGCGCACCCGCGAGCGGCTCGCCGAGGAGCTGGGCGTCGATCCGTCGGCCAAGCTCTCCGCGCTGCACACCGCGCTGCTGCGTGGCGAGCTGGGCGAGCGGGCGGACAACCACAAGACGAACCTGCGCGCCGAGCTGACGAGTTTCGTCGGCAAGAAGAATGATGTGTCCGCGGTCGCCGCTCTGGCCGCCAAGCACCGGCTGGTCACCTTGACGGGGGCGGGCGGCTCCGGCAAGACGAGGCTGGCCACCGAGACCGCGCGGACGATGCTCGCCGACCTGCCGGACGGGGCGTGGCTGGTCGAACTGGCCTCCGTTGGGGAAGGCGGTGACCTGGCGCAGGCCGCCCTGACCGCGATCGGCCTGCGTGACCAGGCATTGCTCGGCGGCTCGCGGGGCGGGGAGCCGATGGACCGGCTCATCGCCGCGGTCCGCGAGCGCGCGATCTTGCTCATCCTGGACAACTGCGAGCACGTGATCGAGGCGGCCGCGGCTTTCGCCGACCGGCTGCTGGGGGAGTGCCGCAGGCTGCGGATCGTGGCCACCAGCAGGGAACCGCTCGGCATCACCGGGGAGGTGCTGTGGCAGGTCGAGCCACTCGCGCTGCCCGCCGGCGGAGCCGATCTCGCCGAGGCCGGATCCTCGCCCGCGGTGCGGCTGCTGCGCGACCGCGCGGACCTGGTGCGCAAGGACATCGGCTCCGACGCCGACACCGTAGCGGCCATGGTGCGCATCTGCCGGGCGCTGGACGGGATGCCGCTGGCGATCGAACTGGCCGCGGCCCGGCTGCGCACCATGTCCGTCGATCAGCTGGCCCGCCGGCTCGACGACCGATTCCGGCTGCTGACCAGCGGCAGCCGTACAGTGCTCGCCCGGCACAAGACGCTGCGCGCGGTCGTGGACTGGAGCTGGGACCTGCTGACCGAGACCGAACGTGACGTGCTGCGGCGGCTGTCGGTGTTCTCCGGCGGGGTGAGCCTGGAAGCGGCCGAACAGGTCTGCGGGGAGGAGACGTCCGCCGGGGAGCAGGTGTTCGACGTGCTGACCGCGTTGATCGACAAGTCGCTGCTGCTCGCCGACGGCGAGGGCATGCCGCGCTACCGGATGCTCAACACCATCAGGGAGTACGCGGCGCAGCGGCTGGCCGAAGCCGGGCAGAGTGAGCCGGCGCGCCGGGCGCACCTGGCGTACTTCACCGAGCTGGCCGAGACGGCCGAGCCGCGCCTGCGCCGGGCCGAGCAGGTGGAGTGGCTGGCCAGGCTCGGGGCCGAGCACGACAACATCGTCACGGCCCTGCGCGGCGCCATCGCCGAGGGATGGGCTCAGGAGGCGATGCGGCTGGTGGCGGCCGCGGGCTGGTACTGGTACCTCAGCGGGCACCGGGCCGAGGGCGCCGAGCTGAGCATCGCGGCGGCCTCGCTGCCGGGGGAGGTGTCCGATGAGGTGCGGGCGCTGGCGTACCTCAATGTGACGATCTTCGTGACCGCCGGGGTCACCGGCGATCAGTATCAGGCGCGGGAGTGGATCGAGCAGGCGCATCGCTTCGCCCGGCGCAGCGGGTCTCGTCACCCGCTGCTGGGGTTCGTCGAGCTGCATGAGCGGATGCTGCGGGGCCCGGCGGAGTTCATGCCCGCCTTCGAGCCGCTCATCGCCGACGCCGATCCGTGGGTGCGCGCGCAGGCCAGGCTCAGCCGTGGCCGGCTGCGGCTCACGCTCGGCGGCGACGAGACCGGCGTGGACCTCGACGCCGAGACCGCCCTTGCCGAGTTCCGTACGCTGGGCGACCGGATGGGGATCTCGCTCGCGCTGACCTTCCTGGCCGACCGGCTGGCCATGCGCGGCGAGTTCGCCCGCGCGTGTGAGCACTACGAACAGGCGGCGCTGGCGCTGATGGAGGTGGGCGCGAGAGAGGACGTGGTCGGCTTTCGGGCGCGGCAGGCTCAGCTGTACTGGCTGCTCGGCGATGAGCGATCCAGCGCCTGTGCCATGGCCGAGGCGCGGCGGATCGCCGATGGGATCGTCTGGCCGGACGCGCTCGTCGAGCTGGCGCTCGCGCAGGCGCAGCTGGCGCGCTTGCGCGGCGAGCCGGACCAGGCGCGTGAGCACCTGGCCACGGTGCGGGCGGTGCTGGGCGAGGCGGACATGGCCGACTCCATCCGTGTTCACACCATGGATCTGTACGGCTACCTCGCCGATGATCTCGGCAAGGCCCGCGCCTACCGGGCCGAGGCGTTGCGCGCGGCCACGACCGTCGAGCACACCCATCCCCCCACGATCGCCCAGGTGCTGATCGGGATCGCGGATCTCGCGCTGCGCCAGGGAGACCTCGAGCAGGCCGTACGGCTGCTCGGGGCGAGCGACGGCGTGCGCGGCACGCCGGACCGCTCGCAGCCGGACGCCGCCAGGATCGCCGCGGACGCGCGCGATCACCTCGGCGAAACCGTGTTCGCCGAGGCGACCCTTGCCGGGCAGCGGCGGGACTGGCGTGAGCTGGCCGAGATCACGCTCGCTTCGTGAACGTCGCTCGAGCCCGGGAAAGCTGACATGGCGTTCATCGCGCGCCGGCCACGTTGTTCGCGTGACCGGTAAGGGCGAGGAAGACGTCATCCAGGTCCGGTGTGTGCACCGACAATTCCTCGGCTTCCAGGCAATGGGCGTCGAGCCGATCGATCAGCGCGCGCAAGGACCGCACCCCGCCGTCGCCGGGAACCCGCAAGGTCAGCTCGTCGTCGTCCCTTGTGGACTCGTGCAAGACCCGCGCCGCGGCCTCGAGTTCGTGCCGGGCGGTGAACCGCAGCCGGACATGGCTGCCGGGAATGCGGCGCTTGAGCTCATCGGCGGTGCCCTCGGCGACCAGCCGGCCCTGATCGAGCACGGCGATACGGTCGGCGAGCCGGCCGGCCTCCTCCGGATACCGGGTGGTGAGGAAGATGGTCCTCCCCTCGGCGGCCAGCTCCCGGATGATGTCCCACATGGTGCGTCGGCTGCGCGGATCGAGTCCCGTGGTGGGCTCGTCCAGGAAGATGATCTGCGGGTCGCCGACCAGCGTCATGGCCAGGTCCAGCTTGCGGCGCATGCCGCCGGAGTAGGACACCGCCAGCTTGCCCGCCGCCTCGACCAGATCGAACCTCTCCAGCAGCCGGCCGGCGACGCGCTTGCCCTCCGCCTTGGGCAGGTGCAGGAGATCGGCCATCATCAGCAGGTTCTCCGCGCCGGTGAGCAGGTCGTCCACCGAGGCGAACTGCCCGGTGACCCCGATCGCCGCGCGCACCGCCTTGGTCTGCGTGGCCACGTCGTACCCGGCGACGACCACCTTGCCGGCGTCGGGGGTCAGCAGCGCGGTCAGCACGTTCACCGTCGTGGTCTTGCCGGCGCCGTGGGGCCCGAGCAGGGCGAAGATCGTGCCGGTCCGGACATTCAGCTCGATGCCGTCGAGCACGGTCTTGTCGTCGTATGCCTTGCGCAGCCCCGAGGCCACAATGGCTGAACCGTTCATGGGGTCCAACCTGGCCGACCGCTCTGATATCGGGCCGTCGCCGACCTGACGTGACCGCTGACACGACGCCGCGCCGTTGCGGCCATGCGGTGTCAGCGGCCGTGTCAGGACGGCGACGGTCTCATATCAGAGCGGTCGGCGAGAGTGGACGTCATGGAACACACCGTTACCGCGATGCCGACCGAACGTCAGCCCGGCTGTCCCTTCGACCCGCCCAAGGAGCTGATCGAGGCCCGCGAGCAGAGCCCGATCAGCCGCATCCCCTTCGCCGACGGGCACCAGGGCTGGCTGATCACCGGCTTCGACCTGGTCCGGTCGGTCTTGGCCGACCCGCGGTTCAGCTCGCGCAGAGAACTCATGCGCCACCACCCGTGGGTCGACTACGGCGACATCGAAGTCCCTCCGGCGCCACCCGGCGAGTTCCTGCTCATGGACGAGCCCCAGCACAGCCGGTACAGGAAGCCGCTGGTGGGCAAGTTCACCGTGCGGCGGATGCGGCTACTGACCGAGCGCGTGGAGCAGATCACCGCCGAGTGCCTGGACGCTATGGAGAAGGCCGGGCCGTCCGCGGACCTGGTGACCGCCTTCGCCAAGCCCATCCCCGCGATCGTGATCTGCGAGCTGCTGGGGGTGCCGTATGAGGATCGGGGCGCCTTCCAGGGCAACGTCGACAAGTTCATGGACGGGGAGACCGGCGACGAGGAGCTGATGGCGGCCTACACCGCGGTCCAGACCTATCTCGCCGACCTCGTGGTGGCCAAGCGCGCCAACCCCACCGACGACGTGCTCAGCGACCTGACCGACAGCGATCTGACCGATGAGGAGCTGAAGGGTGTCGCCCTGATCCTGCTGGCGGCCGGGCTCGACACCACCGCCAACATGCTGGCGCTGGGCACCTTCGCCCTGCTGCGGAACCCGGAGCAGCTGGCCGCGCTGCGCGCCGACCCCACACTCGCCGACAAGGCGGTGGAGGAGCTGATGCGGTATCTGAGCGTGGCCAAGACGTTCTTCAGGACGGCGCTGGAGGACGTCGAGCTGGGCGGCCAGACCATCAAGGCCGGTACAGCGGTCATCCTGTCGATGAACACCGCCAACCGCGACCCTGAGCGCTTCGCCGATCCCCACACCCTCGACCTGCGCAGGCAGGACGGCGGGCATCTGGGCTTCGGTCACGGCATCCACCAGTGCCTGGGCCAGCAGCTGGCCCGTGTCGAGATGCGGGCCGCCTTCCCCGCGCTCCTCAACCGCTTCCCCACGCTGCGCCTGGCGGTAGCGGCCGAAGAGGTCGCCCTGCGCCCGGAGACCGCCGACATCTACGGGGTCAAGAGCCTGCCGGTCACCTGGGACGTGTGACCGCCCTCGTCAGCGGCTCGATCCTGAACGTTGCCCAAATCTTGCGGGAAATGACTGTTTTGTGGCAAGGAGTTTGACGCGTGGTGAACTAGAAGACCGCGACCACTTCATAGTTTGATGAGATGGAAAAGCTGACCGGGATCATCAGGGCGGCGCTGTTGGTCGCCCTGACCTTGGCCGCTTCTGCCGTCGGCTTGACCGGGACCGCGCTGTTGACCCGCGACGAAGCGCCCCCCAGTCTCCCGATCACCGCGTCGATCTCCGGCTCCGGCTCAAGCGCGCAGAAAGGCGCGATGGACGCCTGGCGGGCCGACTTCCAAGGGCTGCACCCCGACCTGCGGGTGGACTACAACGCCAACGGCTCCGGCGCCGGCATCCGCGACTTCATCACCGGCGCCACCGCCTTCGCCGGCTCCGACGTCGCGATGCACCCCGACGAACAACTGCGGGCCGACAGACGCTGCCACAGCCGCGCGATACACCTGCCCATGGTGGTGGGCCCCATCGCCCTGGCCTACAACCTGCCGTCCACGCCGGAACTGAAGCTCTCGCCCACCACCCTGACCGGCATCTTCAGCGGCCGCATCACCCGATGGGACGCCGCGCAGATCGCCGCCGACAACCGCGGCGCGAACCTGCCGGGCACCGGCATCCGGCTCTTCCACCGCTCCGACGACTCGGGCACGACCTACAACTTCACCGCCTATCTCAAGGAGGCGGGCCGCTGGCCGTACGAGCCGTCCAGGAAGTTCGCCGACACCGGGCAAGGCGTGACCGGCTCGGCGGGCATCACCGAGGCCATAGGGCGCACCGAGGGCTCCATCGGCTACGTGGAGTACGCCTACGCCGGCGACGCCGCCCTGCGCACGGCCAAGATACGCAACGCCGCCGGCCAGTTCGTCGCCCTCTCGCCCCAGAGCGCCACCAAAGCCCTGGAAGGCGCCCGGATCGCCGGCCACAACGGCGACCTGATCGTCACGTTCGACTACCTGACCAAGAACAAGGACGCCTACCCCATCATCCTGGTCACCTACGAGATCATCTGCTCCCGCAGCTCAGACCCGCTGGTGCGCACCTTCCTGGACTACACCGCCAGCGACGCCGGCCAGTCCTACCTGTCCCTGTACGGCTACGCCCCGCTCCCGCACGATCTCCTGGCCAAGGTACGTACCCAGCTCGGCGTCACCACCTGAACGGGAACCCCCGGCCTCTCACCGGTGTAGGGAAGACGTGAGCACCATCACCAGACGCCAAGCCCTGGCGCTCGGCGCGGCGGCCGCCGTATCGGCCTGCGCCACCACCCAGCCGCCCCCCAAGGCGGCGCCCCCGGCCCCGCGCGGCAGGCTGCTCGCCGAGACCGCCGCCGGGCTGTCCCTGGTCGAGCTGTCCACCGGCGCGGTGACGGCCACCTACCCCGGCGCGGTGCCCGGCCCCCGCTGGCTGCGCCTCTACCAGATCGACCACGACCGGCTGCGCACCTACGACGCCACCACGGGCCACCTCCTCGAGCAGCGCGACCTGGCCGGCGCCCCGGGCCGGCGCATCAAGGCCGTCTCCGGCGACCTCGTCGCCCTCGGCCCCGAACCCGGCCCCCGCAGCCGTACCACCCTCACCCTGACCGGCGCCGGCGGCAACCGGACGCTCCAGCTCGACGGCAACATCGAACCGGAGGCCTTCTCCGGCGACGGCCAGGTCATGTACGTCCTGGACCACCTGCCGCCCGAACACCCCGACCGCTACCGCGTGCGCATGTACGACCTGGCCGCCGGCCGGATGACGCCGCTGCTGACCCGCGCCAAGCAGCCCGTGCCGCTGTCGAAGGAGGAGGAGATGCGCGGCAAGGGCCGCCAGGCCGTGCACGACCCGGACCTGGCCACCCTCTACACCCTCTACACCCACCAGGACGAACACCTGCACACCCGCGACCTGATCGCCGGCCACGACCTGAGCCCCGGCGTGCACGCCTTCGTCCACGTGCTCAGCCTGGACCAGCGCTGGGCCTACTGCCTGGACCTGCCCGAACCGTTCGGCCTCGGCCCGCCAGCGGCCCACGCGATGGCGCTGGACACCCAGGCCCGGCGGCTGTACGTCTTCGACGCCTCCACCGGCCGCATCGTGGTCGCCTCCACCGACGACCTGACGATCAAGCGCGGCGGCCTGCTGGGCCGGCTGGGCGACGGCGAGGCGTACGCGGTGGCGGCGGATGGCCGCGCCTATCTGGCGGCGGGCAAGCGGCTGCTGTCGGCCGACGGCCAGACCCTGACCCCCGCCGGCGTATGGGACCTGCCCGGCCAGGCACACGGCCTGGCCTGGCTGAACGGCGAGCTGCTGGCCGGCGCGGGGGAGCAGGTCCTGCGCTTGGAGCCGCGCACCGGCGCGCGGCTGGGCGCCATCACCCTGCCCGGCCTGCGTGAGGTACGGCACGCCGAGCCGTCCTACGGCTGATCGCGGCGGCGAAGGCGGAGATGACCGGGTGCGGGCGGCTGCCGTCGCCGGACAGCTCCGGCTGGAACAACGTGGCCAGGTAGAACGGGTGGCCGGGCAGCTCGGCCACCCGCACCATGCCCTCCTCGGCGTGCCCGGAGAAGACCAGCCCGTGCTCGACGAGCTTGTGCTTGTACGCCTCGTTGAGGCCGTAGGAGCAGCTGTAGGCCTCCATGGTGATGGGGGAGCCGATGATCTGCTCGATCAGCGAGCCGGGCCTCAGCCGTACCAGGCCCTCGTGGCCGGCCAGGGAGCACTCCAGCGGCAGCAGCAGGAACTCACGCGCGTCCGGCTCGTTCTCGGCGTGCGCCACGTCGAGCCCGCACACGCCGCGCGCGTACTCCAGCAGCATGTGCTGAAAGCCGCCGCAGGTGCCCAGCACGGGGATGCCGCGCTCGCGCGCGGTGCGCGCGGCGCTGATCACGCCTTCCTCGCTGAGGTATGGGCTGCCGGGCACGATCCAGATGCCGTCGAAGCGTTCGAGGGCGTCGTCGTGGGCGTCGGTGGAGGGGATCCAGTACGGGTCGAGCGCGATGCCGTCACGCTCACGCAGCGCCTGGATGATCAGCGGGATGCGGGCGTGCGCGCGCACGCTGGGCGAGCGGTCTCCGACCAGGGCGATTTTCATGCCTCCATGGTGCGGCGGACCACCGCTTAAGCACCAACGATGATGTCTGCACATGCTATAAGAAACACTGATGGACCCTCATCTGCTGCGTACGTTCGTGACCGTCACCGAGGCGGGCTCCTTCTCGGCCGCGGCCGAGCGGCTCGGCTACACCCAGTCGGCCATCTCCCAGCAGATCGCCGCGCTGGAGAGCGACCTGGGCCTGCCGCTGCTGCACCGCCGCCCGGTCGCGCCCACCGAGGCGGGCCTGCGCCTGCTGGAGCACGCCGGGCCGCTGCTGCTGCGCATCCGCGCCGCGCGGGCCGACGTGCTGCGCACCGCCGCACTGCCCGCCCACCGCCTGACCCTGGCCGCCACGCCCCTGGCGCTCAACTCGGTCCTGGCCCTACGACTGGCGGCCGCGCGGGCGGCGCAGCCGCGGCTGCGGGTGACGGTACGCACCTGCGGCAGGGACGAGGTGGCCAGGCAGGTGGCGGACGGCAGGGCCGAGGCGGGCCTGGCCGACGGGATCACCGCGCCGAACGACCCGCTGCGCCTGCCCGAGGTCGGCCCGATGACCACGGTGGGCGTGGCCGAGGAGGGCCTGGTCGTGGCGCTGCCCGGCGACCACCCCCTGGCGGGCCGGGCGGGGCTGCGGCTGGCCGACCTGGTCGACGCGCACTGGCTGCAGACGACGTTGTGCCCGCTGGAGCGGCTGCGCGACCTGCTGGGCGACGGCTTCCGGCCCGCGCTCGACTACACCGGCGACGACGTGCACACCGTGCTCAACCTGGTCGCCGCCGGCCACGGCCTGACGCTGCTGCCCGCCTCCGCCGGCCGCGGCGTGCCGCTGGTGGCTCCCCGGCTGGTGCACCGCGTCGAACTGCTGCACGCCACCCTGCCGCCGGGCCCCGCCGCCGACCTGGCGGCGCGCCTGTCACCGTGACAGCGATCTGTGCGCGAGCTGTCAGCGCCGCCGCCCACGATGTCGGGCATGAACGCATTCGAAGCCGAAGGGCTGGTCAAACGCTTCGGCACGACCACCGCCCTGGCCGGCATCAACCTATCGGCCCGCCGGGGCACCGTCCTGGGCGTGCTGGGCCCCAACGGCGCCGGCAAGACCACCGCCGTACGGATCCTGGCCACCCTGCTGCGCCCCGACGCCGGCCAGGCCCGCGTCAGCGGCGTCGACGTCGTCCGCCACCCCGCCCAAGTGCGCCGCATGATCGGCCTGACCGGCCAGTACGCCTCGGTGGATGAGGACCTGACCGGCACCGAGAACCTCGTGCTCATCGGCCGGCTGCTCGACCTGCGCGGCCCCGACGCCAAGGCCAGGGCCGCCCGGCTGCTGAGCGACTTCGGCCTGGCCGAGGCCGCCGACCGCCGCGCCGCCACCTACTCCGGCGGCATGCGCCGCCGCCTGGACCTGGCCGCCAGCCTGGTCGGCCGGCCCGACGTGATCTTCCTGGACGAGCCCACGACCGGCCTGGACCCCGCCAAGCGCGAAGACGTCTGGAACATCATCCGCCGCCTGGTCACCGACGGCGTCACCGTCCTGCTGACCACCCAATACCTGGAGGAGGCCGACGCCCTGGCCGACGACATCTCCGTCATCGACCACGGCAAGGTCATCGCACACGGCACCCCGGCCGAGCTCAAGCACGTCGTCGGCGGACAGACCGTGCTGGTGCGGCCCGCCGACCACACCAGGCTGCGCGAGAGCGCCGAGATCATCTCGGCCGTCGCGGGCCGCCCCGCCGAATCACCCGGCCGCGACGTGACCACCGTGCCCGTCGAGGGCGACGCCGCCTTCACCGAGATCGTGGCCCGCCTCGACGCCGCCGGCATCGCGGTCACCGAGCTGTCGCTGCGCCTGCCGAGCCTGGATGAGGTCTTCTTCACCCTGACCGGCCACCACGCCGACAAGGAGGACGCGGCATGACCCTCACCGCCGAACGCACCGCCGCCCCCGCCCGCCTGGACGCGCGCCCTTTCGGCCTGGTCCGCCACAGCCTCGCGCTGGCCGGGCGCAGCGTCGTCAAGACCCTGCGCACCCCCGAACAGCTCATCGACGTCACCCTGCAGCCGATCGTCTTCCTCATCGTCTACGTGTTCCTGCTCGGCGGCGCCGTGTCCGGCTCCACCGAGGACTACCTGCAGTTCCTGCTGCCCGCGATCATGGTGCAGACGGTGATGTTCGGCGGGATGGCCACCGGCGTCAGCCTCAACACCGACATCAAGAAGGGCGTCTTCGACCGCTTCCGCAGCCTGCCGATCGCCCGCTCGGCGCCGCTGATCGGCTCGGTCCTGGGCGACCTGATCCGCTATGTGGTGGCGATCGTGGTGCTGATGGGCGCCGGGGCCGCACTGGGGTTCAGAATCCACACCGGGCTGGTGCCGACGCTGGCCGCCTGCCTGCTGACGATCTTCTTCTCCTTCTGCCTGAGCTGGGCGTTCGTGCTGCTGGGCGTACTGATGCGCGAGCCCGGCGGGGTGCAGGGCACCTCGTTCCTGGTGCTGTTCCCGCTGACGTTCGGCACCAGCATGATCACCCCCAAGGACACGCTGCCCGGCTGGTTGCGGGCCTGGCTGGAGGTGAACCCGGTCAACCACGCCATGGAGGCATCCCGGGCGCTGATGCTCGGCGGCCCGGCCGGCGCCTCGGTGGTGTGGACGCTCGTGTCGGGGCTGGTGTTCCTGGCGATCTTCGCGCCCCTGGCCGTCGCGGCCTACCGCCGCCGCGCCTGACCCAGCCGCTGTACAGGCGTCCCCGGCCGCTGCCCGCTGCGCTGAGCCGGCCGCTACGGTGGCGCGGCCGGGGCGTGTACCAGGCTGAGCGCGGCGGGCCGGTCCAGGCTCCGGCCCGCCGCGTAGGCGGCGTCGTAGCCGTCGCCGAGCTCGGCGCGCAGCCGCGCGGACAGGCGGGCCACCTCGGGGTTGAACGCGTCGGGCGCGCCGCGCAACTGCTCGGCCGCGCCCAGCGTCCGGGCGGCTGCGACCGGCTGGCCGCCAAACGCCCTCGACTCCGCCACCGCCACCGCCACCCGGGCCAGCACCGGCATGTCCCTGGCCGACAGACTCAGCTCGGCGGCCTGGCCGATGTAGCGCTCGGCCGCCGCCGGGTCGCCCATCGCCAGCGCCAGATGCGCCCGGCCGATCATCACCAGCGCCCGGAACTGCGGCGCGATCGCCGAGGCGTACTCCAGCGTGGCGGCCGACCGCTCGTACTCGCGCGCGGCCGTCTCGAGATCGCCCTCCAGCCGCGCCAGGTCACCGAGCCCGGAGTGGGCGAACGCGGCGTTGCGCGGCGACTGGTCGCGGTGCGGCTGCTCGGTCATCTCGCGCAGCTGGGCACGCGCCTGCTCCACCTGTCCCTTGCGCATGCGGATCGTGGCCTGCCACACCTGATGCCCGGGGTCGAGGTCGGGGTTGAGCTGCCGCACCAACGCCGTGGCCTCCAGGATCGAGGCGAGCGCGTCGTCGAAGTCGCCGAACATCGCGTGCGCCTCGCCCAGCGACATCAGCGCCATCGACAGCCCCCACCGCTCACCCACCTCCCGTAGCTGCGCGGCGGCGGCGATCAGGTCCTGGCGGGAGCCGCGCATGTCGCCGTCGTTCTCCTTCATGGCGGCCCTGACCGTCAGGAGCATCCCGCGCGCCCACTGGTCGGGATGGGACAGGCGCCGCTCGACCTCGGCCAGCCCCAACTCGCTGTCATCGGTGAACAGCGCCAGCGCCGGCCCGAGCATCGCCAGCACCGGATGGGACAGCTCCTGCTGCGACAGCTCGGCGATGCGGCGCAGCTCCTCCACCGCCGCCCCGACCGTGGCGTCGCCGCCGGCCAGCGCGCCGTTGATGAGGAAGGTGGCCGAGGCGATCAGCCTGGCCTGCCGCGGCGCGTCCCCGGGCACGTCCAGCGCCAGCTTCATCCAGCCAACCGAATCCTGCCGGTTGCCGCGGAAGGTCCAGAAGATGCCCATCGCCGCCGCCAGCCGTACCGCCGTGTCGGCATCACCCCGGTCGACGGCGAAGTGCAGCGCGGCCAGCAGGTTGTCATGCTCGGCCAGCAGTCGCGCGATCCAGGTCAGCTGCTCGCGCCCGCGCAGATGCGGCTCGGCGAGCTCGGCCAGCCGCAGGAAGTAGGCGGCGTGGCGGACGCGGGCCGGGCCGATCTCGCCGCTGCCGGCCAGCCGTTCCAGGCCGTACTCCCTGATCGTCTCCAGCATGCGGTAACGGCCGCCGTCGGCCGCCTGCAGCAGCGACTTGTCCAGCAGGGCCGCCACCAGGTCGAGCGTGCCGCCCAGGTGCTCGGCCGCGGCCAGGTCGAACCCGCCCGCGAACACCGCCAGCCGCTCGGCCAGCCGCCGCTCCGGCTCCTCCAGCAGGTCCCAGCTCCACGCCACCACCGCGCGCAGCGTCTGGTGGCGGGGCAGCGCCGTACGGCTGCCTCCGGTCAGCAGCACGAACCTGTCGTCCAGGCGTACGGCCAGCTCGTGCAGGCTCAGTGCGCGCAGCCGGGCCGCGGCCAGCTCGATGGCCAGCGGCAATCCGTCGAGCCGGCGGCACACCTCCCGCACCAGGCCCTGATCCAGCACCAGCCCCGGACAGGCCGCCGCCACCCGGTCGCCGAACAACTGCACGGCCGGCTCGGCCGGCAGCGGCGGGACCGGGGTGACGACCTCGCCCACGATGCCCAGCGGCTCACGGCTGGTGGCCAGCACCCGCAGCCGCGGGCAGCGGCCGAGCAGTTCGTCGGCCAGGCGGGCGACGGCCTCGACGAGGTGCTCGCAGTTGTCGAGCACCAGCAGCACATGACCGGCCGACAGGGGCTCGACCAGGTGGTCGATGGTGTCGGGCGGCGCGGTGGGCCCGGCCGGCACGATCGAGCGGCCGAGCGCGGCCAGTGCCGCCTGCGCCACGTCGGCCGGATCACTCACGGGCGCCAGCTCCACCAGCCACACCGCGCTCGGCCCCGGGTACCCCGGCTCCCCGTCCGGCGTCGGCGGCCGGTCGCCGCAGGGGGAGCCGTTCGCGGGGCGGCCTCGGTGTTCGGCCTGGTTCAGGAGGGCGGCGGCGATCGTGGTGGCCAGCCGGGTCTTGCCCGCGCCGCCCGGACCGACGAGCGTCACCAGACGGCTGTGTCCCAGCCGGGCGCTCACCTGGGCGATCTCGGCGGCACGGCCGACGAAGCTGGTCAGCGGAGTACGCAGGTTGGTACGGGGGCGGCGGACCGGCTCGGCCCGTAACAGCCTCAGATGGATCTCGCGCAGCTCCGGCCCCGGATCGGCGCCCAGCTCATCGGCCAGAGCGCGCCGGAGGTCCTCGTAGGCGGCCAGCGCCTCGGCCCGGCGCCCGGCGGCGTGCAGCGCCTTGAGGCGGGTGGCGTGCAGCCGCTCGCGCAGAGGATGACGCGCGGCCAGCTCCCCGAGCTCCGCCAGCAGCCCGCCCAACTCGCCGTCCGCGCCCCCGCCTTCCGCCGTGCCTTGAGTGGTTTCGGCCTGGTCGGTGCGATGCCGGGTGACGCTGCCCTGGGTGGGCCCCGCGCCTTGTCGCGTGAAGCGTGTCAGGTCGGCCTCCGCGCGGTCCTCGATGGCCGTCAGCCGGGCCTCCTCCAGGCGTACCGCGTATCCGGTCGCGAACGGCGCCGTCGCGACCTCGCCCAGCGCCGGCCCCCGCCACAGGGCCAGCGCCTCGCGCAGCAGCCCGGCCCTGGCCGCCGGGTCGCTCTCGCCGCGCGCCCGAGCCGTCAGCCGGTCGAACTCCGCTACGTCGGTGACGGCGTCGAGCCGGTAGCCGCCGGGCTCCAGGACCAGCGCCGACGGGTCGGGCAGGGCCCGCCGCAGCCGGGAGACCAGCGACTGCAGCGCGTTGCCCGGGTCCGCGGGCCGCTCGTCGGGCCACAACGCCTCGGCCAGCTCCTCGACGGTGACGGTGCGCCCGGCCGCCAGCGCCAGGCGCACCAGCAGCAGGCGCAGCCGGGCGCCGCCGATGGCGGCGGACTCGACGTCCAGCGGCCCCAAGATTGCCACACGCACAGGAACCATGCTGCCACCTGACCGCCGTCACCTCGCCGAGCCGGCCGGGACCGAGCCAGCTGGACCGAACCGGCTCCACCGAACGAGCCGGGCCGTAGCAGGAGCAGGCGCCCGGCCCCGGCCCCGGCCCCGGGCAGGGGCTCGGGCGCGGGCGGGCGGGCGGCGCGGGCGGTAACGAGGTCAGGCGTGCCAGTCCGTCACGCCGCCCGGGACGGGCGCCTGCGGGTCGTAGGGCTCGCGGGTGAAGATGAAGGTGTTGAGGTCGAGGTGATCGGCCCCGACCCGCAGCGTCTCACCGGCGTAGTAGCCATCCAGCCCCAGCCAGGTCCCGTCCTCCTGCGGCACGAACCGGGAGGACCGCCCCGCCCCGCCCACCGGCGTGAGCGCCAGGCCGCCGTCGGGCAGCAGCCGCAACGCGTACGGCTTGGGGCCCCAGTGCCACAACCCGGTCAGCGCCAGCAGGGCGGGGTCGGCGGGGGCGGGCCGCCACTGCTCGGGCAGGCGGGGCTCGTGTTCGTCGAGGATGTCCAGCAGGTCGGTGGGCAGGCTGTAGCTGAGGCCGCTGGTGGTGTTGGCCAGGAACAGCACGCCCACCTGGTCGGCCGGGTCGGCCCACACGGTGGCCAGGAAGCCGGGCATGGACCCGGTGTGACCGGCCAGGCGGCGTCCGGAGTGCCGGGTCAGCTGCAGGCCGAGCCCGTAGCCGGAGGTCCAGGCGTCGCCGTCGTCGACGGTGGCGGGCTCGCGCATCTCGGCCAGCGTGGCGGGGGACAGGACGCCGCCGGTGTCCCCGGCCACGAACGCCGCCCAGCGGGCCAGGTCGGCGGTCGTGGACCACAGCTGACCGGCGGGCCCCATGGCGGCGGCGTCGTGTTCGGGCTCGGCCAGCACCACCTCGGCCCACGGGTGGACGGCGTAGCCGGTGGCGTGCGGGGCGCGCGGCCGCTCGGTGGTGGCCGACAGGCCGAGCGGCTGAAGGACCTCCTGCTGTACAGCCTGCAGCCAGGGCATGCCGCGCAGCCGGGCGACCAGCTCGCCGAGCAGGCCGTAGCCGATGTTGGAGTAGTGGAAGCGGCGGCCGGGCCGGTGCTTGGCGTGCTGCGGCCCGAGCAGGGCCAGCAGGTCACCGGCCGGCAGGCCGGGGGTGCGCTCCCACCAGCCGGTGGGCGGTTCGGCGGTCAGGCCGGCGGTGTGGGAGAGCAGCTGGGCCAAGCTCACCTCGCCGAACGGGGTGCCGGGCAGGTGTTTGGCCAGGGGGTCGAGCAGGTCGAGGCGGCCTTCGTCCCGCAGCCGCATGACCACGACGGCCACCATGCTCTTGGTGATCGAGCCGAGCCGGTATTGCGTATCGGCGGTGGGAGGCGCCCCGCCGCCGGGGCCGGTGAAGCCGCGAGCGCCGAACCAGGCCAGCCTCCCCTCGCGTACGATCGCGGCCGTCAGCGACGGCACCCTGCACTCGGCCTGTTCGACGGCCAGCCTGCGCAGCAGCGCCCGCGCCGTCGTCTCACCCACCTGACTCATGGGCGCCAAGCCTAGTGCTCAGATGGGCAGCAGTTCCGGCCCGATCAGCTCGCCCTGGTGCGGCTGGGGGTGGGCCTGGTCGTGGTAGTAGTGGCCGGCGTACCAGACGACGACGTTGGTGGCGTCGATGCTCTCGCTGTTGAGGAAGCGCCCGATGGCGGCCCGGTCGCGCGGGCCGGGGTTGCCGTCGTCGAGCTCGGCCGCGTGGTGGCGCAGGAACCACAGGTCGGAGACCCCGTAGGAGTCGGCGGTGTCGTCGAAGGGGCCGGGGTGGATCTGGTAGCCGCGCCCTGAGGATTTGTCGCGTACCTGCCAGTAGCGGCCGGGGGCGCGGCGGCGGGTGGTCTCGCGGACGATCGGCACCGGCTCGGGGATGATCGGCCCCTGGTCGATCTGCTCGACGATGTCGTTGGCGGAGCCTTCGATGTCGAAGTCGAAGCGCCAGTAGGCGTGGTGGCGGTGCACCATGCAGGTCATCGGGTTGGCGGTGGCGGCGAAGCCGAAGCGGGGCCTGATGGTGCCGTCGTCGCCCAGCCGCCAGTCGCTGGCGTAGCGGTACCAGCCGGCCTGCAGCTCGCTGACGATGCGCAGCTCGTCGCCGTCGTGGTGGAAGGCCACGCCCTGGAAGCCGCCGGCGTCGGTGTCGGGCCGTTCCAGGATGGTACGCGGCGGGCTGTCGCACAGCCGCCAGCCCCAGCCGACCGGGTCGGTGCCGGTGGCCGAGAAGCGGGTCTCGGAGGAGGCGTCGTCGCGGAAGGTGGTGCCTTGTTCGTACTCGACGTTCAGGACGGGTACGTGCGCCTGGCGCAGCACCAACCGGCCCCGGTAGCGCACCTCGCGCAGCTCCACGCCCGATCCGGCGCCGGGGTTCTGCGGGGCAGAGGCGCGCGGCCGCACGACCAGCAGGTTCCACAGCTCGTCGGCGCCCCGCAGGACGCGTACCCGCACCTGGTCGGGGCCGCCGTGGTCGGCCAGGGGGGTGACGCCTTCGGGCACGGTGTGCTCGCAGTCGTGGTGCATGCGCACGTCGATGCCGGCCGGGGTCCAGTCGACGGTGCGGGCGGCGGTGTCGACGGCGACGATGCGGTGGCGTACCCCGGTGGGCTCGCCGGGGGTGTAGATGCCCAGGGTGGGGCGGCGCACGGTGGTGCCGTCGGGGTTGTCCAGGTCGGCCAGAGGCGGCATGGGCCGGTAGACGATCACGTTGTCGCCCGGCGGGAAGTGCGGGTCGGCGCGCAGGACGTCGGCGGCCGCGAGCAGTTCGTCGTGGCTGGGCGGCGGCCGGTGGGCGCTGGGCCGGACCTCGGCGCTTTCCGGCCGGTCCAGGGTGCCGCGCAGCTCGACGGCGCGGTTGCCCACTGGGTCGAAGACGGTAGCGCGGAAGGGGGCGTCCTGGCCGGGGTCGTGGCCGAGCGCCGGAGCCTGGCCGATGATCAGCCGGTCGGCGTCGGCGACCTCCAGCGCGGACAGGACGCCCGGGTGGGCGGCCACGGCCTGGCGCAGTTGCCCGGCGCTCAGCCCGGCGCGGGGGACCGCTTCGATGGTGACGCGTACATCGTCGCTCATGCATGGCTTCCTACAGGGCGGCGGGCGCGGCTGGAAGGCCCAGATGTTCTCACCGGTGCTCTGTGGCGACGGCGTGCGGCGGACCTGCGAACGGGCGGGCATGGGAACGGCCCCGGTCGGCGAGCGACCGGGGCCGGATGATGCGGCAGGTCAGTCGGCGCAGATGGCGAAGACGCTGATGCCGACGTCGCTGTAGCCGTCCTGGCGGCCGAGGACGATCCAGCCGCGCCCGTCATCAGTGGGGAAGGAGCCGACGAGGATCGCCCCGTTGCCGCGGGCCTCGCCGCCTCCGCCCAGGACCTTCTTGGCGCCGGGGCAGTAGAGGGTACGGCGCTGGAAGTTGGGCACGTTCGCGTTGGGCAGCGTCACCAGCTGGTATCCGGGCGGCAGCGCGGAGGCGTGGTGGGGCTGGCCGGCGGGTGCGGTGGTGGCGTTGGCTGCGGTGACGACGGTGGCTGTGGCCACGCACGCACCGGTGAGGAGGACGGCCAGGGCGAGGGACTTCTTGTGCATCGCTCTCCTTGAGTTGTTCCCTGGATCACCTCCGCTCCGCCCGCGGGCAGCACGAACCCGCGGTCGAAGTGGGGTGATCCAGGGAGCCAGGGCCTACACGAAGAGTATCCACAGCACTACCGTGAGTGTCGATGGGTAATCATGTTCGAGCCGCGGACCCGTCAATATGCAGTTACATGCCTGCATGTCGGCGATGGCCTGATGTTAGGCTCAAAAGTGATCACTCCTCTGCGAAGGAAGGCCGCCATGAGTGACATACGGTTCCCGCTCACGCTGCGCGTCACCGTCAGCGGAGCGACCCCGGACGAGATCAGGGAGAAGGCCAGGACCCAGGCCCTGGACTTCTTCGGGCCCCACTCCGAACTGGACGTCATCAGCGCGGAGGCCGAGTCCGACACGGAGCGCGGCACCGGCTACCGGGCGGTCGTCGTCTTCCGGCGGGTCGCCTAATGAGAGCGGCAGATGCGCATCCACGGTCAAGCCATCGCCAACAGCGATAGTAGTGGAATGAATAATATACGCGTCGAGACCAAAATACGCCGGTCAACATCCCCAGCACCCCCGCAAGAAATACACATCAAATGTTTCATGTTCCGGAAAAAGGGCCCGGCCGGCGCTCGATAAATCTTGGCGCACGTCTTGACTATTGCCGAGCGCGCCATGTCACGATGGGAGGGAAAGCGAGAGACACACAATGGGGGTGGTCTCGTGCTCAAAGAAATATTCGTTACCGGGGCCCTGGTGGCGACCGCCATCGTCCCTTCCGCGGCCGCACTGGCCCAGCCTGACAAGGCCCGCACCCTCGGCAACCACACCGCATCCACCTCGCTCACCCACTGCACTTCGACAAGCTCCGGCAAGCCGTGCAAATGGCTGGAGGGAAAGAACAAGAAGTGCCTGTGGTGCAAGTCGAAGAAGGGCGGATACACGCGTAGTTACTGCGAGGACAAGAGCATGGGCTCGCCAGGAAAGGCGCCCGAGAAGCCGAAACAAGAGGGCATCCTCTGCAAGGGAGACCTCGACGAGGCCGCTACCGCCTGCACCAGGTGCGTCAACCTCAAGACCGGAAAGATATTCTCCAGCAGCTGCAAGGGAGAAAAGCCTGGAGACCCGGCTCCCTAGTTCCAGTCCCGAAGAGGATCCCCGGGCATAGGCGTCGCGACGCGCGGCCCCTATGCCCGCACGGGCACGAGGCCACCCGTCCCTTGCCCTATTCTTGGGCCGGAGAACGCCCAGGGACAGGGAGAGACTTCTTCGGTGAAGCAAGGTCCGGCCAATCTCCCCGCCACGCACCTCGACGCCGTCCTCGAACGCTTCACCTACGGCCCGAACGAGGAGACCGGCTACTCGATCGCGCGGGTGGCGACCGAGCGGTCGGGCGCCGAGCTGCTGACCGTGGTGGGACCGCTGCTGGGCGCGCAGGTGGGGGAGTCGCTGCGGCTGAGCGGCCGCTGGACCTCCCACCCCAAGTACGGCAAGCAGTTCGAGGTGTGGTCCTACACCACCGTGCTGCCGGCCACCATCCAGGGCATCCGCCGCTACCTGGGCTCCGGCCTGATCAAGGGCATCGGCCCGAAGATGGCGGAGCGGATCGTCGACCACTTCGGCACCGACACCCTCGAGGTGATCGAGCAGGCGCCCGAGCGGCTGGTCGAGGTGCCGGGCCTGGGCCCCAAGCGGACCAAGCTGATCGCCGCCGCCTGGGAGGAACAGAAGATCATCAAAGAGGTGATGATCTTCCTGCAGGGTGTCGGCGTGTCCACCTCGATCGCGGTGCGCATCTTCAAGCAGTACGGCGAGAGCTCCATCTCCGTCGTCAAGAGCCGCCCGTACCAGCTGGCCGACGACGTGTGGGGCATCGGCTTCAAGACCGCCGACACCATCGCCCAGGCGGTCGGCATCCCGCACGACAGCCCCGAGCGGGTCAAGGCCGGGCTGCGCTACACGCTGTCCCAGGCGGCCGACGACGGCCACTGCTACCTGCCCGCCCCCAACCTCGTCGGCGACGCCGTCAAGATCCTGGAGGTGCCCGCCGACCTGGTCGCCGGCTGCCTGGAAGAGCTGGTCGCCGAGGAGGGCGTGGTACGCGAGCAGATCCCGGCCGGCGACAACATCGTGCCGGCGGTCTACCTGGTGCCCTTCCACCGGGCCGAGCTGTCGCTGGCCTCGGCGCTGCTGTCGCTGCTGCGCGGCGGCCATGACCGGCTGGCCGCCTTCGCCGAGGTCGACTGGGAGCGGGCCGAGCAGTGGCTGCGCGGCCAGACCGGCGCGGACCTGGCCGCCGAGCAGCGTCAGGCCGTACGGCTGGCGCTGACGGAGAAGGTCGCGGTGCTGACCGGCGGGCCGGGCTGCGGCAAGAGCTTCACCGTGCGCTCCATCGTGACGCTGGCCCGCGCCAAACGGGCCAAGGTGATCCTGGCCGCGCCCACGGGCCGGGCCGCGAAAAGGCTCGCCGAGCTGACCGGCCATGAGGCGACCACCGTTCACCGGCTGCTGCAGCTGCGGCCCGGCGGGGATGCCACCTTCGACCGCGACAACCCCCTGGACGCCGACCTGGTCGTCGTCGACGAGGCATCCATGCTCGACCTGCTGCTGGCCAACAAGCTCGTCAAGGCGGTCGCGCCCGGCACGCACCTGTTGTTCGTGGGGGATGTGGACCAGCTGCCCTCGGTGGGCGCGGGTGAGGTGCTGAAGGACCTGCTGGCCGCCGAGGACATCCCCCGCGTACGGCTGACGCAGATCTTCCGCCAGGCGCAGGAGTCGGGCGTGGTGGTCAACGCCCACCGCGTCAACACCGGCCTGCACCCCAAGCTGGAGAAGATGACGGACTTCTTCCTGTTCCCGTGCGAGGAACCGGAGGAGATCGCGGCGCTGACGGTCGACGTGGTGGCCCGGCGCATCCCGCGCAAGTTCGGCCTCAACGCCCGTCGCGACATCCAGGTGCTGGCCCCCATGCACCGCGGCGCCGCCGGAGCCGGCGCCCTCAACATCGCGCTGCAGGAGGCCCTGACCCCCTCGCGCGAGGACCTGCCAGAACGCCGCTACGGCGGGCGCGTCTTCCGCATCGGCGACAAGGTCACCCAGCTGCGCAACAACTACGAAAAAGGCGCGGCCGGGGTGTTCAACGGCACCGTCGGCATCGTCGTCGACATCCGTCCCGACGAGCAGAAGCTGATCGTCGCCACCGATGAGGACGAGCAGGTCGACTACGCCTTCGACGAGCTGGACGAGCTGGCCCACGCCTACGCCGTCTCCATCCACCGCTCCCAGGGCAGCGAGTACCCGGCCGTGGTCATCCCCCTGGCCACCAGCGCCTGGATGATGCTGCAGCGCAACCTGCTCTACACCGCGATCACCCGCGCCAAGCGGCTGGTCGTCATCGTCGGGTCCCGGCGCGCGCTGGCGCAGGCCGTACGGACCAAGGGGGCCGGGCGGCGCCACACCAGCCTGACCCACCGCCTGGCCCAGCACTGAGGGTTTCGCCCCTTTACTCCTGTTGCGCCCGGCTGACCTGGGGTTCCCAGCAACAAGTGATTTAAATGTTACCGAACTATCCCAAACTCCTCCGCGTCTTACATGCAGGAGCATTAAGGTCTTTGGCATTGAGTTTGCTGTTATGGGGGAGAGGACTGACTTGAACGTCAAGCCCGGTTGGAGGACGCCCGTCACGGGCATGGCCCTGCTCGCGGCCGCGGCACTGACCGCGTCCTGCTCGAGCACTCCCCCCGCCCCGGGCAACGCCGACGCGGCCAAGGCGACCACCTCCGCGACCCCGGAAGCGCCGACGATCAAGATCTCACCCGCCGAGGGCAGCTCGAAGATCAGCCCCGACAAGAAGATCGTCGTGACCGCCGCCGGCGGCACCCTGGAAGAGGTCACGGCCGAAGGCGGCGGCAAGAGCGTCGAGGGCACCTTCAACGCCGACAAGACCAAATGGGTCTCCAAGGGCACCCTGCTGCCCTCCAGCTCCTACAACGTCAGCGCCAAGGCCGGCGTCACCAGCGCCGCCAGCACGTTCAAGACGCTCAAGCCCGAGCGCGAACTGCAGGTCATCGACGTCACACCCAGCGCCAAGGGGGAGACGGTCGGCGTGGGGGCGCCGATCATCGTCACCTTCAACCAGCCCGTCAGCGAGAAGGCCGACGTCGAACGCGCCCTGGAGGTCGAGGCGCAAAAGCCCGTCGACGGCGCCTGGCGCTGGATCAACGACACCACCGTCATCTACCGCACCGCCAAGTACTGGCCCGCCCACCAGAAGGTCACCTTCAACGCCCGCCTCACCGGCGTCAAGGGCGGCAAGGGCATGTACGGCGTCAAGGACTCCGCCACCACCTTGAAGATCGGCGCCCGCGTGATCAGCAAGGTCGACACCAAAAAGCACATGATGTACGTCTACCGCGACGGCAAGCGCGTGCAGACGATGCGCATCAGCGCCGGCATGGCCACCACCCGCGAGTACACCACCACCTCCGGCGTCCACCTGACCATGGAGCGCGGCAACCCGGTCCGCATGATCTCACCCGGCCGCAAGAAGGGCGACCCCGGCTACTACGACGTCATGATCAACCACGCCGTGCGGATCTCCAACTCCGGCGAGTACGTCCACGCCAAGGACAACGTCTGGGCCCAGGGCCGCTCCAACGTCAGCCACGGCTGCATCAACTCCCGCCCCGACCAGGCCCTGTGGTTCTACAACCACTTCCAGCGCGGCGACGTCGTCGACATCAAGGGCACCACCCGCGACCTGGAATGGAACAACGGCTGGGGCTTCTGGCAGCTGCCCTTCTCCAAGTGGAAGAAGGGCAGCGCCCTGTAGGCGGGCCGCCTGGCTCATGTCGCCTTCTCGGCGGACAAGCGGGCCGCCTCACCGCCATCCCGCCGCTCCCTTTGCTCAGGCCCCGTCACGGCGGGCTCCGCCGGGGCCGGGGGATGCTCACGCAGCGGAGTTTCGCGGACGAGCCAGGACGCCGCGAAGGCGATCAACGCGAGAACGGCGGCGCCGATGAGCAGGCCGTGCAAGCCGCTGGTGACGGCTTCTCGCACGGCCTCGCCGACCGCAGCGGGCAGGTCGGGCAGCAGGTGGGGCGTGAGTTCGCCCCCCGCGGTCAGCCGCTCGGCCGCCGCCGGGCCGAGACGGGCGCTGAGGTCGGCCCGCATGTTCCCCGCGTACAGGCCGCCCAGCAGCGCGATGCCCAGCGAACCGCCGATGGTGCGCAGCAGGGTGAGCGTCCCGCTGGCGGCGCCCATGTCCCGGGGGCCGGCACTGTTCATCGTGATCAGCGTCGTACTCTGCGTCACCAGACCCATCCCGGCCCCGACGAGGAGGCTGAGCGCCGAGGCCGCCGCCGCCGCAGTGCCGGCCTCGAGCAGCAGCAGGGCCAGAGTCCCGGCGATCGTCAGTGCGCCGCCGAGGATCGGATAGCGGCGGTAGCGGCCATTTCGGCTGATGAGATGGCCGGTGATCAGTTGCGCGCCGAGCATGCCGAACATCAGGGGCAGCAGCAGCATGCCGCTGAGCGTGGGTGAGGTTCCCTGCACGAACTGCATGTACTGCGGCAGGTAGTTGGTCACGCTGAGCATGATCGCGCCGAGCAGGAAGCTGAGAATCTGGGCGAGGGTGAAGTCGCGGTCGTGGAACAAGCGGGGCGGGATGACCGGCTCGGCGGCGCGCCGTTCGACGGCCACGAAGGCGGCCAAGGCGAGAACGCCGCCGGCGGCGAGGGCCAGGATCTGGGGCGAGAACCAGGAGTAGGTGGTTCCGCCCCAGCTGCTCAGCAGGGTCAGGGCCACGATGGCGGTGGTGAGCAGGGCCGCACCGCCGTAATCGATGCGGACTTTGACGCGCTCGATCGGTGGCAGATGGATACGGGTGGCGATGATCAGCAGGGCGACGGCGCCGAAGGGCAGGTTGACGAAGAAGGTCCAGCGCCAGCTCAGGTAGTCGGTGAGCAGCCCGCCGGCCAGCGGGCCGCCGACGTAGGCGATCGGCATGATGACGCCGATCATCGACTGCAGGCGGCCGCTGTGACGTGGTGGTACGAGCATGCCGATGATGGCCAGCGCGCCGACCATCAGCCCGCCCGCGCCCAGGCCCTGTACGGCGCGGAAGGCGATGAGCTGGCCCATGTCCTGGGCCAGGCCGGACAGGACGGAGCCGGCCTGGAAGAGCGCGATCGCGGCGATGAAGGTGATCTTGCGGCCGTACAGGTCGCCGAGTTTGCCCCAGATCGGGGTAGTGGCCGCGCCCGCGAGCATGTAGGCGGTCACCACCCATGGCAGGTGGTCCAGCCCGCCGAGGTCGCCCACGATCGTGGGCAGCGCGGTACCCACGATCAGGCCGTCCAGCATGGCCAGGAACATACCGAGCAACAGGCCGAACACCGCGAGGTAGGGCAAGCGGTCGTTCATCGCGGTTCAGGCGGCGTAGGGCCGGATGGCCTTGGCCTCGCGCAGGGCGTGCGCCCACCAGGCGAGTTGGTCGAGCATGGTCGTGGCGGCGGTGTCGGCGGCCGGATCGACGGCCCTTCCCTCCCCGTCGAACTGCTCCCAGGCGCGCTGGAAGCCGACGCCGTCGCGGATGGTGACCGCGTGCAGTTCGGCCAGCACCAGGCGCAGGTGCTCGACCGCGCGCAGCCCGGCGGAGAAGGCGCCGTAGGAGACGAAGCCGACCGGCTTGGCGTGCCATTCCCTGGAGTGCCAGTCGATGGCGTTCTTCAGCGGCGCGGGGAAGCTGTGGTTGTACTCCGGGGTGACGATGACGAAAGCGTCGGCCGCCGCCAGCCGTGGTGATACGGCCGCGAGCAGATCCTTGGCCTCCTGGGAGGCCGGCGGCTGCCCGAGCACGGGGAAAACGGTGGGCAGCGGGGTTTCGACCAGATCGATGAGGTCGGCGCTCATGTCGGCGCGCCGCGCGATGTGGTCGACGACCCAGGAGGCCACGCCCGTGCCGAATCGGCCCTCGCGGGTGCTGCCGAGGATGACCGCGATCTTCAGGTGGTTGTCGTTCATGGAGGGGCACTTCCTTGTGTGTACGGCGTATCCGAGCGAGATACAACGTACACATCCCTGTGTACGTTGTCTACTTTTGATACGTTGTATCGCACGACCAGCTGGAGGGAAGCCCCACACCATGGCCATCGAGAACGACAAGCCGCGCGCATCACTCTGGGAGCGCCTGGAAGCTCCCGCCCCCGCGCAGCGACAGACGCTCTCCCCGCAGCGCATCGCCATGACCGCGGTCGAGATCGCCGACGCCGAAGGCCTGGAGGCCATCACCATGCGCCGCCTGGCCACCGAACTGGGCGTCGCCCCCATGGCGCCCTACCGCCACGTGTCAGGCAAGGACGATCTCCTGCAGCTGATGGTCGACCATGTCTACGCCGGCTTTCACCTCCCAGCCGAGCGGGAGTGGCGCGAGAGCATGCGGACCCTGGCGCTGCGCACCCGCGACCTCATGCTCCGGCACCTGTGGCTGGCACAGCTGCCCCCACAGGCCAGGCTCTCGCTCACGCCCAACAGGATGAGAGTCGCCGAGCAGGCCCTGTCAGCGCTGGACGGCCTGGGCCTGGACGCCGACGCGATGATGAGCGTCTTCCGCGCCGTGGACGCCTACGTCCAGGGCGCCTTGAACGACGAGAGCGCCGTACGCAACCTCATGCACGAACAAGGCTGGTCCGACGGCGACGAACTGCGTTCCGAACTGGCACCGCAGATGATCTGGCACATGCGGACCGGCCGCTATCCCACTTTCCAGCGCTACCTTCAAACCGCCACCCGCAAGGACGACGCGCAGTGGCAGTTCGAAACCGGCCTCACCTACGTCCTCGACGGCATCGCGACCACCCTGGCCATCTGAGTCGCAGCTCAGCCGGCCCCGAGACCGTCAACAGGAGGCCGTCGGCTCTCCAGGTCGGGCAGAAGAATCGTGCTCTCCTGCTCGCGCGGATCCGTGCGCGCCAGGACGACCTCGGCGGGCTCGCTGTCACTGAGATTCACCGGCATGTGCGGCGTACTGGCGGGGATGTAGATGAACTCCCCTTGACGCGCTTGCAGGTAGTGCTCCAGATTCTCGCCGTACCAGGCACCTACGGCGCCCCTGATGACGTAGATGGCCGTCTCGTGATGGTCGTGCTTATGAGCCCGGCCGCTGCCCGAGGGAGGAATGGTCTGCAGGTGCATGCAGATATTGCGCGCACCCACGGTCTCGGCGGCGATACCGGCGAAGAACTGCAGATGCTGCTTGCCCTCATACATCAAAGCGGACCGGATGACACGGCAGTGACCGTCCGGCTGCGGGGGATGCTCCACCTCTGGCTCCTCAGAATCGGCCGAAGATCAGGTTGCCGGGCGCGCCCGGGTCGGTACTGGCGTAGAAGTCCCGCTGCGCGGCGTGGATCTCGCTGATGTCCAGATGCCCGCTGCCGTCGGTGTCGAGCCGGTCGAAGACCTCACGCCGCTCGGCCTCGGGCAGGGAGCAGATGCCGGGGATGGCGGCGAACTCCTCAAAGGAGATCCGGCCATCGCCGTCGATGTCGCAGACGGTCAGGACGGACTCGGCGATCCGGCCCGCGGTCGCCGCGTAGCCGCTGGTGCGGAACTCCTGGCCGGCCAGGTAGGCGGTGAACTCCGCGCGCGACAGGTGCCCGTCGTTGTCGTCGTCGGCACTGTGGATCAGGGCGTTCCACATGCTCGCGTAGGCGGCCACCACGTCCCGGCCCTTGGCGGAGTCGGCCGGCACGCCGAACGCCGCCAAGAACCTCGTGGCCGCGATCTGAAAGTCGTCCCTGGTGAGCACACCGTCACCATCGGCGTCGTACAAGGTGAATCTCTTGTCGAATTTCCGGGCGAGAACGTCGGGCACGGACATGGCGCTCCTTCGGGAGGCGGTGAACCGGCACCCGCACTGTAACACTACTTAAAGTTATGAACAATCACTCTTTGCAATCGACGGGAGGAGAGCCTTCAGAGCGCTTGCGCTGTGGGTGAAGCGGTTGCGCCGTGGGCGATGAGGGGGTGCCACGCAAGAGCAAGGACGACAGGGTGAGTCCAAGAACCACGACGAGCGGAGAGGTGGCCACCATGGCGATCGCACAAGTGCTGGGGCCCGGCCAATGGCTGGCGGCGGAGATCGGCGACAGCGACCCATGGAGGGTCGCGCTCAGCGAGGAGCATCGGCACGAGGTGCTCGGCGCCGTACGAGCGGCGCAGGCGGCCGGGCCGGCGCCACAGGAGATCACCCCGGACGGCTTCCCGCTGCCGACGCTCGGGCCGCTCCTGCGGCGAATGCGTGAGGAGATCGTGGACGGTCACGGGTTCGCCCTGCTCCAAGGGGTGCCCGTCGGCCAGATGAGCGAGCGGCAGCGCGAGATCGCCGGACTCGGCCTCGGCTGCCACATCGGCGCAATCGTCTCACAAGGACCCGGCCCGGTGCCGCTGGTGCACGTACGAGACACCGGCGCCGACCCCTCCCAGCCACGCACCCGCAGCTACCAGCACAACGGGCGGCTCGGCTTCCACAGCGACCCCACCGACGTCGTCGCCCTGCTGTGCGTGCGGCCGGCCAAGTCGGGCGGCCTCAGCGTCATCGTCAGCTCCGTGGCGGTGCACAACGAGGTCGTCCGGACCCGCCCCGACCTGGCCGAGGTGCTCTACCAGCCGTGGTGGCACGACCGGCGCACCGGTGACGGCCCCGACAGCTTCTACACCAAACCGCTGTGCACATTGGGCCAGGACGGCAGGGTGTCGTTCTCCTACGGGCCCGACTACCTGCGCTCGGCCCAGCGCGGCGCCTGCGTGCCGCCGTTCACCCCGGCGCAGCGCGAGGCGATGGACCTGCTCGACCGGCTGACCAACGACCCCCGCTTCGTGCTCACCATGGACCTGCGGGAGGGCGACATGCAGTTCCTCAACAACCACCTCCTCCTGCACGGCCGCACCGCCTACGAAGACCACCCCGAGCCGCAGCGCCGCCACCTCATCCGCCTGTGGTTCACCACCGGCTGAGACGCCCAAGCAGGCCGCTGGTCACCAGGTGACCCACACGTCCTGCAGCCCCCCGGACAACAACCCCGTACGCAGCCGCAGATCACCGGGAGCATCCCGCAGACCCAGCCCCGGCAGCCGCCGGGCCAGCGTGCCGAGCACGACCTGAAGCTCCATCCGGGCCAGCGGCTGACCCAGGCAGAAGTGCGGCCCCGCGCCGAACGCCAGATGCTGGCCCGCGTTGTCGCGGCGCGCGTCGAAGTTGTCGGGATCGGCGAACTTACGCGGATCCCGGTTGGCCGCGGGCCGGCACGGGATCAGCGTCGTGCCCGCGCTGACCCGCACCCCGCCGAAGTCGGCCTCCTCGGTCGCCACCCGCGGCATGCCCACCACGCTGAGCGTGCTGTCCAGCCGCAGAACCTCCTCGACCGTGCCCGGGATCAGCTCCGGGTCCTCGACCACCGCCGCGTAACGCCCCGGCTCCGACAGCAGCATCGCCACCATGATGGCGATCATGTTCGACGTCGTCTCGTGCCCGGCCAGCAGCAGCGCCTGCACGGTCGCGATCAGCTCCTCGTGGCTGAGCCGCCCGTCCTGGCTGTCGGAGATCTGCGTCAGCTCGCTGAGCATGTCATCGCCCGGCGCCGCACGCTTGTCATCCACCAGATCCGACACATACGCGCCGAACTCCTCGTACGCCTTCTCCACCTCTGACTGCTCATAGCGGGTCAGCGTCAGCATCACCTGAGACCAGTACGCGAACTTGTCCTGATCCTCACTCGGCGCCCCCACCAGCGCGCAGATGACCTGCACCGGCAGCGGCAGGCCCAGCTCGCGCGACAGGTTCGCCGGGGAGCCACCGGCCAGCATGCCGTCCACCAGCTCATCGGCCATCCGCTGCACCCGCGGGCGCCGCGCCTCGATCTTGCGGATGGTGAACGACGGGGTCAGCAGCCGCCGCCATCGCCGATGCCCGGTCCCGGCGATCATGCTCCCGCTCGCCATACCGCGGGCGAAGATCCCGCCGTCGGCGGTGGTGGACACCCGCGCGGCCTCGGCGCCGCCGCGGCTGAACCGCGGGTCGGTCAGCAGCGTGCGCACATCGTCATAGCGGGTCACCAGCTCGGCGGTGTCGCCGCTGGGCAGCTGTACGTGCGCCACGGGGCACCCGCTCTGCAACTGGGCCCACTCCCGCGGCGGCTGCAGGGCCTCGGTCCGGTCGAAGGGGTAACGGGGGACGGGTTCGGCGGTCATGGCGGCGCCCTTCTGCTCACTGATGGGACACCCAAGATTCTAAGGCGACAGCCTTAAATCTTGACAGTAGTCAGACCAGCGCGAGTTGCGGGAACCGCGGCTCACGCTCCGGCGGCTCCGGCGGCCCCGACCGCATGCCGTAAACCCGGCACAACTGCCCGATCTGCCCCGTGATCCGCTCCTCGTAATCGGCCGCCGGCAACCCCGCCCCGTCGTACAACTCCTCATAACGCGCCACCAGATGCGGATGCGCCTCACCCAGCCACTCCAGATACCACTGCCGCGTCCCCGGCGGCAGCCGCAACACCACCGGCTCCACCACCCCGGCCCCCGTGGCCGCGATCCGGCGCACCGTCGCCGACAACTGATCGGCCCCATCACTCAGCAACGGCAGCACCGGAGCCATCAGCACCCGGCACGACACCCCCGCCTCCACCAGCGCCGACACCAACTCCAGCCGCGCCTGCGCACCCACCGCGCCCGGCTCCACCCCACGCCTGATCCGCTCGTCGACGAACGCGATCGAGACCGCCACCTGCGCCCCCGCCCGCGCCAGCACCGCGGCATCCCGCAACACCAGCGGACTCTTGGTGTAGACGGTGAACGGCACCGCCGCCTCACCCAGCGCCTCCACGATGCCCGGCATCAGCCGGTAGGTCGCCTCCGCCTGCTGGTAACAGTCACCACTGACCCCGACCGCCAGCGCCTCACCACCCCAGCGCGCCAACTCCGCCCGCAACCGCGTCACCGCGTTGGGCTTGACCACGATCCGCGTGTCGAAATCCCGCCCCGCGTCCAAGCCAAGCCGCCGATGACCCCCACGAGCACCACAGCCACGACAAGCATGAGCACACCCACGATAAGGAGAGACGGCCCACCGCTCAGCGATCCCCGCACTCTGCGGCACCCGCTCGATCATCGTACGGGCCTGCGTCTCGTAGAAGCCGTCACGCAGCACCGCCCGCCGCTCGATCAACGGACGATCATCTGCGGCCTCAACAAGCGAAAGCGCGTCCCAACCCACGGCCCCAGTGGAACACGCATTCGACTCCCTTTTCAAGCGCTTCCGCCTCACCGGCCCCCAGCGACCGGAGGTTCGACACAAGCCGCCCCGGTCAGCACACTCATCCTCATGGCCCCGGCGGTGACCGGCAGTGGCTCCAGCGCTACCCACGATCACACCGAGGCCGTCTCACTGCCAATCACGAGGAGGGATCCACCATGGCCTGGTTGCTGCTCGCGATCGCCATCGCCGCCGAGGTCATCGCGACCACCGCGCTCAAACTCAGCAACGGCCTGTCCCACCTCGGCTGGGCCGCCATCGTCGCCATCGGCTACCTCATCTCCTTCGTCCTGCTCGCCCGCGCCCTCAAGATGCAGCTCGAAGTCGGCACCGCCTACGCCGTCTGGTCCGGCGCCGGCACCGCCGCCATCGCCCTCATCGGCGCCGCCTTCCTGGGGGAGACCCTCACCCCGCTCAAGATCGGCGGCATCCTGCTCATCATCGGCGGCGTCATCGTCCTCAACCTCGCCGGCGCCCACTGACCCCGGGCACCCCGAACGCCCGGTTGTGGCCCGCCCGCCTGACCACCTGCCTGCTCGGCGAAAACGCCTCGCGCCCCCGAAGACGGGTTATCTACACTGCCCCCGTGCTCAAACCCCACTACCCGATCCTCACCGACCGCCTCCTGCTGCGCCCCTTCACCCCCGACGACCTCCACGCGCTGCACGCCTACGAGTCCCGGCCCGACGTCGCCCGCTACCTCTACTGGGAACCCCGCGACCTCGACACCGTACGCACCTTCCTCGACAGGAAGATCACCCGCGTCGCCCTCCTCGACGAAGGAGACGCCCTCGACATCGCCATCACCCTGCGCGACACCGGCCAGCTCATCGGCAACGGCGTCCTGATCTGGACCAGCAAACAACACCGCCAAGGCGAGATCGGCTACATCCTGCACCCCGACCACCACCGCCGCGGCTACGCCCCCGAAGCCGGCCGCGAACTACTCCGCCTCGGCTTCGACGAACTCGGCCTGCACCGCATCGTCGGCCGCCTCGACGCCCGCAACACCGCCTCTGGCCGCGTCCTGGAAAAACTCGGCATGCGCCGCGAAGCCCACCTCATCGACAACGAGCACGTCAAAGGCGAATGGTCCTCCGAGGTCATCTATGCCATGCTCGACTCCGAATGGACACCATAGACATCCTCCACCTCGCCCTGGCCGCCGACTGGGCCGACGCCCAGCCGGCGGGGGAGTACCGCATCTCCACCCTCGGCCGCACCCTCGACCAAGAAGGCTTCATCCACTGCAGCCGTGACCTCGACCAGCTCCACGGCGTACACACCGCCTTCTACGGCCACGTCACCCAGCCGCTGCTCATCCTCCAGATCGACCCCGCCGGACTCGACATCCGCCTCGAAAACGGCTTCCCCCACCTGTACGGCCCACTCCCGCTCAGCTCGGTAACCGCCGTACACCCCTACGCCTGACCATCCAGCGCGCACAGCTCGACAACGATGGACCCGAACGCTTCACGGGAGGCGAGGCGGGCACAGCCGCGCTCGACGTCGTCCAAGCGCAGGGCACGGGCCACGACGGGAACGCAGAAACTCTCCAGTTCGGCGTTGTGCTCCATACCTCCAGCATTTCGCCAGGTCATCGAGCTTCCACCCGCAAGCGTGAACCAGCTGGACACAGGTACAGCGACGCGTGCGCCGACGACCCTGACGACCCGCCAGGCCGTTGGAGGCTCGACGGACCGCCACCCGGCGCCCAAGGCTTCAGCGCCCACGTTCGCACCACGCAAGGCTCCGGAGCGCACCCGCCACGCCAACGCACCCCCGTACACGAATACGGCAAAGGCCAGGTTCGCTCCGCCGACGGCACCACGATCGGCTACCGGCACCGCGGCCACGGACCCGCACTGCTCCTCACGCACGGCGGAATGCGAGCATCCCAAGAACTCCCCGCCTCGCCCTGGCGCCGCTCCTGGCCATCGGGACACGCCTACAGGGGGAGGGGCCCACCGACGAGGTGCCCGTCGAGACGCTCATCCCGACGCTCCACTTCGACATACAGGCACGTCGTCGCCCAGGCGCTGCGAGAACTCTTCGGCGCACACTCACGGGCTCGACATCGGGGCGACGGGTCCCGCATCGGGGCTCACGGGGTGTCGAATCAGCGGCGAGCAGCAGCGACTTGTCGATCAACGCGGTCAGCGCGTCGAAGACCTGCTCCCCGGCGCCCGCACCTCGGCACGGCCGGCCGGCCGGTTACGCGCACAACACCCGCTGAATCCGCCCCGCCGCGAACCACAACCCCGCCACCGCCATCACCACCAGATAACCCGCATGCCCCAGCAACCCCCATTCCGGCACCCCCGAGGCCAGACCCCGCACCAACTCCACCGCGTGATACAGCGGCGTCACCCGCACCACCACCTCCAACACCCCCGGATAATCCGTCACAGGGGAGAAGGTGCCGGAAAACAAGAACAACGAAAACTGCGCCGCCGTCATCAGATCGAAATCCTGCCAGCCACGCAGCACCGTCGACACCGCCATCCCCAGCGCGCCGAACGACACCCCCACCAGCATCGTCGCCGGAAACGCCGCCAACGCCCACACCGGCTCGGCCAGCCCCAGCACCACCATCACCACCAGGAACAACGCCGTGTAAACAGAACTGCGCACCATCGCCCAGGTCAACTCACCCAGCGCCACCTCGATCGGCCGCACCGGCGTCGCCAAAACCGCCTCGAACGTCTTCGTATAACGCATCTTGAAGAAGAAGTTGAACGTCGTCTCCGACAACGCCCCGTTCATCGCCGAGACCGCCAGCATCGCCGGCGCCACGAACACCGCATAGGACACCACCCGGCCATCAGCCAGCGGAATCCGCCCCACCAGCGCACCCACACCCACACCGATCGACAGCAGATACAGCAGCGGCTCGAAAAACCCCGACACCAGAACCAGCCAGTACGAAGCACCCGAACGCAACGCGCCCACATTGCGGCCCACCACCGCACCCACCCGGCCCGCCGAAACACGCCCCGCCCCAACCCGGCCGGACACCAGCCGCCGGGCCACCGCCAACGTCACCATCATCAGTCCTGAAGTCGCTTACGGAACGCGTAACCCGCCCACCACAGCCCGCCCGCCGCGAACGCCACCGAACACCCGGCATGCGCCCACAGCGGCCACGGGGGAGCGACCCCCGACGTCGCCGCCCGCGCCAGCTCCACCCCATGCCACAACGGCGACACGTAAGCCACCGGCCGCACCAGCGCCGGCAACTGCTCCACCGGGAAGAACACCCCCGCGAACAACGTCGAAGGCAACATCACGAACCGAAACAGCAACGCGAAATAACTGTCATGATCGATCGTCGCCGAGAACGCCGTCACCGGCGCCGCCACGGCCACCGCCAGCAACGCCGCCACCAGCGGCGTCAGCACCACCCACGGCGAGGACAACGCCCCGAACGCCCCCACCACCAGCACGAACACCACCACCGCGATCTCGACCCTGAACACGATGTACAGCAGCCAGCCGCCGACCATGTCCCACACCGACACCCGCGTCGCGAACATCGCATGCGCCCCGCGATTCCACCGAAACTCCCCGAACACCGCATACGTGCACTCGCCGACCGCCATCTGGAACGCCGTCGACGCCAGCACCCCCGGCACGATCCACTCCACGTACGGCACGCCGCCCACCTCACCGACGTAACCGCCCACCCCCAGCCCGATACTGGCCAGGAACAGCACCGGCAACACGAACGACGAGAACAACGACGCCCGCCACAACCGCTTGTACAGCGTCAGATGCCGCTCCAGCACCGCCACCGTCGGATGCGCCATCACTCCACCAACGTCCGGCCCGTCAGATGCAGGAACACATCCTCCAGCGACGAACGGCGCACCAGCACACTGGAGGGCACCAGCCCACGCCGATGCACCTCCGACACCGCCGCGTCACCGTCCCCGGCGTACACCAAGATCCGATCCGGCAGCACATCCACCCGATCACCGATCCCGGCCAGCGGCGCCACGAAACCCGCCAGCTCCTGTCCACCGAAGCGCACCTCCACCACCTCCGGCGAGGAATGGGCCTCGATCAGCGAACGCGGCGACCCCTCCGCCACGATCCGGCCGCCGTCCATCACCACCAGCCGATCGCACAACTGCTCGGCCTCATCCATGTAGTGCGTGGTCAGCACCAGCGTCACACCCCGCTGCTTCAACCGGAACAACCGCTCCCACAGCAGATGACGCGCCTGCGGATCCAGCCCCGTCGTCGGCTCGTCCAGCAGCACCAGATCCGGCTCGTTCACCATCGCCCGCGCGATCGTCAGCCGCCGCTTCATCCCGCCCGACAGCGGCTCCACCCGGCTCGAGGCCCGATCACTCAGCTGCGCGAACTCCAGCAGCTCCTCGGCCCGGGCCCGCGCCTGCGCCCGCGACAACCCGAAATAACGGGCGTACGTCGTCAAATTCTCGCGAACCGTCAGATCAGGATCCAAGTTATCCAGCTGCGGGCAGACACCCAGCCGCCCCCGAATCCGCGGCCCCTCCCGCACCGGATCCAGCCCGAAGATCCGCAACTCACCCGCCGACGGCATCGACACGCAACTGATCATCCGCATCGTCGACGACTTACCCGCCCCATTGGGACCCAGGAAACCGAACGCCTCACCAGGCGCCACATCGATATCGATCCCGTCGACCGCGACGAAATCCCCGAACCGCTTCACCAGCCCACGCGCGCGGACCAGCGACTGCTCACCAGACACGAGCTCAGACCATAACCAACGCCACCGACAGAATCGAGCGGTTAAACGCCGCCACACTGAGACCCATGAACACCCGAGCAGCCGCCCAGCGCTTCGCCGACACCTGGCAACACGGCTGGACCCACCACGACACCGACCGCATCGCCACCCTCTACCACCACGACGCGATCCACACCTCCATGCCCTTCCGGCCACCACACCGGGGGAGAGGCGCCATAGCGGACTACATCCGCTGGTCCTTCAGCACCGAAACCGCGCCGCACGTCACCTTCGCCACCCCCATCGTGGACGGCGACCAAGCGGTCATCGAATTCCGCGTCCACGCCATCGACGAAGGCACACCCATCACCCTCGCGGGCTGCGTCATCGCCCGCTTCGACTCCGACGGCCTCGCCGTACAGACCCGCGACTACTGGCACACCACACAAGGCCACGTATGACCACGCACAGAGCGGCCAGCCCACAAATGCGACAAAACCACTACAACCCAGGCCCGGAGACCCACCCGGCACCCACACAGAACCAGGCACCGGCTACAAAAACGATCAGCCCGCCACCCGCGCCCGCGCCGGACCGGCGACAGGAGCCAAGGAAGGCGCGTGAGCCACCGGGGGAGCGGCCGGCACAACCGGGGCCGAAGGACGCGTCATCTGCTGCGTCCGCTCCATCTCGGCCCGCCGCTCGGCGCAACCACCTCCGCAGTAACCGTTGGTCACAATAAGACGACCACGCAGTGTCGTATAGGACTCCCGGCCCGTAGCGGGCAGAACTCCCTGACACACTGGACATAACACCGACTGGTTCCCCACGTGCTGCTCCTCTCGCGGCGCGATAGCAGATCTCCCACCCTAAGGCGATCCGGCCAGCCAGGACAGTGAATCAACCGAAGGTCAACCCATCGGTCAGAGCATTCCGGCCTCACGCAGCGTAATGATCAAGAACCGCGCCGGCCCACCGGAGGCGGCCGTCACCTCCCGTAACACCCCATGGCCAGGCCCCGACGATCACCGCTCGGCGGGGCGGCGGGCAGGGTGACCAACGTCACTAAGCGCACATGGGGCTCCACCCCGAGTCAGAGCCTCTCCCGAAGCGGTCTACTTGACATAATGTTCATTATCAAGCAAACGGCGACGTTCCGCACACGGCATCTTTTCGCCACCTACGCTGAGAAATATGAACTTAGGCCCCGTGGAGCTACTCATCTTCGCCGTGATCATCGTCGTGATCGCGATCATCGCCTTCATCGTCATCCGGGCGTCTTCCCGCCGCTGATCTCCAGCGGGCGGCGTTACGATCGAGAGATGCACAGCCTGGCGATCTCCACCACGGGTCTCGTCGCGCTCACCGCCGTCGTCACCGCCCTGGCCATCTACCTGATCATCCTGGCCGTCCGGCTGACCAGGAACCCCCGCAACCGCCCCACCCCCAGCCCCGACCTCGTCGACCAGGCGCGCGAGATGAAGGCTCACGGCCAGCTCCAGGAGGCCGTCTTCCTCGTACGCGGCGAGACCGGCATGAGCCAGCGCGCCGCCGCCCGCTTCGTCAACCGCCTCTAAATCACCCGAAAATACGCGATACCGGACAGAAGCGGGATTCTGTCCGGTATCGCGCACAGTTTCCTTTCGATTGCCGTCCAGGCGAGCAGGCCGGATACCCGGCGTTTCGTCGGCCTTCCCCTGATGATCGCGGCCGGGGCCACCCCTGCCGCGGTGCTCTCCGCCCCGCCCAACCGCCACGAGTCCATAAACCGGGCTGCTGGAGGTCACCGGTCCATATGCGGAACGGCTGCCGCTGCCCTTCCGCCTGGCGGCCGGCGACCTGGCCGATCGTCGGGTTAGCGCGGTGCTCGCGATCACGCTGGCGATGATGGCGAGCGCTTTCGGCATCGCCCTGGCGATGATCGCGGTCGGCCAAACGACGCAGAGCAGGGCCGAATACTCCCCCAGGGCCCGGCCGGGCACCTTATTGGTCCAGCCGAGCCCCTTGTTCGCGGGGCCTTTCTCGGCGGCGGATGCGGACACCGTGCGAGCGGTGATCGAGCGCGATTTACCCGGGGTGCCGATTGCCCAGAGTGAGCGCCTTTCGGCCGAGTCTCGGTTCTTCGACGTGAGGGCGGAGAACGTCGAGATCCCGGAGGAAATTGTCTATGGGGATCAGGCCATCGGTGACGAGAAGCTGCTGCGGTATCTGACGGGTGATCAGTCGACGCCGTACGACGAGGGCACGCCCGTGGTGATCACGTCAGCCGAGGTGAAGGTCGACTCGGTCGAGCTCTCCTACGAGATCAACGAGAACGACGCGACGACCAGGACCGTCCCGGCGGTCGGCGCCAGGGCCGCCGATCCGCACATGGAGGCGATCTTCGTCCCCTCGAAGATCGTCCGGGACCTCGGTTTCCAGCTCCAACCGGAGGAGTTGATCGTCGACCCCACCCTGCGGCGGTCACGGTGCAGGAGCAGAAGCGTCTCGATGACCGGCTGGACGACGCGGTCGCCAAGGCTTACGTCGAACGAGGCTTCGAGGCTTCGACCGGGTGTGCTGCTCGCACGCGAGCAATCGCACGTCCCGGCACCGTCGGCGTCTCGGCCCTGAAACTGGGTGATCCTTGCCCGGCCCGATCACCGCCAGGGTGGCGGTCCCGTTGTTCCCGTTGGGATCGGGTGACGGGTCACGGTGGCCGGTGAAGTTGGGCCCCTTTTGCGACAGGACAGAAAGCCAGACCGGAGGGGGCGGAATCACGGTGAGGCGCCGCAAGTGTCAAGCGGTCCGGGTCGGGGTTTCGGTCGCGCGGCGGGTGCGGCTGTCGGGACGCGGAGGGGAGTTTGGGGGCCGTTTCGGTGCCTCTCCCCCACATTCGATTCCGACAAATCTGGTCATTTGGGGCCGGTTCGGGCGGATTTTTGCCGAGATGTGTCATCAGCACTTGCAGGTTCGTGTCAGCATCGAGGGCATGTACGGGCCATATGGGACTGCCGTAAACATCTGGGACCGGTGGGGTCACCCGCGCCCAGGTGTGCCCGGCTGAGCCGGCCCCTCTCCCCCGGGCCCGCACACGGCGAGCCCCCGTACCCCTCGAACGACCCGCCTGAAAGAAGTTCTCCGTTGCGTATTCTGCTGCTCTGCTCCTCCTTCAACGGCCTGACCCAGCGTGCCTGGCTGGAACTGCGCCGGGCCGGTCACGACGTCACCGTCGAGCTGGCCGTCTCGGAGCAGGTGATGCTCGAGGCGGCCCAGCTGGCCAAACCCGACCTGATCATCTGCCCGTTCCTGAAGGAGAAGGTCCCGGCGCTGCTGTGGCAGAACCACCGCACGATCATCATTCACCCCGGGCCGCCCGGCGACCGCGGCCCGTCCTCGCTGGACTGGGCGATCGCCGACGCCGAGCCGGAGTGGGGTGTGACGGCGCTGCAGGCGGTGGAGGAGATGGACGCGGGGCCGATCTGGGGGTTCCGGACGTTCGCGATGCCGGCCGAGCCGCCGCGCAAGTCCGCCCTCTACAACGGGCCGGTGGCCGACGCCGCGGTGGAGCTGGTGGTGGAGGTGGCGGCCAAGGCGATGGACGCGGGGTTCGCGCCGGTGCCGCTGGATTATCGTTCGCCGCTGGTGCGGGGGCGGTTGCTGCCGGCGATGCGGCATGGCGACCGGGAGTTCTCCTGGTCGGAGCCGACGGACGCGGTGTTGCGCCGGGTGCGTTCGGCCGATGGGGCGCCGGGTGGGCGGGTGCTGCTGGAGGGGCGGATGATGCGGGTGTTCGATGTGTATCGGGGCCCGGCCGTCGTGGGGACGCCGGGGTCGGTGGTGGCGCGGCGTGAGGGCGCGGTGCTGGTGCACACCGGTGATGGCACGGTGTGGGTGGGGCATCTGCGGGCCGAGGAGCCGGGGGCGATCAAGCTGCCGGCGGCGATGGTGCTGGCTGAGCGGGTGGCGGGGCTGGAGGAGCGGCCGGGTTACAGCGAGGTGACCTATGACCGTAGTGACGCGGTGGGGGTGGTGAGTTTCGACTTCTACAACGGCGCTATGTCGACCGAGCAGTGCCGGCGGCTGGCCTCGGCGTTGCGGTACGCGGCGGCGCAGGACACGCGGGTGGTGGTGCTGCGGGGTGGTGAGGTGTTCTCCAACGGCATCCATCTGAATGTGATCGAGGCGGCGCGTCATCCGGAGCTGGAAGCGTGGATGAACATCAACGCGATCAACCAGGTGTGTCGTGAAGTGATCGCGTGTACGGGGCAGCTGGTGGTGACGTCGGTGGGCGGTAACGCGGGTGCGGGTGGCGTGATGATGGGGCTGGGCGCGGATCGGGTGCTGATTCGTGAGGGTGTGGTGTTGAATCCGCACTATCGGACGATGGGGTTGTTCGGGTCGGAGTTCTGGACGTACGTGCTGCCTCGGCGGGTGGGTGCGTCGGTGGCGGGGCGGCTGACGGGTGAGGCGTTGCCGGTGGGTGCGGCGCAGGCGGTGGAGCTGGGGCTGGCCGATCGGATGATGGCGGGGTCGCGGCTGGAGTTCGAGCGGTCGGTGCTGGAGTACGCCGAGCGGTTGGCGGCCGGGGATGATTATGAGCGGTTGCTGGGGATCAAGCGGGAGGTGCGGGAGGCCGATGAGCGGCGTAAGCCGTTGGAGGCCTATCGGGTGGAGGAGCTGGCGGAGATGAGCCGGGATATGTTCGATGACCGTAATGGGTTCCGGCAGGCGCGTCAGGCGTTCGTGCACAAGCGTAAGGTGGGGAGGACGCCGGAGCATCTGGCGGTGCATCGGGAGTTGTCCGGCGCGTCGGCGGGGTCGGGTGCGGCCGCATCTCATATGTGAGATATGTTGTCGTGTTATGACTGATGATTATCTCGTGCGGATCGGCCGGCTGATTCGTGACGCGCGCCAGCACCGTGGGTGGACGCAGCTGCAGCTGGCGGATGCTCTGGCGACGAGTCAGAGCGCGGTGAACCGGATCGAGCGCGGTAACCAGAACATCAGTCTTGAGATGATCGCGCGGATCGGTGAGGCGCTCGACAGTGAGATCGTGTCGCTGGGCTATGCCGGGCCGATGCATCTGCGGGTCGTGGGCGGGCGGCGGCTGTCGGGCAGCATCGATGTCAAGACCTCCAAGAACGCGTGTGTGGCGCTGCTGTGCGCGTCGCTGCTGACCTCGGGGCGGACGATTCTGCGTAAGGTGGCGCGGATCGAGGAGGTCTACCGGATCCTGGAGGTGCTCGCCTCGATCGGGGTGCGGGCGCGGTGGATCAACGAGGGCAGTGACCTGGAGATCGTGCCTCCGGCCCGGCTGGAGCTGGAGGCGATGGACACCGAGGCGGCGCGGCGTACCAGGAGTGTGATCATGTTCCTGGGGCCGTTGATGCATCGTACGGACCAGTTCCAGATTCCGTACGCGGGCGGCTGCGACCTGGGGACGCGCACGGTGCAGCCGCACATGTCGGCGTTGCGGCACTTCGGACTGGACATCACGGCGACGGGCGGTTTCTACCACGCGCGGGTGGACCGGGGGGTGTCGCCGTCGCGGGCGATCGTGCTGACCGAGCGGGGTGACACCGTGACGGAGAACGCGCTGCTGGCGGCGGCGCGCCACGACGGTGTGACGGTGATCCGCAACGCCTCCTCCAATTACATGGTGCAGGACCTGTGCTTCTTCCTGGAGGAGCTGGGCGTGCGGGTGGAGGGCGTGGGCACGACGACGCTGACGGTCCACGGGGTGGCCTCGATCGAGCGGGATGTCGACTACTCCCCCTCTGAGGACCCGGTGGAGGCGATGAGCCTGCTGGCGGCGGCGGTGGTGACGCAGTCGGAGCTGACGATCTGCCGGGTGCCGGTTGAGTTCCTGGAGATCGAGCTGGCGGTTCTGGAGGAGATGGGCCTCGATCACGATCGGGGTGCCGAGTACGCGGCGGCCAACGGGCGGACGCGGCTGGTGGATCTGACGGTACGGCCGTCCAAGCTGGTCTCCCCCATCGACAAGATCCACCCGATGCCGTTCCCGGGGCTGAACATCGACAATGTGCCGTTCTTCGCGGCGATCGCGGCGACGGCGCAGGGTTCGACGCTGATCCATGACTGGGTCTACGACAACCGGGCGATCTATCTGACGGAGCTGACGCGGCTGGGGGCGTCGGTGAAGTTGCTGGATCCGCATCGGGTGCTGGTGGAGGGGCCGACGCGCTGGCGCAGCGCGGAGATGATGTGCCCGCCGGCACTGCGGCCCGCGGTGGTGGTGCTGCTGGCGATGATGGCGGGTGAGGGCACGTCGGTGCTGCGCAATGTGTACGTCATCAACCGGGGGTATGAGGATCTGGCCGAGCGGCTGAACGCGCTGGGGGCGCGGATCGAGACCTTCCGCGACATCTGATTCTGTCGGTGGGGCCCGCTACCGTCTGCCTGTGTGGATCTTCGGTGGATCTTGGGGTGAGGGGGGACGGTGCGGCCTGCTGAGCTGGATCGGCTGACGGTGGTGGAGGCGGCCGACCGCTATGTGGAGCTGGTGCGGGCCAAGACGTTGACGGGGGCATTGTCGCAGGCGACGGCGGAGCTTTATGCGCGTGATGTGGCGACGCTGGTGGCGCTGGCCGGGGAGTCGACGGTGCTGGACGACCTGTCGGGTGAGGACGTCGATGCGATTTTGCTGGCGTTCGCGCGTAAGCCGGATGGCCGGCGTTCGGCAGGTGGCGGGGGGCAGAGTCCGTCGTCGCAGGCGCGGTTTCGGCGTTCGATCTCGGCGTTGTTCAAGTACGCGTCGCTGGCGGGCTGGATCCAGATCAATCCGATGGCGTTGTCGACGGTGACGGCCAGGGAGCGGGGCGGGCTGCGGCCCGAGCGGCGGGCGTTGACGCGGGAGCAGGCGCAGGGGCTGATCGGGGCGGCGCGGTCGGCGGGCGAGGCGCCGGCGGCGGGGCGGCGTGATCAGCGGACGGAGTTGCGTGATGCGTTGATCGTGTTGCTGTTGTCGACGCTGGGGCCGCGGGTGTCGGAGCTGGTGCGGGCCAATGTCGAGGATTTCTACACCAATGACGGGGTGCGTTATTGGCGGATCTTCGGCAAGGGGGGCCGCACCCGGGATGTGCCGCTCCCCCGCGATGTGGCGCTGGCGTTGGAGGCCTATCTGGCGCGGGAGCGGGCGGAAGTGCCGGACAAGGCGTTGTTGTTGTCGTGGCGGGGGCGGCGGCTGGCGCGTGGCGATGTGCAGGCGGTGATCGATCGGGTGCAGCGGCGGGTGGCGGCCGAGCAGCGGCGGTCGGTGACGCCGCATGGGTTGCGGCATACGACGGCGACGCATCTGCTGGCGGACGCGGTGGACATGGACGCGGTGCGGCGGGTGCTGGGGCACAGTGATCTGTCGACGCTGGGGCGTTACCGCGATGAGTTGCCGGGTGAGCTGGAGGGGGCGATGCGGGCGCATCCGTTGTTGAAGCGGGCCGACCCGGATCGGTGAGCGGACCCGCCTGCGCTTCGCCCGCTTCCGCCCAGCCGCTTTGGCCTAGCTCGTCTCGCGTGGCCGGGGTGGGCTCTGGGGCGGCGGTGAGCGGTTGAGCGGGCGCGGTTTTGTCTCGCTCAGGCGGGTGTGGCGGGGGTGAGCCGCAGGGCGAGGTGGTCGAGAGAGACGCCGAGGACGTCGGCCAGGGCGGCGATGGTGAAGAAGGCCGGGGTGGGGATGCGGCCGGTCTCGATCTTGCGGAGGGTTTCGGCGGACATGCCGGCCGCGGCGGCGACTTCGACGATGCTGCGGTCGCCGCGCACGTCGCGGAGCAGCAGGCCGAGCTGCTCGCCGCGCCGTCGCTCTTCGGGGGTCAGCGAGGGTCGGACCATGAACCCAAGTCTACAGCTGGGATACAGATGCCGTCGGGATAAAAATACCGGTATAGTTATCGACATGGTGGAGATCAAGACATTGGCGGAGATCGAGGCGATGCGCGAAGCGGGCCGCGTGGTGGCGCGGGCGCTGCAGGCGATCGTCAAGCATGCCGCGGTGGGGGTGCGGGTCGACGAGCTGGACGAGCTGGCGGCCACCATCATCGCCGAGGCGGGTGCCACGCCCGCGTTCCTGGGCTATCAGCCGCACTTCGCGCCGACGCCCTACCCGGCGGTCATCTGCGCGTCGATCAACGACGTGATCGTGCACGGCATCCCGGACCGTTACCGGCTCAAGGACGGTGACCTGGTCAGCATCGACTGCGGCGCCTACCTCGACGGGTGGGCGGGCGACTCGGCGGTCAGCTTCGTGGTGGGGCTGCCGCGCGCCCGTGACGTGGCGCTCATCGAGGCGACGCAGGAGGCGCTGCGGGCGGGCATCGCCGCGATGCGGCCGGGTAACCGGATGGGCGACATCGGGCACGCCATATCCTCGGTCGCGGTGGCGGGCGGCTATGGCGTGCCGATCGACTTCGGCGGGCACGGGATCGGGCGGAAGATGCACGAGGACCCGCACGTGGCCAACCAGGGGCGGCCGGGCCGCGGGCTGGTGCTGCGGACGGGTTTGGTGCTGGCGATCGAGCCGATGTTCACCGCGGGCGGCGACGGCCGCTACCTCACGGCCGCCGACGGGTGGGCGTTGCGGACCGTTGACGGCTCGCGCGCCTCCCACAGCGAGCACACGGTGGCCATCACCGACGACGGGCCTGTGATCCTCACCGCGGTTTAGCAGTCGCGGTTCAGGAGCCGCGCAGCCATATCGCGCCGCTCTGTCGTGCTCGCCCCTCGTGCGGCTCCGCTCGTGCTCACCGCTCCGCTCGTGCTCGCCGCAGGGTTGGCGCCGCAGGGTGGGGTCGGGTTGTGGGCCCACGGTGTTCCCGGCGGGGTGCTCCGGGCTCAGGGGGTCAGGGCGTTGAGGCGGAGGCGGATGATGGTGGCGGTGGCCGGTCCCGCTTCCCAGTTACCGTCCAGCGGGGTGATGGTGACGTTGCCCGCGGCCAGCAGGGTGCGGTCGGCGTCGGTCACCGGGTCGGGGGCGGTGGCCGGCAGGGGCAGGATGCGGTAGCAGGTGGCGCACGCGGCGGAGTCGAGGGTGTAGTCGGTGGAGAACGGCAGCGAGGTTCCCAGCTTGGCGACGGTGACCTTGCCGTTGGGGGTGACGGGGTAGTTGACGTTCAGCGCGGTGCGGGCGGGCAGGACGGCGCCGCGTGAGGTCGCCGCCAGCCGGTCGACGAGTTTGACGGCGAAGGCGATCGACTGGTCGGCGCTGGGGAAGGAGCCGCCGCTCCTGGCGACGCTGACCGCTACGGCGGGGATGCCGCCGGTGATGGCGGTGATCGTCGCGGCGACGGTGCCGGAGTAGTTGGCGGTCGCGGCGACGTTCTCGCCCGGGTTGGGGCCCGAGACCACCAGGTCCGGCGGGTTGCCGGCGAACACGACGCGCGTCCCGAACGCGACCGCGTCGCTGGGGCTGCCCCCGACGGCCCAGACGCCGGGCTCCTTCTGGGTGGCCTGCAGCGTGGTGCCGAACTTGGCGTTGATCGCCGTGCCGGTGATGCTGACGTCGCTGTCGGGGGCGACAACCGTCACCTCGTGGCCCGCCTCGATCAGCTTCTGGCGCAGTCCTTGCAGGTAGGTGGAGGTGTAGCCGTCGTCGTTGGTGAGCAGGATGCGCAGGTGGCGCGGCTCGTGCGCCTGGGCCGGGGCGGGGTTCGCCACTCCCAGAAAGGCGAGTAATAGCACAGGGATGAGGGCGATGCGCTTGAACACGGTCTGTCTCCTTGCCGGCTCTTACCTTCGCGCCCGACGCGGCCGCGGTGGCTGAGCGGCCTGATCTCGCTGGGCCGGTGTGTCCGCGGTGACGCTCGGGATGGGGTGACGCTTCGGAATGTAAGAGCCGGCGCGGCGGCGGGGGAAGATCGTGCGACCCCAGATGAACCCCTGATTAACGGGTGAGGCGGTTCATGCCGGGCGGACGGGCTGGCGCAGCAGTGTGCGCGGATCGGGGTCGTCGAACGCCGTCAGGTACACCTCGTGGTGCGGCCCGTTGGCCACCAGGCCGTGCTCGTCCATGTACTCCTCCATCACCTTCAGGGTCGCGGGTTCCTCGCTGTAGGGGCCGTGGTGCAGCATCTGTACGCACTGTCCCTCGGTGAAGACGGCCACCCGTACGCGGTCGACGGCCGCGCCGCTCGCGCGTACGGACTCGCGGGCCTGTTCCAGGCGTCCGGGCTCGGGGGTGGCGGGCAGGGGCAGCAGCAGGTGCCAGCGCCACTGCTCGCGCGGCACCTGCAGCCCCGGGCGTTCGTCCTCCACCCACCACAGGCCTTCCAGCGGTCCGGCGGGGCCGCCCATCGCGCCGGCGACGGCGTGCAGGGCGCCGATCGCGGACAGGTGCTCGGCTCCGCCTGGCTCGCCCAGGCCGGTGACGTTCAGGCAGGTGACGGGGCCTTGGGTGATCAGTTCGGCGCTCATGGTTCGTCCTCCAAAGGGATCATCAGGTGGGTGATCAGCTGGTCGGGCGGGGTGTGGGCCGGGTCGGACACGTACACCTCGCGGATCGGGCCGCGCATGGGGTGGCGGCGTTCGGCGCACCAGGCCAGGACGGCATGGGCGGTCAGGGAGATCTGGTCGTAGGGGCCGAGGTGGGTGGCGGCGGCGAAGGTACCGCCGGGCAGCACGTCCACCTGTGCTCCCCCGCCGGTGTGCCAGCCGTCTGCCAGGACGAGCGCGGCGGTCACGTCGAAGTCGTCGGTCAGGTCGACGGGGAACAGGCCGATCAAGTGCGGGCCGCCGCCCGCCGCTCCCCCACCGGGCAGTGCTGGGGGCGTGTCGGTGTCGGTGTCGGATCGGGTCGCCGGCCCGTACAGCAGGCCGGCTGTCAGGCGTGTCATCGCGGCGGTGGTGGCGCGGGCGATGTCGGCCGGGCCGGTGGCGCGTTCGCGCACGAGCGCGACGCGGTGGGCCGGTTCGGTGACGATGCGGACCTGGGTGGCGGGCAGGCCGTCGGCTATGACGCGTTCCAGGGAGGCCAGTGTGCGCCGCCGCCGGGCGAGTTCGGCCTCCAGTGTGTCGTGTACGGACTCCAGGGCGCCTTCGGTGCCGGCCAGGACCTGGCCGACGACGGGCAGCGGCACGTCGAGGGAGCGCAGCAGCCCGATCGACATCGCCGTGCGGGCCTGGGCGGCGCGGTAGTAGCGGTAGCCGGTGGCGGTGTCCACGCAGGCGGGCCGGAGCAGCCCGATCTCGTCGTAGTGCCGCAGCTGCTTGACGCTCAGGCGGGTGAGCCGGGCGAACTGTCCGATCGGCAGGAGGTCGTCGTCCACGTCCCCCAGCATGGGGCCTCCGGCTGTGGGAGAGTCCAGCCCGGGCTTGTGCCTGACGTAACGTGAGGGTTCATGGTGGGGGTCATGAGCTTTCCGTGGGGCAGGTGTCCAGGCTGGCCGGTGTCACCGTGCGGACGCTGCATCACTATGACGACATCGGCCTGCTCAGTCCGGGTGAGCGGACGGCGGCCGGTTACCGGCGTTACACCGAGGCGGATCTGGTCAGGCTGCAGCAAGTGCTGCTGTATCGGGAGCTGGGTTTCGCGCTGGAGGAGGTGGCCGTCATTCTGGACGAGCCGCGTGCCGATGAGCTGACGCATCTGCGCCGCCAGCATGAGTTGCTGGTGCGTAGGTCCGAGCGGCTGAGTGAGGTGATCGCCGCGGTGGAGCGGGCGATGCAGGCTCATACGAGGAGCGTCGCGCTGAGTCCGGCCGAACGGCTGGAGGTGTCCGGCGGTTTCCGGCCGGAGGATCACGAGGCGGAGGTGGAGCGGCGCTGGGGCGGCGGTGAGCGGTATGAGCAGAGCCGGCGCCGCGTCGCCGCCTGCACCAAAGCCGACTGGGTGCGGCTCAAGGCCGAGGCGGCGGCGGTCGTGGAGGATCTGGCGGCCTGTTTCCGCTTGGCCATCGCCGCCAACGCCCGCCGCTGAAGGCCGGTGGCGGGGCTCAGCCCGAGCTCGCTCTCGGGCGGCCCTTGCGGCGGATCTTGATGTCGCGCATGTCCGTGACCGCGACGCGCAGCACGTGGTAGGGGTGTCCGTGGGCGTCCAGGGCGGCCATCGCGGCCGCGGTGGCCTCGTGCTCGCCGTCGTCGGGGCCCGCGGGGATCTGGCAGCGGAAGGTGAAGGCCGACACGCTCTGGTCGTGGGTGAAGGTCCCGGCCTCGGTGAAGGCGGCGCCTGCCGCGGCCCGTACGGCCTCACGCGTGGCCTCGTCCAGGCCCTGGAAGGTGCCGCGGATCGTCACTCTGAACATGGGTCAGTCCTTACGTGTGGCGTAGGTACGAAGACGGTCTCCGAGCAGGTCCTCGTAGACGTCGATGAGTTCCAGCACGGCCGCGGCGATGGCGTCGGGGCTCTGTCCTGCCGCGGTCCGTTTGCCGATCTCGGCGTAGACCAGCGCGTGGAAGCCGCCGATGTGCCAGGCCACCATGGCGGGCAGGGGGTCGCCGGGCGCGGCGCCGCTCTCCTCGGCCAGGACGGCGGCCAGTTCGTCGGTCATCTGCCGGCCGAGGTCGCCCAGGCGGGCGGTGAGGGTGGGGGCGGCGCTCATCATGTCGAAGACGCGGCCGAAGCCGTCGGTCAGGCCGAGCTTGCGTTCGCGCCGCCGTACCTCCTGGCGCAGGTGTTCCAGGACGGCGGGGACGGCGGCCTGGCCGGCGGGGCGGTGGCGCACGATGTCGGCCAGGCGCTGGGGTGAGGCCTCCTCGGGCGGCAGGACGAGGTCTTCCTTGGTCTGGAAGTAGTTGTAGACGGTGTTGACGGACACCTCGGCCGCCGCGGCGACTTCGGCGATGGTGACGTGGTCGAAGCCGCGTTCGACGAACAGGGCGGTGGCCACGTCGCGGATGCGGTGGCGGGTCTGCTGCTTCTTGCGTTCCCGCAAGCCCTCGGTCATGCCGAATAGCTTAACTCAACTCCAAACTTTAAGTCGATTGCAATTTTGGAGTGGAGTGTGGTTCTATCGGCGGCATGCCTGAACCAGCCATCCACGTCCGGGGCCTGGCCCGTACCTTCACCCTGGCCAAAGGCCCCGTCCACGCCGTACGCGGCATCGACCTGACCGTGCGGCGCGGCGAGATCCTCGGCTTCCTCGGCCCGAACGGCGCCGGCAAGACCACCACCGTCCGCATGCTCACCACCCTCCTGCCGCCCAGCGGCGGCCACGCCGAGGTGGCCGGGCACGACCTGCTCGCCGACCCCGCCGGAGTACGCCGCCGCATCGGCTACGTCGCCCAGTCCGGCGGCCTCGACCCCGGCTGCGGCGTACGCGAGGAGCTCATCACCCAGGGCCGGCTGCACCGCCTGACCAAAAGCCAGGCCGGCGAGCGGGCCGAGGAGCTGGCCCGCGACCTGGCTCTGGTGGAGCTGATGGACCGGCCGAGCGCCGCCCTGTCCGGTGGCCAGCGCCGCCGGCTGGAGATCGCGCTCGGCCTGGTCAACCGGCCGCAGGTGCTCTTCCTCGACGAGCCGAGCACCGGCCTGGACCCCGGTAGCCGCGCCGAGCTGTGGGAGCTGGTGCGCCGCATCCGCGCCGAGCACGGCACGACGGTCTTCCTGACCACCCACTACCTAGACGAGGCCGACGCGCTCGCCGACCGCATCGTCGTCGTGGACGCCGGAGCGGTCGTCGCCGAAGGCACCCCCGCCGAGCTCAAGTCCCGCCACACCGGCGATCCGGCCGCCAGCCTGCAGGAGGCCTTCCTGGCCATCACCGGCCGCACCACCGCCGGCGAACCCCTGTCCATCTAGTAGACCCACAGGAATACGGACCCCTCATGACCCTCCTCGCCGACACCGGCATCATCTTCGGCCGCTACCTGCGCGCCACGCTGCGCTCCACGACCAGCCTTTGGTTCGGCATGCTGCAGCCGCTGCTGTTCCTGGCGCTGTTCGGCCCGCTGCTGACCAGGCTCGACCTCGGCGTGGGCGGATCGTCCTGGCAGGCGCTGGTGCCCGGCGTACTGGTGCAGCTCGCCCTGCTCGGCGGCTCGTTCGTCGGGCTCGGCCTGCTGATGGACCGCAACCTCGGCGTCATCGACCGCATGCGCGTCACCCCCGTCCACCCGCTGGCCCTGCTGCTGGGCCGCACGCTGCGCGACGTCGTGCAACTGCTGGCCCAGTCGATCCTGCTCGTCGGGCTCGGCCTGGCCTTCGGGCTGCGCGCCCCGCTGGCCGGGATCGTGCTGGGCCTGGCCTTCGTCGCCGTCCTGGCCGCCGCCCTGTCAGCCCTGTCCTACGGGCTGGCCATGAACGTCGCCACGCCGCCGGAGTTCGCGGCCATCGCCAACACCGCCGGCATGCCGCTCATGCTGCTGTCGGGCCTGCTGCTGCCGATGAGCCTGGCGCCGGGCTGGCTCGACGCCGCCTCCCGCGTGGTGCCCCTGCGCTACACCGTCGACGCGGTACGGCAGGTCTTCCAGGGCCACTACGCCAACGCCACCGTCCTGACCGGCGCCGCCGTCACCGTGGCCCTGGCGGCCGTGTGCGTGTTCGGCGGCGCCCGCCTGTTCGGCCGTAGGCGGGCCTGAGCGGCGCTCAGGCGCCCAGGCCGAGAGCCGCCGCCGTCACCGCCCGGGCGCGGCGCGGCTCCAGCAGCAGGTCCACCGAGTCCGACAGCTGGTCCACGCACCCCACCACCGGCAACCCCCTGATCACCGGGTCCGACACCGATCCCAGCAGCGCCTGGACGAACCGGTCGCCGCCGATGACGCGGAAGGGCCGGTCGTGGAAGTCCCGTACCCGCTCATCCAGCGGCTCGGCCAGCGCCACCCGGTTCTGCAGCGCCGCCAGCCGCCCGTAGGCGGCGGCCAGCCCGTCCTCCCGCTCCCGCCATGACCGGGCGGCCACCGCCAGCCCCAGCGACTCCCCCAGCTCCGTCGAGCCGGGCATCCGCGCCAGGGCGCTGCCCAGCCATTTGGCGTAGGGCGGGTAGCGGCGGCGCAGCAGCAGCGCCAGCCGCATCACCTCCCGGCTCAGCCGTGCCCCCACGACGGCCGAGCCGAGCTCATCCCCCACCTCTCCCGACCGGCCGGGGAACGGCTCCTCCTGGGCGATGCGCCGCCACTGGCACGCCAATACGTACCGCCACACATCGCCCGGATACCAGCGCAGCGCCGCCCGGGCCTCCTCCAGCCCGCCCAGCCCGTCATGGAACACCTCCCCCAGCGTCACCTCCGCCAGGCTCTGCCACGGCACCGACAGCCAGTCCAGCAGCGACACCCCGCGCCGCGGGTCGAACCCCAGCCGCTCCACCAGCCACGCCTCCAGATCGGCGACCACCACGCCCGGCCGCCGGGCACCGTGGTAGTCGAACACCGTCTCCAGCCCCCGAAACCGCTCGGGCAGCCCGGCCAGCACCTGCGCCTCCACCTGCGCCACCCGCTCCGGCTCCACGAACACCAGCACCCGCGGGCCCCAGTCGTGATCGGCGGAGCGGCCCGTGTCGAAGGCCAGCACCTCCGAGCCCGGCCCGATCAGCGCGGCACTGTGCGGCACCCGCTCCACCAGCGGCGCCACCACCTCGGCATAAAAGTCTCGGGACAACTCGATACCAGGAACAAAATCGGACATCACACTGTCAACTGTGCCTGACGGCCTGCCGAACCTCATCCGATTTTCCGGCCACCCCGAATCCCGGCCCGGACGCCGCCTAGGGATAGCCCTGAGACCGCCACCGATGCGCCCCGCACCCGGCCCCGCTTACGTGGAAACGTCAGAATCCGTTCCCGCCAAAAGGGCTCAGCCATGGCATATCGCTGCTCCTTCGTCCCGCCCCACGTCCTCGACCACATCGCCAAGGTCCAGGCACAGCAGAGCGCCGAACCCTCACCGGCCCAGCGCTCAGCCGTCGTCTCCGCCCAGTTCCGCCGCGGCCGGCGCAGCACCGACGCCCTCCCCCTGGCCCAGCAGCGCATGACCGCCGAACCCGAAAGCGTCCCGCCGGGGCTCACCGTCCCCAAACCCGGCACCGGCGGACGCCTGGTCTACGACGACCTCAACCAGTGGACCTTCGACGTCACCTTCATCCGCGGCGAAGGAGACCCCGCCGTCGCCGCCCAGAACGCCAACGACGCCTACGACCGCCTCGGCACGGTACGCACCTACTACAAGGACCGGCTCGGCCGCGAGTCCATCGACAACGCCGGGCTCAACCTCGTCGCCAACGTCAACTTCGGCGTCGCCTTCGACAACGCCTTCTGGGACGACTCGGGCCTGCGCATGGTGTTCGGCAACGGCAGCGGTCAGGTCTTCAAGGACCTGACCGCCAGCATGGACGTGTGCGCCCACGAGCTCACCCACGGCGTCACCCAGTTCAGCGCCAACCTCAACTACACCAACGACCAGAGCGGCGCCCTGAACGAATCCTTCAGCGACATGCTCGGCACCGCCATCGACGCCTACGCGGGCGGCCAGGACGCCCACACCCACAACTGGCTCATCGGCGACGAGATCATGGCCGACGACCTGTACGGCGAGGCGCTGCGCAACATGGCCGAACCCGGCACCGCCTTCGACAACCCCCTGATGGGCCGCGACCCGCAACCCCGCGACATGTCCGGCTACTTCGAACCCGCCGACCCGCACATCATGTCCGGCATCACCAACCGCTGGTTCTACCTCATCAGCCAGGACCTCGGCCTCGACGCCGCCACCGTGATCATGTACCAGACGCTGCAGAACCTGTGGCCCAACGCCAAGTTCGCCGACGCCGCCACCGTCGCCGTCGCCCAGGCCCGCATCCTGGCCCGCACCGGCCTCGTCCCCCGCCAGTCCCCTCAGACCGTCCGCAGCGCCGCCAGGCAGCAGGGATTCTGGTAACCCCCTGTGCACGGGTCCGGCGACAAGGCTTGCCGCGAGGGTCGCGCGGCCAAGCCCGCCCGGACCCGTGCGGAGCCCCGTACCGTGGGGTGAACAGCCAGCCGGAAGGACGCCCATGCGTGTCACGCTCGAAACCAGCGGCGGCTTCACCGGCCTGCGCCGCACCGCCACCCTCGACACCGACCTGGACGAGGCCGTCGACGACCTGCTGCGGCACCTCCGCTCCGGCGCGGCCACCGAGCCGCCCGGATTGTCCCAGCCCCGCTACCGGCTGACCGTCCACCGCCCCACCGGCGACCAGGTCACCGAGCTAGCCGAGTCCGAGGTGCCCGCCGCCCTGCGCCCCCTGCTCACCGAACTGCTCCGCCACGCCCGCCCATAAGGGCGCAAAACCCGCCGTTCCCGTACGGCAGCGGCCCCCTCGACAGGCCCGCTCTACACCACCTGCGAAGCCATGAGCGCGCGGCGCCGGTAGCCGATCCGCTCGTACACCCAGATCGCCGCCCGGTTGCCCTCATCCACCATCAGTGCCGCCCGGCCCCTCCCACCAGGTCGGCCTCACCCACCGGCCGATACGAGGGCCCCATCTCGCTCAGCGCGTGCCGTACCAGCCGCGTCGCGCATGCCGCGACAGCTCGGCGATCACAGAATCGAGCCCGGCTGGTAGGCCGCCGCCTCCGGATGGGCCGCCACGATCTCGCCCACCGACCGCGACACCGCCGCCACCTGCTCGGCCGCCGCGCCGGTGAACGAGACCCGGTCGGTCAGCAGCGCCGCCAGAGCGTCACGGTCCAGCGGGAAACGCTCATCGGCCGCCAGCCGGTCGAGAAGTTCGTTGGCCGCGCCGCGCGAGCGCATCGCCAGCGCCGAAGCCACGGCGTGCTCCTTGATCAGCTCGTGTGCCCGCTCCCGGCCCACCCCGGCGCGGACCGCCGCCATGAGCATCTTCGTCGTGGCCAGGAACGGCAGGTAGCGGTCCAGCTCCGCCGAGATCACCGCCGGGAACGCGCCGAACTCGTCCAGGACCGTCAGCATCGTCTCCACCAGCCCGTCGAAGGCGAAGAAGGCGTCCGGCAGCGCCACCCGGCGTACCACCGAGCACGACACATCGCCCTCGTTCCACTGATCGCCGGCCAGCTCGGCCACCATCGAGGCGTAACCGCGCAGCACCACCGTCAGGCCGTTCACCCGTTCGCAGGAGCGGGTGTTCATCTTGTGCGGCATCGCCGACGAGCCGACCTGTCCCTCCTTGAACCCCTCCGTCACCAGCTCGTGCCCGGCCATCAGCCGGATCGTCTTGGCCAGCGACGACGGCGAGGCCGCCAGCTGTACCAGCGCCGAGACGACCTCGAAGTCCAGCGAGCGCGGGTACACCTGGCCCACGCTGGTGAAACGCCGCTCGAACCCCAGGTGCGCGGCCACCCGGCCCTCCAGCTCCGCCAGCTTCGCGCGGTCGCCGTCCAGCAGGTCCAGCATGTCCTGGGCGGTGCCCACCGGTCCCTTGATGCCGCGCAGCGGGTAGCGGGCGATCAGCTCCTCCAGCCGGCCGAAGGCCACCAGCAGCTCATCGGCCGCCGAGGCGAACCGCTTGCCCAGCGTGGTGGCCTGCGCCGCCACGTTGTGCGAACGGCCCGCCACCACGGTCGCCTCATGCTCCTCGGCCAGCCGCGCCAGCCGGGCCAGCAACGCCACCACCCGGTCGCGTACCAGCAGGAGGCTGTCGCGTATCTGCAGCTGCTCGACGTTCTCGGTCAGGTCACGCGAGGTCATGCCCTTGTGGACCTGCTCGTGCCCGGCCAGCGCGTTGAACTCTTCGATGCGCGCCTTCACATCGTGGCGCGTCACCCGCTCCCGCGCGGCGATGGAGGCCAGATCGACCTGCTCGACCACTTTCTCGTAGTCGGCGACCGCCTCCTGCGGGACCGTGACCCCGAGCTCCGCCTGCGCCCGCAGCACCGCCAGCCACAGCCGCCGCTCGGCGACGACTTTGTACTCGGGGGACCACAACCGGGCCAGCTCCGCGGAGGCATAACGGGCGGCCAGGACATCAGGGATACGCGGCTTGGAAGTCACGTCGGACAAGTCTATTCACACAGCTCCGCCCGTACGGCACCAGGCCGTACGGGCGGAGCACCCCTCTGCGTTACGGGGTCGGAGCCAGAACCTTCGCCGCTTCTTTCTTCGGCTCGGCCGGCTTGCGGCGCAGCCGCTCCTTGGCCCGCTCCACCATCGTGTAGAGGGTCGGAACCAGGACGAGCGTCAGCAGGGTCGAGGTGATCAGCCCGCCGATGACCACGACCGCCAGCGGCTGGGAGATGAACCCGCCCTGCCCCGTCACGCCCAGCGCCATCGGCGTCAGCGCGCAGATCGTGGCCACCGCCGTCATCAGGATCGGCCGCAGCCTGCGCCGGCCGCCCTCGATCACGGCCTCGACGATCCCCAACCCCTGGGCGCGATACTGGTTGATCAGGTCGATCAGCACGATCGCGTTGGTCACCACGATCCCGATCAGCATGAGCATGCCGATCAGGGCCGGCACGCCCATTGCCGTGTTGGTGGCCACCAGCAGCCCGACCGCGCCCGTCGCGGCGAACGGAATCGACACGAGCAAGATCAGCGGCTGCACGAAGCTGCGGAACGTCGCGACCATGATCATGAACACGATCGCGATGGCCGCCAGCATCGCCAGCCCCAGATCCGCGAAGGCGTCCTGCTGATCGGCTGAGGCGCCGCCGATCTCGTAGGAGGCGCCCGAGGCGAGCGTGACGCCGTTCAGCTTCGTCGTCAGCGCCTGCGTCACGCTGCCCAGGTCCGAACCCGTCGCCTTGGCCGACACCGTCGCCGAGCGCTCACCGTCGATCCGGGTCACCTGCGTCGGCCCGGCCACCCGCTTGACATCCGCCACCGACGACAGCTTCACCAGGCCCGTCGCCGTGGCCAGCTTCAGCTTCTCGATCTCCTTGACGTCCTCGGGAGCCTCACCCACGCGCAGCACCAGGTCGCTGGCCCGCCCGTCCAGCGTCAGCTGACCCAGCGGCGCGCCGCGGAAGGCCTGCGCCACCGACTGGCCGATCTGCGCCTCCGACAGGCCCTTGGCGGCCGCCTTCTCCTTGTCGACCCGTACCTCGATCCGCGGGGCGCTGGCCTCCAGGTTCGACGACACATCACGCAGGCCCGAGACCTGGCCCATGGCCGTCTTGACCGCGTCGGCCGCGGTCCGCAGCGTCTCGGCGTCGGCCGCCTGCACGACCACGTCGATGGAGTCGGAGGAGAAGCCGCCGCCGCCCGAACCGCCGACCGTCACCTCACCAATGCCCGAAAGGCCGGTCAGCTTGTCGCGCAGCGCCTGCTCCACCGCCGGGGTGTCGGCGCCCTCCTTCAGCGTCAGCGAGTACGACGCGCGATCCGCGCCGCCACCGGCGCCGCCGCGCATCGCGTTGCCGCCGCCGACGTTCACCTGGTAGGTCTCCACGCCGTCCAGGCCGGCCAGGACGCCCTCCACCTTCTTGGCGGCCGCGTCCGTGGTGGCCAGGTCCGTGCCCACCGGCATCTTCTGCGACACCGAGATCGTGTTCTGGCCGGCGGAGTCCAGGAAGTTGGTCTGCAGCCTGCCCGCCAGTCCCAGCGTGCCGACCATCACCGCCAGGCCGATCAGGATCGTCACCAGCTTGAAGCGCGTCGCGAAGCGCAGCACCGGCAGATAGGCGCGCTGCAGCGGGCTGCGCAGCTCCTTGGCCTCGGCCGCCTCCCGCTGCGCCCGCGCCTCCTCCGGCGTCAGCACCGGCGCCTTGAGGAACCAGTACGCCATCACCGGCACCACCGTCAGCGACACCACCAGCGAGGCCAGCAACGCCACCGCCACCGTGACCGCGAACGGGCCGAACAACTCACCCACCATGCCGCCGACCACCGCGATCGGCGCGAACACCGCCACCGTCGTCAGCGTCGAGGCCGTCACCGCGCCCGACACCTCGCGTACCGCCGACAAGATCGCCAACAGCTTCGCCTCGCCGTAGCCGAGATGGCGCTTGATGTTCTCCAGCACCACGATCGAGTCGTCCACCACCCGGCCGACCGCGATCGTCAGCGCGCCGAGGGTCAGCATGTTCAGCGAATAGTCGCCCGCCCACAACGCGATCAGCGCGATCACCACCGACAGCGGGATCGACACCGCCGTCACCAGCGTCGAGCGCACCGACAGCAGGAACACCAAGATGACCAGCACCGCGAACGCCAGGCCCAGCAGGCCCTCGGTGGTCAGGCTCTCGATCGACTGCTGCACGTAGGGGGCCTGGTCGAAGACCACCTCCACGGCCGTCTCCGACGAGTCGCCCAGCGAGCGGCCCAGGTCGGGCAGCTTCTCGCGGATCGCGTTGGAGATCGACACCGCGTTGCCGTCGGGCATCATCGTCACTGACACGCCCAGGCTGGTCCGGCCGTCGGTACGGGTGATCGTCGTCGCCTCGGCCAGGCCGCGGGTGATATCGGCCACCGAACCCAGCTTCACCGGCTTGAGCGGCTTGGGCTGCGCGAGCGCGGTCGTCTGCGCCGGACGGCCGCCCGGCTGCTGCTGCCCGCCCGGCCGGCCCTGCTGCGCCTGCGGCTGTGCTTGGGCCGGGGTGGCCTGCGGCTGGGCCGGAGTCAGGTACAGGTCCTTCAGCTTGTCGATCGAATCGACCCGCTCGCCCACCTGCACCGTGAGCGAGGAGGAGCCGGAGTTCAGCGTGCCCGCCGGGATCGGCGTTCCGTTGGCCTTGAGCACGTCCGGGATCTGCGCCGCCGACACCCCGGCCAGCGCCATCTTCTTCAGGTCCGGCTTGATCGTGACGACCTCGTCACGGGTGCCCGTGACCGTCGCCTCCCGTACCCCCTCCACGGCCTGCAGCTCCGGCACCATGATCTGGCGCAGCTTGTCGGCCATCGCCCGCTCATCGCCGCCGTCGCCCACCGCCAGCACCAGCACCGGAATGTCATCGGTGTTACCCGCGACCACCTGGGGTTCCACACCGGAGGGCAACTGCGGCTGCACCCGGCTGACCGCCTGCTGCATCTTGCTGATCGACGCCTCGATGTCGGTGCCGAAGGCGAAGGCCACCTGAACCTGGGTCATGCCCTCCTTGGAGGTGGAGGTCATCTGCTCCATGCCGTCAATCCCCTGGAAGGAGTCCTCCAGCGGCTTGGTCACCTGGTCTTCCACGATCTCGGGCGAAGCCCCGGGATAGGAGGCGATCACGAACGCGCCGGGGAACGACAGCGACGGCAGCAACTGCTGCTTGAGCTGCGGGATCGTGAACGCGCCGAACGCGGTGATCACGATCGAAAGTAAGATCACGAGGCTGCGGTTGGCAAGACTCAACCGGGCGAATGCGGTCATGAGCGTCCCTTCAGAATTCGCCCCAGACTAACACTTCGCCTTGTACGAATATTTAAGCTGCCTTGGCTTTCCTGATAACCTTCTCAGGAAGCGAGAGGTGAGTGTGGACGACGAACGCGAAGACCTGATCCGCCGGATCACCGAGACCCAGCGCGGCCTCGGGCGGGCCCTCAGCCAGACCCAGTCCGCCTTATTCACCTCCAACCTCACCATGCGGCAACTCAAGGTTGTCATGCTGCTGTCGCACACCGGCTCGGCCTCCGGGCAGGAGCTGGCCCACGACCTCGGCGTCGGCCTGGGCACCGTGACCGGCATCGTCGACCGGCTGGTCAGCCATGGGCTGGTCAGCCGGCGCGAAGACCCCCACGATCGGCGCGTGCGCCGGGTCGAGCTGACGGACGCGGGCGCCAAGCTCCTGGCCGAGATCAACGATGTCGGTCTCGACCACTACCGGCGCATCATGGACCACCTCGACACCGAGACCCTGCGCTGCCTGCTACAGGTGACCACCCGCGTCCGCGAGGTCGCCGACCAGCTCTACCCGTGACCCTCCGTAAGCCCCTAGCCTCTAAATGAGAGTATTTATTCGATTATGTGTTTGGGTTTTTGCCCCGCCCGGACGCCTTTACAAAGTAGATTTTTTGGACATGCGGGACAAGACCGGCGGCAGGTCGTTCTCGTGGGTGATCGTCAGGCGGCGGGTGGCCCTGGTCACCGCCACATACAGGTCCTGGCCGCCCATCGGTGACTGCGCCATGATGGCCGCCGGCTCCACCACGACGACGGCGTCGAACTCCAGCCCCTTGCACTGGGTCACCGTCAGCACCACCACGGGCGCCTCCAGATCGCCGCCATCCGGCAGCAGCGCCGCCACCCCCGCATGAGCGGCGTCCGGGGTGATGACGGCCAGGCGGCCCTCACCGATCAGCGCCAGTTCCTCGGCCACCAGCGCGGGCAGCCCGGCCAGGCCCGTACGGACCGCGCGGGGCTCGGCCTCCCCGTCCCTGACCGACTCCGGCACGCTCTGGGACGGATCGACCACACGCAGGACGTCGGCCGCGACCCGCATGATCTCCGCCGGCGTCCGGTAGTTGACCAGCAGCCGCTCCTCCCGCCAGCGGCCACGCAGATAAGGGTCCAGCGCCTCGCCCCAGGAGCGTGCGCCCGCCGCCGAACCCGTCTGGGCGATGTCGCCCACCACCGTCAGCGAGCGGGCCGGAACCCGGCGCATGACCATCCGCCACGCCATCGCCGACAACTCCTGCGCCTCGTCCACGATCACGTGACCGTAGGCCCACTGGCGGTCGGCCGCGGCCCGCTCGGCGGTGCTCAGGTCCAGGCCGGTGTCGGCGTGGCGATCGGCCAGGACGTCGGCCCGGTCGAAGATGCCCTCCTCCAGCAGGCCGGTGCTCTCCAGCACCTCCCGGGCGTAGCGCTCCTGCTCCTCCCACTCGCCCTCGGCCTGCCGCGACGCCGACCGGTCGGCCGAGTCGTCCTCGCCCAGCAGTTCGGCCGCCTCATCCAGCAGCGGGACGTCGCCGATCGTCCACGGCGAGCCCGCCGGCCGTACCAGCGCCTGCCACTCCAGTCCCGGAGGCGAGACCTGCCACAGCGTTTCCGGGGAGGCCAGCAACTCCCCGATCACGCGCTGCGGCGTCAGCTCCGGCCACAGCCCCTCCACCGCCTCGTATATCGCAGGCTCCTGCCACAGCCGCGCGGAGGCCAGCGTGAGATCGACCTCGTCCAGATCGCGCTCCAGATCCAGCGGCTCGGCCAGCTCCGGATCCTCGAACTCCATCTCCGCCAGCCGCAGCGCCTCCTCCACCGCCCGCGCCTCGGCCCGCGCCAGCTCCTTCAGCACTTCGGTGACGAACAGCTTGCGCGCCATGTTGTGCGGCAACCGCACCGCCCGCGCCCGCTCCCGCAACGCCACGCACACCGCGCGCGGCACCCGCAGCACCCGGCCGTCCAGCAGCACCTCCAGATCGCCCTCGGGCAGGCGCTGCCGCTCACGCACGGCCGCCGCCACCACCTCGGCCATCCGCGCGTCGCCCTTGACCACCGCCGCCCGCGGCCCGTCGACGTCGACCGCGCGCACCCCGGGGAACAACTCCCCCACCGTCGACATCACCACCTGCGTCTCGCCCAGCGCCGGCAGCACCTGGCCGATGTAGCGCAGGAACATCGGATTGGGCCCCACCACCAGCACCCCCCGCCGCTCCAGCGTGTCGCGGTGGGTGTAGAGAAGGTAGGCGGCGCGGTGCAGCGCCGCGACCGTCTTGCCGGTGCCGGGGCCGCCCTGCACCACCAGCGCCCCCTGCAGAGAGGCGCGGATCACCCGGTCCTGCTCGGTCTGGATGGTGGCCACCACGTCACCCATCCGTCCCGTGCGGCCCCGGCGCAGCGCCGCCAGCAGCGCCGCCTCGCCGACCAGCGTGCGGCGCTCGCCCTCGCTCATGCGCTCCAGGTCGAACACCTCGTCATCCAGGCCCACCACCGTGCGCTCGCGGGTGTGCAGGTGACGGCGGCGCAGCAGGGCGCCCGGATCGCTGGCCGTGGCCACGTAGAACGGGCGGGCCGCCGGGGCGCGCCAGTCGATCAGCACCGATTCGTGCCCCTCATCGCGCAGCCCGATCCGGCCGATGTAGGTGGTCTCGCCGCCGCTGTCGTCGATCCGGCCGAAGCACAGCCCGCGCTCGACCCCGTCCAGCTGCGCCAGCCGCCGCGCCTGCTCCGAGGCGCTCACCTCACGCTCGACCCTGGCCTGGCGGGTGCCCAGCGCGCCACCCCGGCCGTACACCTCACGCAGCACCGCCCGCGCCCGCTCACGCGCCGCGTCGAGTCTGCCGTAGAGCATGGACACCGTCCCCTGCTCGACGTCAAGGGCTTCCGCGAGAGCATCTTGACGATTAGCCATTCGCTGGTATACTCCTAACGGGAGGCTTGTATATAGCTTTGGCTTGAAGTGCCAAGTAAGTGAGCGTACCGCCCCTCCCGCCTTGCCGCAACCGCCTCGCCGGCCGGCATCGCGCCCGTCGCCGGGCACATCGACGCCCATGGCGGCCCCGAGCAGGCCGCCACCGCAGAGGTCACCGAGGAGGTCGGCCTGACCGTAACCCGCCTCCACCTGCTGCACCAGGGCTGGCGGTCCAACCGGTGCCGCAGACCCACCGGCGGCACCGTCGGCCACCAGTGGACGATCTTCGAGACCCAGACCTCCGGGCAACTCCACCCCTCGGCCCGCGAGGTGCGCGCCCCCCGATGGGTGCACCCCGACGAGCTCCAGCAGTACGCCCAGCGCACCGCCGCCTTCGCCGGACAGATCACCGCAGCTGAGTCCGCGGCCCGGCCGGGACTGGAACCGGTCTGGGTCCGCTTCCTCCACGACCTGCAACTCGTCGCCATGCCCGGCGAGGCGCTCGACCGGATCGACGATGTGATCTGACCATGTCCCTCAGCCGATGGTCAGTGCGCCCCGACAGCGCGAGCGGCCACCAGCCGGGCTACGTACGCCCGGATCCGGTCGCGATCCTCGGGAAACACCGACCCCCACTCCTCATCGAGGGCGAACCAGCGCGGCGGCTGCCCGCTCTCCCCGCTCAGCGGCGCATCGAGACCGACGATCGCGGCGTACGACAGGCCCAGCGTCGGCGACCAGTCCGAGCGGTAGGAACGCACGCAGACCGCGGCCGGCACCTCCAGCAGTTCCACGTGCAGCCCGGTCTCCTCCACCAGTTCGCGTGCTGCCGCGGCGCGGGGGTCTCTCCCGGCTCGACCTTGCCACCGGGCGGCACAGAGCCGCGCACCCTGTGCTTAACCAGCAGAATGTGCCCGAAGCCTGGATCACTCACCCAGACATCCGCCGCCAGCGGCTCCATCGGGTGCCGACGCGCCTGCTCCAGCCAAGCCCGCGCGCCGTCGAATTCGCCAGGCCGACATCGACGGCCGCGGCATCCAAGATCGTCTCTTCGTCCTCGCGGTGGATCACCCGCACACCGTATGCCGCCACCTCCGTACGGGATGCCAGCCACCGAACGAACACGGAACCGGAAAGGCAGGTCCACCATGCATCGTGAAGCGACCACACGCGGGCCTGGGTCGTCTTGGGCGGAATCCACCTGCTCAACCAGACCACGCCGCGCCGACCGGACGACCCCATCGTCCTGGTCCAGGTCCCACCCCAGGAAGCGAGCGCTTCCCCAACTACCACCGTTGTCGTCCGCTGGGACGCGCTCGGCCTCTGCCCTGTCCGCCCGCTGACCGCCTCCGGCGACACGCTCGCACCGGACCGCGATATCGACGGCAGTGTCCTCTTCCCCGACGCCATCGCCGGTCCCGATCTGATGGCGATGGCCGGCCCCACCGTGGCTCCCGGCCTCGTACCGCTGTGCTACCTGGCGCAGCACACCGGCGGCTACCACGTCTTCGCCCAGATCCGCTTCCACCCTGAGGATGCCTGCTTCATCCGTATCACCCCCAGGCTGGTTGGCGATGGGCCGGTGGAGGCTCTGCGCTGGCTGCCCCCCGCACTCAAGGCCCACGCCTGCGCGGCGCTCCGCCTGAACAACCGTAAGCGGTACTTCCAGACTCACTTCGCCGGGACCGAGTTGGAGTACAAGTTCAACCTGACGCCGGGAACGGGCATCTGGGTGGCCGCCATGGAGTTGCTGAAGGCTCTGCGTCACGGCGTCCTGGACGGCTGCCAGCCGGAGTACCGGAATGAGTTCCAGATCTACTTCACCGAAAACCACCTCTTCGACCTTCATCCAGACGGTGAACGGCGGCCACGTGCTGAAGCGGAAGTGGTATACGGAGGACACCTTCGCGCGCCGCGAGCAGATCTCCCCCGACCTGGACATTTCCCTGGGCGGCTTCGAGGAGTATCTACGCGAGGAGATGGGCCTTCAGGTACGGGCCATGCCGCCCTTCCGCCGCGTCCGCTACGACATCCAGTGCGAATCCATGATCACCGGGCACCCTGCGGCATCTTCCTCGACCACTGTTCGCTCCTTGCCGCACCGGACGTGAGGCTCTCGCAATGCGAGCTGGAGTACCGACGCTCGCGCAGCCTCCTGGACCACGACCAGAACGAGGTGCTGGCGGAGATGGAACGCATCAGGAATTGGCTCCAGGACTACCTCACCGCGCGCGGCCTGACGCAGGAGCGCACCTTCCTCCGCGACGTACTCGCCGTCCGGCTTGACCTCGCCCCGGCCACTGAACACAGGCTGGGGCCGCTGCCGCTTGGAGGCGCCCGCGATAGAACTCGCCATCACGTAGGAAGTGAATCGATCACGGCAAGCCACGGATTGTCGGGCGTCCGAAACTGTTACGCACAGCGCTCGCCAAGGAGCCCTACGTGACGGCCCGGGGGGTGAGGCAGTCCGTCGAGTGATGTTCAGGCCGTACGCGCAGTACCGCAGAGCACGCAGTGGCCTCGCCCCGTTCGCCCCCGCACCGGAAAGGAGCCCGCTGACGTGTCCGACAAGGCAACCGTCGCCGATCCCACCCCCGAACAGCACCAGCACGGCGAAGAACAGCAGCACAACGAAGAGCTGACGTTCAACTTCAACGGCCGAGACACCGAATGGACCGATCACCTCACCTGGAGGCGACTCACCAGGCGCCTGCCGCAACTGATCCGCCGTTCCTTCGCCCTGGCCTGGGCCGTGGACCGACGCGCAGTGATCGTTCTGTTGGTCTGCCAGATCATCTCCGGCCTGGCGGAGGCGCTCGGCCTGCTTGCCACGACCGCGGCGCTCGGCGCGCTGATCCAATCCGCCCACGACCCCACGCGCCTGCGCGAGGCCCTGCCCTCGATCGTGGTCCTGGCCGGGGCCGCCGGTCTGCGCGCGCTCCTGGGCATCGCGGTAGGGGGCCTGTCGAACCGGCTGGGCCCGCGCATCGGTCGCGAAGCCGAGTACCGCCTCCTGGAGGCGGCCACCAACGCCGAGATGGCCGCCTACGACCACCCGGGGTTCGATGACCGGTGCGACAAGGCCGACCGAGGAGTCAGCGTCAGCCAGGACATGATCGGCGAGTCGCAGAACCTGGTCGCCTCCCTGACCACCCTGATCGCCGCCACAGTGGTGATCGCCACACTGGCGCCGGTCCTGCTGCCCCTGCTGGTGCTGACCACCGTCCCGCAGGCACTAGCGTCCCTCGCCGGTGAACGGGTCGCCTACCTGGCGATATTGAAGACCTTCCAGGAGCGCCGGATGCTGAGCATGCTGCGCTGGCACCTGACCCACAAAGAGCAAGCCGATCAGATCCGCACCGACACCCTGGCCCTTATCGCACGCTGGCCGAGCGCGCCGGCCCGGAGCTGCAGGCGCGGCTGGCTGATCTGCTGAAGGGGCCTGCCGATCGGCGGGTCTCAGAGTTGGAGCGGCTGCGTACCGCGCCGACACGGGCCTCGGGCCGGGGTCGATGACGCCCTGGACGTGCTGGACCTGCTCATCACCTCCAACCTGCTGGCCCGGGCCGAGCGGGCGGGCAAGGCAGAGCAGCTGCGCACGTTCCCGAAGTTGCGCAAGGCAGCGCGCACGATGGCCTCGGCGGTAGAGGTGCTGATGTCGGCGCCGGAGGCGACCGAGGATCGGCTGGTGTCGCTGGTGGAGGTGTGGAAAGCGATCGAGGAGGTGGTGCCGCGCGAGAAGCTGGCCTCGGCGGTGCAGACGATCGCGGCGTTCGTGCCTGCCACCGACGATGACGCGGCCGCCGAATGGCGGGCGGAGCTGGTCAAGCGCTACCGCACCGTGCAGGGCTTCAGCGAACTGCTGCTGGAGGTGATCCGGTTCCGCGCGGTCGAGGCCGGCACTCCGGTGCTGGCCATGGTGCGCACCGCTGCGGCGATGGCCAAGAACCGGCGCCGCTACACCCCCGGCGACATCGCCGCGCACGAGGCGCTGATCGCCGGGTCATGGCGGCCACTGGTCTACCGCAACCCGGACCTGCCGGAGGGACAGATCGGCAAGGCGGCGTTCGTGCTGTGCGCCGTGATGCACCTGCACCACGCGCTGCGCCGGCGCGATGTGTTCGCCGAAGGGGCCGAGCGCTGGAGCGACCCGCGAGCCCGGCTGCTGGACGGGTCGGCGTGGCAGGAGGCGCGGGCCGCGCCTCCTCACCTCGCTGGAGCTGGAGGTCGAACCGGCCGGGCATCTGGCCGAGCTCGCCAGCGCGCTGGAGGGCGCTTATGCCCGAGTGCTGGACGGGCTCGGCGCCAACACCGCGGTGCAGTTCGTCGGCGGCCGGCTGCAGTTGGAGAAGCTCGGCGCGGCCGAAGAGCCGCCGCTGATGAAGGAGCTGCGGAGCCTGGTCGACGGCATGCTGCCCCGGCTGGACTTTCCCGAGCTGCTGCTGCTGGAAGTTTTTCGACCGCACCGGCCTGCCGGCCGACTTCACCCACATCTCCGGCGCCGACTCGCCCATGGAGGACTTCGGGGTCAGCCTGGCCGCGCTGATCGTGGCCGAGGCTACGAACGCCACGGCGCTGTCGTCGGCTACGTCCACGGGCTGACCGGCCTATCATCGACAGCACCGCCCACAGCCAACGGCGGTTCGCTCCCGTTCCTCACCCCGCTCTCAGCATCCATGTGCGGGCGGCGAGCCGGTCGGTTCTAGCGCCAAAATCCGGTCCGATCCTCCCCGGAGCCCAGTTGGTCGGCTTCTGTCACCGCGAAACCTGGAGCATCGACGAAACGTTCCTGCACCTCTGTCCAGCGCGCGGCATAGGTCTGCCGGCTCTCGGGCGCCAGCGGTCGGATGTCGAGCTCGGCGACGCGCTCCTCACGGGCGAGCAACTCCTGTTCGGCCGCGCCCCTGTTCTCTTGCCCGGCCAGTGTGCGTTCGTATTCCGGGCTGAACCGTTCACGGAGGCGGCTACGGCGCTGATGGCGTAGTGCGAGATACGCGACTGCGGCGATGGCCACCACGACTACCACGATGACGGCCACCCAGATCAGAGTCCCGGCGGTCACGTGACGCCTCCTCATCTGCTGTTGAGATCACGGCTGCCCTGGAGACGTCGCTCGAAACGCCCAGGTCAGCCCACTTGGATTGCCGGTAGCCGAAGGCCTCTGCCCGGGGGCTTTTCTCGTCCCGCTCACACGGTTCGCCCGTGCACATAGCACCATCGCCAGCTCGAGCCCGCCTCGATCGCGGCGACCACCGGATGGTCGGTCTCCTGGTAGTGCGCCTGGGCGTGGTTGCCGGGAGAATCGTCGGAGCAGGCCACCCATCCGCAGGTGAGGCAGGCCAGGAGGCGTGTCCAGGCCCAGCCGAGGACCAGGCATTCCTTGCATTCGGGTGATGCGCGTTCGACAACCATCAGCGTGTCGAGGTGATCGCAGCGCGGCGCGCTACCGTTCAGAGCGGCCCGCCTGGTTACCTGCATACCTTCTGCGTCCAGGGTCATCACGACCCCCTCACGGCGACAGCGACGCAAGGTGCGCCGACTGATCTCATACCTCAGTCAACGTGATCGGCGAATCAGCGGAAAGAGGCAGTCGCAGCAAGCCCCATCACCAGCAGCGATAGCGGGGACGACGGTATCCGATCTGTCGGTCACTCGCGGCCCCACCCTGGACCGCTATAGGCAGGCGTACGCGATCAGTGGACGCGCCGCCCGGAATGAGGCACCCACCGAGGATCGACGGCAGGCCATGCAGCACTAGCGCCCTGTTCGACGACCTCCTCATCGGGGCCGACGAGGGTCAACGACAAACGACACCAGCCCACGGTGAGCCGTCGCTCCAGGGCGACGGCTCTGGAGAAAGGTGACTCAACATGGATATTCGAGACGGCGAACGCATCGAGGGGCAGGTTTCGGAGCCCCCGCTCGCCGATACCCCGCCCTCCGATGAGGTCGCCGTACCCGCGTCGCTGCTGGGTGCCCTGCAGGAACGGCTCTGCAGGCGACGTTCGTGGACGACCCACGCGAGGCCGTGCAGCAAGCCGGCGCACTACTTGATGGGGTGATGACCTCGGTGCGGCCATCATCTTCGGACTCGGCCTGCTCTTCGACCTGCTCAACGTCTCCCTCGCCGGGCTCGACGGAGTTTTCTTCGTGCTCCTTGGGCTATGCCTGCTCGCCCTGCACCAGGCGGGAATCGGTACCGTCGGCCTCCGCACCGGCTGGCGGAGGAGGGGAGGGGAAGGAGGTTCGAACCCCTTGGCAGGGGCGGACTGGGGACAGTCGGGCGCGGACGCATCGAGCTGCTGCCGCGTGACGTCGCGATCAAGGAGGTGGCGCTACCCCGAACGGAGGATCCTGGCCGAGCGCACCCGGCGAGAGGCTCGCGCAGCAGCGCGGATCAGCCACCCCATGTCACCGCCGTGTACGACGTGGTCGAACGGGCAGGACGGCCGTGGATCGTGCTGGAGTTCGTGCAGTCCCGCACCCTTCGGCAGGTGACGGGTTTGGTCGGCTCTGGCAGAGAGGCCGAGTCGGCGCAGCACCCGCAGGAAGAGCGTCACCGAGCAGGTGAAGGCGAGCACGCTGATGACCGCGACGGCGATGGGGCGGACGAGCAGGTAGGTGCCGAGCGTCGCGTGCAGCAGCAGCCAGATGCTCAAGGTCGAATTCAGCAACAGGACCAGCGCCCACAGCAGGGTGAGCTGGACGAAGCAGCGGCGGACCCGCTCGTGCGTGATGACCGCCCGGGGCAGCCGGACGTATTCGCCGATCAGCTTGCCCACCAACGGACGGCGCAGCCGGACGGAGACCAGGAACACCATGCTGAAGCAGAGTGTGCCCAGCTCGGGCTGCAGGAAGTAGATGATCGCGTTTCCGCTCCAGGCCGCCAGCGCGACGCGGACGGTGATCGCGATCGTGGCCAGGATCATGCTCGCGGAGACCGTGCGGCCCCTGAGCAGCCGCCAGGCGACGCTGCCATAGGCCCAGGCGAGCACCGCGGCCAGCGCACCGTACAGGCCGAAGACGGCCAATGCAGTGTAGAACAGCGTGAGAGGGACGATCACCGCCTCCAGCAGGCGGGGTGCGGCCTGCCTGGCCAATGACGTCAGGCCGGGAAAGACCACCAGCGCTGGGCCCGCTACCACGGGAGCGGCATTGCTTGCGGTACTGGCCTGAACGGTGGCCACGATGTCCTCCAAGGACCCGAAGACGCCTTGGCGAGCGTGCCGCGAGCAGCCAGGCGCTCTCCCGAGCACCCATCACGGCACACCTCCTCAGGCCGGCGGCCGGACCCCCTCAGTTAACGCCCATCGCCGCCGCCCGGATACGGGCGAAGCCAGCAAGGCTCATCGCCGCCGCCGATCGCCAAATTCGCTCAGCGGCGCCACTGGATCCAGCGTCCCGGCTCGACGGCGGGGCGCAGGTCTGATGGTTAGGTCGGTGAGGTCGTCTAGCCGGGCTCTGTCTTGCGCCAGCGCGCCTCGAACCAGGAGTAACACCCGAAGGTGACCAAGCCGAGCGCGACGACGACCAGCAGCCAGGGGCCAAGGGGCGTCAACGTGAACTTGCGCAGCGCCCCGTCCAGCCCCTGGGCCTCTTTCGCATCGAACGTGGCGGCGGTGACGACGAGGAACACGCCGAGGACGGCGAACACGCTCCCACGCGCGAAGATGCCCACGACCCCCAGCGCCTGGACGGTCTTGCGGGTGCGCGCGCTCATCTGTGTCATGTGCAGGTTGTCGACGAACTTTCTGCGGACGGCTTCCGCCATCATGCTGAGGCCCACCCCGACGACGCCTAGACCGACCAGCAGGACCAGCCATCGACCGCCCGTAAAGCTCATGAGGATCGCGGTGAAATCCTTGGATTGCTTGTTACCCGACCGCTGGCTTCCGACGCCGAGCAGGAAGGTGACGATGCCGATGCACAGGGCTATGTACATGACGGCACGGCCCAGAGACGCCAGCCGTTTGGTGACCGTCTGGCCGTTCGGGCTGGCCTGCCCGTACACCACCTCGGCCAGTCGCCACAACGCCAGCCCCGCGAAACCGACCGCTACCAGCCACAAGAGCACCAACCCGCCGGGGTAGGCGATGACGGCATGCATCGCTCCTGAGGTGTCGGCCGCCTCACCGCCGGCGCCTACGCCGATCTGTATGGCCAGCACGCCGATGAGCAGGTAGTTGACACCGCATGCCACGAACCCTCCCCGGGCCAGCCCTTCAAGCCAGCGGCTTGAGGCCGCCTGGCGGCCCGCGGACTTGACCCCGCTCTTCGCCGTCATCACAGTCCTCCAGGTGCGGTTAGTCGGTCAGTGCCTTGCGTAGCTGGCCCAGGACGTTGCGCAGGATGCGGGAGATGTGCATTTGGGAGAGTCCGAACTCGGCGGCGATCTCTGCTTGGGTCTGGTTGCCGTAGAAGCGCAGCAGCAGGATGTGCTTCTCGCGCGTGGGCAGGGCGTCGATGAGCGCCTTGACGGACTGCCTGCCGATGACGGTGTCCAGTGCTTCGTCGTCCTGGGACAGGAAGTCGCCCAGACTGGAGGAGTCGCCGTCGTTGTTGACGGGGGCATCCAGCGACAGAGTGCTGTAAGCGCCCGAGGCGTCCATCGTCAGCAGGACGTCTTCCTCCGACCGGCCCATCTCGAGCGCCAGCTCGGCGACGGTAGGCGAGCGGCCCAGGCTCTGGCTGAGGTCGGCAGACAGCTTGTTCAGCCTGGAGCGGCCTTCCTGGTAGACGCGGGGAACCCGGACTGCCCACGCATGGTCCCGGAAATGGCGTTTGACCTCGCCCGCCATGGTGACGGCCGCGTAGCGGCGAAAGTCGTGCCCGAGGCCGGCGTCGAACCCGTTGATGGCCTTGACCATGCCGACGTAGGCGGCCTGCAAGAGGTCATCAACGGGTTCGCCCCGGTTGCGGTAGCGGCGCGCGAGGGACTTGGCCATCCAGGCGTGCGTCTCAACCAGCCGCTCGCGCAGCCGTGCCTTGTGCGCTTCCGAGATCTGCGGCCGGACCATTTCGATCAGGAGCTCTTCGGCGGTCATCTGTTCCAGGCCAGTGTCCAGGACGGCCATCCCTTTTCCTTTCTTCCGGTTGCCTGGCAAACGCCCGGCGATCCGTCGGTGGACAAGGACGGCCAAGGTCGGGGGACGTGGAGGACGGCCGGAGTCAGTGTTCAACCGCACCAACGGGACGGGGTTACCGTGACGCGTCATCACGGTCGGAGGCGTCGGTGAGTGGCAGCAGCCGGTGCAGGGTGTCGCGGTAGGAGCGCAGGGTTATTCTCAGCTGCTCGGTGTCGTTGTGGCCGGAGTTCTTCCACAGGTCCTGCAGCTCACGGATGCGGCTTTCCAGGGCTTGATGGACTGAGGCCATCACTTCGTCCAGGAGCGAGTCGGCGCGTTGCACCGCATCGCGGGGATCGTCGACGAAGGCCGTCTGAAGGTCTCGCCAGCGGTCATGGACACCGGCCGGGTCACTGTCGAGCAGAGACACCGCTGGTGCCGGCGGTGCGGGTGGTGGCTGGGCCGACAGGTCGAAGACGAGCTTGTCAGACGGTGTCGTCGACGGGGCATCCTCAGCGCTGTCGCGTTCCAGAACGGGGACGGGTACGGGCCGGAGCGGCGGTGTGTCGGCGAATTCGTCTAGGCGCTTGTCAAGGCGTACGTGGTCGTTGCGCATGTCTGCCTCCTAGAGATGTCGATGCCTTCGCGCACGTTGGCGAGGACGGGGCAAAGACAACGGTTGGACATAGGTTGAGCAGCGGCACGCCGATACCGGTGTGCCGCCTGGTCCTGACCGCCCAGAGGGCTGCCGCGGCGTACCGGCCGCCGCCGGCACGGGCGTTCCGTACGGCTTCAGATCGGATGCGGTCACCGGTACGGTGGTGCATCTCTTTTCACAGGCGATGATCGTCCGGGGCCGCCCTGCGGGTACCGCCCTGTCTGCCGTCGTAGTCAGGAGGGTCTATCAGGGTGGGTGGCGGCCGGTCGTCGATGACGTCCTGGCGGCTGCGGACGGTGGACTGGCTCCAGCGTGACCGGCTGCGCAGCAGCAGAGGCAGCAAGAGGGCGGCGGCGCCGCCGAGCATCAAGATGACACCTACGATGCGTAGGTTGAAGCCGCCCGCCGAGCCGTCCGCCAGGGCGAAGGTGAGGATCGCGCCGAAGACGATGACCGCGATGGCTGCGGCAATGGGCATCACGCATCACTCCTGCCGCGGCAGGCACCTGAGCCGCGGGGTGAGTGGGGCGGGGTCATCGGCGGCCGGCCCAGCGACCCGAACGCCGGCCGGTGATCAGGTTGTAGCCGAGCAGCAGGACTGCCGCGCCGATGATGGCGCAGATCCAGGTGGACAGGTTGAAGAAGCCCTGGACCCCGGCGACGTGGAACACCTGGGTGGCCACGAAGCCGCCCAGCAGCGCCCCGCCGATGCCGAGCGCAAGGGTGATGATCAAGCCTTGCGAGTCTTTACCGGGGACCAGCATTCTGGCCACCAGCCCGGCGACCAGTCCGAGGATGATCCAAGCGATGATGCCCATGGCCGAACTCCCTTTGGCGGTGCATCGATGTCTGCGCGGATCGGTCTTCCGGACCGGTCGAAGCAGGGGGCCGGCCGCCGCGGGATTGTCGGCGCCGACGGTCGTACTCGTTCGCCTTGAGCCAACACCCCCGGCGTACGGGACGGAAACCGGCGATCCGGAAAGAACCCATCTGCAGAACCGATCAGCAGGAGAAGGAACTTCGTGGCGCGACCGGCATTGAAACCCGGCGTATCACACAGGCTCATCGCTGTGGCTGGTGGCTGTCGGAGCATCTTCGCCGGGTGTCGGTTCGGTGGGCCGGGCGGCGGATTGCAGCCAGCCGAGCCGTTGGGCGAGTTGTCGGGCGCTGTCGATGACGGCGGCGATGTGGGGGGAGGAGTTGGCGTCGTGCCACAGCAGTGACCAGGGGTAGTGCGTGACGGGTTCGGTCAGGGGCCGCCAGGTGGTGCCCGGCCGGTTGGAGGTGTGGGAGGAGGAGGGGATGCAGTGCACGCAGCGGTGCTGGAGGACGAGGTCGGCGGCGGCGCGGGTGCTCTCGACGGTTCCCTCGTAGATGGTGGGTGCGAACCCGGCCGAGCGGCACAGCTCGATGACGAGCTGGTTGAGCTCGGGTGTCTGCGCTTCCTCGCCGAGCAGCAGCAACTCGTCGGCCAGGGCAGCGACGGGTACGGCGTCCCAGCCGGCGAAGCGGTGGTCGTCGGGAACCAGCACGCCGAGCGGATCGAGCCTGATCAGCTCGAAGGTCACCTCGTGCGGAACCTGGGAGGCATATCCGATGCCGATGTCCAGGCGCCCGTCGGCCAGTTGCCGGTACTGCTCGGGGGTGCCCGCCTCGACCTGATGGATGGTGATATCCGGATGGGCGCGCTGGAGCTCACGCAGGATCTGCGGCATCGAATCGTAGCCGGCGTCGATGATGCCGACCCGAAGCGTCGGTGTTACCGCGACGGCGTTGCGCGCGACCTGCTTGGCTCGGCCCACATGGTCGAGGATCTGGCGCGCCTCGACGAGGAAGGCCGTGCCCGCCGGGGTCAGGTCGACGTGATGGGTGCTGCGCTCCAGCAGCCGCACCCCCAGCTCGCGCTCCAGCCGCTGCACCTGCTGGCTCAGCGCGGACTGCACGATGTGCTCCCGGGCAGCCGCCCGGCCGAAATGCAGCTCCTCGGCAAGCGTCACGAAATAGCGCAGTTGGCGCAACTCCATGCCCGCCACCCCTTCCCGACCGGGCAGCACCGACAGGGACCATCTTCCTGCACTTTAGATCCTCGCGAGCCTTGGGCAGCCCTGACGCTACTTGCTGGGCTTGGGCGTCTGGCAGGCGATCTTCGGGTTCATACCAAGATAGTTGAGCGGGCCTGCCAGGACCGTTACGGCGACGGTGGCCACCTGGTTGCAGTTCTCGACCGGTCCTGTGTAGTAACCGCGCTGGCCCGCCGCGACGGCGCCGGCGATCAGCCACAGGATGAGCACTATCGACGCGAAGCGCATCGCTTCTGTCTCCATCTTTTCATTGCGCGGAAGTGTCGGAGGCGATGAGGGGGAACGGCGAGTCGCACGGCTCATCGTGGGTGTGGCAGTATTCGGGCGGGACCGGTTCGCGGCCCGGCCCCGCCGGGCAGCCTGCCCAGAGGGAGTCAGTGCTTGAAGGCGTCCTTGGCCTTCCCGCCGGCCTGCTTCAGGTTGCCCATGACCCGATCGGTCTTGCCCTCAGCCTGCAGGCGCTGGTTGTCGGTGGCGCGGCCCAAACGCTGCCTAGCCCAGCCCTTGACGACCTGCGCCTTATCTCGGATCTTCGTACCAAGACTCATAGTGTTTTCCCTTCACCGCCCCGCTCTGCCATCACCCGGGCAGACCATTGATCCGTCTGCCCGTCAGCCATGACCTCGCGCAGACGGACACTCACCGCGCTCAGGCGGCTTGGAGTCCCAGTGTCCTCCCCGGCCTATGGCGGGGAAATGAGCAAAGATCAGGCCGGTTATCACCGGAACCGATGAGCGTGCCCCCCGGGCCGATGTCGGTGCCCGGGGCCGGGAGATCGGCACTTCTCCGGGCGAGGTCCCGCTACTCTCACCCGACCAGCCCCTGGCCGGTGATCGCCGCTGGTGATAAGCCTGGCTGACATCGGTGGTTTCCGCTCCGTCGAGTCTGCTGGATGATCAGGTCACTGCACCGTACGACACTGCTCACGCTGGCATCCTCGCAACGTGTTCACGCCGCCGCTTCGACCCCGCGGCCCTCTTGTCTCCCGTACTCTCCTGTAGGAGCCCGGCATGAGCACCAAGGACGCCGCCAGCGCCCCCGCTTCCGTTATCGCCGCCCTGGTCGAACGATTCGTGACCGCCCTCACCCCCATCACGACCGCACCCATCAGGGCCGTCCCCGCCACGGCCACCGATCAGCTCCTGCGCATCACCCCACTTGCCGATCGTGCGGGCCTGTGGGTCGAGGGCGAACTCGACCACTCCACCCTGCCTGACTTGAGGCAGGTACCGACGCGCCCCGGCTGAACGGCTCCGCTCACTCATGAGCCACCGGTCCCCGAGGGATGCCCCCGGCGTTGTGCCGCCGGCCACCTGCGCAGCACGGTCACCGACCTCGTTCGACCTCTTCGCGAAGCCCTGTCGCCGCGAGGGCCGCATCCTGCGATGCCCCCGATCGGAGAACCTCATGACCAGCCTCCGCCCCCGCCTCGGGGCAGGTCTGTGGCTCATCCCTGCTGTCGCCACCATCGTTCACCTGCGCGGCGAGCTCGACCTCGCCACCCGCGAGGCGGTGCGCGAACGCCTGCTGCGCGCCCTGCAACACAGCACCAGCCTGCTCATCCTCGATCTGTCCGGGGTGTCGTTCTGCGACGCCGCCGGGCTGAGCGTCCTTGTCGGCGTCCAACGCCAGGCCAGATCCCTGGACATCGCCCTCGGCTTGGCCGCACCCCGCACGCATGTGGCCAAGGTGCTGCGCGTCACCGGTCTGGACTGCAGCTTCCCGATGTACGGCACCACCCCCGGCACGGGTACGGGCAGGGTCGGGTCCTGCCCTGCGGCAGCGCGCTGAGACCTCGTGCCCCCATGTCTGTTCTCCCCGTCGGCAGCGGAACGACCAATCGGCCTCGCCCCTATCCTCCCGTCGTGGCAACAGCCGCGCCGGACCGGCCGCGCCATCAGGTGCTCCAAGACGCCCAGGTCGAGGCCGCCGCGATCCTCGCCCAGGCCCGCGCCGACGCCGAGCAGATCATCACCTCAGCGCAGATCATCGCCTCGGCCACGCTGCAGCGTGCGCGGAGCCGGCACCTGCCGCGGCGGCAGGCCATGGCGGGCCAGGCAGGTCAGAGCACGCAGCCAGCGCCCGCTCCCGACGACGACGACCGCCCTGCGCCGATCATGGTGCTCAACGACCGCTGGCACATCTACGCCCCCTTGAACGCCGACGCCAGCGCCATGGCCACCCTGTACAAGGCCTACGAACTCGCCGACCCCGCCGCCACCGTCGTCGCCAAGGTGTTCCACCAAGCCAACAACGACCCCCAACGATTCCGCACCTTCCTGCGGGAAGTACGGAGCATGCGCCTGAACCACCCGCACATCGGGCAGATCATCGACTCCGGCCGAGACCGCAGATCCCAGGCGGTCTACCTCATCTCGCCCCTCTACCAGCCAGGCAGCCTCCACCTCCACCTCCACCTCCACGGCAGGCCAGGCGCCGGCGTCTCGCTGAAGTGGAGCCTGCAGATCCTGGACCAGGTGCTGGCCGGCCTTGAGGCCGCCGCCGCGAGCGGCATCATCCACCTGGACATCAAGCCGCAGAACATCGTGCTGGACGGCCCTGCCAACGTCAGGATCATCGACTGGGGCATGTCCCAGCTGCACCAGGCGGGCAAGAGCGTCTCCACGGTGTCCCCGGGCGGCACCAAGTGGTTCGCCAGCCCCGAGCAACTCGGCGTCACCGGCGCAACCCCCAGCACGCTGTCCGACCTGTACGGCGTCGGCGCCCTGGCCTACTGGCTGCTGACCGGCCTGGCGCCGCTGCGACGCGAGCTCGAAACCGTCGTCGGCACAGACGCCGACCTGCTGCAGATCCGCCACCTGATGCAAGCCGGCACCCGCCCCGAACGCGCCGATCGCCTCACCCCGGACGTGCCCGAACACTTGGGCCGGCTCATCGACCAGTGGCTCAGCTACACCCCCACCGACCGCATCCCGCTCGGGATGGATCCCTCTGCTGCGCTCGGCTGGGCGCGCAGGGCCTTGGGCTGACAACGCCCGTATCCGTATCCTGTGGGAGGCGTTACTGAAAGTGCCCGGCCGTCTGGCCTTCCTCGGGCGTACAGAGACATCAGCGCGAGGAGGCGGACCGGCGCAGGTCTTCTTTGGCGATCCGCTCGACGAAGATCGGAACGAAGTCACGGATCGGCCGCCCATCGAAACGGTGGTGGGCCACCTCCGCCCGGCTAGTCCTCGTTGTGTGTCGTCTGCGGTGGATCGGCCGTTGCCTGGCGGCGCAGGTCGATGATCGGCTGCAGGAGCCACAGCCAGCAGGTCGCCAGCGCCGCCGCGGCACCGAACACGATGGCGAGCCAATTGCCGAGCACGACCTCGGCCACCAAAGCCGCCCCGGCGGTGATCGCGACCGCCAGGGACACGGCGCCGACGAGGCCCAGCTCGTTGGCGCGATGCACGATCTTCTCCTTCAGTCCGGTACGAAACAGCAACCGGTGCTGAACAGCGGGCGTGATGAAACAGACCGAGGCGGTGGCCGACCCCGTCAACGCGATGAAGAACAGCCAATGGCCCGAGGTGTCCACCTTGGCGAAGCCGCTCTGAAACGGCATCGCCAGGAGAAAGGCGAACACTACCCGCACCCCGGTCACCATGACCCTCAGCCCCTGCAGGAGCTCGGACAGCTCGCGGTCGATGCGTTCCTTGTGGCTCTCGTCGGCGCTGCTCTCCTCGGCCGTCCCGGCAGAGGCGTCGCCATCAGCGAGAAGGCGGCTTTGGCTCTCCTGTGATGGGGCAACGCCATCGGTCTGGCACCTCCGTGAGTTCTCCGTGGCACGACCACGGGGTGGATCCATCGATCGTGTTTCCGGCTCGCGGCCTCCTGAGCGCCGCGACCTTACTGGCGGGGACTCGCAGCTCCGTGTGGGCGTGTCATGGATGATCGAGCGGCAGCCCGAGCCCGGAGAGGCCGCTGATCGCCGCCGATGAGGTCGTCGAACAAGGCGTGAAAATGCGTCAAGGCCTGCCGCAGTTCCTGTATCGACACCCAACCGTCCCCGGCGCGCCCGCTGATCTCATGGGCTTGGCGGTAGTGCTCCAAGGTGCGGCTGTGTCGCAGCGACAAGTCGGACGCCTGCTGCGCGAAGTCCTCGGTGGCATAGCCGCGCTTGGCCATGACGGCCCTCACCAGCAGATCGGCCTCGCTGACCGCCGGACTCGGCTCATTCACGAAACGCTCCTGAACCGCGGCCCACCTCTCGGCATAGCCGCGGCGTGCGTCGGGATCGAGCGACTGTATATCGAGTGGGCCTGATCGCATTCGACGGGCTCGCATCTCACGCTCGGCCGCCCTGCGGTTACCCGCGGCGGCAACAGTGCGTTCGTACTCGGGGCCGAATCGCTCGCGAAGGCGGCCTCGACGCCTCCGCAACAAGAAGAAACCGAAGGCCGGCACCATCACTATCACCCCGACGATGGCGGCCACCCAGATCACGGTCTCGGCAGACACGACCGCCTCCCCCGGGTATCGCCGGCGCACCTCGCCCGAAGACAGGTGACCGGACACTGTCAGTCAACGCCGCTTACCCGAAGACGGATATGGGCGTTTCAAGCAAAGCTCATCGCGTGAGCTGATCACAGCTCACGCCCCTCGACGGGCTGAATTGTCGCCTCGGTGTCACCGCCTCCGGTACCCCCACCGCCGCTGACCTGGTCCAGCGGCTTCGTGTCAGCCCCGCGTCGATCTCGCAGACCGTCGCCCTCCTCGAGCAGCACGGACTACTCAAGCGGGAACGACCTCCCCGGCGGGCGCCGCGAACGCTATGTCGCCGACGACGAGCTCTGGGTCCGGTCCACCCTCGCGGCTCTGCAGATGAACGACACCCCGCCCGCCACATCGCAGCGCGCGGCCGAGATCCTCGGGGCCACGACCCCGGCCGGCGCCCGCTTCGGCGCCGCTGCCGAGTTCCTGCTCCTCGTGAACGCGACCCTCGGGCAGGTCAGCAGAGCCAGGCCGACCGGAACACCGGGCACCAGTCATGATCTCTCGCGGCATCCAGCGGGCACCACGGAACTGGGTGTTGTGTCGGCGCTCCCCTGGAGCTCCTTCCGGCGGCCCGGGATGCTTTTGGAGCCGACAGCGCTCCGGGCCGACCCGGCTGGCGTCATCCGATCCGGAGGATGCTCTTGCCGCGAGTCGCTCCGCCAGCGAGATCGGCCATGGCGGTCTCGACGTCGGCGACCAGCACTACCTGGCCGAAGTCCTGGCCCGGCAGATCGAATACCCGACCGGCCTCGTACTGCAGGGCGGCGACGAAGGAGACCAGGACCTGCGCCGCCCGGGCAGATTAAGGAGGGCGCCTTCCTGGACTCGACGTTCCACGACCTGCTGCACACGGGGCGGGTTCCTGGTCATCGGCGGGCTGACCGCGGCGACGCTGAACGTGGTGGTTCCCCGCTCATGGCTCACCTCCGTGGCCGGTGTTCCGGTGGAGTCCGTGCTGGTGCTGGCGCTGCTGCTGTCGATCTGCTCGGAGGCCGACGCGCTCGTGACCGCCTCGCTGACCGCCTTCTCGCCCACGGCCAAGCTCGCCTTCCTGGTGGACGTCAAACCGGGCTTCCGGCCCTTGCTCATCCGCGCCGGCGCGGTGCTGGTCGGCCTCGCCCTGGTCGCGCTCGTCCGGCAGTGGCGCGACCACAGCGACCACGCGCAGGACCAAGAACACGAGCACGAGCACAAGCACGGGCCGCGAGTGGCGTGGCTGCTGGCCGAGCCGGTGTTCGTGGTGCCGTCGAAGAGAAGAACCACTGGTACGTCACCAGGATGCAGATCAGCTGCTGCGCCGCCGACGCCCTCGCCTTGAAGGTGGCGGTCCGGGGCGTGCCTGCGCCGAGGGAGAACTCCTGGGTACAGGTCACCGGCTCATGGATCCGTGGAAGGGCAAGATCCCCCACGGCTACGTGATCCCCGACCTGACCGCCACCGACGTCACGAAGATCGACCAGCCGGCGGAGCCGTACGAATAATGCTCACACGACGGCCTTTTCGCGGAACTCGCCGAAGCACGGCACCTGGCGCGACTGATCGGGCACGAGCCCACCATCCACCACCCGCACTCCCCACCCGTCACCGCGGGCCCCTGAACACGAAGGACGGACGTGGACGGCATGGCTCCTGGTCGACCCCGTGTCCGCGTCGGCGTCGGCCAGCCCCCGTGTGGGGCGGGAAGGTGACGCTGGTCATGGCGATGACCGGGCGGGGGCTTACCGCGATGAGCTGGACGGCGACGGAGTCTCGATCTGCGCGAGAGCTGCGGCTGAGTAGGGGCTACTCATGCGCGCACCTGGGAGTCGCCCTTCACTAGGAAGGCATGAGCATCCGATCGCCAAAGGAGATCCCTGTGATTCGCACCATAGGTCTGGCTGCCTTAATGGTCGTCCCGTTCGTGAGCGCCGCCCCGGCGTACGCTGCCGCGCCGGGGTGCGCCACCGCGGCAGCGTACTACGACGCGGCTCCAACCAGCGGCAACCTCGCCATGGTCGGCCAGGCGGTGCACTGCCTCATCGACGCCGAACGCGCCAAGGTCGGGCTGGCCGCGCTCACCCGCAACAGCCCGCTCGACTCGGCGGCGACGTCGCACGCCGCTGCGGCGGCGAGCCTGAAGTGGTGGCAGCCCGGCGCCGACTCGCACACCAATCCGCAGACTGGCTCGACGCCGTACAGTCGCATCACCGGCGCGGGTTACTGCCCGAACCCGGTGTCGTGGGCCTACTCCGAGACCACCTACACCGGCTGGGGCACCGGCTACGGCACGGCGCGGGCCGCCGTCAACTGGTGGGTGAACGTCAGCACGTACGGCCACCGCCAGATCGTCCTGAGCCCGACGCTGAGAGACCTCGGCATCGGAGTCGCGGCAGGGTCGGCGGATCCGGCCGGCGCGGGGGCCGCAGGCGGCGGCACGTACGTCGTCGACTTCGGGCGTTGCCAGCGATAGCCAGGCGGGACGTACGCCGGCACCCCGAGGACGTGCTTCGCGAGCTCATGGGCCACAAGAGCACGATCTCCACCCAGGTCTACTACCGCAACTCTCCCTCAAGCGGAAGCGAGAAGCGGTGGAGATCGCCGGTCGTCACGGCTTCGACCGCGCCGGTGTGCTCGGCCGACCCGTTCGGGCACCGCCTATGAGGCGCAGTCGGTGGCAGTGCCCTACGGCCGCTGCCAGGAGCCCGCCAACGTCAGAGCCGGAGGCAACGCCTGCGCCATCCGTTTCCAGTGCGCCGCCTGCACGTTCTTCCGCGCCGACCCGACCTACCTGCCGGAGATGGAGCAGCACGTCATGCAGTTGCGGGCCGATCGGGAGCGGGCGATCGCGATGGACGTCGACGAGTAGGTTGCGCCGCGTCACTGCGATCAGGCGGCGGCTCGTACAGGGGGAGGGAGGCGTGCTCTAGCATGCGCACGCGATTCGTTCCGAATGTACGTCTGCCGCATGTCACGGTTCTTGGCGGCGGCCGCTGTCGGCGCGACCGTGACTTGACCATGACACGGCGCGGATGAGGTGGGGACACGGGTGGCCGACAGTGGATGGGAGTCGACCGGCGGGCGGGTTACGGAGCGTGCTGTGAGACTCGGCGGCGTGTCGCGCGTGTTGTTGATGGTGATCCCTGGCATCTCCGACGCCTCCGTGGCGTCCCTCGGCGAGACGGCACGACAGGTCATCGCGTGATCCTCCTGTGCGCCTTGTTGACCCCTTTTCCTCCCCTCAAAGGAGTTGTTGTCTTGAAGCGCATGTCCGTTGCCGCCGCGACCGCGGCAGCCCTGCTGCTGGCCACCGCCTCACCCGCGACGGCCGCCGGCGCCGCTGGCGCCGCCGCGGTCGGCGACGCCCAGCAGGCCATGGAGAACCTCGCCAAGACGCCCGGCGTCGTGGGCGCGATCGGCGGCGCGTACGTGGACGGCAGGCCCGCCGGCCAGGGCACCGCCGGGTCGCGGCTGCTCAACGGCGAAGGCGGCACGATCCCGGCCGACTCCCGCTTCTACATCGGCTCACAGACCAAGGCGATGGT